>SVGA01000017.1 GCA_015056575.1 Butyrivibrio sp.
CTAAACAAAAGAAACGTAAGATAAGAAAAATGGTCCTGAGAGCTATGCTCTCAAGACCACTTTGTCTACAGTCTGAAAGGACATCCCATCGGATGTCCTTTTTGTTGCGTAGAAACCTGGGGTGGTCCCTGGGGACTTAAGTCAGCGGCTCATTTTTTCCTGCAGATATACAGCAGGTGGTTTGTGTTACCAAGAAGCTCCCTTTTCTCGGAAAACGCCAGGTACCAGGCGGCAAGCTTTTCGAAATCCTCATCGGTCACAGCAAAATCCGCCCTTCTTTCTATAGGCTCAATAAGGCCGTCCACACCTGTGGTGGTAATCCACGATACTTCTTTTCCCAAAAACAGATCCTCGAACCCGGTAACATCGTATCCCGTAAAGAGCTGCTCCTTGAAATGCCTTACCCTATAATCCTGCGTGAAGTTCTCTTCCTGACCATCTCCCCAGTTGCCGGTAAAATAGTTCGAATACATGATGGCAAATACGGATATGAATGCAAACAGGATAACGCCATCCTTCCTGGTGACACGTATTGCCTCATCGATGGCTTTGTTCACTTCCTCTTTTTCATAAAGGTGGTAAAGAGGCCCGAACACCAGCGTCACATCAAAGGTGTTGTCCGGAAGGTCATCCAGCTTTGTGGCATCTCCCTGAAGGGATCTTAAGTTATCAAGGCCGGCACTGTGCTCCCGCAGCACGGCAAGGTTACTTTCCACCAGTTCCACTGCAGTGACGTCAAAGCCTTCCTTTGCCAGGGCGATGGAGTATCTGCCTGTTCCGGCACCAATCTCCAGCACCTTCGATCCCTCTTTTGCGAATTTATGGATATAGTGCATGGTGGTAGCGTACTCAAGCCTCCCGTGGACGCTCCTTTCAAGGCGAATATCCTCGTCGTACTGAGCGTAAAACTGACCCACTATCTCCTGCCTTGTAGCACCATCCTTGATGGCATTTATCCTGGTAAAGTATTCCTTATCGTTTTCATGGTGGATATATGCTCCGTTTTTGAGCTGTACCCGCAGGCTCGCGGGGTTGTCCTTGTTCACGGAAAGATAAGCCTCATGGATCCCCATCTGCCTCGCCTTTCCCAGTGTCAGCTCCAGGCCTTTTGTGGCATAACCCTTTCCACGGTACTGTTTCGAGATACAGTAGCCGATGTGGCCGGGGCCTTCTCTCAGAAAATCGTTCAGATAATGGCGAAGATTGAATACTCCCACATAGGTGTCATCGTCCGAAAGCACATAGGTTGTGTCTGCAACGAAGCCCTCCGGCAGCTCTTTTCCCAATGACCAGTTGCGCTTCTTCTCGATCCACTTGAGGAACCTGTCGTAGTCGTAGCCATACACGCTGTTCACGTAACCGTTCTCGTTTTCGGGAAAAGACATATAGAGCTCGTAAGTCTTTTTGTAGTCCGAATCCTGTACTCTGATCAGTTCCATAATATTCTCCTCCTGCCGTTTTTTATATAAAAAACCTCATCAAACTTCCTGTAGTCTGATGAGGCTTATATACGCCGCACCTGATTCTGTCTGAAAATATTTAGGCATCAGTATAATTGACAGAATCTTGTGTGTCAATATTAAAATTTACATTCAATTGCCAGCCCTACTCGCTGATCACTCTGTTCCTTCCGGATTCTTTGGCAATGTACAGCCGCTCGTCGGCTCTTTGGATGAACTTATCCAGATTCAGGCTTTCTTCATAATCAGCAGATCCTATGGATGCTGTCACCTTAATGAGCTGTCCCTCTGACGAGATCTCGAGGCTTTGGATGTCTTCCCTCAGATTGTTCAGAAGTTCCGCAAACTCCTCATAGGAATAGGTTTCAGGTGAGATCAAAAGAAATTCCTCCCCACCCCATCTTCCGTATAAAAGCCCCTTTTCCCGATAACGCCTGAAGCAGGACGTAACCGCAACCAGGACCTCATCCCCGGCCTGATGTCCGTAGGTATCGTTGACTTTTTTAAAAAAATCGATATCCAGAATGGCTACTGCGAGCCTTTCTCCGGTAGTTTCTTTCTGCCTCTGAATCTCAGCCTCAAGAATGCTCTGCGTCTTTTTCCTGTTAAATATCCCCGTAAGCCCGTCATGGTCGGCCACATACTGCAGCTCCTGGTTTTTCGCACTCATTCGCTGATTATAGATTGAGGTATAGATCATAATGGAGATAAAGCCCAGAGCAGCATTGATGTAATACAGGGTGGAAGCCAGCTTATCACCAACCTGATATTCAGTCGGCAGAAGATCGTGTCTGCCCAATAATACCAGCGTCTCAAAGCCGACTACAATACAAACAGCGTATATTCCAATGGCAACTTTCGGCCTTTTACTTAAGTTTGGAATAAAGAACGGAAGAAAGATACTGGAAAAAGTTCCGAAGAGCCACAGCTGATATCCGCATCTAAGGCCCATGAAAATGCAGGCAAATATCACATGCCAGAAGATCTCCCCCTCCATCAGCCAGACTGTCACCAATTGATATCCCTTGGAAATCAGCAGAGCGCTGAGTACATAGATCAGGATACTTGCGATATTGATAAAGACCATTGGGGTGCAGCCGGTCCAGATATAGAACAATTCCATAAAAGAATGCGTCACAAAAAGAGACACCGCTACCACCATGTACTGTCTGCTATCCAGGTAGTCACCGTCGTATGTCTCCTGATATGTTCTGTCTCTTAAGTTTTCCTTATCCTTTTTTCTCCTCATGGCATAATTGTAATTCCGTTTTATTTTTAATTCAAATAAAGAAACAATTAATAAAGCCAATGAGCCGGAGCTCATTGGCTAAAATAATCACTTTCTGAAAATGGTCCCTTGACTTAAGTCCCCGAGGGCTCATTTTTGTATCTTCTTCATTGCAAACAATGTTCCAAGCATAAGCACTATACCTATCGGCAGGCAAAGCAGCCAGTTCCTGAAGAAGCCTGAGATGATATATGCCACAAAAGAAACAGCGGCTGCCGTCATAGCGTATGGAAGCTGAGTAGATACGTGCTTGATGTGGTCGCACTGGGCGCCGGCACTGGCCATGATGGTGGTATCAGAGATGGGTGAGCAGTGGTCACCGCAAACAGCACCTGCCATACATGCGGAGATGGCTATTATCATCAGTTCATTGTTCATATTTGAGCCAAACACATTAACAACGATAGGTATCAGGATACCGAAGGTTCCCCAGGAAGTTCCTGTGGCAAAAGCAAGGAAAGTGGCAATTATGAATACCACTGCGGGGATAAGGCTCATGATGGCGCCGTTATCCGCAAAGCTCTCAAATATTCCCGCAACATAGTTGGCTGCGCCAAGAGAGTCTGTCATGGACTTAAGAGTCCAGGCAAATGTAAGCACCAGAATAGCGGGAACCATGCTCTTAAAGCCCTCAGGAATTGAATTCATGCACTCCTTGAAGCTCAGAACACCTGTCAGCAGGAAAAAGACAATTGTAAGAATCAACGCTGCAACAGAGCCGTATACAAGACCTACGGAAGCATCAGATCCCGAAAAGGCATCAACGAAATTGGTTTCCTCAAAGAAGCCGCCGGTATAGATCATTCCGATAACGCAGCAGATGATAAGTGTAGCTATAGGGAATATAAGATGCATAACCTTTCCCTTTGAGGAAACAGGCGGAGTGGGCTGATCACTGGCACCAAGAAGTCCCTCACCGTCTCCGAAAGGAGTCACTATTTCTTTTACCTTTATATGCTCTTCTGCCTGCTTCATCGGACCGTAGTCGAAATTCATAACAGTTAAGGCAAACATCATAACGATTGTCAAAAGCGCATAGAAATTATAGGGAATGGCGCGGACAAAAAGCGTCAGGCCGTTAACCCCGTCCACAAAGCCCGTAACAGCTGCTGCCCAGGACGAGATAGGGGCGATGATACAGATAGGAGCTGCAGTTGCATCGATAAGGTATGCCAGCTTCTCCCTGGATATCTTGTGCTTATCCGTAACGGGACGCATAACCGAGCCCACTGTAAGGCAGTTAAAATAGTCATCAATGAAGATCAGTATTCCAAGAACAATGGTAGCCACCTGAGCTCCGGCCTTGGTTTTAACATGGGAAACAGCCCATTTTCCGAAGGCAGCGGACCCACCGGCCCTGTTCATAAGCATGACCATGGTTCCAAGAACCACCAGGAAGATCAGGATTCCCACATTCCAGGGATCCGAGAGCTGACCTATCATACCCTCAACGAATACATGATTGATCATCCCCGTGAAGCTGAAGCTTGAGTACAGCAGTCCTCCCACTACAATTCCGATAAACAGGGATGAATAAACCTCTTTGGTGATAAGTGCCAGGGCAATGGCGATAATTGCCGGAAGCAGTGACCAGAAAGTGTCGATAAACATAGAATTCTCCTCCGCATTAACGTGATAAAGTATTTCTTTATTATTTTGCGGAAAAGCGCCTGTTGTCAATACTTACCGTTTATTTTTCAGTGTTTTATTTTTTTGCCAAAAACCTGTTGACAACTAAAACAAAATACTATATTATTTATTTTGCTGTCGCGCAAGCGACTTTACATATATGCGATAGTGGCGTAGTTGGTAACGCGCGACCTTGCCAAGGTCGAGACCGCGGGTTCGAGCCCCGTCTATCGCTCTTTGAAACCCCAGATGTTTTCTGGGGTTTCAGTTGTTTTAGGCAAAAAATAAGTGGTCTTTAAGTGGTCTTTTTGGTCTTTCAAGCGAAGCATTCCCTGATTTTCTCAGCCTGTGTGTCACTCTGAACCGCTCTGATATAGTGCAGAGTAGTGTTCTTATCAACATGTCCTGCTGCATACATCACCGTCTGAATATCTCCACCGGTTGCCCTTGCAAGGGCTGTAACGCTCCAGAACCTGATCTTGTGACTTGAAAGATAGGGAATACCTACTGCTTCCGTTACCTTTTTCAGGTGCTTATTAAATTTGTTTCCGTCAAGTGGACTTCCTGCTGCGTTGCAACAGATGTGATCTGATACAACCTGCTGTTCCCTTAACGCTTTCAGTGCTTTTTCAGCCCTTTCAGATAAAGGAAGTACTCTTGCTCCATGTTCTCCGCCTTTGGTGTGATTAACTTCAATGAAATGATTCTTTCCATCATCACCCTTTCGGAGAACTATCTCTCTTGAGATGGAAATCGTATGTTTCCTGAAATCTACATCCGACCATCTGAGAGCTCTAAGCTCACCGATTCTCACACAGAGGCAGAACATAAGCTCAATACCGTATTCATAACCCGTCTTTTCTGCAAGTCCATCAAGATAGGCAAGTATCTTGTCTCTGTCATCATCCGTATATCTGATGTTTTCATTGTCCACAGCCTTGAATTTTAAGTCCTTGCAGCTGATATTTCTGCTCAGATTGCTTGTAACAATGTCATTATCAACAGCTATATCGAAGACTACATTGAAGATACTCTTGATATTGACGAAGTTCTTTCTGCTCATGACGCGACCAGCGGTTAGATCCTTGAAGAACTGCTTAAGGTCTGATGCCTTGATCTCTGATATCGACATATCTGCAAGCGGAGCATCTTCATAATACTTGTTCCAGATCTGGCGGTATCTCGATACTGTAAGAGAAGATGTGTCAGCATCATGTTCCTTGTTGTTCATTACCTCTTCGAACAGTGACCTTACTGTATATCTGTCATCTCCAAACAGATATATATACATCCTCTCATAGGCTTCCTGCTCACTCTTGGCAGTAATCTTACTTCTGTCATCGTTCCTGAGCGCCTTGGGAATCCTTATCTTGTAACTTTTGTTGGTCTTGTCATAGACGACGATCTTACTTCCTTCCCTTGTATAAGGTAGAAAAGCCTCCTTTACTCTTAAAACACGTTTCCGTGCCAAATACTGCATCTTCATATTTGCAATCTCGGCACTCTCCTCTAGGAAAAGTGTAGCACCGCCGTAATCTGACTGTAAAGCAAATAGCGATCTGTTTCTGTTGTCTTTCCCCATATTCTCCTCATAAAAAGAGCCGGCAGCGAAGTGTAAACGCACCTCGTAAACCGACTCTAAAACTTTATTCTTATATCCTTTCTGTGATTTTTTTTTTATTTCTTCCGTTTACCGTTTATCCGTTTATAGATAAAGATCAGGTAAAAGGTATTTCCATCTGTTCAGGAACAGGGACAAATCCGTCCGGATCCTCGACCACTGGCGGAGTACCTTCCCTTCTCCATGCCCTCTGTTTGCCATACTCAAAGAAGTTGTGAGATGAGACATATTCCCATCCGGGCATGTTGTTCATGATTTCAGCGATTATCTTCGATTCACCCATCTTTGGTCTGTCAAAGAGCTTGCTGTGACCAAGTGCTTCGTAATAGAGCATGTTGCCACAGACATAGTTCTCTTTGGTAGCATCAAGAAAGTCTCTTATTGATGTTTCCATGGGATCCTCAGGTACAAAGTCTTTCTGAAACTCCTCCAGCTCATTCTCCATTTCTTCTGAAAGCGTCAAAGAGAAATCACCGCTTCTGTAGACAACCATCATTTCAGCCCACATCTGCTCGATATACTTTCTTGACGACTCCTCATCTTTGAGGATGTGAACCTCCGCCAGATAAGCATTGCACTCAACAGGGATAAATCGTCTGTTGCCTGATTTGTCAGGTGGTAGGAACTGCTTTTTATTTGAAGTTCCTGCAAACACACACTTTCTCGGATGTTCGGAAGAAAACTTATCATAGCGGATTCTGTAAACATCAACCTGTCTTGTAATGAAAGCCTTTATTTCCTCTTCATTAGCAGCTCTTATGGCAGCTATCATCTCAGCCATTTCTACGATCAAATGTCCCTGAAGCTTTTCAAAGACATCCTCACCATCCAGCTTTTTTACATCATCGGTAAAATATCTGTCCCTGACTGCCAGGAATCTTAGGAAAGTTGACTTTCCGGCACCCTGACCGCCAACAAGGCAGAGCATATAGTCAAACTTGTGACCTGGATCATAGACTCTTGATATTATTCCAAGCATGAACAGCTTCAATGCCTGATAGTTTAGCTCTGTTAATGACGCTCCAAGGAAATGGTGCAGTGCATATCTGACCCTTTCTTTGCCATCCCAGACCAGTGACTCCCAGTATTCTTTGACAGGGTGGTAGGGATTATCAAATGACACAGTCTTTATTGCCCTTTCTATCATCCTGTCAACCTTAAGCCCGTAATAGGTCTCAAGGTAGGTGATAAGATTAGCCTCATCCACATCAGTCAGTGGCTCGGAAGTTCTTCTCCATGGCATGGGCTTTATGATATCTATTCTTTCATTTAGCTCATTGTATCTGATGGCATCCTTTAGAACAGGATCCTCTCTAAGTGCTATCTTACAGTTGATATTGGACTGCTTAAGATTTCCCTTCATATCTGTTTCAAGCATTCCTCTTACAAGCTCACGCTGTCTTGTGACTTCATCCGTGGCTTCAGTGGACTCATTTTCTTTGTTTGCTGCGTACTGCTTGGCAAGTTCGTTCATGAATCCTGATTCTATAAGGACCTGCGCCATCTTTGACAGTTCATCATTATTCAAAGTTTTTAATTCGTTCCCCAATACTCTTTATCTCCTCTCCATAAATCTCCAACACCTCGATCTGCTTGCTTCTTTCTCCAAAGCAAAGGTCATCAAGAAGCTCATTTATAAGATCAAGTTTGTTTAATGCCTCCACGAAAAAGGGATGCCAGTCGGCATCCCCCATATCTTTTGGTTCATATTCCTTTTTCCAATCCCATAAAAGCCTGTGATACTTTGACAGGGTATTGATTGCATCCCGTCTCAGAATATCGAAAGCTTTGACTACCTCTCGACTGAATTCCAGTTTCTTTTCCTGACGGATCTGCTCTGGTGTTTTTGCTAAAGATTTGCTATCATATCCAAACTGTATTCCTAAGAAGAAATCTTCATTCAGCTTCTTTGCTGACTCTATAGCGGACAGTCCGTAATAGTTGGATACAAAATCAATAGCATCACCATCAGCCCCGCATCCGAAACAGTGATATCTGGTATCGACTTTCATGCTGGGATTTTTGTCATTATGGAAAGGACAGCAGCACATTCCTTTGCTGCCTACCTTTATTCCATAGTGGGTAATTACATCCAAAGCAGTTACTTTTTCCTTTATCTCATTGAATACACTCATCCTGATACCTCCCTCACAGGCACTGCTCGTGCCTTTTGTTTCTTGCAGGAATTTCCAGAGTCTTTTCCTTTTTATCCCTCTGTATAGCATCATTTTTTAGATGAAGAGCTTCCAAAAGGCTGGGCTTAGCTTCCTCTTTAATCTTTTCAATGAGCCGTTCTCTCTTGGCTGTAGATGAAAAGGTCTTCTTTAGTGTGTCCACAACATTTCTCTTAACACCATGAAGCCTCTGCTGAAGTTTTGTAAGCTGATCCACCGCAAACTTACCAAGCGTCTTGGTTATCAGGTTATCAGATTCTGTGATCTCACTTTTGAGCTTGCCTATCTCTTTTGATTCTTCTTTCCGCATGATTTCGGCAACTTCATCAATGACTGTCACACAGGCTTTGTCGTATATAATTTCGGTCACATCACTTATAAACTCATCTACAGAAGCAAGTTTTATCTCTTTCTTAAGCTTTTCATCATCCAGCTTTTCGATATCGCAGGTAAGTTCCTGCTTCTGTTCTATAAGAGCACTGTTATTAAAAAGTAACTGAGTGTTTTCCGTCCGAAGCACCTGGTTCTTTTCGTTGATCTGACTATTGATATACTCCTGCTTCTCAAGATATTTTCTTCCGCCATATATGGGTTCCATCTCAATCTGTAGACCGTGCTCTTTGCAGATTTCAATGAAGATTTTTCTGCATTCTGCATCGAAGCTCATCTTTCGATTGTTATATTTTCCTTCTTTTTTGTTCGGATCCGGCAGCTCAAATCCGAGCTCCCTAAGTGCCTGTTCCTGCTTTGGCTGCCTTTCGCCATACTGATTGATTACATCGAAGACATGCCTTTCATGAATGTGGGGAGTCGCCTCATCAAGATGGAGCGCCCAGTTTAAGGTATGGTAATGATCACCATACCTTTCATGGATTGTTTCAAAAAACTCCGTTGCACACTCCAGCAGCACATCCGAATCAACAGTTCCATTGATATTACCGATCTGATACAGACTTTCTTCAGGACAGGTCTTTTTGCTTTCACGAAGCTGATCCATAGTCCTGCATCTTTCCTTATGCCTTGCTTCAATGTTCCGCTTATTCTGACCGTCAAGGTAATCCTTGTATGCATTCTCATAGAAAATTTTCTCCACCTCAGTAAAGGAGATGCTGTCATCGTCCCTTTCACCATGACGGACTATTTCCTGGTCAATGCAGTTCCAGTAAACATTCTCATCTGTCATTTCTTTGTTTAGTTCTTCATTTTTATCAAGATCAAACTCTCTGTCATTATGCTTGGGATTATAACTTCCACATTTACCAGAGCGTCCGTTGTGTCTTGAACATCTCATCATTTAAAAAACCTCCATTTGTGAAAATCATTTTTAGTTTCGCTTCTTTTAAAGAAGTTTCAGCCGGGGAGCACCGCCTTCAAAGGCATTTAAGTGCCATAAGCGACTAAAAATACTCAGTACGATGTGTCGCACACGACCACATCTACTGGGCGGGGTTTCACCCTCGACCTGACAAAGGAGCTTCGCCCCCTTGACCCCCTTTCCGCGAAAATGCGTGCACTCATTTTCGCTGGCATCTGCTTTTGGCAGCTGCATGCCTTTCCAAGCTTTGCTGTTTGCCCTCATCAAAGTTTGGAAAAGCAAATGTCTTTGTTCCTGCGCATGGAACAAAGTCCATAATGGGCAAATCAAAAGTCACCAGCCTGATATAGATAAACTGGTGACCATTCATTTGCTCATTATCAAAAGATAATCCGAGCTTGCTTCTTTTTGTTTCTTTCTCACTTAAGCATTTGCTTAAGGTGTCGTCTCACCGCCTGAGTTCCTGACAAGTCCTCTCTAGATCCATGTTAGCCATTTAGACTTTTTTGAGCTTTGTCGTTTTCTACCCTTGGCCCGCTCCACCTGTTGGTATCATCGCTTGGCTTCCCCGAAATAGTATTCATTTGGAACGCTCATTCACTTTTTCTATACTGATTGTCGCAAAATGAGCTTTCCCATCCCGTATATCCAAAAGGTTGGAAATTTTATCGCAACGATACTTTTTCCACTTTCTTGGAAAGAACTATTTAAGTCTCTATGCTAATTGGATGCTTACTTTATTTCAGAAAGTCGTTATACTTATAATTGATTTTTAAATGATTGGGAGATCTAAGATATGAGGTGCAATCTTACTACACAGGAGAAGTTAAGAGACCTGCGTGCAAAACTTGGATACAAGCTGCAGCAGGTAGAAATGGAGTCAGGTGTTTCCAGCTCCACCATAAGCAACTATGAAAATGATGATACGAAAGACTTTCAGGTAGGAACACTGAAAGCTTTGGCGAAATACTATAATGTATCTCTTGGTTATCTGCTTGGTCTTACTGATAATCTGACAGAGAACGGAACTCCTATTGACGAACTCCATCTTGATGATGAGACCATAAAGATCCTTAAGAGCCAAAAGCTTAACAATAGACTTTTATGTGAAATGATCAAGCATCCTGAGTTTGAAAACCTGCTATGTGATATGGAAATATATGTGGATAACCATGCAGGTACCATGATCCATCAAGTGAACAGCTATGTGACAGGACTTAGACGCCTCATCATGGAAAAAGCAAATGTTCCGGCAGATGATATTTATATGAGGACATTTGAAAAAGCAGTGATCGATGACTCCGTATACTTTGGCGATCTGATGGAACGAAGCCTTAAAACTATCGCAAAGGATATAAGAGAAGCTCACAAAGATGATTGGGATACGGGAGATGAAGAGAGTATTGCAGATAAATACATTGAATCAATAAAAGAACTTGCAGAAAATCTGAAGAAAGGTGATTCAACACCTACCCCAACCATAGAAAGCGAAGATGATGAAATGTCCATTGTAGATAAGGCTACAGTTATTCAGTGGGGAAAGAAACTGGATATCAATTTTGCCAAGCTATCTCCAGAAGAAACAAGAACCTTAATGAATTTAGTTACAAAAGCTTCTCGTAATCCTCTTATCAGGCAGCCTTCAAAAGGAAGAGGGAAGAAGAAATAACTCTAAAAATGAACGCCATCATATCTCTCTAAATTAGATATGATGACGTTTTTGTGTATAACTTATCTTATTTCTGATTTACGATATATCTGATAAATAATAGGTATCATAAGACATACAATTATAGGATATGAGATAAACAAGATTGGCAATGCGCCAAAAACCTTACTTCCAATTTCATATGTATTAAATAATCTGACTGCCACTCCTATCTGCAATAATTGATCCGGAAAAAGCCCTAGAAATTCTGAAAGACGATCAATACCCCCGACAAATGATGGCAGAAACAATATTACAAATGGAAACGTGATTGAAATAACAGCAGATCTGGTGATTACTGACAACAACATTTCTGCAAACAGAATAGCCAGATTACCAATATATCCACCTATGATTGTAAATAAATAGTCCTCAAAAAAGGTAATGTTATAAAGGCTCTTCCAGCCATATAGGCTAGTTTGTATAGGACAATTCCAACCACTTGTACCTAAAATGCCTAATACTACTAACGAGTATATAATTACCATTCCCCAATATACTATGGTTATCATTACAAGTCCTGCCAGTATTTTGGCTCTGATTCCTTTTCTTCTGCCCTCAGCAGTGGAAAAGAATACTGCATCAGCCTTTAGTTGATATTCTCCCGAAAAAATGCCACACACAAGAAAGCTTAAGATTAACATGGTCAACATTATAATTGTCTGCGAATATTCCAGCAAAGCTTTCCATCCATCAGCATCTTCGTAGTATAAAGGAGTATCCAACTCTTGATATTTTTCCAGAAAAAATTCTTTTTGACTGGCAGAATACCTGTCTTTAGCTTCATCCGAATTAAGCCACTCCTGAAGAGTCGAAATTCTTCTCTGATAAACATATTTAGAATCATCTACGTTTGCACCGTCAATCAAATAGTAATTGTATTCCCTAAAAGAACTGAGGGAGCTGTTAATAATATCACGTATATCAGAAAAACCTTGTTTCTTTGCATACGCTTTATTATTTTCGTGGAAATCCTTAGACTTTGCTTCGGGAGTAGCTTCAATGGCTGCATTTTCTTTTATGACTGCAGCAAATACATCTTCTGTAAGATATCCGCTCCATTCACTTTTTCGTTCTCTTAGCAATCTTACGGCTTGAAACCCATAAGTATTATTTCCATTTTCATCTGTGTAATCCACATATCTAACAGCAAAAACACTAACTATTACCAATATTATAAAAAGAAGCAGAAGAGCAAGCTTACCTCCGGCTCTTGAAAAGATTTTCTTAATCTCAAATCTAACCATCTATGTCACCTGCTTTCTCTCCAAATTCATATAGGAACAGATCTTCCAAAGTCATTATTTCTTCACAAGCCTCTGGGCAAGGTCTTTCTTCCGAAACTATGCGTAATTCTACTCCGCCACGAATTACTCTGCGATTGGAAACACAAAAACGATTTTGTATTATATCAGCTTCATTTGTTGACAGCATACATTCCCATGCCTTTGCCGGGGTAGCCTCAAGCAATTCATCTGCCGTTCCCGATAATTCAATTCTGCCATCTCTCATGAAAAAAATCTGGCTTGCCACGCTTTCGATATCTGAAACTATATGCGTTGAAAGAAGAACCAGTCTGTCCTGTGACAGTTCACTTATTAAGTTTCTAAATCGTATCCTCTCATTTGGATCAAGTCCTGCTGTAGGTTCGTCCAACACTAAAATCTTAGGATCATTTAGCATAGCTTGAGCAATGCCGACTCTTCTCTTCATTCCACCAGAAAGCTTTTTCATTTTTTTGTTTTTGCTTTTTTCCATTCCAACCTGCTGCAAAACATCATTTATACGCTTTCTTGCAAGTGCAGATGACAGCCCCTTGATTGAGGCAATATACCTCAAATAGTCAAATACTGAAAAGTCAGGATAAAACCCAAATTCTTGTGGAAGATACCCCAGCAGCTTTCTGTATTCTCCATCCATTTCAAAAATATCTTTTCCATCACAGAAGATTTTACCTTTTGTTGGGTGTATAAGTGTGCAGATCATCCTCATAAGTGTAGTCTTTCCTGCTCCATTTACCCCCAGAAGACCATACACTCCATTATTCATTTCAAGGTTGACATTGTCTACCGCTTTAAATCCGCTATAATCCTTTTCTACACTTGATATTACAAGTTCCATATCACATTTCCCCCATAAAGTTGTAAGCCAGAATTCTCCCAGAATCTTTCATAATTCTGTATATGCAGTAACATAGGTAAGAAACCGATATTACCAACAATAATCCCCAGGCAAAACCAGATACACGAGTAAAAACATCTTCTCTCAAAACAATAAATAGCCATATTGTCATCCATAAAAGACTTACTGTAATTGACGGCACAATTCCTCTCAAAAGCCTTCCAGAAAATGCCCTGAAGCAAATACAAGATGTAATCAGCATAGGCAATAGAAACTGAACTATAAGATCCGTCATTGGCACTTCGGTAGAAGATACGCTTACAATTACAAATATAGTTAACATCATAAGATCTACTAACCCGAACACTATCATCCGGGCTGCCATTATCTTTTGAAATGAATAATAAGACGCTCCTTCTATTTCAATTGATCTGTTACTGACATTTTTCCAAAGCTCCGGCAGCACCAGAATTATAAATATAGGCGCAAGAATTCCCATGCATCTTTCTGAATAAGGACCACTTCCTGAAACCTTAAGAAGAATCCATATAGCAAATAGCACACCAAATTGTATTAACCACCATGTTTTTCTAATATAGAACAACTGTTGGTACATAAATTCCATCCATGATATACATCTTGAGGATTCTTCATCCCAATATGCATCTTTTGCTGTTTTTATAGTAGATAAAACAGCCTCTTCCCTGGGGATTACTGTATTATTATCATGTGAACATAACATCTTATCTAAATTCATAGATCCTCCTTACCAAGGATACCTTTAAGCAAAGTTCGTCCTCGTTTCAAGCGGTATTTTACTAATGGAAGGCTTATACCTTCAGCCTCAGATATTTCTTCAAGTTTCATTCCAAGGAAAAAATGCATCCAGATGACTTCCCTTATTTCCTTTGGCAGTTCCATCACTGCTGTTTCAATATCCATTTTTTCAGTAACATCACACTCAACTGGCATATTCTTAATTGTTTCTGTTAGTTCTACCTTTTGTATTTTTTGTTCAACCTTCCAATAGTCTCTACAAAGATTGCCTGCTATTGAATAAAGATAATTTACAAGCTTTCCTCTATGGTTATATGTCTCGAAAGCCCTGAAAAACCTATAAAAAGTTTCCTGTGTCAAATCCTCTGCTTGCTGAACATCCTGAAGCCGATACTCACAATAAGAGAGAACTTTTGCGTAATACTTTCTTACAAACGCTTCAATAGCCGCTTCATCCCCAGCTCTAATTCTATGGATCAAAATCAAATCTGAATCCATTTCATCTCCTCCAATCAGATCCTTATAATATGTATAACGATGTTGACCCTAAAAAAGATAGTACCCTTTTTAATAAATAAAAAAACCGTAGGATTCAGTCCGGCATAATGGGCTGTAATTCTACGGTTTGCATATTCTCTTGTCCAATATTATTAGTACAATTCATCAATCAGAGTTACAAGTTCATGTACTGGATAATCTTTATAATTACGAGTGATAAGCTTAGCATTAAGGCATTTTGCCACATCAAAGAATACCCTATCCTTTTCATCGCGCATTTCCACGTAATCATTTGTTGATGGCCTTGGTTCAATATAATAGCCATGCTTCTCAACAAGAGCTATTACAGCATCTGCATCTTCAGGATTGATATTCAAATGCGGTCTGTGCAAAACATCCCGGTATTCCCTTACTATCTCAGATGACAAACCAATTTCATACTTTCCTCTGAAAACATCTTCCAAAAGCAGAACCGATTTGGCATCATCATTTTGGGATTTCAAGGCATTAACAAGTATATTAGTATCAATTACGATTTGTTGCATAAAGCTCCTTCCTGGCTTCAGCAACCTCTGCCTCGACTTCGTCCTCTGTCATTGGATTTTGAGATGTCCTCTTTCTAATCTGTCTGAATGTCTCAAGATCATTATTAGTATCCTGTGATACGCTCAGTCTATCAATCAGACTTACGATCATGTTAAAGTCTTGTTCATTAAGTGAATCCAGTTTGCGGAGTGTTTCAGCTGTAGCTGTCATATCGCTCACCTCCTCAATACGTATATCGGTTGTTACTTCTAACTGTATTATAAAATATCACTCCAGCCTTTTACAAGCCACTTCATAGAAGTGAAAATATGTGGTCTTGGAAGTGGTCTTTTTTAGAATTCTCAATATGAGAAGTGGTCTTGAAGTGGTCTTTTTTGAAGAGGAGAGTGCCTAAAACCTCCTTTCCATGCGGTTTTCGAAACGGGCTATTACTTCGAGCCCCGTCTATCGCTCTAAAAAAGGACATCCGGTCGGATGTCCTTTTTGCTTGTATGTAACCCCAAAACAATCCCGTGCCCCGCCACCGGGGCCATTTTTAGCATTTCACAGTATTGTAACTTTGTTCTTGCCGGCTTCCTTGGAGTAGTACATGGCTTTGTCGATACGGTCAAAAGCATCTTCGAAATTGTCCTTCTCGGTAAGTCTGCTGATGCCGATGGATCCGGTAATGTGCCCGGCTTCGCCAAAATCAGCCTCTGCAATGGTTTTTCTTAAGCCTTCCGCAAAGACGAATGCCTCATCATCAGCCATTCCCTTTAAAATGAGCACGAACTCCTCGCCGCCCCAGCGTCCCAGAGAGACCCGTCTGCCGGCCACATACTGCTTAAGCACCTCAGCCAGAGTCTTCAGGGTGGCATCTCCGACGGAGTGTCCGTGGGTATCATTGACGCTCTTGAAATCGTCAAGATCTATCATCATCAGTGAAACAGGCTCCTTGGTGTGCTTAAAAGCATCAATGGCCTTTTGGGCCTCGCGCTTTATTCCGCCGTGGTTCAAAAGACCCGTAAGAGGATCGGTCAACACCAGTCCTTCGTATTTCTTTAGGGTAGCCATACGCTCTTTTACATCGTCATTGATGTCCTGCACCATAAAGACAAACTTAAAGTCTTCGTCGCTTACGGTCTGGGATCTTGTGAACAGCAGTTTAACCCAGATAAATGTGCCCTCCAGGTTCTTCATCATGCAGTCAAAAGAGATAGTGCCTCCGGGAGCAAGGTTCTCCTTAAGATATTCAGGATCAGTGAAAGTCCTGAACTGTTCCTGGCTGTCGGGCCAGATCATGTTCACGGTAACCTGTCTCCACTGGGAGTAGCTGATGGTAGATTTCACGGTATCATCCGAAATCTCCGTCACGCTTATGCTACTGGTGGTGTCGTTTATAAGATCCACAAACATAGAGAACAGATAGGTGTTCTGAATGGCCTTTACCTTTCTGGTGGTCATGAAGTCCTCATAAGACTCCTCATCATCCAGTGCATCCATGGCAAACACGTACTTATTGGCCTCTTTGATGGGATAAACCGTCATCTGTACAACCCTGGGCGTACCTTCTTTCCCGGCAAAGACTTTGATCCTTCTGCTGTACTTGCCGTTAAAATGTCCGTAGTACTTGATAAATGCCTTATAGTCATCGGTTATGGCTTCCGGAGAATCGCTCATATGAAACCACAGCTTCTCAATAAGGTCCTTGTAATCACCGGTCTCGTCCAAAAGATCCACAAACAGCCCTCTTCTGGCGATGGAACGATACTTATTTGTGACAGTGTCCACCATGACAATGGCGTCCACAGTCACCTTAAAAAGGTTTAATAGGTCCTCTTCCGTATACTCTTCAAGTGGTTGATCTTTCATTACAACATGTCCTCTTTTCCTTAGCTAAAAGGCAGCTAAGCGCTATAAACTATATTATTCCTCTTTTTTTTAATTAGAAATATCAGTTTTTAACAAAATAACGCATTTGTCTTTTTACTTGCAAAAGGCAGCATTTTCACATATAATAGCTTGGTCGGTATGTCGCTTACAAGCATCGAGGCGTGGCTCAGTTTGGTAGAGCGCTGCGTTCGGGACGCAGAGGTCGCAGGTTCGAATCCTGTCGCCTCGACTCAGAAAGAAAGCGGGTTTGGGATTTTTCCCAGACCCGCTTTTTTATTCGCATTTTGCTGATTTTCTGCATTAAAAGTCCCATGGCGCCGTCCCCGGGGACCATTATTTGGCTTCGTTACCGTAGACCTCTATCTGCGTCAGTGCTGGGAAGGGGCTGGGGTCATCGGCCTTTATCAGCTCTCCCAGCTTAAGCCACTCTATCCCGCTCTTATTTATTTCGAATACATGAGGCTCCTGGACTCTTTTGTCCATTTCAAGCACCTGGGTGCTTCCGTCGGAAAAAGAAATTGTTGCCTTAACCCACCAGTTATCGTGAGGGAAATCCGCTCTGGTATATAGGACCAATTTGTCCATGTCCACACGCCTTCCGAAATCCAGGGTGAACTCCGCATCGTCCTGACGGTTTATGCCCCATGACTCGTAGGGCCACTCTCCGTGGGAGAGAGTTGCCTTAACTCCGTCAATGGCATTGCGTGCGGCAAAAACCGCTTCCCCTCTGGTTTCTACATTGGCGCTGGCATGGGGATAAACTCCCGCATATTCGTGCTGGTCGAAGGGGTTAAGGGCAAGGTTTCTGTAGCTGCAAACCTCATAGTCCGCTGCCTTCCTTATAGTCACAATGTGCCGGTTTCCCACAAAGGAAAGCGGATTGTAGCTGGTTTTTTTCTCATAGAAGGGCACGGTGAAAAGAACTGTCTCCTCCTTTATCAGCACCAAAGCCGGATCGATGGTGGCATCCACCTTGACCACATAGAATTCTCCCGGTCTGATCCCGGAAAACTCAATGATATCGCCCTTTCTGTACTCTCCGTCCCAGGCAAGGATAACCTCATCCTCTCCTACAGCCTCCGCCTTGGGCACATGGTCCCAATCGTTATATACACTGATTTTCATAACTTTCTTCCTCTCTGCAAAAATCCGCACGCATCAAAGCCCCTTAAAAACCGCAGCTCCCCAAAAGCCGCTGCAACTCTCAAAGTTCTCAAATCTCTCACACCGAAAATCTCCCCTCAATTCCATAGAAATCCACGGTCCGCACTTCCCCGCTCTTTAGGAAGATCTTCACAGGGCCGTAGCCACCGCATCCCTGAGGATCAGTATATTCTATCTTAGAAACAGGGAATATCTCATCCTCCGTGAAATCCTCCAAAGACTCCTTGGTAATGACCTGTGATATCAGGAAGTAAGGCTCGTACCCGTACTGCCTGGTCCGCTCTGTCTTTGCATATATCACCACCGACTTTTTACTGTCGGGATTTGTTCCCTCGGAATCTATCCGCTCCAGGCTGCTCCAGCCGTCGAATACGGTAAAGGCCATCTGCTTTTCTTTTCCCGTGTGGTCATGGCCCTTAAGCACCGCAGCCCTGTAGCCATCCTTCTCAAGGAAAGTTACCTCCGTTCCATTATCGGGAAAACCGAAGGCTCCCAGGGTGATCTCCAGCGGCCTCCTGTACATCCTTATCTTGTCCGCTCTTAATATTCCATAGGGCACCGCAAGATCAGCCAGGTCCATGGCTGTCTTCCAGTGGCACTCGCTCTCCATTTCGTAGTCAAAGAACTGTCTCCTGTAGAGCACACTATCCTTCTGCCCTGCCCAGTAGGTGACATTTCCCCGAAGCACCACGTCCTCGTCGGTGTATCTTATTACATACTGCTGCGACTCCACCTCCCGTGATACCGTGGCCTCCCAGGGGAATTTGGTATTGTAGACCAGCTTGGAATAATTGTTCATTCCATGAAGGTCGTTTGTATTCTTCACTATCTTGCCTGTTCGAAGCTCCGTAATCCCATTGGCCTCGTGGTTGGCCATACAAAGTCCCGGCCCGTCAAGCACCCACTCCCTGGTCTCATTCTTCTTAAGCTCCTCCCACATCCCGCCGCTTTCTTTTGCGGTCCAGAAGGGATG
This sequence comes from Butyrivibrio sp., assembly GCA_015056575.1. Taxonomy (GTDB): domain Bacteria; phylum Bacillota; class Clostridia; order Lachnospirales; family Lachnospiraceae; genus Butyrivibrio. The sequence goes on from SVGA01000017.1 coordinate 19,147, forward strand.
ATCCTTTGGAAGATGCAGGCACAAAAGAGCCTTCGCCAGCCAGAAAGGCGACTCGGCGCAGGAGTAGCTTTGAAGCTGCGGGGCGAAGGGCCCGTAAAAGCCAAGAGTCGGCACTCCCTCCCACAAAAAATCGTCTCTTGTAAAAAACTGTAAAAGCGAACCTGAGCAGATCCTTCTAGCCAACCCCGGATCCACAGAAGACTTATTCATCATCAGATTCCCGTCAAAGGCACTTGTGGCAGCGTTTCTGTATATCCCGCTCCTGCCCCACATATTTGTAAACCCGTCCCTGTCAAAGAAATAGGGATAGGTCTTCATAAGCTCACCGGAGTTCTCCTCAAACCTTGCCGCAATATACGGCTCTTTTTTATAGCCATACCAGTTATTCCAGATACCGGTGTACATGTTGAAGGCCCAACAGGAGTAATAGTCAAAGGAGTGTCCGTCCCGGTACCACCCGTCTCCCACGTAGTAATTCAGGATGACCTGTGCATGATCCCTCATGATATCCTCGTCAATCTCGTAGCCGTTCATGTGAAGGAAGGCCAGATCCAGCATGTTAAAAAGCCTCCAGTTCTGAGGCACTGTGTTGGCGTGGGCAAAGTCCGAAAGAAACGCAGCGATCCTGTCCTTTTCCTCTTTGCTGTATCTGTCCCAGATTTCTTCCTTTGAGAGCCACAGGCAGATTACAAGGGCTGCAGTTTCCACCGTCTGCTGATAGGCAGGGAAAAGATTTCCCGAAGTATCCGCCTTTTTCATATCCGTATAGTTAAGGACATAATTCGCCTCACCTGGGGTCACCGCACACAGGACCTGTTTGGCGTAGTAGTCCCTGACATTTATGCCGTTTAAGGTAAGCTCCGGCTCTATATGCAAAAGGGGCGCAGCGATAAAGAAAGACCTTGCCAGACCCTCGAAGATCTCCGCCTTAAACCGCCACATTGGGTGATCCGGCTGAGGATAGGTTATATCCTTCTCATATCTTGGCATCACCACCGGGGCTTCTATGGAACTCAGGTTATCAAATACTCCGGTCAAAAGATATTTCGCAGCTTCCACCCAGCTGTCGTAAGTAAGCCCCGTATAAGGGCTAAGTTCATAATCCGTGCTATTTGGTGTAAATACCATTTTTCTCTCCCAATAATAGATGATCAGAATATTCTAAGAGCCTTCCCCGCCAGGGACATAACGGCTTCTATGAAATAATAGTCTCCGTATATAATGGACATGTTGTGGCCATCGCCGTGATAATCCACCGCACAATTGTTAAGGATGTTGTCGGTATCCATGCTCCAGCTGCAGCGCTTTTCATCCAGCGTCATAAGGAGCTTTAATGCCGCATCAAGATACTTGTCTGCATCGTCGGGAAGCTGGGTTGCCAGCTCAATAAGCCCCGAGGCCGTGATGGCTGCTGCCGTTGAATCTTCAAGGTCAACATCCTTTGGCTGCCTGTAGTCAATAGGGACAAGATAGTTTTCGGGGATTGCCGAAAGCACATAATCAGCGATCTTCTTTGATGTATCGAGAAATCTCTTTTCCCCGGTGTAATGGTAGGACAGCGCAAATCCGTAGATTCCCCAGCTCTGGCCTCTGGTCCAGGAAGATCCTTCGCCGTATCCCTGACCTCCCAGGCTTCCAAGCACATCTCCCGTAAAGGGATCAAATACCACGATGTGGTTGACAGAGCCGTCCTCTCTGACGAAGGTCTGCCTTGCAACGTCCGCATGAGCCATGGCGATAAGTCTGAATCTCGGGTCTGTGGTCTCCTCTGAAGCCCAGTACAAAAGAGGCAGGTTCATCATGCAGTCAATGATGGCAAAACCTCTTCTGTCCACGTCATCCCAGTTGTTCCAGGCTCGTATGAAGTTGCCGGCAATGTTGAACCTTCCGGCCATGTTGTTGGCCGCCAGCAGCGCCCGGTTCAAAGACTCCTTGTTTCTCTCCCTTTTGTATCTGACAACCGAAGTCGGTAGCCACTTAAATCCGTTGTCGTGATCAAGTCCCCGGCTATTCATAAGGTTGAAGTCAAGCTTCTCCTCCACTCCGATGGCTTCCTGACGGAACATCTCGCTGCCGGTAAGAACATAGAGCTGCCACATTATGCCGCCCCAAAAGCCGTTGGTCCACCAGCAGGGATCCTCCTTACTCTTGTCATCAAAGTGCCCATCAACTGTGGTGTAGGGGATGATGCCCCTGTTCCTGTTCACAACGACAATCATTTTCTCTCTGATCTTTTTAAGGGTCTCCTCGACCCATTTCTTCTCCTCTGCGCTTAGCTGTCTCATTCTGTTTCCCCTCTCTTCCTTTTGCTCTTTCCAAATACCCGGCCCTTTCACCTTAGCTTATCCTGATGCTTACCTCTTTTGAATCCCCCATATACACACGGATCCTGTAAACCTCGTGCTTCCAGGAGATACAAAGTCTTACGTCTTCAATTGGGCAGGGCTCGATCTCCACCTTATATATTCCTGTCAGGTCGATCTTCGAAAGCTCACCGATCTTCACACGGCAAGAGCCGCCCAAGGGCTCCTCGCAAATTTCCGGTTTCTCATAGGTCATCAGCGTAAGTTTGCACTCCGCATCGCCTTTATACCGGTCCCTCACCCATATCTCTTTTCCCTTGATAAGAGAAACTTCTCTGGTGTAGCTTTCTATCCTCTCATCATTATAGGCACCGGCTATATCCATTTGTAGTGAACTTATTTCATTTCCGTCCTCTTTTTTACCAAGAAAACATCTGACCCCGGACGCACCAAACTCCTTCCCGGGCTTTTGGAGAATGGGCTCCTCTTTTCCGAAGGTCGGAACATTGTGATAGTCGGATCTCATGGTCCATATCTCATATCTTCTCTCGCTGAAAGTCTCCCTGGTGTAGGTCCCAACCCCCAGGTCTATTATCAGAGGCTTTCCGTTTTTATACAGGGTAAAAGAGCCAACGTCATTGTGGTTGTGACTGTCTCCGTTATTTCCGGCTTTTGCGGCAAGAACAAAGCTTTCATCCCTTGCCACCATAAGTCCCGTGCTCTCAAAAAACACATCGGGACACAGGACATCGCTCTTAGGAAACTCCTTCATTTCCTTATAATTCAAGGCTTGAAGGATATGGTAAAAGAGATTTATCTCCCCGGTGATCAGCCTGTCATCCTCCTCACCCCTTCGAAAGTCCTCCGCGGCAAAAGATGCAAGGATCTCATCCCCGCACAGCATGCCAAACAGAAACTCCCTTGCGCTCCTCCTTGGACACAAGGCGGCGCAATCAGCGAAGTTGATGTAGATGTTATCCGAAACATTCATCTTCACTATGTAGTTCGCAATATTCCTTATAAGCGGCTCCTTAAATATCTCTTCAAACCCTCCGCCTTCAAGGACATCATTCATGATATAGAGCGCCCCAAAAAGACACAGTCCCGCATGGGAATAGTACTGAGCCCCCTCGTTGCAGGCCCCGTCATCTCCGTATTCATCCAGGAAAAAATCCAGTGAAAGCGCTGCACATTTCAGATACTCCTTCAGGGTCTCCCCGTCCATATAAAGCTCCGGCCTTGTAAATGCACATAGAAGAATATTCTGGGTGCACCAGGGTGTCCAGTTGCACATGGGCTGAAGGCCGTCTCCCATCCACCAGAAGTGCTCGGTGGTATAGGGGGTAAAAATCCTCTCCTTGAGCTCTGTGTTAATCATCCTGCTTATTGCGGGATCTCTTTTATCAAAGAGAGGACGAAGCACATATTCAGCCACCGCAAGAAGGGCTCCGGTCTCTGCAGCAAAAAGGTCTATTATGGGATGCTCGGTGTCCGGAAACTCCTGCTGCTTTGAATTCCTCACATGGGTGTTATGGGCAGGAAGACACCAGGAAAACTCCTGAAGGATAAGATATATTCCGTCAAGGATATCCTCAAGAAACCTGTCTCCCCCCTCGGCAAGCTGGGCCATGATAAGGGCATTCAGCTTCCTTCTTCTTGAGAAATACAGTTCCTCAAACCGGGAGCGGTTTCCGTTTTTTGAGAATTCAAGGTAATCGGACAAAAGAATCTGTGACCATGGCTCATCCGCTGCGCCTTCTCCCCGTTTGATCAATTTTTGCCTTAGATCCTCCGGAAGATTCTCATAGGCCTTCCTGTCTTCTATATCGGGACACAAAGAAAACGCGCACAAGTAGCGCGTTTTCTGTAAGTATTCCGTAACCGTATGTCTGTGTGATATTTCTTTTCCCATTGTCATCCCTTTACCGAACCGGCAGTGATACCTGCAACAAAGTACTTCTGAAGTGAAATGAACACAATAAATACCGGTATTAATGATAGCACAGATGCTGCCATGATAAGTCCGTATTCAGCAGAGTACTGTGAAATAAACATCTTAAGCCCTATCTGCAGTGTCTTCTTGGACTCTGTTGTGAGGTAGATAAGGGGGCCCAAAAAGTCGTTCCAGGTATTAACGAAGGTGAAAATGATCAGGGTGGAAAGGGCGGGCTTTGAAAGGGGAAGCATGATCTTGGCGTAGATCTCGTACTCGCTCATTCCGTCTATCCTGGCCGCCTCACACAGGGAATCCGGGATACCCTCGTAAAACTGCCTCATAAGGAACACTCCGAAGGCTGAAAAAGCCTGAAGGATGATGATGGCAAGGTGGGTGTCCGCAAGGTGAAGGCTCCTCATGAACATGAACTGTGGAACCATGTACACCTGCCAGGGAACCGCGATGGTTGCCACATACGCAAGAAACAAAAGGTTCCTTCCCTTAAACTCCAACTTGGCAAAGGCATAAGCCGCAAAGCTGGATGTCAGGAGCTGCAAAAGCGTTACTATTACAGTCAGCTTGGCAGTGTTAAGGGTAAATTTTGCAAGAGGTATCTTTGTCCATATGTCGATGTAGTTCTGCCATCTGGGGGCCTTGGGGATCCACTCGAAGGGGATCACGAATACATCTTTGTTGAATTTCAATGATGCCGATATCATCCATACGAAGGGCACAAGCATTAAAAGTGCCAGGAGGATGAGCAGCACATAGACTATTGTCTGTCCTATGATTCTGTTGGTCTTTTTGCTCTTCACTTTCTTAATCCTCCCCATCAGTCGTTGGCATAATTTTTCTCACCCCTGAACTGGATGAGGGTAACAACAAGTACTATGGCGAAAAGAACCAGTGCCGATGCGGACGCTCTGCCCAGCTTCCAGTTTCTGAAGGCCTCTTCGTAGATATAATAAACCAGAACGATGGCGCTCTTGTTTACCACACCGTTGGAGCCGCCGGCCAGCATGTAAACTATGTCGTATACCTTGAAGCAGTTGATGGTAAGCATGATCGTTACAAAAAATGTGGTGGGCTTAAGCTGAGGAACGGTAATATGCCTGAACTTCTGCCAGGCATTGGCTCCGTCAAGAGACGCCGCCTCGTAGAGGTCTTCGCTTATTCCCTGAAGTCCCGCCAGATAAATAACCATATAGTAGCCCATGTTCTTCCAGACAGAGAACATGATAATTGTCAACATTACGGTGCTTGATGAAGCTGCCCACTTAAGAGGAGCTACATGGAGCACATTCATAAGAAGCTGGTTCACGATACCGCCCTTGGCCGGTGTGAACAGCATGTTCCATACGGCGGCAACAGCCACCAGAGATGCAACGTAAGGAAAGAATGCAACTGTCCTGAAGAAGTTGGTTCCCCTTATCTTCTGATTCAGAAGGATTGCCAGTGCCAGAGCCATAACCAGAGTTATCGGCACCGTGAAGATACTGTAGATAATGGTGTTTTTCAGAGCAGAGGTGAATCTGTCATCTGAAAAGATCTGTGCGAAGTTGTTTAATCCCACAAACTTCATTGCGTTGCTTCCGTCCCACTCAGCGAAGGACATGAGCAGGGCCAGAACAATGGGGCCCAGGGTAAAGATCGCAAATCCTATGAAGTTGGGAGCGATGAAGGAATATGCCACAAGGTTTCTCTTCCTCTGGCGCCTTCTCATATTTTTTTCCATAGCAGTCAGTTCTGCAGCCATGCGTATTTCCTCATTTTCTTCGATAGCTTTTTTCCCAAAAAGAGCACTTGAACTCAAGCGATCTTGATATTCAAGTGCTCCGTTTGTTTCTTACTTAACCTGATTATTACTGAGCAAGTACAGCCTGAACGCCTTCGTTCATTGCTGCGATCCCATCGTCAACACTTACTTCCTCGTTCATGATGAGGTCATGCTGCTCGTTGAGAACTGTCTCGATCTCAGAAGACTTATCGTTGGCGGGCATCTCAAGATAAGTGTGGCTTGTGATGAGAGCTTCCTTGGAAGCATCGTCTGTAGGGAAGCCGTCCATTGATGCAATGATGTCAACGATGGTCTTGTTGGTCATGGCAGGGATGTTACCTGTGGAAGCCATAACCTCCGCACCTTCAGCGCCGCTTACGAACTTAACGAAATCCCATGCTGCATCCTTGTTGGGAGCTGATGTGGGAACTGCAAGAGCTGTGATTGTTGAAAGTGTGGAACCTGCCTCAACGCCGTCAGCATGAGGATACTTAACAATGCCCCAGTTTGTGCAGTCTGTGTATTCGCCGTCCTTGATCTTCTGGATAAGAGTTGCGATGAACCATGATCCCATGTTCATTGTAGCTACGTTGCCCTGAGCAAATGCTGCTGAATAGTGAAGTCCCTGTGTCTTAAGTGTTGCGTAGTCCATGCAGACACCATCCTTCTGCTGATTAAGAACCATCTCGTAGTAAGGCTTTGTGAAGTCATACTCGCCGTCAACGATGGTGTGCTTGCCATCAAGGATACCGTCGAGCTGGATCGTTGATCTCCATGTGTGGTAGTGTGATCCGTAAATCTCAGCACCGGGTGTTGTATCTGTAACGCTTCTTGCAAGGGCGTCATACTGCTCCCAGGTCATGTCGTTTGTGGGATAATCTACGCCGGCCTTATCAAAGATGTCCTTGTTGTAGAAAAGAACCCAGATGTCTGATCTGAAAGGAAGCTCATAGAGGTTTCCGTCGATGGTCACCTGATCTGTAACGCCGTTGTAGAGTGAAAGATCTACGCCGTCAGCAGCGATACGATCATTGAGGGGCTCGAGAACGCCCTTGTTTACCAGTGATACGTATCCGGGAACATCCTTGATTGTTACAACATCGAAGTCAGAGCCTGCTCCTGAGAGCTGTGTGCCGAGAACTGTGCTGTAATCTGTTGATCCAAGATCAACCATCTCAATTGTTACGTTGGGGTGTGCTGCTGTGTAAGCATCGATAAGAGGCTGATAATATACTGTGCTTGATACATCCCAAAGTGCCCACTTAAGTGTTACAGGCTCATCGGATGCTGTCTCTTCTGCTGCAGGTGCTTCTGTCTGTGCTGGCTCAGCTGCAGGAGCAGCCTCTGTCTGTGTTTCTGTCTGAACTTCTGCTGCGGGTGCCTGCTCTGCAGCGCTTCCGCATGCTGTGATACTTGCTACAACCATGGTCATGGCAAGCAAAGAGCTTAAGAATCTCTTTTTCATGTGTAACCTCCCTCTTTGTAGAACCGCGTTGCGGTATGTTTGTTATGAGAACAGTTTATATTTTCTTTATATTTGATTGAATGTACTTTCTTTAACTCTTGTTAACAAAAAAATGCAATTTTTTTATATAAAATTGTATTTTCTTATGTTTCCCCCTGCTCTAATATATACCTATGCAGACAAAGAAGCACTCTATCCGTAATAAAATAGTTCTCTGGGCTGTGGGTTTTGCCCTGGTCATCGCCCTTGGTGTTGCCACCGTCAGCCTGGTCCTTTCCGTAAGGTATCTGAAAGAGAACCAGCAGCAGGCTGCCCTTACAAATATCCATGTTCTTGGAAACACCCTCGATTCCGATATCAACAAGATCCTGACCTTTTCCAACTGGATATGCCTTGACAGCACCATCAGCAATTATCTAAGGACCGTGGACAAGGCCTATGCTACAGATGTTCAAACCGGCCGAAAGCTCTCGGTATCCGCCTGGAATCACCTTACCAACGAATTCAATATAATAGGTGTAAGAAATTCCATAGACAGGGTCGTCATCTCAACTCCCACAGGCAGTCAGTTCCTTCAGACCATCTCCGTGGGAGATTCCCAGTCGGTGGTGGATGTTCCCATAACCATCATGGACTGCGAGTTCTTCGAGGATCTTATAACCGCTCCTTCCTTTAAATGGACGGGAATCTACAACAATCCCTTAAGCCGGACCGGAAAGCCAAGACTCCTCCCCATTGTAAGACCCATCTACAGTTCATCCTCACAGGCCACTATCGGCTGGCTCTATATAGACATTCCCGTATCGGTCATCACAGATTCTTTAAAGAGTTTCGTCCTCACAGAAGATGATGCTCTCTATATCTCTTTTGACCGGGGGATAAGCTACCGGTATGTCTCCGGGCAGCTGAAAAGAGACAGTGTCCCCCCGGAAGCGATTTCCTATGTGCTTCCCGACACCGGATGGACCCTGTCCTATCTCCCCTCAAGAACAGCCCTTGAAGGCAGGCTTCGGTCTTTCGGGCTTCTCATCCTGGGATTTTTCCTGGTGATACTGCTGGCGGGCGTTGTGCTGAGCATCTTCCTTCAACGCACCATAACCCGCCCCGTAGGGAATCTCATAAGCCGCCTTGATAAGATCGGCCAGGGTGATTTTTCCAGGGATGAAAAGATTGAGTGGAATAATGAACTTGGTGAGATAGGCCGGGGTATCAACAATCTATCGGAGAACGTAAAAGAGCTGATGGATTCAAGGCTCCAGGATGAGAAAGCCAGGCATGACCTTGAATATCAGGTGCTTCAGTCCCAGATAAATCCTCACTTTTTGTACAACACCTTAAATACCATCAAGTGGATGGCCACCATTCAGGGCTCCGAAGGGATCGCGGACATGTCCACCGCTCTCTCAAGGCTAATGAAGAACATAGCAAAGAGCACCGAGGAACTGATCCCACTATCCGATGAGTTTTCTCTGGTGGATGACTATTTTACCATTATGAAATACCGCTACGGCGGCACCATAGATCTGGAGTATATAACCGATGAGGAGGCCCTTCTGTCCCAGCGGATCAACCGCTTTTCCCTTCAGCCCATCATAGAAAATGCCATCTTCCACGGCATTGAGCCCAAGGGCAGCGCAGGCCTGATAACGGTCCACACCTACCGGGAAGAAAACAATGTTATAATTGATGTTACCGACAACGGCGTTGGAATGAGCAGTGAAGCAATAGAAAAGGTTCTGAGTAAAGAGAGCCAGAGTTCTACCGAATTCTTCAGGCAGATCGGTATCTACAACGTCAATGAAAGAATAAAATATGCCCATGGCAGCAAATACGGGATAAGGATAATCAGTGAGGAAAACAAATATACCACCATGAGATTTGTCCTGCCCTTTAACGAGGAACTCTAATGTACAGGTTATTAATTGTGGATGATGAGCCCCTGGTCCAGATTGGTCTTAAGACCATGCTGGCCAAGGATCACGCAGACAAAATAGATATAGTCGGAACCGCCTCCAACGGTCAGGAGGCCTGGGACATCATTTCAGAGGATCCCCCGGATATTGTGATCGCAGATATCAGGATGCCTGTGATGACAGGGCTGGAGCTCCTCAATAAGTCCCACAACAAATACGGCACGGTTCCTGCCTTCATCATGCTCACCGCCTACGAGGAATTTGAAATGGCCCGTCAGGCCCTGGTGTGCGAAGCAGTGGATTATCTGGTAAAGATAGAACTTAATCCCGCTACTCTTTCAGCCGCAATCGACAAGGCCATTGCCCGTGTTGATGAGGAAAAGCCTTCTTCCAACAGCGCAGACACTCATGCCCAAAGCTCTCTTGATGATCTCAGGCAGAAGTTCATGCTCAAGCTCTTCAATCATCTCATAACATCCAAAGAAGATCTTTTAAGCCAGGCTGCCGACCTCAACCTGTCCTTTGACTACAACAGATATATCGTGGTCTACGGACAGATAAGCTCGGCCACTGCTCCCAGAGAGGACTCCTACTCCGCACAGGCTCTGGATGTGTACAACTCCAGCATCGGCATGGCCAGAGAGATCATCTCCCGCCACGCTCCCTGCAGCATTGTCTCCATCGACCTTAAGCACTTCGCAGTGATCTTCTATTTCACGGAGGACGATCCCGTGGCAGGCACCATGGACCTTATCACCGAGGCTCTGGAAAATGCCCGCACCATGATAACCAGCTACTTTAAGACAACCCTGACCTTCGGCATAGGCTCTGCTGTTTCCACTCCCATGGACATTGCAGTCTCCTTCGACGAAGCAAAGACCGCCCAGCAGCAGGCCGATGACACACAGCCTGTAAGGCTCTTTAGCCACATCGTCGGCAGCAACCGCCGCTCCGGCAAGGACAAGCTCATCGGTGCGATCCAGGAATATATAGACGAAAACTTAAACGGAAAGCTCCAGCTCAACGAGGTCGCCGAAGTCTTCGGCCTCTCTCCTGCTTACCTCTCAGTGCTGTTTAAGAAGAACACCGAGACAGGCTTCTCCGAATACGTTTATACCAAAAAAATAGACCGGGCCAAGCAGATGCTTTTGTCCGGCGATATGAAGATCTATGAAGTGGCTGATGCCCTTGGCTTTGAATCCGCCTATTATTTTTCCAAGGTATTCAAAAAAGTTGACGGCCACAGCCCCAGGGAATACATACAAAGTAAGAGCAATTAAAAACAGCCTGAAGCCGGGAATGCAAAGCATCTGCTTGCCCCTGGCTTCAGGCTTTTTATTAATATATTATTCTTCTGTTTCAGCTGTGGTTTCTGCTGTGGTTTCGCTGCTCCCGGAGGTATCGGAAGTTTCGCTCTCTTCCTTTGCCTCTTCGCCGCAGGCCTCTTCCATTCCGGCTTCAGGAACCTTAACTTCCTCAACGTCCTCCTTGAGGTCCTCCATGAGGATGGTCATCATATCCTCATTGGTGGGGTTCTCAATGCCTGCAATCCTGCGGGCCTGATTGGTGATGATCTCCTCGAAGAGGTTTCTCACCTCTCTGGCGTTGGCGAAGTTGTCGATGTTCTCTATCTTTCTGGCGGTGATAAGCGCCCTTACCTGGCGCATCACGTCTTCTGCCACAATATAATCATACTTCTTGCAGTTCATCTCAAAGATCTGCTGCAGCTCGTCGATATTGTAGTCCGGGAACTCAATATACTTGTTGAATCTGGACTTCAGTCCCGGGTTGCTCTCGATGAACTTCCTCATGGGCTCTGTGTAGCCTGCCACGATAACAACAAAGTCGTCTCTGTTGTCCTCCATGGCCTTGAGGATGGTATCAATGGCCTCCTGTCCGAAGGCATCGTCCTTCTGGGCAAGAGCATAGGCCTCATCAATAAACAGCACGCCGCCCTTTGCCTTGGCGATCTGCTCCTGGGTCTTGAGGGCTGTCTGTCCGACATAGCCTGCTACCAGGCCGGATCTGTCAACTTCTATGAGCTGTCCCTTGGACAATACACCAATCTGCTTATATATCTGAGCAATTATCCTTGCTACTGTAGTCTTTCCTGTTCCGGGGTTTCCGGTAAATACCAGATGAAGTGATACGGGAACGGATTTCAGTCCCTGTTCCTTTCTGGCCTTCTGAACCTTGACGAAAGCCGTCAGCTCTTTTACATCTGCCTTGATAGTGGTAAGGCCGATGAGCTTATCCAGGGCTTCCATGGGATCCTCTTCCGGCTCCTTGGGCTTCTCTTCCTCTTTGGGCTTAAGATTGGCATCCGCAGCGAAAAGAGCCTGTGCCTCCCTTAAGGCTTCGTTGGCATCCTTCACGGGGTCTTTATCAAGAGCTCCTGCTCCCGGTCCCATAGAGCCTGCTCCGGTCTGTCCTGCCGGCGGCGGATTAACCCCGCTGCCGGCGCTGCCGGCCGGACTGCTGCCTGCAGAACTTCCGCTTCCTGTAGTACCTGTTCCTGTAAAGAAATCCCCATACAGGCTCCCCAACAGGTCTTTTTGCATATTTGTTATCTTCTGAAGTGTCTCCAGTTCTTTATCTCTTTTCATACCGTTTCCCATCAATCGTTCAGGAACCATCCGTTTCTGGAGAGGAAGGTCCTGGTTGTTACAAGTGCATCTACATTCTGGCCGATTATCTCGGAGGCCTTTGCCTTATAGGGGGCCGCATTTGCTGTTCCCAGATTCTTGTAGAAATCGTAGGACATCTTCTTGCTGCCGTCCAGGTTCTTAAGTCCCTGAGCTATATGACTCTCCATCTCATGAGCATCATCGGTCTCTCTAAAGAGAATGAAGCTTGTGATGTAGGGATTGTTCTCTGCCATTGTGTATGCGTAGGTGATGGACGCAGCCTGAGCATCCTCCCCAAAGCTTGAGGTGTAGCCGATCTCTGAAAGGGAGATCTGCCTTACCGCGCCGCTGGGACTAAGGAACGAAGGCTGGCACATATAATCCGTAAGGATATAGATGTTCTCCATGGTGATATAAGGAGTCGCCAGGGTTGTGTTCACGTACTGTGCCTGCTGCTTCCATGCGTAAGGGTCAAACAAAGGTGCGTTATAGGGGTGAACCGAAAGTGACCAGTCAACATTACCCTCTCTTACCATGTAGTAATTGAATCTGTCCAGATAGTCCTTGGAAAGGAAGCATCCGGGATTGGATTTCCTCTGCCATTCCTGGTCAAAAGAGGTATAGATGCGGGCATTTGCATTGACAGCCTTTATCTCGTTGTAGAAGATACGGAAGGCCTTAACATACTCGCTTACATTGAGCTCAATGTTGGTCGAGTTCATGTAATACCACTCTGTCCTTGCGTTAACCTCATTGCCAACTACCCAGTTGTCTACAACGCCGTAGGCGCCGGAATATCTCTGAGCCAGGAAAGCTGCGATGGCCTTAAGGTGCTGCGTACCGCCGTCCTCCTTGGTATTCATGGCATATCCGGGACAGACATGAGCATCCCTTGAAAGAGGGTGGATAAGATCCGCTCCTGCTGCTGTCTTGTTGTTAAGGACTGTCATTGTAAGCTGGAAATTATTGGCTGTGCACCAGCGAACAAAGCCGTCATACTGTGCAAGAGCGGCACCGTTGAACTGATAATCCACTCCGTTGTAGTTAAATCCGATGGTCTGTGAGGGATCCGGAGCAGGTCCCACAATATCTCCCATGTAAAGGTTATATACGATCTGAGCAATACCAAGATCCTTGAAAGTTGCAACATCAGTACTGTTGGGAAGGATCCCCTTCATGCCGTGGTCATTCCTTGGCTTTGTCTGAGTGGCAATCGCCTCGGGATTTGTGATGTAGTGCTCATCACTGACCTGGATCATTGATCCGCCGCTCTTAACCGCAACCAGGAACTTCTTGCTAAGGTTAGATCCTGCGCCGTAGTAACCCAGCGGAAAAGTAAAGGTGGCATTTGCCGATACAGGCGCTGTTGCCACGACAGTACCAACACACCCGTCCTGATAAACCTCATCCGAATACAGATAGTACTGTCCGTCAGAGGATCCGGGAACCGATGATGCCGAAACATTGACCACAACATTTCCCCCGGAGATCACACAGGAATTGATGCTTACAGGTCTTCCTGCTGCCTCTGCAACTTCTCCCCGGTGCCCGGTAAATTCTCCTGCGCCGAAAGAAGCAACGACTACGGTAGCAGCTGCCATGAATCCTGCGATGACTCTTTTCATAACACTCTTCATTCTAAACTACCTCCACATTATTTCGCTTAAGCCTTAACTATGGCATCGGCAAAAATGTTAAGTGCATTCTCATCCGAAGCATGGAGCGCACTCTTTATTGTCAAAGTCTCTTCCAGAATGGTTACATTCTTGAGCTGTGACAGCTTATCAGTCATGAGCTTAACCGTTACCGGAGCCCATGTTCCGTTCTGCCCCAGAGCAAATACTCTGTTCTGTACCCCAAGAGCTGCCATATCGGAAAGGAAATTCTCCATAGGGGTATAAATGCCGTTGTTGTAGGTGGGGCATATCAGAACAATTTTGCGGCAGCGCCACACTTCTCCGATAAGATAGGATACATCGGTGCCGGAAACATCATAAACACGTACGTTTCCTCCACTCTTGCTCCGAAGAGACGCCGCAACTGCCTCAGCAGCGCTGGCGGTGTGGCCGTAAAGACTACCGTATACTACTATAGCATCATCCGATTCAAATTCATAGGTGCTCCATTTATTATATTTGTCCAGAAACCACGCCAGATCCTTTCTCCACACCGGGCCGTGAAGGGGCAGTATCATGCCGATATCAAGGCCTGCAGCCTTCTTGAGGACTGCCTGCACCTGGACGCCGTACTTTCCGACGATATTGGCATAGTATCTCCTTGCGGAGGGGAGAAAATCTTTCTCAAAGTCGTACTCATCCGCAAAAAGCCCGCCATCCAGCGCTCCGAAGGTTCCAAAGGCATCTGCCGACAAAAGAGCCTTTGAAGCTTCATCATAGGCAAATAAAACCTCAGGCCAGTGTACCATGGGCGCAGCCACAAACTTAAAGGTATGTTTTCCCGTGGAAAGGGTATCACCTTCCTTAACCTCAAGCCTCTTAAAGCCCGCGGCCTCAGGGAAGAACTGCTCCATAAAGGTAAAGGTCTGCTTACTGCCCACAACCGTAACCTCAGGGAAAAGAGCTGCCACATTGGCGATCTGTGAGCAATGATCCGGTTCCATATGAAGCACAACCAGGTAATCCAGCTTTTTTCCCGAAAGAGCTTCCCCCAGATTCTCCAGGTACTGATCTGCCACAGATATATCTGCCGTATCAAACACCGCGGTCTTCTCATCGTCTATAAAATAGCTGTTATAGGACACTCCCTCGGGAATGGGAAAGATATTCTCAAACCTTTCCAGGCGTCTGTCGCTTCCTCCTATCCAGTAAATTCCGTCTGTAACTTTCCTGATACCTTTCATAAGTGATTCTTCTCCTCTCGATAATAATTATTTAAATTCCAAAATGGTCTTCTCCATCACCTTGATATCTATAGGCTTGGTGACATGGGCGTTCATGCCGGCATCAAAGGCTTGCTGTACATCATCCGCATAGGCGTTGGCTGTCATGGCTATGATAGGGATCCTTCTGGCCCATTCAGAGTCAAGAGCCCTTATAGCGGCAGCCGCTTCGTAGCCGTTCATTATCGGCATCTGAATATCCATAAGGATCATGTCGTAATCACCTTCATTGGCGGCCTTGAACATTTCAACCACTTCCTGGCCGTTGCAGGCTCTGTTTACTGTGGCTCCTTCCATGCTCATCAGCTCCGTGAGTATGTCCGCATTTATATCGTTGTCCTCGGCAGCAAGGAAAGTAAGCCCTTCCAAGGGATTCTCCACCGGAGCATTCTTGTCCTCATTTCTGGAGGTAAGCTCATTAAGAAGCTGCTTGATGGTATAGTCCAGAACCGGCTTTAACATGATGCCGCTGTAACCGGTATCCTTAAGTTCCTCCTCCATCTTCTCGGGATTTGTGGTCGCTACCGCTATGATACTGTTATGGTTCTTGTCTTTGGCCCGGATCTGTCTTACAAGCTGGGCTATCGTCATGTCATCTATGGTTTCATCAATAACTATAAAGTCAAAGAACTTATCCTGAAGAGCCCGTGCATCGATCATGGCCAGCGCTTCAATACCACCTGTAGCTGTGACTCCCTCAAGAGAGGCGGCTTCCATCTTACTCTTAAAGAAAACATTCTCCTCATTGCTCTTGTTTATTCCAAGGAAGCTTCTGATCCCGTGTGCCTTCCAGATATCAAGATCATCATCCTTCACCACCTGGAGTCTGAGATTGACGGTGAAGGTAGAGCCCTTGCCTTCCTCGGAATCCACGCGGATCGTTCCACCCATGAGCTCTACAAGGCTCTTTGTGATCGCCATTCCAAGTCCTGTTCCCTGAATTGTCTTTGTGGCGCCCTTGTCTTCTCTGGAGAAGGCATCGAAGATCCTGTCCTTGTACTCGGGATTCATGCCTATACCGTTATCCTTGATGGTGAACTTAAGATTGTTATAGCCCTCCGAAGAGGTCTCTGACTCATCTATGGAAAATTCGATCCTTCCGCCTTCCGGTGTGTACTTGACAGCATTTCCGAGAATATTCATCAGGATCTCATTGATCCTCTGCTTATCTCCCATAAACAGATCGTGTACCAAAGTATCCGCTCTGATGATATACTCCTGGTTCTTGGCCTTGGCCTGGAAGCTGATAACAGAGTTGATCTCCTCCAGCAAAAGCCCCATTGCCATTTCCTTGATATCAAGGGTGGTCTTGCCGCTCTCTATCTTGCTCATGTCGAGAACATCGTTAAGAAGCGCCAGAAGGTTATGGGATGCAAGACCTATCTTATGGGTGTATTCCCTGACTTTTTCAGGCTCATCGGCATGCTTGTCTATAAGAAGGTTAAATCCCGTGATAGCGTTCATAGGTGTTCTGAAGTCATGGGACATATTGGCCAAAAAGCTTGTCTTTGCCTTATTGGCCGTCTCTGCCGCATTCAACGCTTCCTGTAGAGTATGATTTCGCCTTATCTCCTGGGTCCTGTCATAGAAAGCCAGCGCCATCCTTTTACCACCGTCATCAATGGTACATACAACAGCGCCGCGGTAGTACAGGTGCTCCCCTGACTTAACGTTTTTAAGCCTCAGCTCATCAATAAACTGAGCATCCCCCGTTTTCATGGCTGTTTCTATGATCTCATCAAGTCTTCTGTCCTCGCCGCTTCTCTGGGCTTCTACAAGACTCCTCACGTCTTTCTTAAGCCTGCTGATGGGGATTCCAAGTACAGCCTCTGCATTGGCAGTTATGAAGCTTGCCTCAAAGCTGCCCTCGTTGACCACCGCGAGGATATCATTGTTTTTTTCAACCACGAAATCAAAGAGCCACTCTCTGTAATGAATATCATTATCCTTAATCTTGAGCTGCTCCTTGTTCATCCTGTCAATTTCCAGCACCATATCGCTTAAGGTATCTGCCATCTCTTTCATGGAAGTGGACAACTGACCAATCTCATCCGCTCCCTTGTCAAGATCTTCAACGCCAAAGTATCCGTTCTTGATCTTATTGGCCATGCTGTTGATCCCGGCGATTCTTCTTGAGAGCCTCTCCGCATAGAAGGTTCCGATAAAGAGCGCCACAAGGAAAAGAACTCCCGCTATAACAAGGACTGATATCAGGATTCTGAACACGTCAGCCGTGATCTCTGATCTGTCAATGTAGTAATACAGTATCCATCCGTTAACTATCTTTTCCGATTTGGAAATGAAATAATCACGGTTTACTTCAAAAGCCGAATTAGCTTCAATGGATATCCCCTGAAGTATCTCCTCCTCCAGATCGGTATTGTCTATATGCCTCTGGGTGATGATATTTCCACTCTCATTAAGGATAAGCATTCCGTTGTTAAGATAGCTGGTCTGATTTGCAATGGAAAAGAATGGATCGCTCTTTACCTTAAGAGAGATCATTCCAATTCTTTTTGAAGAAGTTCCCGAATCAAGCAGGGCCTTGATGGCATAAACACCGCCTTCGTCATCCACCATCCAGGTTATTCCGTATTCCTGTCCGGTAAACTCATACCAGGCTTTTTCCCTCTCCGTCACCGGTTGCATAAGAAAATCGCCCATGTGAGGCACTTCCAGAAGATCCGAGTAGAAGGTGATGGATTCAATGTTTGTATCGCTGCTAAGGTAATACCATATGAGAGGCTCAATGTTGTTATTAAGCTCCTCCGTAAGTGAATAGGGATCCACCTTCACCCTTTCAAGGGTCCTTCTCAAGGTATCCTCGTAGGAAAAGAACTTTACAACATCATTCTCTCTTTTGACATTATTCTCGATTCCATAGGCAATAACCTCTGTATTCCCTTTCATGGCAATCTCGGTCTGCTCAATGAGATTACCCCTGGCCACAAAATAGGAGTAGCTTCCCAGGATCATGATGGGAACTATGATCAGTATCGCAAAGGTTGCAATCAACCTTGCTTTTATGGAATCCAGGTTTCGTGTCCTCTCCAGAACTTTCATGTGTGCACCTCTCAGCCTTGTCCCAAAATCTCCTCCACAACGATATCTACAGACTTTAGAGCAGCCTTAACCGGCTGTTCTCCCAATAACGCTTTCTGAAGCTCTATTCCCAGTCGCCTTCTCGGTTCTCTGTTAAGATCATCTCCCCAGTCCATCCAGGGGGTAAAACACTGCCCGGAAACTATCATCTCCTCTATCCCGCCAAAAGCATCGTCATTTACGAATGCGGTATCCTTAAGATACGTCTGACTTCCGGGTCTGTCCTTCCACAGCGCCATCTGCCCCGAAAAACTGCCAAGGGCTGCCACCACCTCTTTTGCCTGATCCAGATAATTTGAGTTCTTATTCACAGCAAACCCGCAATCGCAGCCACCTATGATGGCTTTCTTCTTGCCTCGGCTGCCAAAAAACGGCATGGTCCCGATCTCTATGTCCGGATTTATTCTGGTGATGGCGTTGAAGGTATCAGGGCCTCCGCATATCATGGCACATTCCTCACCTGCAAACTCCTCGATCGCATTTTGCTTATCCAGGGTGTACATCTTTTTGTTTAGGACATTATGGGCAATAAGCTTATTCCAGTCGTCAAGATAATCGCTGAATTCGTTGGTAAATGTGGTCCTTCCGTACTGGAGCCTTCCCCCAAATCCCTCACCTCTGTCGGTTGTCAGGTAGTTAGAGGCGATAACCCCCAGGAAAAGGTCGCTTACATCATACATATTTCTGAGACTGACACTTAAGGGCTTCATTCCTTTTACCAGTCTTATGTAGTCACACACGGAGATAAAGGAATCCATGTCAGTGGGAATATTGAGGTCAAATCTCTCAAATACCTTTTTGTTATAAAAGATACAGAGATACTGTGACGTGTTGGGGACGGCATATACTCTGTTTCCATAGCCAAACTTTACCTTAGCCTCGGGGGAAAACTGCTGCGCCTCCTCCGTAACATCGGCAAAATAGCCTGTGATCGCATGCTTTCTTGTCATCTCCTGATCCACGTAGAGAATGTCCGGAGCGCCCTTAAAAGAGAGCTGATCGTCCATGATCGGCTCATAATTGCTCTTGCCTATAAATACAAATTCAAAATCGTAATTTGGAAATTCTTCGGCCAGATAGGCCTTAAGATGCTGCAAGTTATATTCATCGTACCAGGTTGCGATCCTGATGGTGGTATGCTCGTCCTCCGAAAGTATCACCTTTCGATCAGCCTCTAAAGAAGGGCTTTCGGGTTTTTCTTCCTGCGCAGCAAAACAGCGGCTCGTACCCTCCCGGGCCGGGCCGCAGACAACGCTCATAAGAACAGCTGCAATAGAAAAGAAACTTACAAAGATATTCCTAAGTTTAATGCCTCTCATATGTTCCTCATAAGAAAAGACTTTTTTATCTTACCAATACCTTTATTATTTCCCCAACATATATGATGTGCCTGTTATCGCCTTTATAGAATTCGTCACGGATCGTCTCATCCACAAAACCGTCCGTGCCTATAGCCTTTCTGTAAAGGACCTTGCATATGATAACGTTGCTGGACTCCTCAATAAAAGGAACGCTTTCGTGATAGCAAATGTTAAGCCTTGCGCCCTTAAGCTTGTCCTCATCCCTGCCCGAAACTGCCTCCAGGTACTTAATGGCCCCCCGGTATTCATTGTTATCAAGAAAGCTTAATGAGAATTCTCCCGACGCCTCGATAAGCTCCTTGGTGTAGCGATTCTCCCTTACGCAGATAAATACTACCCGCTTTCCCCACATCTGCCCCACTCCTCCGTTGGAAACAGCAGTGGTATTGACTCTGGTGCCATCTCCTGCAGTCACCAAAAACTTCCGTGCGCTAAATATATAGGCACCACTCTCAACATCTTCGGGATCAACTGGTTGAAAAACTCGCATAAACACCTCCGGCAAATTATTATCAGAAGTCTCTTATCTTATCCTCATCCGTAAGTCCGGTATTTTCTATTTTAGTTATCGTTACATCGTAACTGTATTCGTCACTTACTTTTATAGTAACATGGTCTCCTACCCTGTGTCCAAGTAATTGTTTGCCAAGAGGAGATTCAATACTGATGAGGCCTTTAAGGGAATTCTGCCTCATGGTGGTGACGATCTTGTAGGTCTCAAATGAGCCGTCTTCCTCAACCTTAACTGTGACGGACTTATTCATCCCCACTTCGTCTTCTTTTGTATTATCGTCAATAACCCGCGCTGTCTTTATCATTCTCTCCAAAAATCTTATTCTGCTCTCGTTCTGATTCTTGGCTTTCTTGGCTGCGTAATATTCAAAGTTCTCGGAAAGGTCCCCCTGAGCTCTGGCTTCCTTAACGTGCTCCAAAAGTTCTTTTCTCACAACCACTTTGCGGTGCTCGATCTCCGCCTCCATGTCTTCTATATCTTTCCTTGTAAGTTCATTATTCATGGTAATCCCGCCTCATATCTTTTTATGTAAAAAGAAAGGGTAAAGCCATAAGCTCTACCCTTTCGGAAGTGTTCTCTATAGACCGTATCAAGCCTTGCCAACGGATCCGAAGAGTTCCATCTTTTCCTTAACTGTAGCCTTGATAGCCTCAGCGCCGGGTGCAAGAAGCTTACGAGGATCAAATCCCTTGCCCTCAAGGTCCTTGCCTGCCTCAATGTACTTACGTGTAGCATCAGCAAATGAAAGCTGGCACTCAGTATTAACATTGATCTTGGAAACTCCAAGTGTGATTGCCTTCTTGATCATGTCTGCAGGGATTCCTGTGCCGCCATGAAGAACGAGAGGCATAACACCTGTCTTCTGCTGGATTGCATCCAGAACATCGAATCTAAGTCCGGGCCATCCCTCAGGATACTTGCCGTGGATGTTACCGATACCTGCTGCAAGCATATCTACGCCAAGATCAGCGATTCTCTTGCACTCATCGGGATCAGCGCACTCACCCATTCCAATAACGCCGTCTTCCTCGCCGCCGATGGAACCAACCTCAGCCTCGATAGAAATACCAAGCTGATGAGAAACATTTACAAGCTCGGAAGTCTTTGCAACGTTCTCGTCGATGTCGTAGTGTGAGCCATCGAACATGATCGATGTGAATCCGGCCTTGATGCACTTGTAGCATCCGTCGTATGTGCCGTGATCAAGGTGAAGAGCTACAGGAACTGTGATTCCAAGGCTCTCATCCATAGCCTTAACCATAGCTGCAACAGTACCGAAGCCTGTCATGTACTTGCCTGCGCCCTCAGAAACACCGAGGATAACAGGAGACTTAAGCTCTTCTGCTGTTAAAAGAATTGATTTTGTCCACTCAAGATTGTTGATGTTGAACTGGCCAACTGCATAGTGGCCTTCTTTTGCTTTTACAAGCATGTCTTTTGCAGATACTAACATTTGATTTCTCCCCTTTACATATGTGGTATTTGATGACTACACAACATTATATACTTCTAAATATCATCAGTCAAAGTTGAATTCGTTGTCTGACCAGAATTCTTCATCGGTTACAGGTCCGAAACTGTCATACCGAAGAACAGTTCCCGAGAACCTTGACATGGTCAGAGACAAAACTCCGTTCTTGACTGACTTTGAAGGCGCATCAGTACTGAATCCCGTGGAATCTGTAACTATAAGTTGACTAAGCTTTGACTCCTTTGGAATTCCCATCTGCCATACCCGAATATCTCTTGTGACCTCATAGGAGTTTAAGTTGATGGCAATGATCGAGGCCGCCGTTCTGTTAAACCTTCCGTAAACCAGGACATTGTTCTCCGCATAGAGCTCGGTTACAGATCCGGTGAGGAACTCCGGGAAGGACTTATGAAGCTTTATCATCTCCTTGTGGAAGCGGAGCATTTCCATGTCCTCATTGCCCCAGGGATAGGTCCTTCTGTTGTCGGGATCCGTGAAGCCGCATAAACCGGCCTCATCTCCGTAGTATATCGTAGGCGCTCCGGGCCAGGTAAACTGCATCATTACCGCCTGTCGCATGATATACTTCCTGTTTCCGGTGTCTGCGGAGGATGGCATCAGAGTGTCACTTCTTCCGACCTTCTGGCTGGTACGGGTAAGGAATCTTGAGTGATCATGGTTTGACAACTCATTCATGGCTGTGTAGTAGGAAGACACGGTAAAGTTCTCTCCCCCTGTATAGCGCATTGTCTCAAAAAACTCCCTGGCATTTCCGACTCTGATGGGCCTGAACTCATCACTGTGTTTGTCCATTCCCGTGAGGAACCAGGTAACGGGCTCCATAAAGGCATCATAGTTCATGACAGTATCCCATTCCTGCCCCATGAGCCACTCCTTTGAAGATCCGTAGTGCTCAGCAAGAATAACGGCATTGGGGTTGGCACTCTTTACCGCCTGCCTGAACTTCTTCCAGAACCTATGGTTGTATTCTCTGGAGTGTCCAAGGTCCGCGGCCACATCCAGCCTCCAGCCGTCGGCATTATAGGGCGGTGAAACCCACTTTTTGCCAACATTCAGAATGTACTCTTCCAGCTCTTTTGACCCCTCATAGTTGAGCTTGGGCAGGGTATCATAGCCCCACCATCCGTCGTAGGAAGGATTGTTGGGCCACTCATCCCGGGAAAAGGAGAAGAAATTTCTGTAGGGGCTGTCTCCCGCCACGTAAGCACCCTTCTCGTACCCGGCAGCTTCTTCGTATATCCGCTCTCTGTCCAGCCACTTGTTAAAGGATCCGCAGTGATTGAAAACTCCGTCCAGGATCACCTTTATATCCCGCTTATGGGCTTCCTCCACCAGCCTGGCAAAAAGCTTATCACTGGCTTCAAGGTTCTTCCTGTCCGTGACACGGGCTATGTATTTGGTAGCCTTCCTGTTATCGTGCTCAAACTGAGGAAGTACGTCACCGGAATCCTCGATTATCTTACCGAAATGAGGGTCTATATGATCATAGTCCTGAGTATCGTATTTGTGTGATGAAGGTGAAACAAAGATGGGGTTGAGATAAATGGCATCTATCCCCAGATCTCTAAGATAATCCAGTTTGTTTATCACTCCCTGAAGGTCTCCGCCGTAGAACTCGGCGTAGTCCTGCTTGGGGTCGGGGTATTGTTCCCAGCGATCCACCTTCCTGCTGAAGGTTCCGTTGTAGTAATACTCTCCACTTAAAACATCGTTGGTCTCATCCCCGTTACAGAACCTGTCCACAAAGATCTGATACATTACAGCTCCCTTGGTCCAGGTAGGCGATGAAAAGCCGGGAATAACGCAGAATTTCATGCTGTCCATGATATCCTGCACCGGGCCTCTCCTGTCATAGCGGCAGAAGCTCCCGTCCTTACCGGTTATCTCAAAGTAGTAGCAGAACGGCTCTCTGCCCACATTGACAGAGACGTCATAATAATCAAAGCCGCCGTCTGACTCCGACAGCTTCATCTTTTTGCGATCATTCCCCCATACCAGCTCCAGCGCGGCCACATCGTCAGCAGCGCATCTGAACCTGAAATCCGTAACTCTGTCAAAATCAGGTTCCGCCGGTCTTATGTAATCAAGGGTCATATCATGATAGAACGCAGCTTGATTCATTTCCCGATTCCTTTAAATAACTTATTAATGCATAAAAGACAGCCTCGCAGCTGTCTTTTAAGAGAAGGTATTTCTTTCTTATGGGGTATAGCAAAAAACTATATAATGTATTGGGGGGTTACGCCTATTATACTAGCACCCCGATTTACCCTCGTAAAGACTCACACTTCACAAATTTATCAAAAACAGCTATTCGAATTTGTGCAATTTGCACAATCAAATATCCACAGCAACATCCGTGGTAATATCGTGTCCTTCAAAGAGGGCCTCGAATTCCTCCCTGCCGATCTTCTCCTTTTCTATCAAAAGAGCTGAGCAGCTGTGGAGGACATCCTCATACTGCAGGATGATCTCCTTGGCCTTCGTGTAGCATTTCTCAATAATGGTTCTGACTTCCTTGTCAATCTCACCTGCCATAAGTTCTGAGTGCTTCTTGGAGTGAGAAATATCATATCCGATAAATACATCTTCCTCATTGTCATCGTAGTTTACAACGCCGATGCTGTCTGACATTCCGTATTTGGTGACCATACTCCTTGCTTCCTGTGTGGCCTTTCTGATATCGCTGGAGGCGCCTGTGGTGATATCACCGAATACGATCTCCTCCGCAATCCTTCCACCAAGAGAAACCATGATATCCTGCAGCATCTTGGTCTTTGTAAGGAACATGTCGTCCTTCTCCGGAAGAGGCATGGTGTAACCTGCCGCTCCAAGACCTGTGGGAATAATGGAAATGGTGTGCACAGGGCCAACCTCCGGAAGAACATGGAAGAGAATGGCATGACCTGTCTCGTGGTAAGCCGTGATCTTTTTCTCCTTGTCGGAGATGATGCGGCTGTGTTTCTCGGTTCCGATACCAACCTGGACAAAGGCCTTGTTGATATCATCCTGTTTGATGAATGCTCTGTTCTCCATGGCCGCGTTGATCGCAGACTCATTCAGAAGGTTCTCAAGATCGGCGCCGGTGAAACCTGCGGTTGTCTGGGCAACCTGCTTCATATCTACATCCTCGGCAAGAGGCTTATTTCTGGCATGAACCTTGAGGATATCCTCTCTGCCTCCGATGTCCGGTCGTGAAACAGTGATCTTCCTGTCAAAACGTCCGGGTCTTAAGATGGCAGGATCCAGAATATCCACTCTGTTGGTGGCCGCCATAACAATAATTCCCTCATTTACTCCAAAGCCGTCCATCTCAACCAGCATCTGGTTAAGTGTCTGCTCTCTCTCGTCGTGTCCGCCGCCCATACCGGTTCCGCGCCTTCTGGCAACGGCATCTATCTCATCAATGAATACGATGCAGGGGGAATTCTTCTTGGCCTCGGCAAAGAGATCTCTTACTCTTGACGCACCCACACCTACAAACATTTCCACGAAATCAGAACCTGAAATGGTAAAGAAGGGAACTCCCGCCTCTCCGGCAACGGCCCTTGCAAGCAGGGTCTTACCTGTTCCCGGGGCACCCTCCAAAAGAACTCCCTTGGGGATCCTTGCCCCGACTTTGGTGAATTTCTCGGGGGACTTCAGAAATTCGATGATCTCGGCAAGCTGCTCCTTCTCCTCCTTGAGACCGGCCACATCGTTTAAAGTGACCTTGTTGTCCTCCTTGGTGGACATCCGGGCTCTACTCTTTCCGAAATTCATCATCTTGCTGTTGCCTGCATTATTGTTCTGGGCGTTGGAGAACAACGTCATCACAAATACCATGACAATAATGATCGCAACGATCGGCACAATGCCGTTGATCAGCACATTATCTGCGGGAACATCCTTGACCTCAGTCATTACGTGGTTCGCATTGAGGTAGCTCTCGATAGCGGCAACATCTGTGGAATTAAAGGTCACATCGTCGCTTCCGTCGTTGAAGCTCACCTTAACGGATCCCGTGGGGGTCTCCGCATTGGGCATGATCACCACGTACCTTACTCTTCCTGCGGAAACATCCATCTCAAGAGATGTTCTCGTATATTTCACATTATTAGTAGAGATCAGTCCCCTGCCGTATTCAAGCATAACAACCACAAACAGAAGAATGATCACAAAAACAAAGATTGAATTAAAATTCTTTGAACGATTCAACTTGTATACCGTACCCCTTCAACAATGACTTTTTCCGCCCCGGATCAGCTGAACTCAACCACTCCGATAAACGGCAGATTACGATATCTCTGATCGTAGTCAAGGCCGTAGCCCACAACAAACTCATCAGGGATCTCAAATCCGGTATAATCAACCTTTACATCGGTAACTCTGCGCTCAGGCTTGTCAAGAAGCGTACAGAGCTTGATGCTTGCAGGCCCTCTGTCTCCCAGCATCTTGATAAGATAGGAGAGAGTTCTTCCGGAATCAACTATATCCTCAACAATAAGCACATGCCTGTCCTTCAATGGCTCATCCAGATCCTTCACGATCTTAACCACGCCACTGGACTTTGTTGAACTGCCGTAGCTTGAAGCAGACATGAAATCCATGGTCACAGGCACGGTAATACGCTTTGCAAGCTCACACATAAAGAAAACGCCGCCCTTTAATACGCACACAAGGTGTACAGTCTCTCCGGCATAATCCCTGCTGATCGCCGCTCCCAGCTCCTCGATCCTTTTATTAACTTCCTCTTCCGATAATAATTTGCGAACTGATTCAGCCATTCAAATTTCCTCCGTCAATTACATTTACCGCCAGCACATTCCCGGTGGTCTTGCTGACCTTATAGGCCCCGCTCATTCTGTAGCCCGGGACCCAGATCACCTGATCCCCGTCAGCTAAGATATACAGCCTGTCCCTGTCATAAACAGGAATCTTAACGTCCGTCATGAACTTGGAGAGTTGCTTAAAGCGCAGTTCTCCGCCTTGCTCAATTGCTATGACGTCACCCGGACGCCTCGTTCTAAAAACAACTGAATGTATTCTATCATAATCGAACCATTTAGTATATGCGTCCGTGGGTATGTTTGTCTGATTTTTATAGGGAAACACCTGTATTGCGACCTTTCCCAACACCGGAATTTCTATTTGGGTTTCTTCTTTCCCGGCCTCTATTGGGATCTCCCCGGGCTCAGCCGAAATATCTTTTCCCGGGATATAAAACTCTATCCTGTCGTAGACTCTCCTTGCGGTGATACCGTAGGGCAGGTTCACCATACCGCAGCCCCCGTCTGTCTTTGCAAGATCCAGCACTGAGCTTATATGGGCAAAAGAGATATCTTTTACACTGCCGCTTAGCTGCTCAATGCACTTAAGCACAAGATTCCTGCCGATGATCTCCGGCCGGGCAAGAAGCTCCGCCCTGTCAAAGGAAAGCTTCCCCCCGTCAGCGCTGACGATCCTGTCGTAAACCTCATCTGCGGCCTTTTGCACAAAGAGGTCCGCTTGCCTGAAATCCTCCGCAGCCCTGGCAAGATGCTCTGTGGCCCGGGGATTTAGCTCTTTTTCCAAAAGTGGAAGAATCCTGTTCCTTATGATGTTCCTGTGATGGATATTCTCAAGATTGGTGCTGTCCGTGCAGTAGGACTGGCATTTGCCCGCAAGATATTCCTCAATCTCTTTCCTGCTTACGCAAAGAAGCGGCCTTATGATGTTGTCCCTGACGGGCCTTATGGAGGCGCCGCCGTGGAGAGATGAGCCCCTTATCAGATTAAACAGAAGGGTTTCCGCCACATCATTCTCGTGGTGAGCAACAGCGATCCTGCTGCCGCCCTTTTCCTTTACGATCCTGTCAAAGGCGCTGTATCTGACCTTCCTTCCGGCCTCTTCCTCCGTCAGGTGCTCTGCTGCCGCAATGGCAGGCACATCCTCCCTCACCAGCACAAAGTCTATGCCCCGTTCCCTGCAAAAGTCTCCGGCAAAGTCCGCATCCGCCATGGAATCCTGCCTGATACCGTGCTCCACATGTACCGCTGTGAGGCTTATCTTAAGGATCGCTCTAAGCTCCCACAAGACCGTCAAAAGAGCTGTGGAGTCGGCCCCACCCGAGAAGCCCACCACGATCATGTCCCCGGGCTTTGTCATCTCCTGTTCCTTTATGAAGTTTAAGACCTTATTCTCAAATCCGTTCATAAACCCTGTGATATGAAAAGCGCAGACCCATACAAGAGCGTATGAATGTCTGCGCTTCATTTCCAAGAAAACAATCAGTTACCCGTGTTCTTGAAGATGATCTCCCCCGGGTATACCAGCCCCAGTTTCTCTTTGGCTGTGTCCTCTATGTATTTACGCGTCTCCGTATACTTCTCAAATTCCGCGATCTCTTCGCTCCGCTGCGTCTCCTCCGCAATCTGAGTCTCGAGAGCGGCCTCCCTGGCATGATACTCCTCAGCCTTCTGCATAAGCCCAACACTCTTGATGGACACAACTGTCACAAGAATGAGAACCACAATTGCGGCCCAGATGATACCTGCCCGGTTCTGGAAGCGACGCCTTTTGTACCGTGCTCTGGTTGCCATAATTCTCCTCTCGAACTAACCCATAGTCCTGTATTTATTGTAATACAGGCGTTTCGAGGCTGTCAATCAGATGTAGCGGTAAAGCTCGCTCACATCCTCTTTGTGGATTGTCTCCCGGACGTCCAGAACTTCTACCTTTACCTCCTTGTTGCCGAAGGCGATGGTGATCTTATCTCCCGCCTTTACCTCAGCAGAGGCCTTGGCGGGTCTGTCGTTTATCATTACCCTTCCCGCATCGCAGGCCTCATTTGCAACAGTCCTGCGCTTTATAAGTCTTGTTACCTTCAAATATTTATCGAGTCTCATTTTTTAGTCCCCTGACGCTGTTGATGCTGCGTCGTTTTCCTCCTCACTACTGCTGCTCTCTCCCGGTTCGTCACCCTCTGAGGGTCCCTTGGGAGGAGTTGTCACTTCGCTGGCGGCAGATGATGGATCGCTTTCCTCGGAAGAGCCCTCCGATGAAGCACTGCTGCCCCGGTCAGATGAGGAATCATCACCGGAATCCTCCGAAGAGGCCTCTGAAGAAGCCTCGCTTGAAGAGGAGCTGTCCTTGCTGCTGTCGGATGAAGATCCGTCATCTTTTTTGATCTTCTTTAATTCAGGGAAACTGTAGTTAAGGTCAGTTTCCTCTGTATCTACGCTGATCCTGTAGCTCTTGGTCTCATAGCCGTCTCTTTTTAAGATAACTTCATGAGTTCCGGAGACCTTCTGAAAACTGCAGGGTATCAGGCCTATATACTTGCCGTCCATGTAAAGCTCCGCATTGTAGGGGGCATCCACATAGATCTTATGTCCTTTAATGACCTTGTTCTGACTGGGTTTGTCCTTGTCAGAGCTGTTGCCGCTGATGGTAGATGCTGTCGAAGCTGCGGCAGAGCTCTTCTTTCCGGCATCTATTTCTCCGGTGCTTTTGCCGACGCTCTTCTTATTTGAAGCCTGGTCGGAAACGTCTCCTGTAGATACTCCCGCTCCCGATGATGACGAGCTTGAAGCATCGGCAGAAGTATCTTTTTCAAGTTCTATCCTTACAACAGACTTGGGGGTTCCCACCTTAAGATATCTGTCCTGGGTCACATAGCCGTCAGCCATGATCTTCAGGGAATGATAGCCGTATCTCACTGACTGGGGAACATCCGTAAGGATCTTCTGTCCGTCCACAAAAACCTCCGCGTCGGAAGGTGTGATCTCGAATGTAACAAGCCCCTCCTTGGGCTTAGTGATGGTGACATTGCTGGTGTCTACTACTGTTTCCTTGTTTCTGGAGATGCTTACAGGCTGCTGATAGTTGGCGCCGTTACCAAGGATCTGCATGGTGTAGTCCCCTTCAGGGGCGCTAAGGAGCATATTGGGAGATATCTTGTAGATAACTTCATTGTCCAGCTCAAACCATGCTCCCACAAGGCTGTGATCCTCTACCGTGTCCGAAGAAAGGCTCACATATCCGTGGCCTCCGGTGACGATGACGCTGTAGATATCATGTCCTATGCCTCTTACTGTCACTCTGTCGGTGGAGAGAATGTCTTCGGCCAGAGCCGGCTCTCCGTCTGCTATGACCAGCGTTCTGGCATCCAGATTATAGGGCTCGCCGTGGATCTTGCTGACTCCGTCGCTTCGCACAAAGTCATGGTCTCTCGTATCCTCGATCTCCCAGGCCTCATCCGAAACATCCAGCGTTGTCACATGTTTGGTGCTTTTTAAGAAGGTGACATCCACAATCTGTCCCACTTCCAAAAGAGCCGGGGAAAGTACCACGCCTCTTTTGTCGTACATCATACTGGTGTTGTCATAGCTTAAAGTATAGGTCTTGCCTGTGGTGTGATTCCTTAAACGAATAAACCTGCCCTCAAGGTCTATATCCCTTATGGCTGCGGTGTCGGCGGAGTCATACTTGCCGACAAGGGAGATGTTGATCTTCCCGCTGTCGGTGGCAAGAGCCCGCTGCCCCGGAATGACTGTCAAAAGAAACATCACCAAAACGAGCGCCAATGCAGTTGTCTTTTTTAGGTTACTAGTCTTCATTTTTCCCTCACTTGCCATGATCCTTCATGAACACGTTTCTTAGGCGCTCCGGCTCTAGCAAATATTCCCTGGTATTGTGGGACGGCTCTTCGAGTACATCTGAAAGCATCGCGTTTAATATCCTGCCCATGTCCGGCCCCGGCTTTATGCCTGCTTCCTTGAGATCCCGGCCGTTTACAGCCAGATCTTTAATGGTTATGCACTCATTTTTCTCAAGGATCAGTTTGTACTGCTCCCTTATCTCATCAAGGTCCTCGAGCTTATCCTCTCTCATATAGCCGCTCTGGGCCATAGTGTCCGCGTATCTTACTTCTATCCACAAAGAGAAGTCCTCGGCTCCGACCCGGTTCATCATTTTCCTTACATTTTTATCCGTAACGGGAAACCTGTCATCATGATATCTTATAAGGTTGCAGACTCTGTCCATGGTGTCCCTGTCGAACTTAAGCCTTCTGAATATGGCTTTTGCCTCCTCAACCCCCTTCTCCTGGTGGTTGTAGAAATGGCTTACGCCCTCCTCATCTACTGTCATTGTATCAGGTTTGGCAATATCATGCAGCAGCATGGTCAGCCTCAGTATCCGGTCCGGACGCACATGCTTCATGCTCTCGATTATATGGTCCCCCACATTGTAGGCGTGATGCCTGTTGTTCTGGGGAGTTTCCATGCACCTGTCAAACTCAGGCAGGACCACTGCGGTGATCCCCAGTTCATAGGCTGTTTTTATCTTCTCGGGGTGATCGGAGGTGACGATCTTCACCAGCTCAGTCTGCACCCTCTCGGCACTTATCTTTTCAAGGTTAGGAGCCAGCTTTCTTATGGCCTCCACTGTCCTTTCTTCTATCTCGTAGTCAAGCTGAGCAGCAAACCTGACAGCTCTCATGATCCTGAGGGCATCCTCGGTAAGCCTTTCCATGGGATTGCCAACGCACCTTATTATCCTGTCCTTAAGGTCCCGCTCTCCGCCGAATCTGTCTATCAGGCCTTCTTCATCGTTGTAGGCCATGGCATTGATGGTAAAGTCTCGCCTCTTCATGTCCTCGGTGAGATCCCTGGTAAAGGTTACCTCGCTGGGGTGCCTGCTGTCCTCGTACTTGCCGTCAATCCTGTAAGTGGTAACCTCATACCCCTCTTTGCCCATCATAACCGTGACAGTTCCATGCTGTATCCCTGTGTCCACGGTCCTTCTAAACAGCTTCTTTATATCCATCGGCATTGCATTGGTGGTAATATCCCAGTCCATGGGCTCTCTTCCAAGAAGCGCATCCCTGACACAGCCCCCCACGATATAAGCCTCAAAACCGGCCTTGTGAATGACCTCCAAAATCTTTTTGGGATTATCCGGAATCAAAATCTTCATACCTAAATAATATCGTAAACCCCGAAATTTGTGAATTAAAACGTAAATAATTCACTTTTGGGGTTATAAGTTATATACTAAATATGTGAAATTATGAGGATTATTGTATGAAATTATGGAACAACCGTCGGTACGGCAGGATATTGGCTTTGGCTCTGCTTGTGGCGGCTATATGGCTGTTGGCAGAATCATCCACACAAGTCCTTACTCCCGGAGATAAGGTTATAAGCCTCACCTCAGGGTGGAATATCAGCAAAAACGGCGAGCAGTTGTCTACGGACTCCCTGCTGGACGCTAATATCGGTGTCATAAACCATCAGGACGTCATTGTTATCTCCAGGACCATCGAGGATTATGGCATTGTCACTCCATGCGTTTCTCTCTACACTTCCCACACCATCAACGATGCATATATAGATAATAAACTGGTATATTCCTTCGGCAGGGATTATTTCAGCCGCAACAAGACCGTTCCAAAGAAGAACAACTATATCCCTCTG
This sequence comes from Butyrivibrio sp., assembly GCA_015056575.1. Taxonomy (GTDB): domain Bacteria; phylum Bacillota; class Clostridia; order Lachnospirales; family Lachnospiraceae; genus Butyrivibrio. The sequence goes on from SVGA01000017.1 coordinate 50,975, forward strand.
GGCTACGACTGCGTGGGAAAAGAGCTAAAGCTCATAATCAGCGGAACGAGAGACGGAGCAACCTCCGGTCTTCCCAGCATACTTCTCGGGGAAAGAGGAACACTTTTTTCCTATGAGATAATACGAATGCGCTACAATCTGCTTATCGGTCTGTTCCTTATTGCTCTGGGCCTTATCCTGATGGTCCTGTCGCCCTACATGGTCATATATCATCACAACGATCTTAGGCTCTTCTTCAGCGGCCTTTGTTCACTGCTGCTGGGCATCTATTGTCTGTCCTACTACGGACTTATAGAGCTTATGTGCAACAATTCTTTGATCAACACCATAAGCGAATACTCTTCTCTTTATAATATCCCGACAGTGCTTTTGGGGTATCTTATCTGCGTTTATCCCGGGAAGCTAAAAAAAGTCTTCAAGATCCTTTTTGCCTTCAATCTGGTGGTGTTTATGTCAGTACTGCTGCTTTGCTTATTTTCCGTCAGCAGGATCTCGGATTTTACAGGTCTTTTACATACCATGGCCATTTCGGAAGGCCTGTTGTCGATCTTTGTCATCCTTTATGATTACATTCGGAAGGTTCACAAGACCGGCAGACACAGCATCAACTCGGATATCGTTTTCCTGATAGGGATACTGCTGTTCACCTTTCTGTCGGTATGCGACATCGTCAAATACAACTATGAAAAATACATCGGTCTGAGAGGTGAGCGCTATGCCACCATCACGGGATTCACCTTTGGGTCTCTGGCTCTTGTGGCGTCTCTTCTTATCAGTTACCTTCTGTATATCATCTACAACTCCAATGTGGATTCCATGCAGAGCCGCATCGCGTCCCTGGCATTCACGGACCCGCTGACCGGCCTTGCCAACAGAACCCGCTGTGAACAGGTTCTTGATATGCTGACGGAAGAACACAGCACCTACACCATAATCAGTCTTGATCTCAACAAGCTGAAAACCGTTAACGACACCTTGGGGCACCACGAGGGAGACCGCCTGATCTCAGGCTTTGCCACGATCCTTTCCGACTGCTTCTGGGATGCTAATCTTGTGGGAAGAATGGGGGGCGATGAGTTTATCGTGGTTCTTACCGAAGAAAGAGCTCTTAGCTGCACCAAAAGAATACATGAACTCTATTCCATGATAAACGACTGGAATCGCAAGGAGCAGCATTTCAAGTACAGCTCTTCCTATGGCTACGCCTACAGCTATGAGGTTCCTTCGGGTTCTGCCCAGGAGGTATATATGCTGGCAGACAGCCGCATGTATGAAATGAAGCGGGAACATCAGGCCCGGGAGGAAAAGGAGGTGGCAGGAAATGCGTAAACTACTCTCTTTCCTTGGCCTTGCGCTGCTTATAACCACCATTGTTTTTGTCATGGCCTTCAGATTCTTCTCCTTTACTCCGGAATATCCCGTAAAAGAGATGGAAAAGGGCTGGACAGTGACCTATCACGGACAACAGTACCAGAATACCAATCTGGAATCCTTAAGCCGCCAGCTTGGGACCAGCTTCGCCCGGGGTGATATCGTCACCCTCAATCAGTTCTCCACTCTTGAGGATCTCAATGTGCCGTTCCCATACCTGGTCTTCAAGACCCAGTTTTGCGCCTATGAGGTCTATCTGGATGACGAACTGATCAAGCGGGCCTATGATCAAGCTCTTTTGGGCGGTGAATTCGTAGGTATTGGTTACAGCTACATACCGCTCCCTTCCGATTACGCCGGGAAAAGACTCACCATCAAACTGTTCGTTACTGAAAATGCCACCAGAGCCGATATCATAAACCCTCTGATGGGAAATTTCGACGACCTTTACAGGATAATCCTCCACTCTGCGATCTATGCCCTCGTTACCGGAGCCTTCATGATCATATTCGGCGGACTTTTTCTTCTGATCTCCATTCTGTTCTATATAAGAACGGCGGGAGTATTAAGTCAGCTGTGCTGCTCACTTCTGACGGTCACCCTCGGCGTCTGGACACTTACCGCCTATAATCTTGTGGACAACATAGTTCCCGCTGATACTTCAACCACAGTGGAGTTTGCAGCCATGTTCCTGTTTGTCCCTCTGATGTACACCATAATTTACTCCCTGCATCCCAGGAACAACAACAGGATACTTGTGATCCTGATCATTACCTCTTTTTCCTTTGACCTGATTTTCATCATGCTGCACCTGTTTAACCTGGTACATATAAATCATTTCCAGTACCCTTACTATCTGCTTTCAACACTGGGCGTAGGGACACTTATCGCCTACGATTACATAGACCTGACAGCCAAAGCCAGAAGCTCTTCCCAAAAGGTACTGATGCTTGGGCTCAATGTACTGGCTCTTTCCTTCCTTACCTATGCCATTATAGCTTCCGTCGGAAAAGTAGCGGATTACAGACAGATCAGCTTACTGGCAGGTCTTATGCCCACGGGATGTCTGGTGTTTGTTGTCGCCCAGCTTCTCAATTACTTCATTTTTATGACTCACTCTTTTGCCCGGAAAAAAGAGTATGCGGCCCTGACCAGGATCGCTTATATCGATAACCTCACCGGCCTCTCCAACCGGGCCAGCTGCGACGAACAACTTGCCACGCTGGATACCTCCAATTCAAACTTCTGTATCTTAAGTCTTGATCTCAACGGCCTTAAGGAAGTAAATGACAACTCCGGACACCCGGCGGGAGACAGACTGCTTAAGTCCTTTGCGGGAGCGCTGTCTGAGGAATTTGGCGAAAAGGGCATGTGTGCAAGGATAGGCGGCGATGAATTCCTGGTCCTTATTGAATCCATCAGTTCGGAGGTTCTTGATAAGATGCTGGAGGAACTGGTTGAAAAGCTAAAGAAACTGGATGAGCAGGATCCGGAGATCAATCACAGCGTGTCCTACGGCTATGCTTTCCGCACGGAGACTGATGAACACGATACCCACTCTGTCCTCATGCTTGCGGATCAAAGAATGTACGAATTCAAACGCAAGTTTTACGCCCATATGAGCACCAGATAAACTTGACAATGGCTTAAATAAAAACTAAAATCCGTCTTATAGTAAAAGACAGGAGAACAATTAAAATGGCTGATAACAAGAAACTTGTTTCTGAAATCACCTCTATGGACGAGGATTTCACACAATGGTATACCGACGTCTGCATCAAGGCAGATTTGGTCAGCTACTCAAATATCAAGGGCTGCATGGTGATCAAGCCTGCAGGATACGCTATTTGGGAGCTTATCCAGAAGCATCTGGATGCAAGATTCAAGGCTACAGGGGTGCAGAACGCATACCTTCCCATGTTTATTCCCGAGTCTCTTCTTCAGAAAGAGAAGGACCACGTTGAGGGCTTTGCTCCCGAGGTTGCATGGGTTACCCACGGCGGACTTGAGCCTCTGACCGAGAGATATTGTGTACGTCCCACTTCAGAGACACTTTTCTGTGATTATTATAAGGGAGAGATCCACTCCTATAAGGATCTTCCTCAGGTACTGAACCAGTGGTGCAGCGTAGTTCGCTGGGAGAAGGAGACAAGACCTTTCCTTCGAAGCCGCGAGTTCTTATGGCAGGAAGGTCACACAGCACACGCTACCATGGAAGAAGCCGAGGAGCGCACACAGCAGATGCTGAACGTTTATGCCGACTTCCTTGAGAACGATATGGCTATCCCCGTTGTAAAGGGTCGCAAGACGGATAAGGAGAAGTTTGCAGGCGCAGAGGCCACCTACACTGTAGAGGCACTGATGCACGACGGAAGAGCTCTTCAGAGCGCGACCAGCCACAACTTCGGAGACGGCTTTGCAAAGGCTTTCGGGATCCAGTACGCAGGCAAGGACAACCAGCTCCACTACGTATACCAGACTTCCTGGGGACTTACCACCAGAACCATCGGTGCCATGATCATGGTACACGGAGACAATTCAGGACTTGTAGTTCCTCCTAAGATTGCTCCCATCCAGGTTGTGGTCATCCCTATCCAGCAGAAGAAAGAGGGCGTTCTCGATGCCGCCTACGACATCGCAAAGAGCCTTTCAGATTACAGAGTAAAAACCGACGACACCGACAGAACTCCCGGCTTTAAGTTCGCCGAGCAGGAGATGCGCGGAATCCCGATCCGTGTTGAGATCGGACCCAAGGATCTTGAGGCGGGCAAGTGCGTACTTGTAAGACGTGACACCAGGGAAAAGATTGAAGTGGCTATCGCCGAGGTTCCCGCTAAAGTAGGAGAGCTTCTTAATACCATTCAGAATGATATGCTTGCAAGAGCCAAGAAACACCTTGCAGAGCACACCTTCGCAGCTCACAACAAGGAAGAGTTTGCAGAGGCCTTCAAGGAGACTAAGGGCTTCGTTAAGGCTATGTGGTGCGGCTGCCGCGAGTGCGAAGACCAGATCAAGGAAGAGTTCGCCGCAACCAGCAGATGTATCCCCTTCGAGCAGGAGAACCTTTCCGATACCTGCGTAATGTGCGGAAAACCCGCCACCAAGATGGTATATTGGGGCAGAGCGTATTGATTAACTGCTCGTCCTATAGAGTTCACGTGTGGACGCTTACGTTCGTCTGCGTCGTGATTTGCTGACAATCAAAAACAGCTAAATGTCTCATTTCATGTTATTCAGAGAAATCGACATTTAGCTGTTTTTTCTTGTGCAAATCATCTCCTCGTCCGAGAGCTGCGCGTTCACACGTGAACTCTACAGACCGACAGGTATCAATAGCCGATACTTATAGCACTTTCTAAGCCGCAGGGCAAGGTAATGTAGAGGCTTCGGGCTGAGAGGTTCTGTATTTCGCCTTCGGCGTGGATGTAAAAGTTAATCTTCAAAAGTTCATAGGCCGTTTTGTGTTATTAGTTAATTGTTCTTGCATAATATCGCCAGGCGCCTTGTGGCACGGGACATTGCGGTGTAGAGGCAATGGCGCCCGAGTTCGGTGTCGGGGTACATTTCGGTATCGGCGTCGGCAAGGATCACGTTGTCAAATTCCAGACCTTTGGCAAGGGGCAGTTCGATGAAGAAGGCGCCGCTCTCAGGAAGGGAATCCTGCTCTTCCATTACGGGAGGCGCGTCCTTTCCAAGGGCTCCGGCGATGCGATCAACGCTGTAGCCGTTGCGGCAGATGATGGCGGTAAGGCCGTCTTTGGACTCAAAATCTCTGATCAGATTTTTGAGGGCCGCGATGCACTCTTTATCCGAGTGGCAAGTAAGCTCGGTAACAGCCTCTCCGGGACGCTTTACGCTTGAAACCTGAAGTTTCTTTTCCTCCGGTAAAAGAGCTGAAAACTTCTCTGTTATCTCCGGGGAGCTTCGGTAGCTGGTCATAAGGGGAAGTTCAACGAATTGCTTATCTTCTGCTGCGGCCATTTCCTCAAGGCCTGAAAAGGTAACGGTTCCCTCGCGAATAGCCTGGAATTCATCTCCCAGCATCATGAAGCGGGCGGAAGGAAAATACTTCCTGAATACCTTGATCTGTGCGGCAGTGTAGTCCTGCACCTCATCGATCATGACATAGCGCATATTCCTGTCGCACTCTCCCGTGAGCAACATTCTCGTATAGAACCACTCCGCAGCAGTGATACTGCTGCTTCCAAGGATCCGTCCCGCTATATGGGATACGTTTACAAATCCGCAGTGCCTTATGGTATTAAGGGCTCCGCCGTAGTCATTCTCGATGCGATTGTCCTCGGCGGCATCGGATCTGGCAACACTCTCCGAATCCTCAAAGTTATCCCTGTCCATGTTGTGAAGGGTGGCTTTGGCTCTCTCCTCCAGCTCTGTTGCCACATTCTGTATGAGACGAACCCCCAATGGGAACTGCTTGAATTTCTTAACCACTGAGAGCACTTCGTTCCCGGTCATTACCACCCGGTCTTTTTGTTTGATGTCAAAAAAGTCCTCTGCCTCCGGCGTAAGAGTCGGCAGAATATCACGTATCTTTTCAAGGCTGCCGTCCTCAGTGTGATCGTACTCAGGATCGTCCACGGGAACGCCGGTCATCTTAAGGAATTCCCTCCAGGTCAGGGTAAGAGGGTTGGTCTCACCAAGATCAGGAAGAACGTTATCTATATAGTCCCTGAATACCGGGTTCAGTGTCAGAAGGCACACCTGATCCGGGCGCAGGATCTTTCTTTTCAGGTAAAAGAGATATGCTATTCTCTGCAGAAGTACCGACGTCTTGCCGCTTCCGGCAATACCGTTCACCAGAAGATAAGGAACATCCGGATATCTTATAACCGTGTTCTGCTCCTTCTGGATGGTGGCAGTTATGGCCTTCATCTTGTCGGAGTGGGTCTGGGAAAGAGACTGCAGAAGCATCGGATCTTCTATGGCAATCTGGGTATCAAAGAAGGCAAGAAGCTTATCCTTTTCTATATCAAACTGTCTGCGGAGCTTAAGATCAACAGGAATTGTCCTGTCGTCCACGGTGTAGCTGGTCTTGCCGTTTTCCTGGTTGTAGTAAACCTCCGCAATGGGAGATCTCCAGTCCACCACCATCTGATCGTAGCCATTCTCTGAAATGGCCGCACGACCGATGTAGTAATCCTCGGTAAGGGTTTCTCCCGGGAACTGCACCTGTATCTTGGCAAAGTAAGGAGATTCCAAAAGCTTGTTTACAGTGTTAAGGCGCTTGTCCAGAGAGCTGCTCTCTACATTATAGGTGTCGATGTAGCGGTTCCACACCTCGATCTCTGCCAGGGTCTCCATAGTGGTCTCAATGTCCGCATAGTCAAAACGGATATTGTCACGGATATCGTTCTTGTCATCCACAGCCTTCTCATTAAGATCCGTGATCTGACCTTCAATGCCCTTCTTTATATCCTGCAGTTTACCGTAGGTCTTTGTAAGATGCGCCTGTTCCTTATCGAATATTTCTTTATTCATAGATCATCCTCGTCTGGATTCGTCCCTGTCGTTGTACTTGGACAGCACAACCTCTCCTGCTTTAAGTGTGGCAGGGACATCAATAACTCTTTGATTTGAAGATCCCCTGAAGCGGAGCATGAGATCTCTTTTGTCCTCTTCAAATTCACCATCCACCAGGATATCGATACTTGAAAGGATAGCCGGCGTGTCATCGCCATGGCAGCGCTTATTGGACTCATCCGTAAGTTCCTCCCAGGTATATCCGCTGTAGATCCAGATGGTCTTCTTTGGAAGCTCCTTCTTTATCCTGTCAATGAATGGCCTAAGAGCCTTCTGGTTCACCACTTCCATGGGTTCGCCCCCAAGTATGGTAAGCCCGTTTATATAGTCCGGTCTTAGGGATTCTATTATCTCATTTTCAACATCTTTAGAAAAGGGGTTACCGTAACCAAAATCCCAGGTCATCTCATTAAAGCACCCCTTACAATGATGCGTGCATCCGGACACAAACAGGGATGTGCGGCATCCTATTCCGTTTGCTACGTCCGTAAAAATGATCTCGCCGTAGTTCATATTTCCTCCTATGATGAAACAAGGCCGGAGAAGCTCCGACCTTGCGCTTGTTTGCTGTGTAAATTGGTTTTAGCAGGAGCTCTTTGAGTTGGACATGTGAAGAACTCTCTCCTTGATCTCCTGTGTACGTCCCTGATTCCAGAACTGGGTTCCGATGTATCCGCAGGTACGTCTTGCAACGTTCATCTTGTTCTGATCACGGTTGCCGCAGTTAGGGCATTCCCAGATGAGCTTTCCGTCTGTGTCGGTGACGATCTTGATCTCTCCGTCATATCCGCAGCACTGGCAGTAATCTGACTTAGTATTAAGCTCTGCGTACATAATGTTGTCGTAGATGTACTTCATAACTGAAAGAACCGCATCCAGATTGCCGTTCATATCGGGAACCTCAACGTAGCTGATGGCTCCTCCCGGTGAAAGTGCCTGGAACTCAGCCTCGAACTTGAGCTTTGTGAAGGCATCGATCTGCTCAGTTACGTGCACATGATAGCTGTTGGTGATGTAGTTCTTGTCTGTAACCCCAGGTATGATCCCGAATCTCTTCTGAAGAGCTTTCGCAAACTTGTAGGTTGTGGACTCAAGGGGTGTTCCGTAAAGGCTGAAGGAGATATTCTCCTTGGCGCGCCATGCTGCGCACTTGTCATTGAGGAACTGCATTACCTTAAGAGCGAAGTCCTTACCTCTCTCTTCTGTATGAGATACGCCCTTCATATACCTGGTGCATTCGCAAAGACCTGCGTAGCCCAGTGAAATTGTCGAGTAATTGCCGAACAGAAGGGGATCGATCTTCTCACCCTTCTTAAGTCTTGCCAGAGCTCCGTTCTGCCAGAGAATGGGAGCAACGTCCGAGGGAGTTCCCAGGAGCCTGTTGTGTCTTGCCATCAGTGCTCTGTAGCAGAGCTCACATCTCTCCTCAAGGATCTGCCAGAATCTGTCCTCGTCCTTGGCTGAAGAACAGGCAACATCTACAAGGTTAAGGGTTACAACACCCTGGTTAAATCTGCCGTAGTACTTGTGAGTTCCCTCGGTGTAGTTAAGAGCATGTGCCTTGTTTCCCGCGTTGCAGAGGCCTTCTGCAAGCGCCTCGTTGTCGGGAGTAAGGAAGGATCTGCATCCCATGCAAGGATATACATCACCCTTTTTGAGCTCTTTCATCTTCTTGGCTGAGATATAGTCGGGAACCATTCTCTTGGCTGTGCACTTTGCTGCCAGCTCTGTGAGGTAGTAGTACTTGGAATCCTCATGGATGTTGTCCTCGTCAAGAACATAGATGAGCTTGGGGAATGCAGGTGTAATAAGCTGTCCCTTCTCGTTCTTAACGCCGGTGATACGCTGCTTTAACATCTCCTCGATGACCATGGCAAGGTCTTCTCTTGCCTGTCCGTCTTCCACCTCATCAAGGTACATATATACTGTAATGAAAGGAGCCTGTCCGTTTGTGGTCATCAGTGTGATCACCTGATACTGGATAACCTGGCATCCTCTCTCAATTTCTTTTCTTACCCGCATCTCTGCGATCTCATTGACCTGTTTCTTGTTGATCTTCATTCCGGCGGTCTCAAACTCGAGAGCTACTTCCTTGCGGAACTTCTGTCTGCTGATATCAACAAATGGAACCAGGTGGGAAAGAGTGATACTCTGTCCGCCATACTGTGAGCTGGCGATCTGTGCGATGGCCTGGGTCGCAATGTTGCAGGCTGTGGAAAAGCTCTTGGGACGCTCGATCATGGTCTCGGAGATAACCGTTCCGTTCTGGAGCATGTCCTCAAGGTTTACAAGACAGCAGTTGTGCATGTGCTGTGCAAAATAATCGGCATCGTGGAAATGGATGATACCCTCCTCATGAGCCTTAACAACATCCTCGGGAAGAAGGAATCTTCTTGTGATATCCTTACTTACCTCTCCGGCCATATAGTCTCTCTGAACGCTGTTAACAGTGGGGTTCTTGTTGGAGTTCTCCTGCTTAACCTCCTCGTTGCTGCACTCTATAAGAGACATGATCTGCTCGTCAGTGGTGTTGGCCTTTCTGACAAGGGCACGTTTATAACGATAGGTGATATATTTGCGTGCAACCTCGAACTTGCCCGACTTCATAAGTCCGGCCTCAACCATATCCTGGATCTCCTCCACGCTGGCTGCACGCGTAAGAGAAGCACACTGCTTCTCAACGGCTCTCTCAATATCGCTGATCTGGCCATCTGTGAGTTTCTTCTCTTCTGTTACTTCGTCATTTGCTTTCTCTATAGCTGCCAGAATCTTCTTGCCGTCAAAAGCAACTTCTTTTCCGCTTCTCTTGATAATCTTCATAGAATCCCCCTCTACGTTAAATAAAAACAGTTGTGATATACGGATTGTTTCACTGCGTTCTCGCAATCCTACATACATTCGGAATCCGCATTAACATGCTCCTTCCTCATGTATGTTCGGGTCATTACAAAAATATGTGTATCATGCAAGCATGACACATATTTTTATATGACACCTATATCACAACATCTTGTGGTCTATTACAATGATAATACATTATATTGATAAATGCAAGGTTAAATATTCCTCACCTCTTCAAGGCGCAAATGCAGTCTTTTCAGGTGTTCCAGGGTCTTTTCCTCCTCAACTCTTTTCCCGGAGAAAAAATATTCTGTATTTCGTAAACACAATATATTGTGCTTTATTTCATCTTCATCAACATTATCCTGTGACCAGTCAAGGCCAAGGACTTCAGCCAGGTGTTTCACAGTGCCTCTGTTGCCGTCTATAAGAAGGGTCTCTTCACCAAAGTACCTTCTGTAGGCGGGTTTAAAGTAATTAAAATGGGTGCATCCCAGCACCAGCGCGCAATATCTGCTTTTATCGAAGGAAGAAAACTGCCGGCGAAGGTACTCATCAACTGCCATTGACTCGAACTCCTCCCTCTCTGCGAACTCCACGAGCTTTGGCATTGCCAGAAGATCAACTCTGTGATCACCGTCAACTCTGTGGAGCAGGTCCTTAAGCTTGTCCTCTCTGATGGTCACAGGGGTAGCAATAACCATGATGCGCTTGCCTTCCGTGCCCTCAACCGCAGGCTTTACCGCAGGCTCCATCCCAAGGATGGGGATGTCATACCGGCGCCGAAGTTCTCTTATGGCAACGCTGGTAGCGGTATTACAGGCGACAACTATCGCCTCGGCCCCTTTGGATATGAGAAACTCCGTGATATCCGTGGCAAACCCGATTATCTCCTCCGGAGTCTTTGTGCCGTAGGGCACATGATCAGTATCCGCATAAAAAATAAATTCTTGTTCCGGAAGACGGTGGCAGGCCTCATTAAGAACCGAAAGTCCCCCTATTCCGGAATCAAAAATTCCAATCTTCATAGCTTTCCTCGCTTAAGATTATGTTAAAATATCCTTATGAATGAGAAGAAACTAGACGAACTGCAAAAACTATATGACAACCCCAGGATAGGTGCCTTTGTTCAGGAGATATGCGAGTACTATGCCACCTCCGACAGCTATGAGGACAATTCCTATCAGGATGAGATAGAGCCCCGGGATTTAACGGAGGCCGTCTATACCCTTTTCTGCCTTCAGTGCAGAGAGCAGATCCTGGACGAGTTGTCTATTGTCGGCCGGAAATATCCGGGTGTCTACGAGTCCGTCAGAACACTTCATAATAAGCTTCTTATCAACATGGATTATCGCCTTCTTGAGAAGGAGTGCACAGGAATTATAACAACCCATAAGCCGGATGTCACGTCCCGGGACATCTTGGACCATGTTGAATCCTGCACCAGATCCAGCGATACTCTATCTGATGCTTTGGATAAATTCTATAACTGGCTGCACTGAGCCGTCAGTTTTCCTTAAGATACTTCATTGAGGCGTAAACCTGCTGCCCGTCAAGGTCCACAATGGCCCAGGTACCTTCTTTATTAACAGCGATCCTCTTGAGAATATCACCCTCAGGAACCAGTCCCACCACAGAACTTGAGGTATCGGGGCCTGACCGCAGGTTAAGAAGTGATGCGCCGGATACAGTGACAGTATCGTTTTTCTCAACAAATCCCTCGGGAAGTACAAGGCTTGATACTTCTGTCTGTACCTCATCCGGGTCTTTGACAAAATATTTGTCCAGAACCTTTACTTTAACCGCAAATACAATAAAAGCAAGGATGATCATGCCAGTGATAACGGAGGCCACACGAACCACCAGATCCATGTTTACGCCGCCCTCGTCCTCATCGTCATAGTCTTCCTCGTCGTAATCCTCTTCGTATTCTTCAGGCTCCTCATAGCGGGCCCTTTCCCGGCGGGGCCGTCGTTCTTCCTCCTGCCTTTGGTGGATATACTCTTCCCTTTCCTCTTCGTTAAAAAAGTTCTCTGGATCTTCGATCTTGATATCCATAGCTGTAAGAGTCTCATCCCCGGGCTTTTTTGCAGATCCTTCTTCCGGTTTCCTGCCTGACTCTTCCTTCTTGACAGCCTCGTCTTTTACTGCCTCGGAAGATCCTTCCTGCCCCAATTCTCTCTTTTTGTAATCCTCAAAGTTCATTATCTTGTCTGCCAAAACTACTCTCCTCCGTACATATAGAAAATGCTGGCTTTTTCAAGCCAGCACCTTGTCTATTATACCCTGTAATTTTGCCTTGTTAAGAGCTCCAACTGCTGTCTCAACAACTTCGCCGTTCTTGAAAAATGCAAACATCGGAATTGACATAACATTGTATTTCTGAGCTATATCAGGTGACTGATCAACGTTGATCTTCATAACCTTGAGCTCTCCGTCATACTCTTCTGCAAACTGGTCTATGATGGGAGCCATCATCTTGCAGGGTCCGCACCAATCTGCTGCAAAATCTACCAGAACAGGCAGCTTGCTGTTAATAACTTCTTCTTCAAAATTCTGACTGTTTAATGAGTAATCCATTTTTCATTTCCCCTTTCTGCTTATGATGTACTTGTAAATAGGATTTCCCAATGAAGAAAATCTCTCTTCATATTCTGTCATAACGTTGCCCTCATTCATGACCGGGTCGTTGTGCAGATCCCTTGTGACCGCGTCCAGGGTCCATCCCGCAGGTTCAATCTCCTCCAGTGCAAAATCAAACAGATCCTTGTTGTCTGTCTTGAATTCCACAACACCGTCAGCTTTCATAATCTGATCGTATCGCTTTAAAAACTCTCTGGAAGGAAGTCTCCTCTTGGCATGCCTGTCCTTGGGCCATGGATCTGAAAAGTTAAGGTAAATCCTGTCCACCTCATCAGGCGCAAATACCTCGCAGAGAACCTCCGCATCCATGCGAATGAATTTCACATTGGGAAGAAGGAGCTGTTCCTGTTTCTGTATCGCCCGAAGAAGGACGCTTGAATATTTCTCGATCCCTATATAATTGATGTCCGGATGAAGCGCCGCCAGATCCATGAGGAATCTGCCCTTGCCCATTCCTATCTCAATATGTATGGGATTATTGTTTCCAAAAACCTCTTTATGCCAAAGTCCTTTTTTCTTTTCAGGATCTTTAACCGTAAAATCGCTGTCTGCTATAACTTCACGGGATCCTGCGATGTTACGTAATCGCATTATTGTTCCTGCCTGTATGTCTTATACTAGAATTTTACAACATTTGCCCCAAGTTGGGAAGTATTGTATTATTTAAGGTGCTATGAACCAAAAAAACTCTAAAACACACGGTTTTAACTTCATATACAGGATCGCGATCTGCATTCTGACTGCATTTGTCCTGATCCCCGGTGCCGCACCTTATGTGTATGCCGACTATGAGGAGGAAGCTCAGCTTAGAAAAGAGCTGCCGATCCAGTCCAACGACATTCCCGGATGGCCTCACGGTCCGGAGATCACCGCTCAGTCCGCCATAGTAATGGAAGCCACAACAGGCACCATCCTCTATGCCAAGAACATTCACGAAGAGCTCTATCCCGCCAGCACCACCAAGATCATGACCTGCCTTCTGGCTGTAGAAAACGCCAGCCTTTCCGACAAGATCACCTTCTCTGACGACGCAGTTTTCAGCGTCCCTTCCGGCGGTTCCAATATCGGTATGGACGTTGGTCAGTCCATAACCCTGGAGCAGGCTCTTTACGGAATAATGGTAGGCAGTGCCAACGAGGTGGCAAATGCCGTTGGCGAGCATGTTAGCGGCAGCATCGACAGCTTTGTCGACCTTATGAATTCCAGGGCAAAAGAGCTGGGATGTACCAACACACATTTTGCCAATACCAATGGCCTTCAGGCTGATGACCACTACACCAGTGCCTATGACCTGGCTCTTATATCGAAGGCTTTTTTCGCCAACGAGCTTCTGTGTAAAGTAGGCAATACGCCCCGCTATCATTTCACCGCCACAGCAACACAGCCTGATGATTTCTACCTCAACAATAAGCACAAGCTTATTACCGGCGAGATAGCCTATGAGGGAATCCTGGGAGGCAAGACCGGTTATACGGATCTTGCAAGGGAAACACTGGTGACCTGCGCCGAGAAAAATGGTATGAGGCTTATCTGCGTAGTGTTTAAAGACGAGTCACCCGCTCAGTTCACCGACACCGTGACGCTGTTTGATTATGGCTTTAACAATTTCAGAAGCGTCAATGTGGCTGACAGTGATACCCGCTACATGCCCAATGATTCATTGTTCTTCGAATCCGATAACGATGTGTTCGGCAGGGCCGGAACCATCTTAAATCTTGATGATTCAGACACCATCATCATTCCCAAAACTTCAGAGATTGAGGATACCGATTATGAAATAAGATATGACCTTACGGAGGAGGAAAAGAAGGCCTATCCCACTGCCATCGCCAGAATCGATTACTCTTTTTCCGGCACACCCATAGGCAGTGCCCATGTATGCTACTCTGCGGCGGGAACGGGAACAAGCCGCAGCCACGCCGCTCAGGTCAGGACCATATATGTAAATGTCAAGATACTGATCGCTATCGCCGCTGTTCTTGTTATGCTGCTGTCTGTCATTGGTGCCATCGCTGCCGGGATTTCTCATAACAAGACCCATTCCAGCAGAAGTGACCGGATAAGATTCAACAGAAGAAAGCGGGAATCTAAAAAGCTGCGATTTAAGAATAAAAAGTTCTGAAAAGAGAGGTAATGCCGGACGACTTCTGTCATCCGGCATCTTTCACATATAAATGTGAGGGTTTAAGGAGTGGAAAATTTATTTACATAAGGTCGGCAACAAAGTTTGCTACCTTACTCATGTCTTCAGTGGGTTCAAAGCGGGCTACTACGTTGCCCTCTCTGTCGACAACGAACTTGGTAAAGTTCCATTTGATCTCCGGATTGTTCTTGTAATCCTTATCTATTTTCTTGAGCATCATGTTCATGGCAAGAGCCTTGGGTCCTTTGCCAAATCCCTCGAAGCCCTTCTGGCTCTTAAGGAATCCGTAAAGAGGAATAGCTGTCTCACCGTTAATGTCTACCTTCTTCATCTGAGGGAACTTTGTGTTGTAGTGAAGCTGGCAGAACTCGTGAATCTCTTCATCTGTACCGGGGGTCTGACCCGCGAACTGGTTGCAGGGAATGTCAAGTACCTCAAAGCCCTGATCGTGGAACTTCTCATACATATCCTCGATATCCTTGTAGTGAGGTGTGAAGCCACAGCCGGTTGCTGTATTAACTACAAGAACCACCTTGCCTCTGAAGTTCTCCATCGAGAAATCATTGCCCTGAGCATCCTGAACCGAGTAATCATAAAATCCCATTTCGTTGTCCTCCATTCTTGAAAACTATGTGTATGTTCATCTTTTGGTTACAATCAATTGTGTTCAATTTAATTGTATTATATTGCGCACAATCTATTTTGTCAACACATTTTTGCAAAAACAGCAGAACCCCTGAAAATACGGGCTCTGCTGCCATTTTTATTTCTGTCTTTTTTTTATTTTTCTCTGTTTTGCCTTCATAGCTTCCACCTCTTCAGGAGAAATAAACCTGCTGGTTTTGACCACATAGAGGTTACCGTCCTCGGCCTTTTTTATCCTGACCTTGGACTTCATATATCCGTGCTTGTCGCAAACCGCCACACTGTAGTAGTGCTTACCGTTGGGTGAGAACCACTTCACCTGCCGCTTGATGCTCTTTTTGCAAAGGTAACATCTGGTGCCCATGATCTCCATGTTCTCCAGTATGTCCTCCTTGGCCGGGAACTCCCTGGAAATAAATTTGGCATAGGAATCAAAGACAATGCGGATCTCCTGGCTCTTGCTCTTGGGGGTGACGTAGGTGTCAAAGGAGATCTTCTCCAAAATCTTCTCCGAAAAGGTGGCGAAGACCTTGGCGGTGTACTCCGCATCCGCCTGGGCTCTGTGGAAGGGGATATCCTTCTCTATACCCAGCTCATCCACCGCTGTCTCCAGTGACTTTCTGGATCTTCCGTCATCCTTCGCAAGGCTGTAAAGCTTCTGTACATCGTAGAAGGAAAGCGGTCTGTCGGACAAAAGAGGCATCCCAAAGAAGTCAAGGTTTCGCTGGAATTCCGTAAGATCCAAAGGTCCCCAGCTGCAAAACCTGGGATCCTCTCCGCACCAGGCAAGAAAATCCGAGGCCACCTTCTCAAATGGCTCGCCCTTTTCCAGATCTTCCATGGAAAGATGTATGAGCTTCCCGGTGATCCTGTGCATATGCCGGTGAACCTGAGGCTTTATAAGTCCCGAGAACTCACCGATCTTCTGCCTGTTTTCATTTAATTTTACCGCACCGATCTCAATGATCTCGAAGGCAAGGGTCTTGCCGTTCCTTGTTACCGGTGCCTCTCCCTGGTTCCACTCCAGGTCAAAAACGATGAAACTACCCATTTAAATAAACTTTCTGACTTTGATAAAGAGTCTTCCCTTTCTGGTGGTGCCCCCGGGGCCGTCATAAATGAACTTTCCCTTGCCCCGCACCGATACCCGTGCTCCGATCTTGAGGTCGTACCCGCCGCTATAGGCTGTCCGCCCGTCGATAAATACCTGTTCTGCCTCGATGAGCCTCTGGGCCTCAGCCCTTGAAAGATTATATACGAAGGCTATGACCGCGTCCGTTCTCTCGGAAGCAACACTCCCTGAGACTTCCTCAAACCGTGGCCTTATATCACACTCCGAGCCGTTAACCTTAAGGCACTTTACCGAGGTGTGCCGGATCCTGATAAGCTCTCTGCAGACCGTGTCCGCCACTTCCGTGGTGGTGAAGATGTACGCCTCTTTTTCCCCGGTTAAGATGTCCCCGATCTGGTCTCTCTCGATGCCCAGGTTCATCAGTGCCCCCAGGTAGTCCCTGTGGTTTAAGTCGTCCGAGAACTTCTCCTTTAAGGGAGTGACATGGATGCAGGCAAGTACATCCGGCTCCGCGCTCTGCTGAGCAAGGAACTCCTCCTCGCTTATATAATCGGGCAAAAAACATATCATGGCCCTTTCAGCATCGGGAAATCCCCCATAGATCACGTAGTGGGCTCCCATGTACTCATGCACATTTGAGGATATCCCTTCCGAGAAGAGGATCTGAAAAAAAGCTGCCAGCTCCGACAGGGAGAGGAAATCTGTGTGGGTTATAAAACTGTTGTTAAAGGCTCTTCCTGCCAGGTCCCTGACCCGGCCTGAGAGAATGTCACGTTGTTTTTCTTCCATAAATATCAGTAAGTAAGTGTGCTTGTCCAGTAATTCTGATTGTAGATGTCGGTGAAGCGATAGGTTACATAGGCTTTTCCATCGCCGACAGGGAGATTTTCAATGACCATATCCTTCATATCCTTGTCAACTGTCATAGTATCGCCGATGTAATAAACACCCTGGAACTGCTTGTCATAGGTGTAGCCGTCGCAGACAAAATCTATCTTATCTCCCACCTGTAATTCTGTGAGGTTCTTGGCTATTGTGTCGGTCTCACCTTCCACATAGTCGCGGCAGGCACCGGCCACATATCCCTCCTCGTTCTCAGAGTCAAATACCAGGATGAGATTGGACCTTTCGCCGTTGATCTCGCAGGGAACCCGGCCAAAGATAGCGTAATCATCGCCATTCTGCTCCATATCGATGAAGTAGTAGGATACGATCTGTTTGTCGATGGCAAGCCAGGTCTTGTCGCTCTGGGATTTTAGGTTGCCCTCTTCGTCAAAATCCATGACGTTGTCGTAGCCCAGGTTAAGAAGGCCCTGGCCGTCGTCATAGTACATGTTAAGCTCAAGGTCCTGAACCATTGCCCACTGCTCTTCGGGAAGTGAGATAACATCCTCACCTGCGGCATTGGTAGTCCACATCAGGGATGTGGTGTCAAACTGATGATCTGCAATATAGGAGGCTGCGTAGTCCACATCAACTCCTCTTCCAAGAAATGCCGAGTTGGAGGATGTAAGTCCTGACACACTGCTAAGATCACTTGAAAGGAAGGTATTAAGGAGCTGCCCTATAAGCTCTGCGGAAGATCCGCCTGAACTTCCTCCCATGCCCGAGAGGTCTCCGAACAGTGAAGGCATTGCCGTGCCGGTCCCGCCGGAAGCCGCCTGTCCATACACGTTCATGGAAGCAAAGCTTGAAATACAGTTCTTGTATTCCTCATCCATTCCGATGTCGTCATAGGTATCGCATACGGTATCCAGCTTCTTGGTCTGCTGATAAGGGAAGTAGATGGAAAGGCCGTAGGCGTTGGTCATGTTGGAGCTGGTCCTGTTGTACTTGATGGCACTCCTTAAAGTAGCCGCCAGCTCTTTTGCCTCATCTGTTCCCATGCGGGTTGCGAAATCTATAAGGTCTACCTGATCGATCCTTGAGGACTGGGCAAACTCCCTGGTATTGCTGCGGGCGCTTGATACAGTCTGGAAATCGTTGTTCTTGATGTTCTCAGTTGTGTCCTTGGAGAAATCAGCAAGCTCCGAAGGAACAGTCTGGGAAAGCTCGGCCAGATCCACCAGTGACAGGGTCGTCTTCTGTCCGGGGCAGGTCTTCTCACAGGCTGCGGTAAAAGAGTCTATGATATTCTTGCCGATCTCTAAGGTATCCATGGAGGTGTTTCTGCCAAGGGCTGTGAGCCAGTCGGTGTAGTACCAGCCAACGCCGGGCTCTGTCTCCTCGGAAGCCACCAGATAATCTGCGTAGTTGGAAACAACCAGGGCATTCTCCACGGTAGCCATAAGGCAGGTGTCAAAGCCCACGAAATCAAAGGTCACGCCGCCGTTTTTGAGAGCAGTGTTTATGCCGCCAAGGGACATGGCTCCCGCTGTAGGGAACTTCTCGTCATAGCCGTAGCCACCGGTGGTTCCTCCGCCGTGATCCCAGAAGATAAGGACGTTTCTGTTGGCCGGGAAATTTGAAGCTGCCCACTTGATATAGCCGGAAAGAGTGTCGGCCTTGGTCATGGGAACGCTGCCAAGGTTATCCTTGAGCAACACAAGCTTCTTGTCCTTGATCTGATAGATCTGATTGGTGGAGCTTGAAACCACATTGTTCTGCCACTGCCTGGAACCGCCGGTGTAGATGATGAGATTGACGTTGTCGCCAAAATCAGCAGAGAGCATCTCCTGAAGGTCTCTTGACGCCATGCCGCTTCTGGACTCAAGGTCCGCTCCGCACATGTATACCATGATGGTAACGACGTCTTCGCCGCCGCCCTTTATAACGGTGCGCTTTGCACGTGCCTTAGAATCAACGGAAGTGTTGAGCTTACCGGTGTTGTTGTCACCGCTCCAGGCCGCATTGCCACCGCCGGATGCACCCATGTAGGGGCTGTAGCCACCTCCAAGAAGGGATCCCAGCATCGACGACATCCCTGAACCGGTGGAGGTTCCCGTAGATGTGGAAACCCCTGAAGAAGAACCGGTCTGAGTTGATGCAGAGGGCGTTGTTGTAGTTGTGGTCGTATAGTCTGTAAGGGATGAACCCGATCCGCCTCCTCCAAGAAGTGCGGACAGTCCGCCACCGCCTCCCAGCATGATAATGGCAATGACCACTATGATCATGAAAAGAGGGCTTCTGCCACCGCCTCCGCGCTGCGAGCCGCCTCCGCCGCTTCCCGATGATCCTGTGGGCAGTCCGCTGCTTCCGCCCACAGGGCCGCTGTAGCCTCCCGCTTCTCCTCGTCTGTGAACGCCGGAACCACCGCTTCCCACATTCTTTTTTCTTCCTGTAGGTCTGTCTTCCATAATAGCCTCCCGTCTACCAAAGTCTATTTTTCAGTAAACTTATACTTATTAAGTAAAAATACCCGTACAAGGCTATTTTATCACATTCCGCACATATAAATATACTGTAAACTTTGTGATGAATATGTAGAAAAATTGACGATTGCTTGATAAAATGGTTATAATCACACAATTCATGGAGGATACTGTGATGAACATTTCCGAGAAAGATCTTTTAAGCAATCTTATGGCGCTTCTTCCTATGGGAGTTTTCTGGAAAGACAGGGAGAGGCGTTTTCTTGGCGCAAACAAAATGTTCCTTGATTACTATGGCCTTGAAAGTGTGGACAGTATCCTTGGAAAAACCGACGAGGATGTAGGCTGGCATATCAACCCCGGTCCCTACAGGAACGCGGAGTTTAGGGTTATCGACGAGGGTGTTCCTGAGCTGAACGTCCCCGGGCAGTGTATAGTCAAGGGAAATGTTCGTGATATCGTGGCTTCCAAGGTACCTCTTATGGTAGACGGACAGATAGTGGGGCTAATCGGATATTTCATGGACGTCACCGATACCAAGGCGGAAAATGAAAGACTCTCCAGTCTCTCCAACACCGATGAACTCACGGGACTTTTGAACAGGCGTGCGTTCAGCGGGATCGCCGCCAAATATGAGAAGCAGTACATGGCTGACGGTACGGACTTCGTGCTGTTTATGATAGACCTGGATGACTTCAAGGAATTAAACGATGATTACGGTCACGAATACGGAAACCTAGTGCTCAAGGACATCTCAAGAACACTTACCATGGCTTGTGCCGACAACAGCGTCCTCTTCAGGTACGGCGGTGACGAGTTCGTGGTCCTTTACCAGTATGGGGACAAAAAAGACATCGACTCCAAGGTCAGAAAGCTCATGGCCGCAATAGATGCCCCAAGAAACCTTGACGGCATGAACCTGTCGGTGCGAGCATCCATCGGCTACTCCTTCTACTCGGAGACCACCTTTATAAATGCCCTTCTGGAAGTGGCTGACAGACACATGTACGAAATGAAGAGAGAACATAAAAAAGAGCGAAGGGCTTAGGCCTTCCGCTCTTTTTCATAAAAGGCAGGTGTATTAATGTAAGAAAAGTATTGGCTTGTTTTGATATTACAGCTCCAGACTTCCTGCGCAGATAAGCTTGCCGCTTCTTCTGTCAAAAAGAAGGATGTCTTTTCCGCTGATATTGATCTTCTCCTTCTGGCCGATCTGATAGATCACGCCGCCGAAGATAACTCCGGTAAGGAGGAATTCCCCAACTCTGAGCTTAAGGGTTGACTCCATACCTGTGGGCATCGCGCCGTAGATGGTGGTGTCGATTTTGCCGTTATCATCGATGTCGATGGCCTCAGGTCTTATACCGATAACGAAGTCCTCATCGGTGATGACAGGCTCATCCATGATGGAATCATCCTGCTCTTCCACCTTCTGGATGTGGTACTTGAATACCTCGTCCTTGTTGCTCTTTTCAACTGCCCCCTTCTTCTGAAGTCTTGCTTTTTCATACTCGAGTTTGTCTGCAGCTTCCTTGTCTCTTGCTGCTCTCCACTCCTTAAGATCTGTCTTTTCCACAGGCACAAATCTTGCCTTGATCCCCCCAAGAATGTCCACTGCAACGCTTCCGTCGCTCTGCTGTGTTCCCTTTGCATCCACAAAGTTCATGGAAGGGTTTCCGACGAAGTCCGCAACAAACAGGTTTGCGGGTCTGTTGTAGACCTCCAGGGGCGCTGCGTACTGCTGAAGAACGCCGTTGCTTACAAGACAGATCCTGGTAGCCAGGGTCATGGCCTCCATCTGATCGTGAGTTACGTAAACGAAGGTAGATCCGGTCTCGACATGGAGTCTTTGAAGCTCATATCTCATCTCAAGGCGAAGCTTTGCATCAAGGTTTGACAGAGGCTCATCCATGAAAAGAACCTGTGGCTCCGGAGCCAGTGTACGGGCAATGGCAACTCTCTGCTGCTGCCCGCCGGAGAGCTCCGCCGGATATCTATCCATGAACATTCCGATCTTAACTATCCTTGAGCAGGCCCGGACTCTTGAATCTATCTCCTCCTTGGAGAGCTTTCTGTTCTCAAGGATGGCTGCTCCGTTCTTTGTTACCTCAAACTTATCGTTAAGTCCTTTACCCTCTTTCTCATATCTGCTCTTTATTGCCGCGAACTTGTTCTCATACTCTGAAAGCTTTGTCTTTGCCAAAGCTGCGGGGTCTGAAGAGGTGTGAATCCCAAGGGCAAACAGCTCTTTTGCCGAATAAATGGAAAGATTATAGTTGTCGATGAGTTTAACGTAAGCCTTGTTCTCGTCCAGCTTTCCGTTCTTGTCACGGCACTCCTCGATGATCTCTTTAACCTTGTTGCCGCTGACCAGAGCCCTCATTATGTCTGATGTCTGCTTGGCTTCAACGTCAACCACGGGCATCTCCTCGTGGATGTTCTTAAGGCCAAAAGAGATGTTCTCGTAAACGGTCATGTTGGGCCAAAGTGCGTAGTTCTGGAAAAGGAATCCCACTTTACGCTTGTTGGCGGGAACGTTGATGCCTGCGTTTGAGTCGAATACCACCTTGTCTCCGATGGTGATGCGGCCCTCCGTGGGGGTCTCGAGACCTGCGATCATACGAAGGATTGTAGTCTTACCGCAGCCTGAAGGTCCGAGAAGTGTGATGAATGAATTGTCAGGGATATTTAGGCTTACATTGTCTACGCCAAAGAACTTGCCCCAGCGCTTGGTTATATTTTCTAAAATGATTTCCGGCATGATTACTTTCCTCCTATGCCGCTGTCAAGGCTTGCGCCTGTCAGCTTGTTTACAAGTGTGTTGAATACCAGGATCGTTACGATAAGGATGAGATTGATGGCACTTGAGAATGCGTACAGACCCATCTCATCGAAGTAGTCCAGTGTTGTTGATAAGATAAATCCCTGTGTACACAGGAGCAGGAAAAGAGACAGCTCCCTTAAGCAGGTCATGAAGGGCAAAAGGTATCCGCTGATGATGGATGACTTCTGGATAGGGATGATGATCCTTGTCATTCTCTTGATCCAGGAAGTGTTCATGATAATTGCCGCTTCTTCAAGTTCGTTACTGATCTGGAGCATGGAGTTAAGTGAGCTCCTGGAGGCGAAGGGTATGTATTTGACTACGCCTGCGATGATCAGAAGTGTGTATGTGTTGAACAGATTGATGTGCTCGTTGGAGAACAGGATAAAGAAGGCTGCTCCAACTGCGATCGAAGGCATAAGGTAAGGCAGGAATGCTACATTGTTTACGTAGTTTGCCCACTTGTTACGTCTCTTTTTCGCAACAGCATATCCGATAAGGGTTCCGATGGTTCCTGCGATAAGGGCACAGACAACTGCCAGGAACAAGGTTCCGAAGAAGGCGTGCCAGATAGTGTTGTTGTACAGGATACCGGGCTGACCGTACATACCGTTCTCTGTAATATTTTCGTTTGTTACCCACCACTTGGTTGTAAGGTGTGCAAGGTTTCCTGTGTAGAGGAAGCTGTAGTCACCGGGGTTGGGAAGGAAGGTCTCAAGGGCGAAAAGAACGATGGGCCAGATACTTGTGAAGAAGGTGATAATGATGAAGATTATTCCCACAATGTATTTGCCGGCTTTGCCGATGGTGAGCTTCGTGAGCTGACCGGACTTTCCTGTAACAGTGGTGTAGTTTTTGCGGCTCCTAAGCGAGAGCTGGTTCATTCCAAGGATCAGCACACCGAAGATCATCATTATGATGGCCAGGATACTGGCTTCACCGGTGTATTTGCTGTTCATGGAGATGTACTTGGTTGAAAGTGTTGTAAGGTTTAAGTAATGAGGTACGGGATAGCTTCCCATTGCACTTCCGAATACCAGCAGGATCGTTGAGAGGATCGCAGGCTTGATCATGGGAAGTGTTACCTTGAACATGATCTTCCACTTGGGCGTATCAAGGATGGTTGCCGCCTCCTCTAAGTTGGCGTCCATGTTCTTGAAGATGCCGCCGATGAGGATGTAGGCAAAGGGTGCGTAGTGAAGTCCTAAAACCATCGCGCTGGGGAACACTCCCTGGCACCACCAGTGAGGGAAGTACACGTTGAAGATCGCTGCAATAAGTCCGTCCGAGGTTCCCGTCACCTTGTTGGAGTAGAACATGTGCTGCCAAACAACAGCCAGTGTCCACTGAGGCATGATGTAAGGGAAAATGAAGATGGAGCTTAAGTACTTCTTGAACTTCATGTCGGTCCTTGTTACGAGGAAAGCGAAAAGCCCGCCAAAGAGGATCGATATGAAGCAGGTAAGGACTGAGAGGATAACCGTGTTAAGAAGGGGTATCCAAAGGTTTGTCTTTGCAAGTTTGCTGGTAAAAAGATCTGTGTAGTTTACGATTGTGTATCCGGAAACCCTCTTTGTAAGGTGCTGGTCAATGGTTCCGGGATGGATCGCGAAGGTATCCTTTATGATCGCGATGATAGGTGCGACAGTACTGAAGGTCAGGACAATCCCAAACAGCAAAAGTATTATATTCTGAGGCTGGGAAAACCATGTCTTAACCTTATTCTTGAAAATCGCACTTTTGTCTGGTTTTGCGATTGTCTGCGTCTGCATGTTGTCTCCTTTACTGATACCGAACGGTGACTTTCGGGAAGGACTCCCGATAAAATGTACAACGTCTCTCGTTGTGCTAAGCACTCCGCTAAGCCCGGAGCATTCATCGTTTCGTGCATAGGCACTCACGATGAATTGGTCTTAGCTCCGTAGCACAAAAATCGTTCCTTATGTACATTTTTATCTGTCGTCCTTCCTCGCTTGTCACCTGTGTGTTCATAAAGCTGAAATCGTTGTATTTCAAAGAAATTACCAGGCTAGTTGGCTATTAGCAGGTTATAAGAACAAATTTTGTCCCTCGAAGGGCCTACGAGGCGGCCGGCACTGGCGCCTGTTCTTCAGGCGCCTAGTACCGTTGCCAGCCGAATGGAGCGAAAGCGTCCCAAGAAGACAAATTTGTTCTTATAACCGGAAGATTGTCGATTATTCCCCGGGGGTGTAGTGGTCGAGGACGTCGATCCAGCTGCCTACTGTGAAGGATACTTCTGAGCAGTAAGCGGGATCTTCGAGAACGAGCTCGCCGGTTGTTGTCCACCAGTCGTAGCCGCGGTCGTTCTTTGCAGGGAACTCGTCTCCGCCTGCTGTTGAGTGATGGAAGGTATCCTCTATCTCTTTTGCAACATTAGGGTTGGATGAATATCCGCCCATGTCCTTGCCCCATGCTTCGAAGCCGGGCTCTGTGCAGGTCATGTAAGCGATGAAGGCGCATGCTGTCCAAGGGAGAGGGCTGTTCTTTGTAAGGAACAGATAGTGACAGTAGCCGTAGCCGCCGATTCCTGTGTAGCCGTCCTGATAAGCTGCAACGTTGATGTTGTTAACTGATACTGTAGCTGACTCCTCTACGGAACGAAGCTTTGAATAAACAAGAAGTCCTGACTGGTCCTTTGCAGATGCATCTACAAGAGTGTTGCAGATAGGTCCGTCATCGGTCTGCTCGTTGTAGCTGTTAACCCAGAGTTTGATCCATGCAAGGGCATAAGCACCGTTTGCGCCCAGGCCAAGGTCGTTTGCATCAGCCTGCATAGCCTGGATAGTGGGCTCGAAGTATGCCTTCTTGGTGTCATCCAGCTTGTCATAAGCTTCCTTGAGCCATGTAGCGTACTTGTCTTCTGTGAGCATCATAAGGAAGTTCTTTCCTACGATCTCGGAGTCAACACCCATGAAGAGGGGATTTGAACCTTCGTATACGAAGTCCCAGCAGTTTGTGTAGGTTGCTGTTCCCTGATTGTTGTACATAAATACCTTGTTCAGAGTCTGAAGAGGAAGGAAGCCCGTGTAAGCGTCTGCTGTGGTTCCGTTTGCCTCTGCCCACTCCTTGGGAACGAAGGTCTTAAGGATGTCTGTGTCTACCATCTTGGACTGAATCTGGTTACCGTCCTGGATAAGAGTCATGGCAAAAGTGCCTTCGCTCTTAAGTGAATCGGATGTAAGCTGTTCGAAGATCTTGTTGTTCTTGGGCTGCTGCCACTCGAACTCCATTGAATATGAAGGATCGATACTCTGCAGATACTCGATAAATACGGGAAGTGCAGATTTTCCACGGCTACTGTTTCCTACGCCGTAGAAGGTCTTTCCGTTGGACTCTTCGATGGCTTTCTTTGCCAGCTCTTCCATTGACATGCCCTCTGCCTCAGCGATGATGGCGTCAATTCCTGTGAGCTCAGCAGCGGGTGCTGCTTCCTGAACTTCTGCTGCTGTGTCTGCTGCGTTGTCAGCTGCAGGTGCTGCGTCAGATGCCTGCTGAGTGTCAGCAGCCGGTGCCGCGGTGTTTGCTGCGCTGCCGCATCCGGTCAGTGCTGAAACCACCATTGTGAATGCTAAGATTGTTGATAATACTTTCTTTTTCACTTCTATAATCCTCCTTTTTTCTTTTCCCGCCGGAACAATTTCTTTTTTGGTCAAAAGAAAATGTACCCGTCAGGCAGTTTTCTGCTTGATAGGTACATTTTAGATTTTATTTATAAATTTTTTGAGAAGACAATTCTGATATATTTTGTAAAATTTTAACATTTAGAAGGGCAAATGGTCCCTCGACTCCGTCCCCAGGGACCAAAAGTCCAGAGACCAGACAGGTCGTTTTCTCACTCAAGCCCCTTTGTCTGATAGTCCGAAGGGGTCTTCCCCACAAGCTTCTTGAAGGTGTTGGAAAAATAGGCGATGTCCTGATATCCCACTTTTTCCGCAACTTCATAGACCTTAACATTCACATCCTTGAGGTAATCCATAGCTCTTTTTATCCTGTATCTGGTGAGGTAGTTGTTGATGGACTGATCCGTCTCGGATTTGAAAAGCCTTGAGATATGTCCCTCGCTTACGCTCATGGACTCCGCAAGCTTGCCCAGTGAGAAATCAACATCCGGGTAATGTTCTTCTATATAAGTAATGGCGGTCTGAACGTAGCGGTTAGCCACCTCCTCTTTTCTCTTAAGAGGGATCAGCTGCTCCTCAAGCTCGGAGCTTGAAGCGGGGGCGTTGGGATGAAGGTGTAAAAGCCTCTGGATACTGGCCTCCAGCTCGCCGTCCTGGAAGGGTTTCAAAAGATAATCCGACACCCCGATACGTATTGCCTGACGGGCGTACTCGAACTCGTTGTAGGCGGTAAGAAAGATCACCTTCACTCCGGGATACTTCTCTGTCAGCTTCTCCGCCAGCTCGATGCCGTCCATCTTAGGCATTCTGATGTCCGACACCACAAGGTCGGGGCGCGTCTCTTCCGCCATTTCCAGAGCTTCCAAACCGTTTGAAGCCTCAGCCACAACCTCGCAGCCGATAAGAGCCCAGTCGGTCTCTGTCTTTATACCCATGCGCACATATTTTTCATCGTCAACTATCATAACTTTTGTCATGTTTCCGGTTCCTTTTCCTGATAGGGGAGAGTTACGATCATTACCGTTCCGCCCTCGGTGGGACGTACCGCAAGAACACCATACTCTTTTCCGTAATAAAGTCTGATGATGGTATTCACGTTGTTGAGGCCAAGGTGACCCTTCAGCGTCTCGGGGTCATCATTGTTGAGGGCATTCAGCATTTCATCGCTGATGCCTTTGCCGTCGTCCTGAACGGAGATTTTGAGAAGCTCCGGCCCTGCATCTTTGTCCCTCTGTTTCAGCGCTGCAATGTAAATGTGGCCATGCTCCATCTCATCCATGCCGTGGATTATGGCATTCTCAACAATGGGCTGAAGGATGAGCTTTGGGATCACTGCCTCCATCACCTCATCCGGGATATCTATGGTTATATCAAACTTGTCGTCAAAGCGGATCCTCTGGATGTCACAGTAGTTCTCCACCAGTTTGATTTCCTGAGAAAGGGTGCAGAACTGCTTCTCTGATATGCTGGTCCTTAGGATCCCCGCTAGAGAGGCGGACATGGTGGCCACCTCCTGCACACCGTTGGCCTTGGCAACCCACTTAATGGTATCGAGCGTGTTGTAGAGGAAGTGGGGATTCAGCTGGGCCTGCATCATCTCAATCCTTGTCTCGTTGACCTTGCGCTCAGCCCGCACCCGCTCTTCCATTGTATCCTTGAGCTGCGCAGTCATCTTGTTGAAGCCCACCGCCAGCTGCTCAAACTCATCCTCTCTTTCCACCTCGATCTTGGCGTCAAAATCTCCCTTTCTGAATCTCTTCATTCCCGAAGCCAGGATCCCTATGGGCTTTGACACGTAGTTACTCATTCTGTTTGCCACGATAAGGCACACCACCACGCTGATGACTGCCAGCAAAATGATGATCTGATATCCCGCTCTCACCGCGGATTCATCCAGTGCCGGAGGCGTGACATAGATGCCAAGAAGCCCTGTGCTTCCCAGCTCTCTTAAGTAGATATTCTTCTCGAAGCCCTCCGTGTAGGGTCTCCCGCCAAGGAGATTATTGCGGATTGCCGACAGGTCTTTTCCGTCCTCGGCTGTTCCCACAAGACAGAAAGGCTGCAGAAAACTTCCGGTGAGCATAAACCCGTCCCGGGCGTTGATGGATCCTGAAATCTGGTCCCTAAGAACCTGCCGGTCTATCCTGATAAGAGCAACTCCCGGCTCCTCCTTGTCCACCATCAGCCTTGCGATAATAAGCGCTCCGCCGTCCTCGGACGTCACCTCACTCATATCCCGGGAAAAGACTGTACGGCCACCTTTCTTAACAGCTTCATAAAGCACGCCGTAATAGTCGGGAAGCGCATCGGGCTTGCTTCCGCTGGCCGTAGAGTACATGCAGCGATTTCCCATATAAAGGTCCACCTGGGCAAAAGAACGCACCGGCCTCGTGGCCTCGTAAAGGTCCGCATAGATGGCAATGGAGTTCTTTCTTCCCTTATAGAAGGAGTCAAGAAGAACGTCGCTGGCTGCGATTGCTTCCAGAGTCTCCTCTGACCTTTGCAGAATATCATTTATCTTACCGATAACTACCGCTTCCTGCTCCGCATCACGCTTCTCGTAGTCGGCCCTGACTCTGGCCTGGAAGCCTTGAATCGTCAGGATGCCTCCGAATATGACAAGACAGAGTGTCACCGCAAGGAACACCACGAAGATCTGCCGTTTGAAGGATTGTCTCACAAAGCCCATGCTCACTCTCCTTCCTGCCCGGCAATGGCATTCCAAAGGGAAAAGACTTCCTCCTCTTCCCTGGCAGATCTTTCCACATCAAACTTTATGAAGTTCTCGGTATTTCCTCGATTGCTGCCTACATCACGCCTTACTGACCTTCTGTAGAAGTTCTCAACGGCGTATCTCTGGGTGTCGTAGCTCACCACGAAATCTATGAATCTGCCTGCATTGTAGCTGTGGGGTGCATTCTTTACCATGGCGCATCCGTCGGGAACCGCGCTGGTTCCGTCCTCCGGATAAAGCATGGAAATGTCCTCATATCCGCCTTCCGCTTTCTTTGCAGTCTCCTCCAGAGTTATGCCTATAAGGAAGGTTCCGTCCGACACCTCGGGAATTATCTGCCCCGAAGATGGAAGGATCCTGCCGTCAAGCTGCTCATAAAACCTTGGAACGAGACTTTGGGGTTCCTCGCCAAACAACTGCTCCATGGTGGACAGTATTGTATAACTGGTTCCGGAATTGCCCGGGTCCGCAAAGGCTATCTGCCCCTTCCACTTGCTGTCAAAAAGTTCGGTCCAGGTTGTGGGCACTTCCGAGAAAGAGACCAGTTTCTTGTTATATACAAACACAATGGGAAGCTCGGTGAAGGGAGTCCAATAGCTTTCATCATCCACGTAATCGGGATCAAGGTATTCAACCTCCTGCGGTTTATAGGGCTGGAAAAGATCCTTCTGCGCCTCGTAGCTCTCGATTCCGCCGCCGAACATTATGTCACAGCGTCCCTCCTTAGATGCCTCTTTTACCTCGGAAAACACTTGAGCTGTGCCACCGGTGTGGAGCTCTACCCAGATTCCCGTCCGCTCCTCGAACTCTCTGATTATTGGAAGGTACACCTCTTCCTTGTGGGAGGTGTAAACGATGAGCTGCTTCTCATCGGGCACCGCGTACTTCTGCGACAGTGCCTCGATCTCCTGCTGCCTCTCCGCTCCTGCGCACGCAGATAAAAGAAGCATTGCTGCTCCTGTCAAAGCCGCCACCGCTATGGTCCGAAGACATTTGCCTGTTTTAATCCCGTATCTCATGGTCTTATTCTACTACATCCTTGCGACTATTTGCACGGCCTCGTGCTGCAGGGATTCTTTCTGGGGCGAGGTCATCTGTAACCCGCCTTGATTTCATGGTAGTCTTGTGATAATATATTTAGTGCATGTTTCCGTAGCTCAGCAGGATAGAGCGTTCGCCTCCTAAGCGAAAGGTCGTGGGTTCGAATCCCGTCGGGAACATTAAAAGAACCATGACAGTTTTCACTGTACATGGTTCTTTTTTGATGAAATCTCCTCATAGTCCTTATCAAACGGAATATTTATACTATTGGCAGCTGATTATAAAGTCTATAATACATTATATCCAGCTTCTAATTCCTTGTTCAATTACAGTTGATACAACTTTTCCGGGCGCCACTGGTGCCCGGGTTTTTTATTTGGAAATTATTCCCTCTCTAATTCTTAAGAAATCTTAAGAATTCCTCCTCCAATCTTAAGAAAATCTTAAATACTTTCACCCCAAAATC
>SVGA01000046.1 GCA_015056575.1 Butyrivibrio sp.
CCCTGTGCGAACAGGGCTGCAATTAATTATCAAAGCTCGCATTCCACAAAACTCCTTCGTACATAATTCTGGAATTTTATTTGTGTCCCGATGTTCTTTTCAAAACATCTTTACACCAAGGGCAAGTTTCTTTGCTTCTTTTACAATTTCTTCATATGTCATCTTAGTAATCCTCCTCGTAAAAAAACGGATAACAACATTATACCCCATGTACAAAGGTTTCTTTAGATAAATTGAGCCGGAAAGCATTGCTCTCCGGCTCTGTCAAAAACGATATTCAAATTACATCTCCAAGATCTCATATAACTCCGGCGTCAGATACTTCTTCAAAATCCCATCAGCATCCACATCTCCAAAACCGCCATAGAACTCCTCTACCACGCCGCCTGCGATTGCTCCGAAGGTATCAGAATCGCATTCCAGGGAAAAGACATTTCGAATGAAGCTCTCATAATCGCTGCTCTCATAAAAGCATCTCATTGCTGCAGGCACTGATCCCTGGCAGCTCTCGTTCCACTTGTAGCGCGATCTTATCTCGTCCAGGCTGTAGGCAATGCTGTACTCATAGTCATCCTTAGGATATTGCCCAAGGACATAATCATATATTTCCTGCTTACTCTTACCGTGCCTTGCCATCCAGATACAGGTCGATGTTACAACTGCTCCCTTGATCCCTTCAGGGTGATTATGTGAAACTGCAGCTACTTCTTCAGCTTTTTTCTGCATCTCATCATAATCATCATAGAACTCTCCGACAAAAGAGGTCCTCATGGCTGATCCATTTCCCCAGCTGTTATATGGTGTATGATCTTCGCCATTGATCCAGTTATAGAATCTTCCGCCATAGCCACAGAACGGGTATTCACGGCCAACAGATACCATGGTATCCACAAGATCAGCGCCGGTCTTTAACGCTTTCTTTATAGCCAAGGTCATCACTGAATCATCTGTAAATCCGATTGCATTGCCCGCTGTCAGCGGTACATTTTTCCAGTCCAGATTCTTTGGTCTGTCAAACTCATACTGTGCTCCTAATATATCTCCTAAAACTGCTCCTTTAACTGCCATATGCATTCTCCCTTCTATCATCTTCCGGCTTTCTTACCTCTTCTCTGATAATCGTCATTGATTGCATCTGACCATCCGCTCTCAGTAAGGCACTCATCAACCTCCATGGCGCTTCCAGCCATCATAACAGAACATACTGCCTTAGAAACTCCGCCATAAACATTTGCTGTTCCAATTCCGTCACTGACATAATTTACAGTCCTGTCCTTGCGAATCCCGTACTTCTGAGCCTCAGCGTAGGCATCGATATTAGCTCCGATAAAGATGAACTCCCAGCCATATTTCTTTTGCTGCTTCTTAACCATCTTCTCAATCTTCTCTCGAGAGTATCTGCTGCTTGCATTCTCCATGCCATCGGTAGTAATAACAAAAATAGTCTTCTCCGGTCTATCCTCTTCCCTGGCATACTTGTGAACGTTACCGATATGATGGATTGCTCCACCAACTGCATCTAATAAAGCAGTGCAACCTCTGACGTAATACTGCTTGTCGGTCATCTTCTCGATCTTCTCAATCGGCACTCTGTCATGGATAACTTCGCACTCATCATCGAAAAGAACTGTTGAAACAACTGCCTTTTCTCCCGTCTTCTTCTGTTTCTCCATCATGGAGTTAAAGCCTCCGATGGTATCAGCCTCAAGGCCGCTCATGGAACCTGATCTGTCAAGTATGTAAACAATCTCTGTATATCCTTTACTCATATGTATTACCTCACCTTTCTTAAATGTGCTCCACCTACACTGCGTTTCGGATGCAGTCTCCCTAAGCTCGCACGCTCGCTAAGTTCGACTAGTACGCGGTAGAGCTGTCCTTGTTTGTAAGGTAATAATACTTTATGTGAAAAGAAAAATGGTCGCACGGGAGGCGACCATAAAAAATCTTATTTTGACTCCTTTGAAAGAGGATCGAGGCCGTAATCAAAGAGCACCATATCTATCTTGATAACATTGTAATCTTTGTGTTCAATGAAGTATCTGACTACAGCATCCGTCTGGGAAATAGGTGATATAGCATAGCCTGCAAGGCCCAGGAAATCCACTGTCTCATCCATGTTAAGGTGAAGGCCAACTGCCAGGGCTAGAACTTTTTCTTTTGACGGCTTAACCTTGCCTTTAAGGAGCTTGGAAAAATACTGCTTGTTGATATTGGCAGCTGCGTAAACTTCAGAATTTTTAAGGCCTTTCTTGTTTATTAGCTGCTGAAGATGTTTTTCAAAAGAGTCTGTGTAAATATCCTTGAGCACATCATCAAGAGACTCTGCTTTGAGAGCCTTCATTTTCTTCTTGGCTGCTCCATGGAGGATTCCGCCGGCTAAAGGAGCTGCACCAATTGTCAGGTTCGGAAACTCTTCCGCTCTTCTACGAGCTGAAGTAGCATGCCAAGCTGAAGAAGTAGTCGCATCAGCGGGAGATCCTTCGGTATCGCTATAGTCTCCTTCGGTAGATGATTCTAGGTATACAGATGCATTCGTAAGTCCTGCAGGCAAGCCCTTATCTGAATACTCATCATCGAAAGCATCCGTAACATACTCATCATCGATAAAGCTGCGTACTTCTTCCCCAAGTTCTCCAGAGACTTTAACCGAGCCCTGATCAAATACCACCAGGTAAATCTCCATGTCATGTTCTTCAAGGAATTTTGTAAAAGCATCAACTGCTATTTCCATTCCGACTCTCTGCGGAAAGCCATAGCATCCGGTAGCCATAACAGGAAAAGCGATGGACTTACATCTTTTCTTGGCGGCAAGAGCCAGCGACTTATCATAGCACTGCCTAAGTAGCTCAGCTTCGCCATGATCTCCGCCTTCCCACCAGCAGCCAACAGCATGGATAATGTACTTGGCATCCAGATCAAAGGCCGGAGTAATAGCTACATCTCCGCGTTCAATCGGTCCAATCTTTTCACGCTCAGCAAAGAGTCTGTCTCTTCCTGCAGCATTATATATAGCAGTATCCACACCACTTCCAATGACAACCTTAGGGTTAGCAGTGTTTACTATGGCATCTGCTTTCACTTTTGTAATATCATTCCTGATAATTTGAAAAGGCATGTTACACCTCGCATATCTTTATTGAGATTAGTCATCCATTCTCAATTAGACTGATTACCGTCCTACTGTTGCCTTTCTCGAGGATATCAGTCTGATGACAGATTCAGATTGCACCTCTGTCACGCCATCCAATAAGTCCCATCAGACGCCTGATACAATGATCCAATTTCCTCTGATAACAGGTTCCCGGCATAATCCTTTATGAGCACCTTGTCATAATACTTATATTCATCAGTGGCGCAGTCATTCTCCTCATCCCAGCCTTCTTCAATCCACTTTTCTATATACACCCGGTCATTGGTCAATAGTACTACAGTCTCACTGCCTTCTAAGGAAAAAGAGATTTTCTCAGGATAGTAACACTTGAACACCTCTCCGTTCTGACTGATGACATGTACTTTCTCACCGACAATCTGCAGGTTATAAAGATCTACTTCATCAGTGCCAAACTCAGCCACAGTCTCAAGTACCTCTTCCGGCAGATACTTGTACAGTGTTACTTTCCCCAGCTCATAATCAGCCTGAAGGAAAAAATAGAAGCCATCAGTGTACACCGGCTTAGAGTAGATCACATCTCTCTTTTTCTCAAAAGGTGTATAAACGTTTCCGTTCACAAAGTCGTAAAACTTGATCACAGTGCCCTGATACCCACCACGCTGAGCATACTCGACCAGGTCATACAGATCAGACGTATCTGACATTGCGAAAGCAAGTCTATCCTGACCGTAGATTTTTTCTATGTAAAGGCCACTTACTTCTTTAAATCTCTTTATCATTTCAACTGCATGCCATCCTTAAAAGCATTGCCCACCTTTTCTCCAACTCCGTAATATCCATTACCAAATGGATCAAAGCTTATAGGCTTAAGCTTTGTGATATCAACTGCTCCATCTGTCACTACGCTCTCATCTGCAGAGACATTCACGATTTCTCCAATCAGAATGCCATCTTCAAAGCTCTTTACCTTACACTCAAGAGCAACCGGAAGTTCATCAATCAAAGGTGCATCAACAAACTCGCTTTTTGTTGCGTGGAATCCGGCCTTTTCAAATTTGTCAGGTACTTTTCTTCCTGATTCTATTCCAACGTAATCGCAGGGAATTACCTGGTCTTCAGTAGCAAGGCTTACTGTGAAAGCTCCTCTCTTCGCGAGATTGTCAGTAGTCTTGTGCTCAGATAAACTGATTGAAATCTCTTTAAAATCAGTGGTTATGCCCCATGCTGCGTTCATAGCATTCGGCACTCCATTCTCATCATATGTTGCAATGATAAGAACCGGCTGCGGGTACATTAGTGGTTTTGCTCCAAAATTAACTCTGCTCATCTGTTTCCTCCTTTAACACACAAACTGTTTTAACTTAATATACTTGATATGTACTCTCATCAATCTTTTCCCAACTCATCTTTATCCCCTTAGGCTTCTGTCCCGGCTGTAATTCCTCGCAGCCATAATCCCCATCAAATATCTGCTTTATCTTCCACATAATGGAACTTTCCCGAATTCTTGTTTACCACATATGTTGTTCCTGCCGGAATATCAGAAACCTCATTACCTGCCGAAGATCTTACTGATCCATTCCCGGAATCTCCGCCAGTTATAATAAAAGAATTCTTGTCTACCACCTTGTCTGCATCCGGTGAGAGCTTATTGCTGCC
>SVGA01000047.1 GCA_015056575.1 Butyrivibrio sp.
CAGATAAGTTATTTCCCTGCTTACGAAGCAAAGCTTGGGCATGGGCATGAAGGCAATGATACAAAGTATTCAAGGATTATGTACACAGAACTGTTTAAGTTCCTGGATAAATGTCTTAATGATTAAGCGGAAGAAGGTTACTGCAGTTATTGACGGGAAAGAATATAACGTAAAGAGTATTATGAGTTCAGCAATAATAAACTCAGCAGACAGCCTTTATGTAGTTAATGGAAAACTACTTATGGAGATAACAGGGGCAGGCAGTGTGCTTGAAGCCATAAGAGCCCAGGGTGGAGTATATAGAGCGGATATTCTGCCTACCAAACGTCACTAAAAATGCCCAAACGTCACCAAGAAGCATGAAATTTACATGGTTTTTGCGTTGAAAGCCGATTTTCAGTGTGATATTGTTATAATGCGCCAAGAAATGAGCAGCAGGGAAGCAGCTCATCTCCTGGCTTTTTCTTTTGCAAAAGAATAACTGTAAACCAAAGACGCTTATGTCCGATTGAAGGACTGGACCGGCGTCTTTTTCTTTGCTCAAAAATACAAAAGAAAGCGAGAAAACAAAATGGATTTTGAGACATTTAGAGAAAATCTTGGCAGAGATATTAAGGAAACCCTTGAGGCCAGGACTGGAACAGACTTTGAGGTCGAGCACCGCACAGCGGAAAGAATGAACGGTAGCTATGAAGCAATCGTAGTAAAGCCTGCAGACAGCGAAGTAGGAGTCAGCCTTAATGCAACCACTCTTTATCAGGACTACGAGAGCGGCGTTTCTTACGAAAACATTGCAAAGGGAGCAACTGATCTGGCGGACAGATCTCTTAGAAACCAGCCGGAGTTTGATGTGGATTCTTTCAGGGACTACGACAAGATGAAAGGCTCACTTGCCATGGAGGTCGTCTCCAAGGAGAGAAACGCTGAGCTTCTTGATACAGTTCCTCATAAAGATATTGAGGATATGTCAGTGGTTTATCGCTTTGTACTTGGCGAAACACCTGCGGGTTCAGGAACAATCCTTGTTACGAATCAGATGCTTGAGAATTACGGAATTACTGCAGATCAGCTTCATGCAGATGCAATGAAGACAGCTCCTGAGGTGAGACCTCTTGTCATAGAGGGTATGGGCCAGGTTCTTGCAAAGCAAATGGGAGTTGAGGACCTGGAGGTGCTTGGCCTTAATATTCCTCCTGAGCAGGAGCAGATGTTTGTTGCTTCTGTGGAAGGAAATGTCCACGGCGCCGGAGTGCTGGCATACTCCGACTTTTTTGACAAAGTAGCGGATAGGCTTGGTGATCAGCAAAACTTCTTCATTTTACCCAGCTCGATACATGAGCTCATAATTGTGCCGGACAACGGAATTATGGATCTTCACAATCTTGAGAGCATGGTACGAGAGATAAATGCCTCTGTAGTGGATCCTTCTGAGCAGCTCACCGACAATGTTTACCACTACGATGCCAAGGAAAAGGTCTTTGAACTTGGTGAGAAGTATGTGGAGCGTCAGGCTGCTAAGGAGGCCAGAGGCCATGAGGCTTCGGAAAAGAAATCTCTCCTGGGAGATCTTAAAGCTGCCAAGGATGAGGCTTCCAAGACACCTCACAAGGATGCTGACATCGGAGAAAAGTCCAAGGATGGAAAAAGCCTTGGCTGATAACAGAAGATAGCAAAGGTATGATTGGCGCTGGCCTGTGGTATATCCCGGACTGGTGCCTTTCTTTTACCAAATACATTTTCATAGAACAAGGAGAAACGAGATGCATAAAGGAAAACCAAGCAAGCATAAACTCAGCTGTGCAAGAAACAGCTCAAGAGAAATGAATCCTATCCCGGTTGGGAATCTTAAACCACATAATTGCAAAACTCCATGTCCTTACGGAAATGGAACTACCTTTTGTTTTCCATGTATGGCCAAGATCATGAACGAGCATAATGCATTAAGAAAGGCTGGATAACTGTCTATGACAGATGAAACATCAAGAGATGTTGTGAGATTCGTGATAAGGACAGGTAAGGTGTCGGCTAAGGCTCTGTGGAAGGGGCTTTGCGCAGTTGTTCGTGCTTATAAGCATCATAAGCAGACCGGAAAGCAGAGCGTGAAAACACTTATAAGACAGGGGCAGGGTGCAACCAGTATGGAGGTGAGCGGCGAGAGCCTTCGGACTTTCAAGCGCATTGCCAACAAGTATGGAGTGGATTTTGCCATCGTAAAAGACAAGACTTCTGATCCGGTGCGTTACAACTGCTTTTTCAAAGCTAAGGACATGGACGCTATAACTGCCGTGGTAAAAGAGTACTCGGATAAAGTTGTAAAACGTGAGCAGAGGAAAGAAAAGCCCAGCCTCATCAATCAGATCCGTAAGCTCAAGGAGGAGATAGCAAAGCATCCTCGCAAGGAGAAAGTAAAGAACAAGGAGATTGTCAGATGACCTCTAAAATAAAAAAGAAGATCATACTAAACATCCCTTACTTTGCTGTTGGACTCTTTTGCACGAATCTTGGTGAAGCCTGGCGAATCGCCTGGGGCAGCAATATGTCTGAGAAGGTCCAGGGGCTTATATTGTACGGAGGCTTTAAAACGGCCTTTGCCAACATGCTTCCAAGCTTTCATCCATTAGACCTGGCTGTTGGCATTGCTTGTGGCGCAGGGCTTCGTCTTGCGGTTTATATCAAAAGCAAGAATGCCAAGAACTTTCGCCATGGAGAAGAGCATGGCTCAGCAAGGTGGGGAAAACATGAGGATATAGAGCCTTTTGAAGACCCGGTCTTTGCAAATAATGTGATCCTGTCACAGACAGAGAAGATCACTATGAACTCAAGACCGCCTGATCCGAAGTACGCCAGAAACAAGAATGTTCTTGTGATTGGCGGCTCCGGTTCAGGTAAGACAAGGTTTTTTATTAAGCCAAATCTTTTGCAGTTTCACAGTTCCTATGTTTTAACCGATCCAAAGGGAACACTCATTGGAGAGGTTGGGAACGCTTTTGTGAAGGCCGGGTATAGGATAAAGGTCTTTAACACCATCAATTTCAAGAAGAGCATGCATTTTAATCCCTTCGAATACATCCATTCAGAGTCTGACATCTTAAAGCTGGTAACCACGCTTATGGCTAACACCAAGGGTGATGGTTCGCCCACCGATCCGTTTTGGGAGAAAGCTGAAAGGCTTCTTTATACGGCGCTGATCGGCATGATCTATTATGAAGCTCCTGCAGAGGAGAGGAATTTCAATACGCTGATTGAGATGATCAACTCAATGGAGGTCAGAGAGGATGATGAATCCTTCAAAAATGCGGTGGATATCCTGTTTGAAAGACTTGAGAAAAAAGATCCTAACCACTTTGCAGTGAGGCAGTATTCCAAGTACAAATTGGCTGCCGGCAAGACAGCTAAATCGATTCTTGTGAGCTGTGGTGCAAGGCTTGCTCCTTTTGACATTGCCCAGGTAAGGGAAATTATGAGTTATGACGAGCTGGAGCTTGATACCATCGGAGATGAAAAGACAATTCTATTCCTTATCATGTCTGATAATGACAGTACTTTCAACTTTATGATCAGTATCATCTACAGCCAGCTCTTTAACCTCTTATGTGAAAAAGCAGATGATGTATATGGCGGAAAGCTCCCTGTCCACGTTCGCTGCCTCATTGATGAGGCGGCGAACATCGGACAGATACCTAATCTGGAGAAGCTTATGGCAACAATTCGAAGCCGTGAGATATCAGCAGCGCTTGTGCTTCAGGCTAAGTCTCAGCTGAAAGCTATCTACAAGGACAATGCAGAGACCATCTGCGCTAACTGCGATTCACAGATATTCCTGGGAGGTACAGAGCAGTCTACCTTAAAGGATATCAACGCTACTTTGGGAAAAGAGACAATCGACCACTATTACACAGGTGAGTCCAGAGGAAATCAGCCCACCTACAATCTGACTTATCAGAAACTGGGCCGTGACCTTATGAGTATTGATGAGCTCTCTGTAATGGATGGTTCAAAGTGCGTTGTACAGGTTAGGGGAGTGAGACCCTTCCTGTCGGACAAATACGATCTTACACAGCATCCTAATTACAAACTAACTGCGGATGCAGACAAAAAGAACTGGTTTGATGTGGAGAAATTCCTTAGCCACAAAGTGGTCCTCAAACCGGATGATGAGTATGAAGTAATTGAAGTAACAGATGAGGATTAAGACCCAAAAGGTCTTTTCCTATAAATGCCTGGAAACAGGCATGTGCGATCGCACGCCAGAAGTCAGTCGACGGGCTTTGGCAGTAACTATCAACCGGCATCCCGGAATACGAGGGGTGTCGCTAACCAACAAAAAATATTGGAAGGAGGATAGCCAGGAATGCAGGCGGCATAGAGCTGCTTGCATTTTTGGTTTTTGACATTATGGCATTTTTTCAGAGTGCAGTAGGATCACTGCAGACAATTGTTATCGCATTAGGCGCAGGCCTTGGAGTGTGGGGCGCCATCAACCTTTTGGAAGGATATGGCAATGACAATCCCGGCGCGAAGTCACAGGGAATGAAGCATGTTATACCCAGAACGATGGAACAATAATATGAAAGGAAAAGCATAATCCAGATAGCAGGTAGAAGTTA
>SVGA01000048.1 GCA_015056575.1 Butyrivibrio sp.
ACATATCTCTGGAATATGTTTGAGTTTGCTGCAGCAGGACGAGATGAGGCAGGAGACCCCGGCAAAAACCACAAGGGTGTCATCACCTTTGACAGGAAGCAGAAAAAAGACGCTTATTATATCTATAAAGCATGGTGGTCAGATGAGCCTTTCGTTCATCTTTGCGGAAAAAGATATCACGATCGCATCGAGGATAATACAGAGATAAAGGTATATTCAAACCAAAAGTCCGTAACTCTCTTTGTTGACGGTGTAGAAGCGGCAAGCGCAAGCGGAGAACATGTATTTAAATTTAATGTTCCCATAAGCGGAGTACATACAATAAAGGCTGTTTCAGGCGAGTTATCTGATGAAATGGAGATAGCCAAGGTTTCTGAGCCCAATCCTGCATACTTTGCTCCCGACAAAAAGGTCAGAAACTGGTTTGACAAGGCAGATGAACCTGAGGAAAAAGAGGGATACCTTTCCCTTTCAAGTACAATGGCAGAGATTCAGGCAACCCCTGAAGGAAAAGCAATACTGGACAGAATGATGGCTGCAATGACTGCAAAGACAGCCGGTGGGATGGGCGAAGGAGTAGAGATATCCGAAGCGATGCAACAGATGATTGCTCGCCAACCACTCATTAAACTTCTGCAGCAGGGCGGAATGGATATAGAATCTGACGATATTAAGGCACTTTCAAATGCCCTTATGAATATTAAAAAGCAGTAAAGAAAACTAGAGGTATTAGATGGAAACGGCTAAGATTTTTGAAAAAGCAAAGTGGATATCACCTGAAACTGTGACAGAACCTGATAAGAGAAAGGGAGCAGGATATTTAAGAACCACATTCTCTTATAAAGAGGGGAAAGTTTGTATATATGCTACAGCCCACGGCTTGTATGAAATACTGATAAATGGCCGTAAAATCACGGATGCACGACTGACACCGGGATGCGATGAGTATGATAAAAGACTTCAGTATCAGGAGTATGAGATCACTGAAGTGCTAAAGCCCGGTGAAAATGAGATCTTTATAACGCTTGGTGATGGCTGGTACAGAGGATGCAACGGAATTGACGGCGTGAGAAACCTCTATGGCGAGGATATTTCCTTTTTGGGCGCAGTGATAGGCGATGGAGACATGGAAAATCCGATACTTGTTACGGATTGCAGCTGGGATGCATGTGAAAACGGGCCTATAAAGCTTACGGACCTTGAACTGGGAGAAACCTGCGATGCCGGTGCAGGATTTGGTGAGTGGCATAAGGCCAGGGAGATGTCTTTTGACAAAAGAAATCTGACAGCCCAGAAGGCGCCGTTTATCACTGAGCATGAGGAGTTTGAAGGAAGGCTCATCAATACTCCGAATGGAGAGAGCGTATTTGATTTCGGACAGAACCTTGCCGGTTATACGTCTTTTGTTGTAGAAAACGCCAAGGGCGGTGAGAAGATCTGTCTCATCCACGGTGAAAGTCTGGATGAAAACGGAAACTTCACGATCAGTAATTTCCAGCCCGGAGACAGGAACAAATCCGGCGGAATTAAGCAGGAAATAAACTATATCTGCAAGAGCGGAAGAAATGAGTTTAAGCCGCATTTTTCGATATTTGGCTTTAGATACGCAAAATTAACAGGTGATATTTCACCGTCTGATATCAAAATAAAGAGCATTGCTGTGTATTCGGATATGAAGGAAACAGCAGGCTTTGAATGTGGCGTGGATGAAGTAAACAAGCTGTTTAAAAACAGTGTCTGGTCCATGAAGTCAAACTTCTGTGACATTCCTACTGACTGTCCCACAAGGGAGAGAGCCGGCTGGACAGGTGATGCGGCAGTCTTTGTGAGGACCGGTGCGTATCTCATGGACTGCAGGGGCGTTTATGAGAAATGGCTTGCAAACGTGAGGATAGGGCAGCATCCTGATGGCAAGATGGCATATATCTGTCCCAAAAACTCAAATCCCGGCAAGATAGCAGAGATGTTCTCAGCTTCTGTTGGCTGGGGCGATGCGGCGGTTCTTGTGCCCTGGAATCTATACAGAATATACGGCGATGAGCAGATACTTAAAGACAATTATGAAATGATGAAGAAGTGGGTGGACTTCCTCGGAAGAAGAGCCGGAAAGAGCAAGCTCAAAAACCGCTTTGGAAAGAACCCCTACAGGAAGTACATCATCGACACCGGAATGGATTATGGTGAGTGGTGCGAACCCGGGGCAGATGTTATGAAGACAATGATGGCTGCATTTAAAGATGGCCAGCCTGAAGTTGCGACTGCTTACTATGCTTTTTCATCTGGTATTCTTGCCAGAATATCTAAGATTCTCGGAAATAGCGCTGATGCAGATAAGTATAAAGAAATCTCGGAAAAGGCCACAGAAGCATACAGATATCTGGTTCTTAAGGACGGACATATCAGATCAGAGAGGCAGTGTGAGTACGTAAGGCCACTTGCATTTTGTCTTTTGCCTGAAAAAGAGGCAGTGGAAGCTGCGAAGGACTTAAATGAGCTTGTAGTGAAAAATGACTATC
The DNA here is from genome assembly GCA_015056575.1 of Butyrivibrio sp. Lineage (GTDB taxonomy): Bacteria > Bacillota > Clostridia > Lachnospirales > Lachnospiraceae > Butyrivibrio. The sequence goes on from SVGA01000048.1 coordinate 2,517, forward strand.
ATCTTAACACGGGCTTCCTTTCAACGCCTTTCCTATGCAGTGTGCTTGCGGATTACGGTTATGCAGATACAGCGTACAGATTGCTGTTGCAGAAAAGCTATCCCTCGTGGCTCTATGCCGTGGAGAAAGGTGCTACCACTATTTGGGAGACCTGGGACGGCGTCAGAGAAGATGGCACTGTACATGATTCATTGAATCACTACTCCTATGGAGCAGTTTCAGGATGGCTCTTGTCGGGGATTCTGGGAATCAGATACGATTTTGACAAAGTCCTGATAAAGCCGGTGCCTGATGAGAGACTTAAGTTTGCAAAGGGCTACTATGATTCACCGAGAGGGCGCATAGTATCCGAATGGAGATATATTGAGAACTCGAATACTTTTGCATACCACTTTGAAATTCCTGGAGGAATGGAAGCAGAGCTGGAGCTCCCTAGCGGGGAAAAGAGAATTTTGACGGGCGGAAGTTATGAGATTTAAATTATGGAGGATAGGAAAATGAACAAGTTCGAAAACGGATTTATGCTGGGTGCTTCTACTGCAGCCCACCAGGTTGAAGGAAACAATACAAATTCAGATTACTGGGTAATGGAGAATATGGAGTATTCACAGTTTGTTGAGCCTTCACTGGATGCTGTTGATCACTATAACAGATATGAAGAAGATATCAAGATGCTGGCAGATGCAGGCCTTAACACCTACAGATTCTCTGTTGAATGGGCACGTATTGAGCCTGAGCAGGGCAAATTTGATGAAAAAGAGATTGAACATTACAGGAAGATGATCAAATGCTGCAGAGACAATGGTGTTGAACCGGTTATTACCCTTATGCATTTTACATCACCTGTGTGGCTTATAAAGCTCGGAGGATGGGATAATGAGCAGGTTGTAGAGCTTTTTGCCAACTATGCAAGATACGTCACAGAGCAGCTTGGAAGCGAGATAAAGTATATCTGTACCATAAATGAGGCAAACATGAGACTTCAGATTGGCGCTCTCATGGAAAGATTTAAGAAGCAGATGATGGCGAAGATGGCAAATGCAGCTAAAAACGATGGTGACTCCATGGAGGGGCAGGTCCAGGTTGGGCTTAACCTCTCCGATCCAATGGAGAAAATGAAGCTGGCTGCAATGGAGAATGCCAAAGTATTCGGAGATCCTCAGCCACATACATTTGTCTCCGCAACTGATAAAAATGGCGATATGATAGTCATAAAGGCACATCAGGCAGCCAAGGAAGCAATCAAGGCTGTTAATCCCGACATTAAAGTTGGTATTACGCTTTCCCTGCACGACTGCCAGTATATAGAAGGTGGCAAGGAGCGCGCAGAAAGCGACTGGAATCAGGAGTTCAGCCATTACATTCCTTATATTAAGGAAGACGATTTCTTTGGACTTCAGAATTATACAAGAACTACCTACGGCCCTGATGGAATTGTGCCTGTTCCCGAGGGAACACCAATGACACAGATGGATTACGAGGTATATCCTGAGGCTCTTGAGCATGCAATCAGACGCGTGCATGAGGAGATGCCAAATGTGCCGATCATGGTTACAGAAAATGGAATTGCAACAGCAGATGATGAGCAGAGAGTTAAGTTTATCGACAAGGCAATCGAGGGTGTTCAGAACTGCATAAATGATGGAATTCCTGTTATCGGATACTGTCACTGGTCACTTATCGATAATTTTGAGTGGCAAAAAGGCTATGCACTTACATTTGGTCTTTGCGCAGTTGACAGGAAAACACAAATCAGGACACCAAAGCCCAGTTTAAAGCATCTTGGAGGCTATTTGAAATAATGAAAGACAAAGTACTGACCGGCGTACAACAGATAATGATAGGAAGCAGATGCAACAGTTATGAGAGTGCACTTAGCACGCTTAGAGCTATTAAAAGTGCAGGATATGATGGCATTGAACTTAATGACTTCATGAT
>SVGA01000018.1 GCA_015056575.1 Butyrivibrio sp.
CTTTCGTTAAACGTAACTTTCTTCTTGATCTGTGGTGTGGCTCTCTTCTGTATAAGGATGTCTATCATCTGTTCCTGAGTGAGAGAGTCATCATCACGATATTGGCGGAGATCCATGAGCTGTTCCTGCTTGATCATGCCGTTTTCGTGGATATATTCCCATACCCACTGTTGATATGTATGGTTAAGAAAAGAAATCTCGACTGCACAGGAAAGCGCCAGTCTACCTTCATCAACCATATCAAGAAGTTTGGGAATAAGTTCTGTAAGCCTAATATACCTTGATACCTGAACTGCACTTGTTCCCATTTCTTCAGCAATAATATCTCGTGACTTCATTCCTAACTTGTGTTCAACTTGAACACAAGTTGAATCTGGTCGTTTACCCTGACGTCTAATGGCTTCAAGCTTCATCTTATATGCAAATGCCTTTTCACTAGGAAGTATCTCTTCCCTCTGCATATTTGCATTAACCATGGCAATTGTGGCATCATCATTGGTCATTTCCTTAATGATTGCAGGAATCTTCCTAAGTCCAGCTCTTTTTGCCGCATGAAGACGTCTGTGCCCTGAGATCATCTCATAATTGCCCTCATCATCCGGTCTTACAAGAACCGGAGTGAGAACACCGCTTTCCTTGATGCTCTCAACAAGCTCATCCATCTTTTCATCATCTACAACTCTGAAAGGATGATTCTCGAAAGGATAAATTGTCATAACATCAAGATCTACAGTTCCCTCCATGCTTGGAACGCCCAGGAGCTCATCAATACTAGATAGCTTTACTTTCTGTCCAACTCTTTGTGCCATTGTCCATTACCTCCCTTATGAATGATGTGTAAGCAAATGCTGCTTTTCCTTTTGGATCATATACGTAGAGGCTGCTTCCTGAAGCGCTTATTTCTGCAGCTCTAACTGATAACGGGATCTCTGTCTCAAAAACATTTATACTTGATGAATAAGCTTCGTAAATCTGAGCCGAAATGTCTTTTGCATAATTGGTCCTGTTATCCACCATAGTGATGAGAATTCCGTCGATTTCGAGCTTAGGATTAAGCTGACGCTTTACTCTTCCAATTGTCTTTATAAGCTGTTGCAGACCCTTTACAGGAAGATATGCGGCCTGGCATGGAATGATTACAGAATCAGCACAAGCCAGGGCATTTATGGTCATCATTCCAAGAGAAGGCATACAATCAATAATAATGAAGTCATATACTTCTCTGGCCTTGTCTACGTACTCTTTGAGGATTGTCTCCCTGCTGATCACTCCGGTCATGCTGATTTCTAAACTTGAGAGTTCTATATTTCCCGGCATAAGATCTACACCTTCAGGATGATGAATGAGGCCTCTTGCTACATCTACAGGCTCATCATTGATAATGCTCACAAGCGCTGTGGCAAGAGAATAATCAAGTCTGTCCGGTTCATCACATCCAAGACTGATTGACATACTGCCCTGAGGATCCGCGTCGATCATAAGGACCTTATAGCCTTCTCTTGCAAGACCAATACCTAGATTTACACTGGTGACTGTTTTTCCCACACCGCCTTTCTGGTTTGCTACGCTGATAACCTTACTCATAAAAATCATCCTCCTCCCAACATGATTCTATAAACTCATCAATTTTTTCCGTGTTACACAGAACAACTCCTCTTACCTTTCTTGTGGCTCTTGCATCCTTAGCCAGCTTTTCAAAAGTATGTAGCCCCATTGAGTAGAGCTCAGCGCCTTCCTGGTAACGCACATATTTCTTTTTTCCCTTTTTAACCATTTCCTCCAGGTTAGGGACAATTCGTCTTTTAGGCATTTCCTTGTTCTCCTTTACTGTTTCCTCGTACCGGCAATTATCTTCAATAAACTTTTCATAGATGTCCTGATCAACCAGTACCCGCTGTCTGATCATCCTATTGGCCCCGGCTTCCTTTACTGAATTTACGAAACTCCAATAAGGAATGCTGTAGAGCCTTGCACCATCTTCGTAGGTGACGAAATTATGCAGTTTTCCCTTGAAATACTTATCAAGATCCGGTGGAGAATTTGATTTGTGAACCATCTTGTAACCTCCTTTTGGGTGTTACGAGATGTAAAACGAAAGAAATGAACTAAAAAGATAAAAAGCCACATTCCTTGATGAAAAGAAATGTGGCTTAAAATGCAGATTCTCTATTAAAAGATTGAAATTATATCAAAAATACGCCGCTAAAACTGTTACCAAAAATAAACCGACTATTCCTCAGGGCCTTGACCAACCCCAAAATTCGTCATAGCGCGTCCTTTGATTTCTCGATTATTATCCATAGAACGTCGTATAGCTCCGTAGGAGTCCAATGAAGGAACTGTCAAAAAGTTGCCTGATTGGACGAATATGGACTCCTATGGATTCCCTGTACTTTCTAAGACGCACTATATTACTTGCTCGACTTCAAGGTCGGGATTTTTTCGACCGCTTAAGCATATGGAAGCATTTGAGATCATATACGAGCATCTATCTTCATTACTGTACTTTTGGGGTTACGCATTTGAGAACATCTACGTTCATTTGACTTCCCCACAGATTTGTCAGCTGTTTGTCAAAGGCTATATCAGTCACGATATTTCGTACTTGTTTCAGCGTATACTTTCCGTAGCCTTTTGCGCTTTTCCTTTGACTAATTATGCTCGTTTGTCAGAATGTTGTTTTGTCAATTTTGGTTTGTCAGAAAAATTCTTTTCGGAGTACCATTTTAGAAAACGCCATTAAGCTTTGCTGCAAGCTTATTGATTGATTCTTTGTTTCTCCGATCTGACGAATCAGCATAGATTTCATATGTAGTAGAAATCTGTCTGTGTCCCATCACTGCCTGGATCACTTTTGGATTGTCTTCCACCTCACAGAGCCTTGTAGCAAATGTACGTCTCAGATAGTGACACGTGAAATGCGGAAGTATTATCGGTTCCCTATCTTCCCTAACAGCATCAATCTCTTCCTCATGATTGTAATCATTGTAGATTCTTTTAATTGCTTTATTAACTGAGGCAGCGCTCATTACTGAGCCATACTTGTTTTGGAAAATGAATCCCGAATATCCGTCTACTACAGTCTGATTGTACCCCTTGCCTGCAAGTTGGTTTTCCTTTTCAAATTGGAATGCTTCTTTAACAGCATCCATCATAGGGATTATTCTACAACCTGCTTTGGTCTTAGGTGTTGAGATCCTTAGCTTTGATGTGCGTGAACCCTTCTGAGGGTAGTACGACAGTGTATGATTAACATCTATCCATCCCTCTTTCAGATCGATGTCCTGCCAACGAAGGCCAGTGCATTCTCCAATTCGCATTCCCGTTCCAAGAAGTACAGTAAAAAGCGGCCACCAATGATAATACACCGGGCTCATAGCAACATATTCCATAAAGGCTTTTTGTTGCTCTGGAGTAAGTGCCTGCCTTTCCGTTTCCGTCTTAGGAAGTCTCTTTGCAAGTTCTCTCTTTGCTCCTTCGGTCGGGTTCTTTCTTATTATATCATCTCTTACAGCCAACTCGAATGTCGGATGTAACAATCCATCTACAGATTCAATAGTAGAAAATGAAAGATGCCTTTCCGAATGTAAAAAGGTGTAGAACTGCAACACATCGGAATACTTTACATCAACAAGTTTCTTTTTTCCGAAGTCATCTCTGACATAACGCTCGTAAGTATATTCGTAGTTGCTCTGTGTCGAATCCTTCAGGTCTATTCTTGTTGAAATGTATCTGTCATATGTCGAATTGATGGTTGCGAGGCCTGCAGCATAGATATCAAGTCCATCCAGCTGATCCTTTTTTAATTTGTCCTCTCTCCGTCTAAGTTCTAACAGATTATCTGCATATATGTATTTCTTCCTGCCAATAGGATCGGTGTAGATATACATATAACGCTTGTCTGATTTTCTCTGATGTTCTCCGCGGAAGAGGGTGTTACCTTTCAAGTCTTTTCTTGAATTTGCCATTCTTCCTCCATAACTACCGTTTTTTCGCGGTTCGTAAATACTCCTCTACAAGTTCCGGATCCACAAAAACAAGCGTCTTACTATGTGGATAATAAGCTCCGCAGGCTTCTGCCAACTTTTTCATAGTTGCTCTGCCGACCTTAAAATACTCCGAAGCTTCTTTGAGTCGCATCAGTCTTGTTGCCTTTGCTTTAGTCTCTTTTACTGTAGCAATGTCATTGCCCATTTGATTCCTTTCTGCAAAGTTAAAGACGTTTTATGAAATTAGACTTGGCTGTAATTCATGAAAAGTACTTCAGCACAATATTATTATGACTCTATTCGAGCGCTGTAGCAAGAACTAATCTGAATCTGCCAAGTCTTATTCATACGTTACCGATTCTTATGTGACAAAATAAATTCTTCCAATATTGGATAATCAATATACACTGTAGCCCTGTTTATATAGTGGTATGCACCACACGCTTCAGCCATCTTTCTTATTGTTCTCTTATCCCCTGCAATAAGATGTGATATCTCTTCATATGTATATAGACGTTTCGTATTTCCACGCGTCTTCTTTACCGGCAGCTAATTTGTATTTGTTATACTGCCTTACTGCGAAGTGATCAGGATTCTTTTTCTCAAGCCTTGAAAACAGGATATCCACTGCATTCTGGAATGATTCATCATCCTCCCTAACCTCCATGGAATTGATCATTTCAACAAGTGTATTAAAATTCCTCTCTTCCTCAGGAGCCTCATAATAGATCATGCCGATAAGTGCTGTATAAAGCAGCTTCTCGGCTTTCTCCCAGAAAGGATCTCCGGGAGTGCCCTCACCCTTGGTATTTGCCATGAGTGTTGTTACAAGCTTCAATATGTCAGACTCCGAATGGATATATTGGAACGGATTGAAATGCATGCTCTTCTTGAAATTCACAGTATTGAATATTTTTATCCTGTAGCCAGCCTGTACAAAAGCGTTACCAACTTCATTGATGACGGTTCCCTTGGGATCAGTCAATACATAGGAACTGTGGAACTGTAAGAGATTCGGTTTTATGAAAAACCTTGTCTTACCGGAACCAGAACCACCTACCACAAGGACGTTCTTATTCCTTGCAAGTTTGGGTTCCTTTGGCCGGTTGTTCATGGTAATGCGTTCTGTCTGTGACAGGATCACATTATTTTCAAACACCGGGTCCTCAAACGGTTCTATATCCTCTTGTTTTCCCCATCTCGCTGATCCATACTCCTGTCCGTGGCGAAAGTTTTTGGCATTCTTACTTTTGATATAGACTGCAAGCCTAAGAACTGCTCCAAAAGCAATGCCAATACATAGGTCAAAAGGATGAATGCTGGGAAGCATGTTTGCAAATGCCTTACTAAGGCCACCATAAAGGACAAGTCCCTGGACCTTTTCAGACATATTGCTTCCCCAGGCTATTCTCCACGCTTCACCAAGATTGGTACAGAAAAGCCCCACAGCAACATACGGGATATTAAGGATAATTTTCTTCTTTACCTTTCTGTTCATCTGACTTTCTCCTTAAATCTCGTCTTTACCTTGCGAGGTTTCTTTGAGATTTCTTCCTTAAGCTTACGGAGCTGCTGCACAAGACTTGGCTTTTCTTTCTTCTGCCCTCTTTTTACGATTTCTGCAGAATACTCCTTTACCACAGCCGTGATGGCATCCATGTCCTTAGCCTTGAAAAAGCACATATAACGTGGCGGATCTGCTGTCTTGTCCTTAACTATTGCAAAATCCACTCCATATTTGTTAGCAATTTTCTTGAAGGTTCCGATGCTCTCACCGCTTACTTCCATGCTTGAAGCACCCTGACCCTGTTTAATGAGTTCCTTTACTGTCTGCTTACCTTCTTTTGGAGCATTGTGTCTCTTTTCATGGTTCCTCATATATATCTTTATTCCCTTTATGAGGCCACTTCCGGAAACCCTGGCAACGTTTATCACAAACCTTATGGCTTCTTTTGAAGTCTCACCATTATTCATAGGCAGTTACCTCATGCAGCTTCGCCATAGTCATGTTCAAGCGGAAATGCTTTAAAGCTGACTGATGCGCAGCTCAACTTTACAAGACTCCTCTCAAACAGAGTTCTTATCGCCTTTATGTCCAAATCTGAAAGTTCCTTTATCCTGGAATCTCTGCCCGTTTTCATAAACACGGCACTTCCCACAAGGTAGTTCCCAAACTCCGTATATACTATGGCTTTGCTCGAAAATACCATCACATAATCATCACAAAGCGAATATGCCAATCCATCATCACCCAGAGCCTCCAGCATCCTGTCCAACTCTCTGGTACTCACTGTACGAAAATTACTGTCCGTTCCTACCACAAGAGCCATTGGATTATTGATATCGCTCTTTATTTTTCTTGTGTTCCCCGGAAACTGGATTATCTTGTCATTGACCGGATCCAGCTCTATCTGTATTTTTAGCTCTTCCATCTTTAAGCCGCCTTTCTTGAGTTTCTGTGTTCGTCCATGATCTTAGCCATGCATGGATAGCAGAATGGTTTTCCTGTTCCATATGAACAAGGCGTTTTACAATTCTGCGGCTTGATCCCTCCCTGCGGAATTGGATTCAAATCCCTGCAGCTAAACCTTGAACAGTTCAACGCTTTTCGCTCCTGAGCCTTCCTTTTGTTGGCTCTCTGACGTTCTCTGCCTTTGCTCATCCTCTTCTCTCCCCGTTCTTAGAAAATGTCTTTAAAAACAGCGCCAGACTTAATGTGCACATCCGCCCGGCGCCGTTATCCTATTCCCATATTAGGGAATGGTTTATCAGAGTGCTGCTTCACCCTTTGTCTTGGTGCCAATGTCTGCAGCATCCTTATGAGGTGTCTTAGCCGCCTCATCCTTGGCTGCCTTAAGGTCTCCAAGAAGTGATTTCTTCTCTGATGTTTCGTGGAGCTTTGTTTCCTTTTCAGCCTGGCGCTCTACAAACTTCCCACCAAGCTCAAAGATCTTATCCTGAGCATCGTAGTGATATACGTTGTCTGTAAGCTGGTCTGCAGGATCCACGGTTGTGGCATTTACCTCTTTTACCATGTTCTCAAGGCTCTTGAGGTCGAAGTTACCATTATCAGGAATGATCAAAAGCTCGTGAATAGAACTTGGTAAGATGAAGAAGCTCTGCCCACCAACTCTTTCCGAAGCCTTATCCATGAAGTCCTCATATGCAAGGACTCCGGCTCCGTGAACATTTCCTTCTACGGAAGCGACAAACATCTGCTCCTGCTCAGGTGGAATGTTAAGGCCAAGCATCTCCAGGTCCTCAACACCCATCTGCTTTGCAAGCACTTCTGCCATGCCCTCGATAACAAGAGGTCTGATCTCAGGAGCATTCTTCACAGCATCCTCATGGAGCTGGTCTGCAGTGATTCCATAATTATCGATCATCTGATTTGTCACAAGGATTGTTCCTGTACCCTGGGCTGTATCTCCGATCACAAAGCGGTAAACCACTGACATGTCCTCAATATCCTTATGAGGAACAGTCTCAAGCAGGTCTGCGTTTCTGTCCTTGGAAACAACCTCCATTGCAAGTGAATCCTTCATCTTGCTGTAATCACTGAATGCATCCACATCAAACTCAGGTCTGGACTTAAGAGCGTTGTCCGCCATATCAGCAGCTCCCTCTACAATTGAATCGTAAGATCTTCCGTCCTCATATTCCTTGTAAAGAGCAGTTGCGTTAAGATTCACTCCGATGATGCTGTCCTCAGGCTTTACCGTGATCGCATCGTATGTCTCGTTCATCTTATCTACTGTTCTGGTCTCTACCAGTGTGTCGCCACCAGTTCTTGCATCAAGTGCTTCCTTAACGTCCTTTACCAGATTGTCCTTAAATGTTTCAAAATCCATGTTGTTTTCCTCTCTCTTTTCAAATAATTTTTGACACGAAAAAAGCACCGGTCATGACGCATTCGTCACAACACAGTGCCGGAACAAAAACATATTCTTTTGCAAAAGAAAAACGCCTCATGGTTCGGACTTCATTTCTGTAATCCGTATCACTTGGCGCATTATAATAATATCATGCCCAAAATCGATTGAAAAGTGACGAGAGGGGTAAACTTGGGGTAATACCGGGATAAAGTTGAGGGAAAGTTGAGGTAAACTTCAACTAAATAGTATTATTTGTACCCTACTATTCCACCCTTTTGCTGTCCTACATGTAATGCCAAAACGGAATAACCTCCAAGTATAACTGCAGCCAGCATAACGTAAATAAAACCTTCAAAAATGGAACCCTGTCCCATAAAGCAGAGAACTGTCTGATAGATTCGTGGAACTGCAAAATAAACTGCCATCACATTATATATATACTTCTGAAGTTTTCCATATGACCTGAAATATGCCGCAAAAATAAAGAATGCCAATGCACAGCCCCAATAAATCAGCAGGCCAGACTGTTCATAATGCAAACCCATTGTAAAAAACTGAATTGTCTTTTCATATGTAAAGAACAAAATAGCTGCAAATACAAGTATAGTTGCCATTAAGGAAACCTTTACTTTTACCGGATCCTTTTCCACATATCCGTTTAGTATTGCATCATGCTTTGCTCTATCCATCTCCATAAGGCTTTCATGACCCTTATTTGCAAAAAGCTTCCAAGCCCTTATTTCATCCTCTATGGTTGGAATTATAGCTTTAATATGAGTTGCACTAACTGCCTCTTCGGTACCCTGGTGTGAGCCTTTATTACTCAGCTTTCGCATCGCATGAAGGTTATATATCTGAGCCTTCGGAAAGCTGCTACAATTATCGAGTGCATCAATCTGTTCCATAATTGTAGGAAGCTGATCAGCATTTTTTATCTCAGGAGTGTAATAATCTGTATATGAATTAACAATAATCTCTACAATCGTTCTTACGAGCATAGCACCATATTCATATTCGCCTTCATTTACAAATTTTTTTAAATCCACAAAAGTCTTATCTACTTTTGCCACTTTTTCATTTAATGTCATATCTCTGTTCCTTATTTAAGTGGATAAAAAGGGCTAAGGTACATTATCCTCAGCCCCTTCAGCGTCATATAATCTATTACGCTCTATATGTTGACCCCAGCTGCTGAAGCTTAGCAATTCTGTCATCTGTAGCAGGATGACTGCTTGAAAGTACAGCAAATACACCCTTACTACTGCAACCAGCATACTTATCAAGGAATCTGCAAAGTCCCTCGGAATAACCAAGCTTCAATGAAAACTCATCTGCAATGTATTCCTCGGATCTTCCAGTTGCAAGGACAAGGTACTGACCAAACTTAGTCCAAATCTTCATTAGAAGCGCAACAATCACGTCTCCACAAACACCAATGATGATTGAAAGATTGCCCTGTCTTGAACCAAAAAGATTTGAAAGACTGCCAAAGAATGTAAGTATTCTGAAAATCCATCTAATAACAAGGATCATTGCAGTAATAATCATATTTCCTACGGTAACTACTAGAATCAAGTCTGTATCGTGATTAGCGATATGAGCAAACTCATGGCCAAGTACTCCCTTGAGCTCTTCAGCTGTAGCCTTTTCATACATACCCTTTGTAAGGCATATTGTCTTTCTTCCAGTTGCAAATGCATTAGGATCCTTATCATCGTTCATGAATAATTCTATATCATCTGGCAAAGATGGGTTTTCCTGCTTTGCACGAGCATAAACCTCTTTAAAAATTGGATTAAGACGCTCAATGTGATCTATTCTCTTTATCTTTCTGCATCCCATCTGTACTCTTAAAATCCACTCTCCAATTGGAGATAAAGCTATTACTATTGATAAAGCATATACACCTAAAGCCATCGGTATTGATTTCCAATTAAACTCACCAGATCCCGATGTTGTAAACCAGTTAAGTACGTATGTGATAATAAAAACATTTATTACCAAATAAATAATTACAGGAATTCTGTGCTTCTTAGCTAAACTCTTGAAAAAATCGATAAAATACATATTTTCCTCCAAATCAATAACACAAACAACAAATTACAAATCACCAAAAGAATCAATAGCGCATAAAAAAAGCGATGCAAACGCATCGCTATAATAAACTGCAACTGGCTGCCTAAAATAGGCCCTATAGCTTTGCGTCACTAGATCACTCTAGCTTTGCCCATTATTTTCCCTTTTCGCAGACGAAATATTACCACAGTTTTTCACAGCATGCAATAAATATTTTTGACATTGTAAAAATATTTATTGATTGCAGTTGCAATATCCATCTTAGTTTTTGTGGACAAAGCCTTTGCTAAAGACATGATTTACTTTACCTCAGCTACCAATTTTTTTAAATGAACTGCTAGTTCAGTGTTTGAAATCATCCACGCAAAAAGCGCCATGTAAGATGTGTTCTTAACTTTCACATTACTTAGCGCTTCAAGCCTTTTTATGATAAAAAAGAATTATATTAAACAGTAAAGCTTATCCCTTCTCCGGAATTTTAATTGTCAAAAACTCACATACTGCCTCAAATACATCATAAAAATCCTTTTCTTCCTTAGTGTCCTCTTTTTTCTTCAATTTATTGTATGAATCCTTATATCCTGGATGATATAGTGTCACTTGATTTGAATCAGTCTGTATTTCCACATTAACATTACCCTTATCAAAAGTATTTACCACAATATTATTTCCAGATCTATACCAAGTGAACGAATCCCACGTTTCTTCCTTATTCTTACTATACGTTCCCATTCCGTATTTACTGAACGTGTAAACAACAACTCCATTGCCACATTTCCATGTCCCCATCATGTCGCGCGGATGAGATATTCTGTCAACATTTACCAGCAAGAATAATGCTAATATGACACCTATGAAAAATCCTGCTATTCTCTTCATAAAATCACCTCTCAAATTATTCTTCTTACGTTTTCATTCTTGCGTCTTTTATGTTGCACTTACAAAAAATGAATATATGCTAACTACAGTCGCCATGACTGCCACTACAGGATGGCCAAAAAGCAAAAGAATTGCTATGGGCAGCGACAGAAGTGGTACAGCAAAATACTCCGCTGGAGACACATTTCCTTTTACCAATTTTTTTAGATAAGGCATAACCGCTATAATTACATAAATTACTAGGTATATAAAGTGTGATCGTCTTAATAAGAAGAAAAATGGTACCGCAGTTACCATGCTCAAAAATGTCGAAAGGAATAAACTCTCACCAATACTACCATCATCTACTTCTACTACTCCCCTCATTCCTGCCGCCATAAAGAATGCTGCCCCCAAGCCAACTATGCATCCAATAAAAGGATGATCATAATAGAAAAGAGCATAAATGCCAGCTGCTACACCCAAGGCAATCACGGTCACAAATATCGCTCCCCACCTATCAGCTTTATTAACGCTTACCTCAGGTTTGATATTCGCACCATCCATGTACTTCAGCACATTCTGTCCAAAAGACAACTTTTTGATTGCCTTCCTTGCCTTACTTTTATTCTTCAGAATTATTCCGACAGCATAAGCCAACCCTGCATTATATGGCTGTTTTTCAATAAAGTAATCGGATTTCGAATTATAATCTGAAGGATATCTCAATGCCTGATCATATACTTCCAAAAGCTTATTCTTTCTCTTTTTATCTCCTTGCAAATATGCATCTGCATTCTCCCTAAAGGAAGCATAAAGCTCATGCACCTTTCTAAATGTATCTATATATGAAATATCATAGCCATTTTCAGAAAAACCGATTGCTTTCTGAGCATAATAGTCAGTGATTTCCAAATAATATATATCAGGACTATTCTCATTTTCTGCCGTCACATAGGATAAATCATAATACCCTTTGGGCATAGCTTTATCAATTTTAATTGCCATGTAGAAGGCTTTTACTACTTCTCGATAATAATCAATGTCTTGTAAGTATGTTGAAAACAGCCAATCTCGCAAAGAAGCTACTATATATCCAAAGTCATAAGCGATTCCCCTACGATCATACAGTTCATTCAAGTAGTAAAATATGTTCTGAGCTAAAATATTTGCAACAGATCCATCTGTGCCATTGGCCATAGCATCAAAACATTTAAATATAGAATCATAAAGAATATCCCCGTCTAACTTGCTCCTGTTTGTATTTGCAATTCTCGCGATTCTTAAAAACTCATTATAAAAGCTTTGATGATTCTGGTTTTTTGCAGGTCCAAGACCAATCATTTTACACATGGTATCATTGATCTCTTGGAATGCATCATTATAAGAAATGACCTTATACCTTCCATACTCTGTCTTAAAGAAGTTCCCGTTGTCATAATCAATCCCGTTATAAAGCTTTCTTGAAGGTTTTGCATTGGGATTAATAATATCCCCTTCATTCTTGACCTCATTTCTATCTGTTTTTTCTTGCGCCTTTACCTTATTTTCATTATTGTGGCTTAACTTTTGATCATATTCTTTTCTTGAAGATTCAGACTCAAATACTGCTTCCGCTTCAGCAATTTTCTCTAAAAGCTTTTCTGCCTCATATCTTTTATCTGTCGTTGGGGCAGTATTCTGTCTATTTATCTGTTTCTTCTTTTCTTTAAGCAGTTGCGCTTTGATTCCATCAATATCAAGATTTCTGTTTAAGGAAAAAAGCTCGTAATAATTGTCCATAAGGTCTCCTTCTTTATTTACTCATTAAATATCATCAGAAATGTCTTTTGGTATTATTGTCCTTCTGCTCTCCCCAACAAGTCCTTCTACTTCGACCCTATTTATCATATTGATCCATATTTTCTCGAATAAACTTCGCATTGCTCTTGCATTACCGAATTTCGAATCGCGCCCCTTATAAATGTTTTCTATCTGACTATTTATCTTATCTTTTGCCGACTCTTGTACATTCACATTTCTTTCGCTTGCAAAGCCATAAAAAATTTGAATCAATTCATCTAGAGAATAATCCGGGAACACTATTGTCTTTGCTAATCTACTCTTTATTCCGGAATTACTGTTCATAAAGAGTTCCATTTCTTTTGAATAGCCCGCAAAAATGACAATCATTCGATCCCTATTATCTTCCATCTCTTTAATCAGAGTTGCTACTGCCTCCATACCAAAAGAATCATTTTCTCCATGAACTAAATTATACGCTTCGTCAACAAACAAAATTCCTCCATAAGATCGTTCACATAATTCTTTTGTTTTGATTGCTGTCTCGCCCTGATATCTTCCTACAAAATCACCTCTGGATGCTTCTATTAGCACTCCTGTTTTGGCTATTCCTATTGCAGATAATACCTCTGCATACAATCGCGCCACTGTTGTCTTACCTGTTCCTGGGTTGCCTGCAAAACACATGTGCATATTGTTGTTTATAAAAATACTATCAATATTACCTTCCCCTCTCTCATGTTTCAAGTAATCCATCATTCTTACATTAGATTTGATTTCATACTTAACATCTTTAAGTCCAACAAGCTTATCAAGTTCACCCAGTATCTCTTTTGCCTTATTCTCGGCACTTTCGCTCAAATCTATGCCAAAATCTTCTGGGGTTAATATTGTCATGTATTCGACACTGGCTTGTTTAGGATTAAAACGTATTGCCTTTTCCATATATGCTTCGTTCATCAAAGTCCGAACCGCTCTGGCATTACCAAATTTACTATTAACACGTAAACGATTGATTCTTTCTTTAAATGCAAGTTCTCCATCCGAGCTAAATGAATAACGCTGTTCTGTTGCCATATTCCTTGCAATCTGTAATAGTTCGTCCTCACTATAATCTGGAAATTCTATAACCTTTGTAATTCTGCTTTCTAAACCCACATTTGCCTGTAGCAATTTATACATTTCATTTTTATAGCCAGCAAGAATTACAACCAGTTCCTTTCGATGATCCTCCATTTCCTTTACTAGGGTATCGATAGCTTCTTTTCCAAAATCATCGTTATCACCATTTATTAAGCTGTACGCCTCATCTATAAACAGAACACCGCCAAGAGCCTTTTTTATTGCATCTTTTGTTTTTATTGCAGTATGTCCTTGGAACTCTCCTACTAAATCACCTCTTTCAACCTCTATGAGTTGCCCCTTTTCAAGTAATCCTGCATTATGAAGAATTCCGGCAAGTAGTCTTGCGACAGTAGTTTTACCTGTTCCTGGATTTCCCACGAAAGCAAAATGATAAGAATCCTGAGTATCCAATAAAACTCCTAAAGTTTCTTGACGGGCTTTGTCAAACTCTATTTTTTTCTTAATTCTTAGAATTTCATTTTTTACAGCATCCAAGCCGATAAGATTTCCAAGTAATTCTTCTGCAGCCTCTGGAGACGTCTCATCATAAAAATGTGACTCATTATCAAAAGTTTCTATTTCCTCTTGCGAATCCCTCTTATCCCTTATTTTACAAAGTAGCTCTAAAGCTGTTTGCGCAACATCTGAGTTGGGATATATTCTCAATATCCTCTTACTCATTTTTTCGCACTCATCATACCTACAAGCCTTATAAAGATATATTATTTCTGTCTTGAAAATAGCAAGACTTTTACTAATATCCTTGCCCTTTTCTATCAGTTTTTCAATTTCTTCATCGTCAATATTGTTTTTAATCAGGACTGAGATATACTCACCAATGACTTCCTCATCCAATGGATACTCAGAATATGCTTCGCGCATCTCACGTACTGCTTTTCTTATATTGTTATCCGATAGATAATAGCCGGTACGGGCAAAATAGCACTCTTTAAACTTCCTATCTCTTATCTTTTCAAATAGTTCCTCTAGAGGTTCATCAACTTTAACTTCGGAAGAAACTAGTATTATTCCAGAGATAGCATAAGGATTAGTTGCATCATAATAGTATGCCTGCTTGTAATACCGATATGCCTCTTCATACCTTTGTTGGTGGTATAGAATTTTACCCATCATATCTAAAAGCGAAGGGTTTGTCCCATCCGATTTCAGCTTGCTTTGAATTATTTCGTATGCAGCTTCGCTTTCACCACTTAGAAGAAGCCTATTTATTTGGTTGGCAATGCTTTTCAGTTCCTTGTTCATCTATCTATTACCATCACTCTATATCTGCGCCACCAATAAATTCCTTTTTATTTGCGATTTCATCATCGGACAAGTTGCTTTCGCGATCGATGTGCATCTCACCCAAGTCTGCACCATCTACATTATCCTTAACTCTTACATGGATAATTCCGTTCTGATCATATTGCATCATTACCCCAATTGGAGATCCCTTAGGTCTTGGAACCAATTTTAAAGTTGTTGTACCAATAACAGTATCGTACTCAGGATCTTCATCTTCACCTTCAACCACCACAACTTTCAAACTAGTTTGCCCTTCATCTAATGTGTAGTATTCCTTTTCTCCTGAGGCAGGTATAGCCGTATTCCTTGGGATAATAAAAGATGCTATGTCATACTCCCCATTATGAGTTGTTATTATTCCAAGAGAGTGTGAATTTACATCAGTAACCTTTATTTCCTTTTCAGCTTTTGGTTTTTCACCAGTCGTTACCACATTCAAAGTATCAGCATAATATGCTGCACCCATAGCAACTGCTTCATCAGGGTTTAACTCATGCGATGGCTCAATTCCAGTAAGATCCTTAATCATATTTTGAATAGCTGGAATTCTTGTAGACCCACCCACAAGTAATATTTTAGATATATCCGACCACTTAAGCCCAGCATCATCCATAGCAATTTCCATACTTGCTTTTGTGGAATCAATCTGGCTCTTAATCATAGCCTCGAATTCTTCTCTGGTAATTTCAACCTTAATAGGTTTTCCTTGCGATACTATCGATAAACTTGCCTTTGGCCTACTAGAAAGCGCTTTTTTCAAATTTTCTGCTTTGATTCTCAAATCCTGGCAAGCAACATCATCATCCTCAAGATCCAAATTATGCTCTTTCTTAAACTCATCGATAACCTTGTTGATTATGGCATTATCAAAATCAAAACCTCCAAGATTTCTGTTACCAGTAGTTGACAGAATATCTACCTTAGTAAGATTATCTGACAATCTCATTATGGTAATATCAAAGGTACCTCCGCCAACGTCATAAACCATAACAATACCATCTGAATTAGCCTGACCATGACAATAAGCAAGAGCTGCAGCAGTAGGCTCATTTATAATTCCAAGAACTTTTAGTCCAGCTATCTCGCCTGCATCCTGAGTTGCTTTTCTTTGTGCATCATCAAAATACGCAGGGACAGTAATTACTGCGCCATCGATTGTTTCTCCGGTTGCATTTTCTGCATCTTCCTTGAGTCTCTTTAATATCATTGCAGAAATATCTTCTGCTGAATACTTCTGATCTGATGAAATATCAAAAGAAAAGGCTTTCTTACCCATCTGTCGTTTTACAAACTGGCATACACTGTATGGATCAACAACACTGTTATCCTTAGCCTGCTCTCCAACTATAATTGAGCCATCTTCAAACATAACCACAGAAGGAGTTGTTCTCTCTCCCTCTCTATTTGTCAATATTTCTGCGCGTCCATCTGCGCCTAAACGAGCAATTGCTGAAAAAGTCGTTCCCAAATCAATGCCTACTAACATTTAATCCTCCTTACTCTCTACCATATATTGATTTAAAGTCTCAATAAATAAATTAAAGTCTATGGCCTTACCATCTTGTTCCTTATCAAATAGCTCATTTCTTAAATATGAGACAAGCTGTTTTTTATCCTCATGACGCAGCAACTTTTTGTACTCTTTTGATGCTTTTCTTATATCGGGATTCTGCGATTCAAATCTTATAAACAATCCATTCAGCCAGCTATCTGTAAATAGATACCCACCCACATCATCATAGTTTTCCAGAAACCTAAGCACAAAAGCATTCCACTTCGTAAATGAATCGGCATTCACATATACTGAAATCTGCTCTGGAACCCCATCCATTATTCTCCCCATTGATATATCCATGGTTGAATAATCAAATGGCTGAATGTGTCCTAAAAGCTTCTTCAGCTTTTCTTCATCTATTTCAGTTATTTTTTTGCATACTAGCCGGTACAGTTCATTTATCGTCCGTAATGCTCTTTCTGAATAACATGCTATATCTCTGCTAAATCCATATTCTCCATACGCCTTTTCTGAAGGCATTTTCATAGGTAGCCATCTAAACCTGTCCTTGAAACTATTCTGACTGGAATCATACTGATATGAAATAATGAATGGACTATCTATTCCCTGCATTTTTACCAAATATGCCTTAATATACTGCAGACCTACACATTCCACATTTTTGATTTCATCAACATTAGCATTTAATATATCCCCTTTATACTGCTTGTATTTAGTGAAATCCGCATTCAAGAGCTGAGTGTTTATCTCATCGATAGAAACGCCCTCTATATGAGGCATATGCGGTATTACAATAAAGGTTTTATCTTTGCCTTGCAAATCAGCTTCAGAAGGCTGCTCACCAATCTTTAACAAATCACCTGTTATAGCATCAGCCTGAAATCTCTGTCTTACATTGGCATGTTCTATCTTCTGTTTCATTCCTAATGATTCTCTGCCCAATTCTGTAATGCCATTAGAATCCACAAAAGAATATCCCATTAATAAATCAAGAATTTTCTGCGTATAATTAGGACTTAATCCCATCATATCAGCAATCTCTTTAGCACTTCCAAGCCCTGCATCGACAAATCTCAGGACAGTGAGTGGAACAAGATCAAAGTCTTCAAAAGTCGTTTCAGATACTTCCATCTCTAAAATTGCAATTGGATAATAAACCTCAGTAAAAAGCTCTATCCTGCTGGGAATAATCTGAGGATTCTGCGCCATTATGCGATCCAAAACCGTATTAACTTCATAATTATGTTTTTTTTGCTGTTGTTTTTCAGCCATCCAACGCTATCCTCTTGGCAAACTCAGCATAAGACATCAGTTCGCCTCTTCCTCCATTTACATCGTCTAACATTTTTTTAATGAAATCCGAAAACTCCTTTTCACTATGTTCATATATGGGTTCTTCCATATCATCAAGCTCCTGGTATAGACATCCCGCCAAAAAGCGCATATCTCCAATCATAACAAGGGTCTTTTTGCATCTACTCATAGCAACGTTTAGTCTTCTCAGCTCATTAAGAAATCCTATTCTACTCATCGTTGGCTTCTTTTTTGAGCTCTTTGTAAAGCTATAAATAATCAAATCTCGTTCCTGTCCCTGGAAGCTGTCAAGTGTTGCCACCATAGAATTTGCTATTTCTGGAGGAACTACACCCTTTAATGCCTTTTTTATTCTGGCAACCTGATCTCCGTAAGCTGAAATTACACCAATCTCGCTCATTTTTATATCAAGTTTTTCACCAATAACGTGCCTAACTATTTGTTTACATATTTCAGATTCAAGAACATTAAATGTTCCTCTTTCCGGCGTCCTTTGCTCGTAACGATCCTTAACGTCAGAAGTGTCAACTACAATAAATGGTTTATCAGAAAGCCCTGGCATAAGTCCCTTCATGCTGCGCTTAAAATCTGGAGATTTGTACTCACCGTTGTAAAACCACTCAGAAATAGTATCCGCTATTTCTCCTGGCATTCTGTATTGCGTATCGAGCATCATCTTATTGGAATCCGGAAGCTCATTGAACATCTTTTCAAAAAGGCTCTTCTTAAGTAATTCCGGATCAACCCCATTTATTTCACAAGCTTCAATCAATTCTTGATCAGCTGAAGGAGGAATCTGCTTAAAATCCCCAAGCATAATAAGCTTATTAGATACTGACATTGGCACCAGTGCATTATGAATCTGTATCTGTCCAGCCTCATCGATAATAGTTACGTCAAATTGAAGATTTGCAAATCGCTTCTGCGAACTGACACCTATGCACGTAGCACCTACAAGGTCCACTGTTTCAAGTATTATTTCATTTAGAGCATAATTCTGCTTTCCAACAATATCCTCTCTCCATTGTTTTTCATTATCCAAAAGCTTTTGGGCTCTTATAATCTCTCCGTCAATTCTATCAAGGAGAGATCTGAGTCTTACGGGAGAATCCAGATCATCCTTGAAAATGACTATTGATTCGAATAGATGTGCAATCCTCGGAACTTTAGGAAGATCCAAGTTGAGATTTTCATAGCCTTGTATTTTTTTCTTCTGTGCCCTTGCTATATCATGCTCATACTTCTGTTTAAGCATTTGTTCAGTCTCTGCATACATGGCACTGTATTTGATATAATCCGCTTCATTCTTTGCAATCTCGTCTTTTAAAAGTACCAATTCCTGCTCTATCTTTTGTGCCAAAGCAACATCTTCTTTATACTGAGCTTCTTCAAGCTTTCTAAGTATGATATTTTTCGAATTATGCTTTTCTATATTGTCTCTCAGCTCTGTGAGTTTATTATTCTTCAAGTCAAATTCATTCTTTTGTCTCTTTGTCTCCTCAAAGAATCTATCTTGTCTTATCTTAATTGGCTTAAGCTGATTATCTACGCTCTCTTTATATTGGTCGTTTATTTCATCTACTTCAGAAAGCTGCTTTGAAAAAATCATGAATCGCTTTCTATATTCACTCCAATTACTAATCGCAGATTCAAGTTTTAAAAGATTATTCTGTGTAGCAATATCTATGCTGTCATTCAGCCTTACCAATTTCTTTTCAAACATGTAATCTTTAACATCGTCCTGAAGTTTTGACTCGGATCCTATTCTGATTACATCAATATCTTTTTCCTCAGCTAGTCTTGCAAGTACATTGTCTACCGCTTTATTGTTTTGAGAAGAAACCAGTACCCTCTTGCGTTCCACATTAACAAAGTACTTAACCCACTCAAGGATAACCGTAGTTTTTCCAGTTCCAGGCGGTCCCATTACCAGGAAAACATCCTTAGATTTTATACCTTTTTCTATAGCTGTTATCTGGCTCTTATTTGGAGGATAAGGCTTCTGATTTTCTAAGTTGTAAATTAATTCGCTTAAATCCTTATCTTCAAATCCTGCAGTTTTATTACCACCAAGAACATTTTTCATAAACTTTGCTTTGGACACGCCACTTGCTATTTTCTGATTAGCTGCAAGCTGCACATCTTTATTCACCGTTGAAAAAGACAGTGATATAAAACCAAAAGAAGCAAATGAATCTACGCTAACTTGCTTGTTAAAAAGCACAACTATTTTTTTGTTCTCGTTATCACTAAGATCTATTTCAACTATTTCTCCATTGATTCTCTCACTATGTTTTCCTTCAAATTCAACCTGAGTACCAATATCGAATACTGATTTATCAATGTCATCCACTATAAATGCATATGCTACCCTATCTATGCGGTCATAATCAGAAGCATAAAATTCTCTATAGGATATCTGTCCCATCTCATGAGTTTTCTTTTCTTCAAGCTCACTTGAAAGAATTGAGTACTGTTCAGACTGCTTAAGGACTTCTTTCAGAAATAGTTCATCATAATCAGTCTCACCTGATTCCAGCTCTATTTCTTCGTCATTTTTATCCTCATTCTGATACTCTGCCTGCTTGATTATCTTTATTATCTGATCCGCTGAAGGCTTTGTATCTCCGCAGTCCACGGAATTGTATTCATGCTTCTGTCCAGAGATATACTTGTATTTAATGTCACTCTCCGGAAGCAAAACCTCTGCATCCACCCCATTCTCAGCACTAAGAATTATGCCTTTCTTCAATGCCTTATTCTGCGAAAACAAATTGCTCTCGTTATAAAAAATTACAGAAAAGCCATCAAATGTTTTGTCATTTAATGCACAGCCAAAACATCCAAATGAGGTCACAAGTTCGAATTTATCATTCTCATGCTCAATCGGTGTAATAATAAGTCTTGTAAGTTTAGAGAGCATAGCAACGCAGTTTTCAGGAGACTCATTACTTTTGCTGATTCCCTGATATGCACTGTTTGTTATTCCAAACTTGATTATGCAGTTTATCTTTATAGCATCCTTATCGAATTTAATTATCTGCATTTTGTTTCCCTAATAATTTTTTTCAGATCATTTATCAGCTCTGAGTAGTTCCTGTATCTATCCTTAGGTGAATATGCCATAAGCTTATTAATTGTTTTATTCATATTTGCACTTGTGTCCGGTTTTTCTGCTATAACCTCTTTAAAAAAATCCCATTTACCTGCAGCCGGATCATAGCAGTCGTAGTCCATCATTCTCGCCGGAATTCTTCCGGTGACAAACTGATACATCATCACTCCTATAGAAAACATGTCTACCTTATCTCTAGCGGTAGTAATTGACCCATAATCCATTTCCGGCGCTTTATAATACAGTGTTCCTTCCATCTGATTAGGAACAGAAACGCTGATATTGAAATCAATAAGATAAAGATCATTATTCTGATTGAACATAATATTCTCAGGCTTAATATCCTTATGCTGGAAATTCTTTTTCGCCATGACATCTAATATCTGGCAAAGTTCATGCATCCACCCAAGAAACATGGAGAGAGAAACGCTTCGTTTCATCTTATCTGCCAGTGTTTCGCCATTTATCCACTGCATCACAATGAAAAGAGCGTTCTCTTTCTCCTCATAGTAAGTCCCATATATATTTGGAATTTTTGCAGTAAGCTCCCCAATCTGAACCATAGTTTTAACTTCCTGTTGAGCTCTCTTGAGGTTTTCCTTTCTTTCTCTTGGGGTATTACCCTGAATAATTACCTTCTTAAGAGCCACAGTTCTATTAAGAGTAAGGTCCAATGCTTTATATAACTCACTATTCGGAGTCACATGTGAAGCTTCATCATATCTATAGCAATGATTCTCAGTAAACTTAAGGTCCATATCATTCCATTTCTTCAAAATACTGAATTATAGTTTGTGTAGTGGGTCTAAGATCAGCGTTTGGATTCTTCATTTTATCTATCAGCTGCACTAAAGACATATTCACACCAGCTCTCTGTAATTTCATAGCCGGTACTACGCCTGGTTCAATTTGACCATTAAAAATATCTCCAAACAACACTCCTAATGAGAATATGTCAGCCTTTTCCCAATTAACCTTAGCATCTCCTCCCTGGAATAACGTTCGTACTTCCGGTGCAGAGTATTTGAGTAATTTCTGTTGCTGAATCATTGTCTGCATATTTTGAACATTGGCAATAACAGTACCAAATTCTTCAGATGCAATCTTTGCACAGTCCAACTTAATTATCGTAGGTTCCAAGATTTCGTTTTTTCCCTTGCATACATAGATACTGTCAAAGGAAAGGTTTCTATGATATATCGGTGTACTAAGATTATGAAAACTGTTTAGAATAGCTGTAATCTTCTTACATAATTCTGTTTTAGCATTTACATCCATGCTCTTTAACAGTGCATCGTTCAAGTGAGATGGTTTCTTTGAAAACTTATAAATAACCACATAGTAATCACTTGTGTCAGAACTAAGTTTAGATAAGACATCTACTTGAACATTACCATCAAACTGTATCCCTGCTTCGGATTCCGCCTCAGAAAAAGCCTCCTGATCCCTCAGCAAGAGTAGTTTCTCGTCAATGTCGCCTTTCTTGAACATCCTAACTATGCCATATTTATTTATGCGCCCAGTTTCATTGTAAGAACATGTTTCAAATTCTCTAACGCAATTTGACACCGGTTTATCAAGCGGAGTATAAGAATTTATAACGTAGTTATCACCAATAGGAATAATATTTGTATCAAACTGTGGTATTTTCTTAGCAGCTTCTTTTCCTTTTTTTCTTACATATTCATATCTGAAAGCTTTATAAATGACGTGGAGAACCGTCTCCAGATTCCCGCATGTTACAGCAGGCTCATCTGGCTTCTGTTCACTGTGTACACATTGATTACAAAATCTGCGCCAAAGAGCATCCCAAAATGTCTGCTCCTTTTTATTCGCAACAGAAATATATGAGACCATCCTTTGGTTCTTATCAAATTTGGGCAGTTTATCATTTTTCTGAAGTGTGTATAAGTAGTCACTTAAGACAGGATTTCCGCCATTCTTAGATGTGACCTTAATTCCAAATTCATCAGCCAATGCTTTTGCCCATATTTCAAAAGCATCACGAACAAGCTGACCAGCGCTACTGCAATCTATATATGTCTTTTTCTCAGCTTCGCAAAGTTTTTTATAGACATCTGGGTATATTTCTTCCACAAAACCAAAATTGCCTTTTTTTACATCCATGTTTTCATTAGCCATACCGTTCCCTCCGAGTTTATTTACCTTGTCTTTTGACATATTTACCTGATTTTATACGCTGATCCGGAGGTCTCTTGGCATTGGCAGGAATTGCCCAGGTGTTGCCAAACTTCTGAGCCCCATCTATTCTGCCCTCATTACATAGCTGATTGATCCATCTTATACTTACATCCCATTTTTCAGCCACTTCACTTATTGTCAAAAAGTCCTTCATTATAGCTTTCCTTTCACAGCTTCATACGTACGGTTTATAAACTGATTTTATTCCAGCCGTGGAAGTTTATCCATATATCGTAAAGATTATTTACAAACATTTCATAAAATCACAGGGAAATAATATGATCAGATAAAAATTATCTATCTAGTATAAAAATACCACAATGAACTTGTAGTTAAGATTCGCATATAACGCGGAAGGAGAGGACTCTCGTCCTCTCCTTCTCGCTCTATTAGTATGTTGTCCATAGATGTATGGAACAATTTGCCTAAGGCAAACAGGTTGTCGACTTTGGGAAGACTATCTCCCCTAAGCCATTTGTAAACAGATTGTTCGGACTCAAAGCCCATGTATTCAACGATATCACGGACTTTGATGTTGTTCTGTTTCATTAGTTTTCTGATGTTAAGGCCTGTTTTTTTAGTGTCTAATACTGGATATTCCATAATAAAATCCTCCTTCGGATTAAAACGTATTATTTGTTTCCTCTACAATTGCTTTTTTACAAATCCAACACGTTCTGTATTATGAAATCTTTTTTCGCCTTAAGACACTTTGAACTTCTTTAGTGAAGTCTTTTGATAATACTACTCGATATTTTGTTTGTCAACTTATTTTTTCTTTCTACACCGATATTTTGGTTGTTACGATACTAAATAAGAGAGCTGAACCATTTCAGGATATACCTTTTTCAATTTACTATAAAAAGTCTGCCCAGCTGCAGGTCCCATATTTTGTGTGCAGTACAGATAAAACTCCGCCTTGCTATACGTTGTTTTTAATCCCTTTATAACCATATCCATCATATCCTGTGCTGGATACACTCCGAGTTTATTCATAATGATAACGCCTATTTCTGTTACAGGATCATTCTCAGCCACCTTATTCTCATAATATGACCCAATCCCTTTGCTAGTATTATCATTTTGAGCTAAATCAATTTGAATAATGTTATCTGTATCGTCAGCTTCTTTTTTCTCTTCCTTATTTTTTTCTATTGCAGCTCTTATGCAGGGAATTTCATCTACAGTAATATCATATTCGTGCAACATATTTATTGCAGGCATGAATCCCCTATCCCCAGAAACCACATAATATTTTTTGCTCTTTTTTGCATTTCTACACAAAAAAGTTACTAACTGAAAATCCAAAGCATTTGCGGTTCCACACTCAGCTTTAATAAATTTGATTTTTGCTTTTGTGTTAACCAAGACGTTGATATCAATAGTATAGGCACTAGTACTATAAAAAATCACAACAGAGTCATGCTTGCTTAATTCAGCAATCCCAGTTAAGCCATCGCAATGAACATTTTCGTAGTCCACAAGATATATTCCCATTCTCATTCCCCTCCTATCTCAATTAGTTGTTTGCACATAGCATCGTATTCTTTATACCCAAGTAAAAGTGCCATATCTCTCACCTTTCCAATAGCACTCTCAAATTTTGTGCTATCCTTCTTCCTTACTCTGCAGATGATTAGCCGAATTTCTGTCCCTGGCTTAACAAACGAGGAACTTCTCTTTATTTTTATTCCATTTTTCATCATCACTCTTAAATATAATTTCTCAGCAGTGTCTACAAATGCATACCGTTCAGAAAAAAGGGATATACCACCTAGTTTTATATAATTCCTCATCAATCCTCATTTTCAGCTTCATCTGTTTCGCCAATTGTTTCCTTAATATCCAATATGGCCACAGCAATCTGTCCTATTAGGGCAAGCGTCATTGTTGTATACCCTAGTATCCTACCAATGCTACTTTCAGTCTCCTTAGTAGTTAAACTGGATGTGATAAACATAACTCCATATGTTAAAAAATCTATCTTTCTTCTTATCCCCTCCTGTGATTTTTGTATTGTTTTCAATTCATTTCTCACGTTGCTCATTTCATCTTTCCTTTCATTAAATCCACGCAAGCAGTATCATCATTAGTTATATTCTAAAGATGAAATGAATGTATTTCTATGAACTTGTAGTTAAGAAAAAGGACATCCATCTCTGGATGTCCTTCATTATATTAATTGTTCACTGCACTCCTATTTGATAAACTGCCATATAATTCATACTTTTTCTTTGTTGCCTCGTATAATTTTATCATTTGAGCCTTATCAACACTCCACGAATATTTTATGGCAAACTCAAAAATCGGAAGGCTATCGCTCCATGCTCCTAACATTGATTGCTTTACTACAGGAATTTCACCTAAAAATCTCGCTTCTAATTGATTTCCAATAAAAGCTGCTAATAGCGCACATGCATATGCAGCTCGCGCATATTCTCCACTTTTTTCATTTATATCACAGGGACGGTGACGTGCATAAATGTGTTTTCTCTCCACACAAATGAATGAAGACTGTACAGCAAGCAATGAATACCTACACACTCGTAACACTTGTTCAGTCTTAACCTTTTTATCGGTCCATCCCGAGATTTCATCATATGCTTTAATTACTGTCTTTCGACATTCTTCTAGATGTTCCTCAATAGCCCTGAAATCATTATTAGTTATAGCTTTAAGGCATGGAATAAAGAACTTTGCTGCCCAATCATCAGGATCATCAAGCATGATTCCATTGTAACAGCTGAGTGCCTTAGCATAATCATTTGAATTCAGTGCCATTCCAGCATTTTTGCTCAGATCAAAATTTGCGAAAAATTTAATCTGTTGTATAGCTTTGTCTTCAAGCCCATCATAATCAGTCACAGAATACACACGTATTCCATCAAAATATAAGTCTATACGTCTTATTCTTGCAGGATTCTCACTATCAAAAATCACTTCTGCTTCAAGCGGGTTGACATCAGAAAAGTTTTTAATCTTATCATCACCCAAAAGGATTCCATCACAGCTAATATGAAAATAATACCTGGGACAACTTTTTCCTCCGACTATTATTCCCCCAAACCCATCCTCAGAAGGCTTAATCCGCGCACCCTGCGCTTTCGCATTCGCAGCAAGAAATTGCCGGGTTACTTCTATTGCATTCTCACGCGCCATCTCATTTTTAATACGTCGTTCATTATATTTATCATGATCAAAAGAATGAACAACCGTTTTCTTCTCTGGGCGATTTATTGTCTGTTTTTCATTTCCAGAACGAACCACAATATATTTGGGTTTTCTAATCGAATTCGAAACTGTCCTTCCACCTATAGTTATATAAAAAGCACTCCACCTATTAAATAGGACAGAATTATTTTTAACCAAATTCATTATCTTTTTTACAATTGCCAAATTCTTTTTTCCAGCTAAGATTAAGTCATTCAGAGCATCCTTATCAAGCTGTTTGTTATCATATGCATATCCATATGTATATAGTAATAATGATGCATCAATAGAATCATCAGTTATGTTTTCAAGTATTGAGCTCATGTCCCCAATATTAACAAGCAACAATTCCGCACGAAGTCTTTTTTCAATATTGGGAGCATTCTGCCTATGTATAGTCCGTTTGCGTATCTCAAATAACTCATTCTTCATTTCAGTAACAGTCTTGCTGCTACTACAATCGAGCCCCAATTCTTCAAGTATCCCCATTTTGCCTCCAACACTACAACAAACAGCTCACAAGTTTTTCCCAATAATCCCTTTCACAAGATAAACACTATAAAAAAAACTTGCATTATTCAATCAACTGTTAGTTCAGATAACATATTTTATAATACCACTTTATATCAGTCCTGCACACAAAAGACCCATCACTGGATGTTTTTCACACAATGACAGGTCAATAGATTTATATCTGCAAATAGAATCTGCATCAGTCATTATTCTTTTTTACACTAGTTCTCATAGGCGACTCATTCCACTCTTCCATGAGTTCAAGTTCACCTCTTTGTATTAGTCTATATACTCCTTCAAAAACAGGCATATCTCCAAGCATCAATCCACATTCACCCATAACAGTACCAACTAACTGCGCTATTTTAAATGTTTCTGGCATTTTGGAAAGTGCATCCCTGATAAAACCATCGAGGAATTCTTCATTAAGACTAATAAGTTTACCGCCAACCATAAGTCTGAGATATGCGTTTTCTTTACGTAATTCTTTCCATCTAGCTGAGCACGTCCTTATCTCAGCTTGCGACATCATTCGTTCCAGTCTCAGAGTGTCAAACCAATATTCTGGTCCCAACTCCCCCCATGCACTGCAATAATATTTTCCATTCCAATAGTCCGGAGGCAAGAACATAGTACTAATATTTGTATAATGCTCCTTGCTATCCAAAAAATACATCAGCCAATAAAACGCATTTATCTCATTAGGACTACAACTATACCATACACGAATATCATCATCATTTTCCATAGCCTCTTTCAGCACCTTCAGATAAGCACGGTTCTTTTTCCTTATCCCTGATACCCATTCCTCTGACAATTCCTGATGACAATCTTTTGGGTACATGGTATTTATCATATTAGTAATAGACTCATATCTTTTCTTACCTGGAGTCTTCTCAGATATATCTCCATATTCAAGACTAAACTCCAGGCAAATAATATCCTCTGCCTTACCACCAATAGGCCTGGCATTATTCCATTTTTCAACATTCTCGGCATTTAATTTCTTTATTGATTCTGGCACATTCCCATTCTCATCCTTTATGTCACAGATCATGAAATCAGGGCATTTGCCAACTCCTATATACTGGGCCATTCTTAGACTTCCTTGCACGCTCGGTCCAAATACAATTTCTTTTTTCATGAGTATTACCTCTATAAGTCTTTTGTTTTTCATCAAAATATAAATCTTATAATTCCATGCTATCATTTTAAAGTTGCGTTTAGTGCAACTTTTGAAAATTTATTATATTTTTATGCTGCCATTGGCTCCTGCCTCTTATGACAAAGCTCATACAGTTCAAACGCAAGAGCCTCTGCAGCCTTGAAGTCCTTTATCTTCTGACCTCTAACCTGCCACAATCTGTAATCATCACAATATATTCCCCAACTGTCATATCTCCCCTTCACAAGAGTAATATATGTGCCCTTGTATTTCTTGCTGTAAGTTCTCTTCACCGGATTATATTTCCAGGGCTTGTTCAGAAAATTCTTCTTGCGAAGAAGCTTGTTCTTAAGGGCATTTTCATTTTCCCTTGGGCTCTCATAATCTCCAGACATCTTCTCCGCACATACACAGCCCACCCTAAGTTCTCTGAAATAACTTTCATGCCTCATGATGTGAACATACCGGATTTTCTCATTTCCGCACATTTCACACTGCTCATAATCAATTTCATCGCTGGACGAAGCTCCATCCCCAACATCAATTACTCCTTCACACTTCCAGCCTCTGTGCGGTACTCCCTTAACATCCCATAAATTCATCGCTATCTCCCCCTCTTCTTCAAGATGCTAATATATTGCTGAGTTTGTCTGTAATATCCTCAATCGCAACCCCCACTGCAACCGCGCCAAAAGTCACAAGGAATGCCGCAAAAGAGAATGCAACTCCCATAAACACTGCATCCCACATTTTCATACTAATGTACATCACGATTATTCCCAGCATAAGCAAGTAAAACAGACCAAGAATCAAACAGCCGATCTTGGACAGAACACCTACCCAACTCTTGATAAAGCACATGATCAAAAATACCGGAAACAATGCAATTTTCACTAAAAGCTTTAAGATAAACATAATCAACCCTCCATCAATTCTTGATTTTCAGTTACACCGAAGCCATATTTTATGCCATGATTGACCTCCGCTGTTATCTGAGCAACGTGTGTTGTGGACACGTTATACAGCATTGTCAGCATATATGCCCTTGGATTCTTTGGCACTTCGGTAAGGCTTTTCCAGCTTGCCACAACGTCCTCGAGAAGCATATTATCAAGCTTCATAAGCCTCCCCTTTACCGAGTTGGTTTCCCTTTCTTCACTTCCAACCCATATCTTTGGGCGGTTTGAAGTGAGAACGTCAACCAAAAGGTCCTCTATGCCCCTTATTATCCCTTCATCGTCAGGGAATCTCTCACACAGTACATCAGTCCCAATATCCTCTCTGACATAAGCTCTTGTTGCCTTTTCTTCATCCTCTGATTCCATCCCATCCATCTGCGAAGCCATACTGTTACTGGGATAGATACGGATAAGATTATTATTATAATTATTTTTATTAATATTATTTTTATTACGTCCCAATTCCTGGTACTCTGGAGAACCAAGACCAGTGACTTCCAAGTCCCGATTCTGACCTCGGCGGTTCAATTCCCGGTATTCAGAAACATCCTCTTTTTTGCTTGAATCACAAATTGTGAACTTCTGGGCTTTTTCCAATTTTTGGTTTTCAGACTCATTTGCATCCACGTTATGTTCTGCTTCAACTATTCTCATGACATAAATACGTGATGGCTTTCCCTGTCCCATCTTCACACGCTCTATCAAACCAATCCCTTTTTCTGAATCCAGTTCGTCAAAAAGCTTATATACTGTATTCTTACTTAAGCCCGTTGCCTCATGAACATCTTCCCAATCGTAGAAAACATAGGTTTTTCCTTCCTTATCAACCATATTGTTGATCGCAGAAAGCTTCATTCTGTCCAATAGCAGCGCATACAAATACCTTGCGTTGACCGATACCTTGTTAAGCACAGGATCACTGTGAAAACATTTGGGAAGTGCCATGTAGCTATTTGATATCGGTTCCCTCCCGTTAAAATACTCGAATTTCATTTTATTCTTTCTCCCCCTTCCCTATTCCAGAGATGCAATTTTTGCACCTCTGGAACAACTTTCATCATCCTTGTAAATAAAGTTCTTCACGTAGTACAGATTTGGTTTCCCCTGACCTCTTATACAGATATCAATAATTCCGATATCTTCCAATTGCTTCAGTGCTGTGCTGATTGTTCTTGTTGAAAGTCCTATATCTTTATGCATCTGTTCAAGCGGATATACCACGTAAAGCCTACCTTCTTCATCCCGCCAGCCATTTCTATTTGCCAGCCTTATCCTTTGTAGCAGAATTCCATATACAACCTTTGCTTCTATAGACAGTGGTTCAAACGCATCGTCAATAAACATAAGCAGTGGAATTTCTACCATGGCATACTGGAATGCCTGTCGTCCGTAATGATAATCAAGTTTCATCTGCCATTTCCTCCTGTTCTTCCTTCCACTTTGCAAGAAGCTCAAGGATAACCTTTTCACGCTCCCTTGAAGGCATATGGGAAGGGAAATACTTATTTAATTTTCTTTCTGACAATGAGACCTTTCCGTTTGTTTTAGGCTCAGGCAATGCACTGTTCAAAACCTGTATAACTGGGTACTGTTGCATATTTTCAAGATTCTTCTGCGCCTTAAGTGCTTCTATCTGTTCTGGTCTGAGAATGCCGTTTTCTTTTCGGTATTCATATATCCACTTCTGGACTTCCTTATCAAAGAAAGAAATATCATAGCCCATTCCTATTGAAATAACTTTTTCATCAACCATCTGCATAAGTTCAGGAATCAGATCTGTGAGCTTTACATATTTTCTGACCTGCCTATCTCTAAGACCAAATTCTTCACCAACGGCATCGCCAGTCAACTTTCGGCACTCAGTACCAGAAGTATCTTCGAGGTCAGTTCTTCTTCCCTGTCGCTTAACAACATCCATCTTCATTTTCAGTGAGTATGCTCTCTCACTAGGCAAAATCTCTTCTCTTTGTACATTGGAATCAACCATAACTATTACCGATTCATCATCTGTCATTTCCTTTACAATTGCCGGCACAACCTCAAGCCCCACTAATTTAGCAGCATGCATCCTTCTGTGACCTGAAACCATTTCATAACCACCCTGGTTGTCTGGTCTTACAAGAACCGGAGACAAAATACCATTAGCCTTGATACTCTCTACAAGTTCCGCCATCTTATCATCATCAACCACTTTAAAAGGGTGATCTTTAAATGGATGTATCTTATCAATCCTTATTTCTTCTGTACCATCTTTAATTGAAGGAGCTCCAAGAAGCTCATCTACTGATTCAAAATGTATCTTTTCTCTTTTAGCAGCCATATCTGATTACCCCCTTCATGAATTATCTGCGACAAAATCTGTAAGTTCACTATAGGCACTTGCCACCTTGCCTTTTGGATCATATTCATATATGCTTTTACTCATAGCAGATGTTTCACTTGCTCTGATTGATAGCGGAATCTCTGTAGGAAGGACTCGGAGGCTTTTGCCATATACTTCATTAACCTCTGCAATAATTTCCTTAGCATAGTTGGTTCTCTTATCAACCATAGTTAATAGAATTCCTTCAATCTCCAGCTTTGAATTAAGTCTGCGCTTTACTGTATAGATGGTCTTAAGCAGTGCCTGAAGACCCTTTACAGGAAGAAACGCTGCGGCACAGGGTATGAGGCAAGTGTCTGCACAAGCAAGTGCATTTACGGTCATAACACCCAGAGATGGCATGCAATCAATAATGATGTATGAATACTGGTCCTTTATCTGTTCCACATAATCCCTAAGTACCAGTTCTCTGCTCATTACATTTACAAGTGATACCTCTGCGGCAGATAATCCGATATTTGAAGGAAGAAGATCTACGTTCTCGCTGTGGTGCATGATAGCAAAACCTTCCGAAATATCTTCCTCATTAACAATCTTCTCAATAACATCAACGATAGTGAGTTCAAGACTGTCAGGATCCTTATATCCCATGCAGATAGAAAGGCTTCCCTGTGGATCGTTATCAATTAACAGTACCTTATGCCCCTTGTTGGCAAGTCCTATTCCAAGATTCATAGCAGTTGTGGTTTTAGCTACCCCACCTTTCTGATTAGCGATTGCGATTACTTTGCACATACTTTTTTCCTCCCATCTTTTCCATTTTTTCTTAAGTAGTCCTCAAAGATTGCCCTGTTTATGAGAACCTTTTTATGAAGTTTGTAAAAGGCACCGGACCTGTCTGCCACACGAGTAACTGCCCTGTAGCTCATCTTGTAGTAATCAATGGCCATGTTGTAAGTGATAAAACTTCTCTGGGCAAACAGAATATCTTCATCATCAATCTGATCAGAGAACTTCCATATTGTTCCGAACATATTCAGCCCTCTCTTTCTTCCAAAACTTTTTTCTCCCGATTACCATTTGTTTGATACATTCCTGCAGGCTGGTGGAATCTCTCAAGATACTCATCAAAGATGTCTCTGTTGATCAGAACGGTTCCTTCTCTTCTGTAAATCGCTCCTGCCTGGTCTGCCATCTCAAGAATTTTCTTATGCTCAAGGCTGTAAACAATTTCTGCATCCCTATATCTGAGCCACTTTTTCCTCAAGGTACGCATCACTACTTTTTCCTGGACTATAACTTCCCGGTTAAATGGACTGTTTTTCTCATTCTCATTTTCAAGTTCGCCAACGTAATCACGGTTATCATCAAAATACGGTCTGTCTTCTTTTTTTCTTTTCATGAATGATGTCCTCCTTATTTTTTTGTGTGCTGAAGAACCATCCATGAATTAGCCAACAAAAAAGAGCTACTTCTTAGAATTTTGTTTTCTAAAAAGTAGCTCTTATAACCTTTTGTAAAGTTATCGAAAAAAAGTTTTCTGTTTTTAACGGTGCGCCTCTGAGCGCATCTACAAACCTCTAAATTCATCTCCCGTTTGTCAGGAGTTTGTCAAAACATATCTTTGCGTCTCTAAAACCCGCATAAATACTGGTTTTACTGCTTCATGGACTTAAGTGTCGGGAACATAAGTCCTCCTCTCTATCCGTTGCTATTTACTGCTTATGACTTCGTACTACAAACTTTATTGCCTTGATTTCATTGCTTATCACTGCTCATGACTGCTTACATAAAATTGGTCTCAATGTTTGTCATAGGCTTTATCAGTAACGAAATATCGTTTCTTATTCGTCCTATGTCGCCGTTCCTGAAAACATTTGTAAAACCGATCACGATTTTTCCATCTTAGCATGACTGCAAATTTCTACAAATGGCTTCTCATGAAATGTTTGTCAGATATTGGTCAAGTTTGCACTTATCAATCTTCAAACATGCATGGATACTGGCTTTTACTTGTCGAGCGACTTAAGTTGCGGCCAAAGCAGCACGTCCCTGATGCTGGGGCTGTTGGTGAGCAGCATGCAAAGTCTGTCGATGCCGTAGCCGATGCCGCCTGTGGGAGGCATACCAATCTCGAGGGCGTTGAGGAAGTCTTCGTCTGTGTGCTCGGCCTCTTCGTCACCTGCTGCCGCATTGGCATCCTGAGCGGCGAAACGCTCACGCTGGTCGATAGGATCGTTGAGCTCTGAGTAGGCGTTGCACATCTCCCAGGTGTTGATGAAGAGCTCAAAACGCTCAACCTTCTCGGGATCTGTGGGCTTCTTCTTGGTAAGAGGTGAGATGGCGATGGGGTGATCCATGATGAATGTAGGCTGGATCAGCTTCTCCTCGCAGAACTCCTCGAAGAAGAGGTTGATGATGTCGCCCTTGGTGTGGCGATCCTCAAACTCGATATTGTGTTCCTTGGCAATAGCCTTGGCCTCTTCGTCTGTCTTGACTGCATCGAAGTCGATGCCTGCGTACTTCTTGATGGCATCGTTCATTGTAAGGCGCTCGAAAGGCTTTCCAAGGTCGATGATATTGTCGCCGTAGGGAATCTGTGTTGTGCCGCAAACCTTCTCGGCAAGGTAACGGAACATGGACTCTGTGAGTTCCATCATTCCCTCATAATCTGTGTAAGCCTGGTAGAGCTCCATAAGTGTGAACTCGGGGTTGTGTCTTGTGTCTGTACCCTCATTTCTGAATACTCGTCCGATCTCGTATACTCTCTCAAGACCGCCAACGATAAGTCTCTTAAGATAGAGCTCCAGTGAAATACGAAGCTTTCTCTCCTCGTCAAGAGCGTTGTAGTGTGTGATGAAAGGCCTTGCAGCAGCTCCGCCTGCGTTCTCGACAAGCATGGGAGTCTCAACCTCAAGGAAGTCCCTGTCGGCCAGGAAATTGCGGATCTCGCGGATGATGGCACTTCTCTTCTTGAAGGTCTCTTTAACATCTTCATTCATGATAAGGTCAACATAACGCTGTCTGTATCTTATCTCTGTATCTGTAAGTCCATGGAATTTCTCAGGCAGTGGCATAAGAGACTTGGACAAAAGAGTCAGCTCCTTAACATGAACTGATATCTCACCGGTCTTGGTTCTGAATGCGAATCCCTTAACGCCGATGATATCGCCGATGTCCATCTTCTTGAAATCAGCATAGGCCTCGTCCCCAAGGTCGTTTCTTGAAACGTACAGCTGCATGCGGCCGTCTCTGTCCTGAAGATTTGCAAAGGAAGCCTTACCCATTACACGCTTGCTCATCATACGGCCCGCAAGGGAAACTATCTTCTCTGCGGGGATGTCTGACATGGGCACTACAAGTGCTCTTCCGTCCTCATCTGTAGGTGCAACAAACTCAAGAGTCTCGAAGTTGTCACGAATCTCCTGTGTATGATGGGTCTGATCATATTTTACGATCCGGAAAGGATCCCTTCCCTGAGCCTGAAGCTCAGCGAGCTTGTCTCTTCTGACCTGACGAAGACGTCCCACGTCCTCTGCCGGTGCATTCTGCTGGTTGTTCTGCTGATTATTCTCTGCCACGTTGATTCCTCCTGTGCTTGGTTTTACTGATCAATGTCCGCAACCACATTGCTGCGCGATCTGCATCTTTTATTATAATAAAGCCGACGACCTACCTTTAGATCGCCGGCTCCTAAATCAAATTTATTACTCAGATCTCTCGATTCCAAGTACCTTGTACTTAAGGACGCCAGCCTGTGTCTCTACTGAAACTGTCTGTCCCTTCTTGGCACCGATAAGAGCCTTTCCGACAGGTGACTCGTTTGAGATCTTGCCCTTAAGGCTGTTAGCCTCTGATGAACCTACAATCTTGTACTCAAGATCCTCGTTGAGCTCAAGGTCACGGATCTTAACCTTGCAGCCAATGCTGATCTTGTTAAGGTCTACATCCTCTTCAACAACTACTTCCGCGTTCTTGAGGATCTTCTCAAGAGCCTCGATCCTGGCCTCGATGTCGCGCTGCTCGTCTTTAGCTGCGTCATACTCGGCGTTCTCTGAAAGGTCGCCCTGCTCTCTTGCCTCTTTGATCTTCTCAGCAACTTCTTTTCTCTTTACTACCTTCAGCTCGTGAAGCTCATCCTCGTATTTCTTGAGACCTTCATAAGTTAAAATATTCTTCTTCTCTTCCATTCCTAATTCCTGCCCTTCACAAAGTTTGAATCGCCGCCGTCTCGGCTTTCACTATATATTATCGGTACTAACCCAACAATCTTTAGCTCCTTTTAACTTTGCTATTATACAGTCTATATCTGGGTGTGTCAACGTATGTTTTTACTCTCCCAGCATGACTTTGGCACAGGCGCTTTTAAGTGACTCCATATCCGTCATTTGGTTTATCTCATTTCGGAATCTTGCGCTTCCCGGCATCCCCGTGGTGTACCAGGACACATGCTTTCTCATCTCCCGGATCCCGATGTACTCACCCTTGTATTTAAGCTGCATGTCGGCATGCCGTATGACCGTGTCATAAACTTCACGCTGCGTCGGCCTCTCGCAGGCTTCGCCCCGGGTAAAAAAGCTATTGATCTCCCGGAAGATAAACGGATTGCCCTGAGCTGCTCTCGCAACCATCACGCCGTCGCACCCGGTCTCCTCAAACATCCGCTTTGCGCTTTCTCCGTCAATCACATCGCCGTTTCCGATCACCGGCACCTTCACTGCCTCTTTTACCTGTCTGATGATATCCCAATCGGCCTTGCCTGAGTAGAACTGCTCTCGTGTCCTTCCATGGACCGCGATCGCCGCCGCTCCGCCCTGCTGTGCCGCAAGGGCGCATTCAACTGCGTTTACGGATGCTTCGTTGAACCCCTTCCTTATCTTAACAGTGACGGGCTTGTGGGACACCTTCACAAGGGCTGCCACGATCTCCTCAATGAGCTTTGGGTTCTTCATAAGGGCCGAGCCCTCGCCATTGCCAACGATCTTGGGCACCGGGCACCCCATGTTCACATCCAGGATGTCGTAGGGTCTGTCCTTTATCATCTCCACAGCCTGTGCCATTATATCGGGCTCAGAGCCAAAGAGCTGCAGGCTCACCGGATGCTCGTTCTCGTGGATCTCCAGCAGCATGTTGGTGTTTCGGTTCTTGTAGAGAATGGCCTTGGCACTTATCATCTCCATGCATACCATGCCGGCACCCATTTCGCTGCATAAAACACGAAACGGCAGGTCGGATACCCCTGCCATCGGTCCCAGTATTATGTTGTTGTCAAGAGTTACGCTGCCAATCTGCAGCTTGCCGTAGCCTGCCATAAATCAAATTTCCTTATCAAGGTAGTTCTGCTCTCACTATCGCTCGCCGGAACAATCTTCGATCACGAAGATCGTAGATTTCTGCCTCAATCCTCGTCTGCGAGAATATCCGCAGGATTCTCGTGAAGCACATATATCCTGTAGTAAAGCCCCAGCGCCTCAAAGAGATCCTGTCTCTTTCTTCTTACTTCACTCACAAGAAGCCCGGCCGTGATCTCATCGTAGGTGATGTCTTCCTCGTCGGCATTGGTCTCGATGGAAATACTGCCGTCCTCCTCAAAGACGATGGTAAAGATACCGCCCGCCTCCTGGGTAAAGAGAACGCTGATTATGTTCAGTTCCTTCTTGATGCTCTCGGGGATCTGATTGAAGACAGGGTTGAAGTAATATTTCCGCTCATAGGCGTTGGCGCCGCATAGCACCACTCTTCCTTTGGCGTTTTCCTCAAACACCCTTCCCTTGTTAGTCTTCTGCATCTCGTCGATGTGAAGGTCGTCCCCGCTGTTATCTATGTTCTGTTCAAATTCTTTTTTGTACTCGTCTTCAAATTCCTTAGCACCCATAATTCTCTCCTAAACCGCTTATCACTCGGGGTGATCCTGGTCATCAAACTCTTTGTTCCGGGGCTTGTGACTGCGGTTCTTTTCATATAAAATATGCAGACCCTTCAGGGTAAGTGTAGGGTCGTAAACATCTATCTCTTCCGTCTCTTCTGCGATAAGCCTTCCAAGGCCGCCTGTGGCCACAACCTTCATGTTCGGGTAGCCGGAAGCTTTTTTCATCTCGGTAATGATGTACTTGGACTGTCCGATCTGGCCGTAAATAAGTCCCGCCTGCATGCTGGAGATAGTCTCCTTTGCCAGGATAGTCTCAGGTTTCTTGATCTCGATTTCCGGAAGCTTGGCTGTTCCCTCCCACAGGGCCCTGGCAGAGATCCTGATTCCCGGAGAAACCACTCCCGCAAAGAACTCGCCCTTCTCATTGATGGTCACATAGGTGGTGGCCGTTCCAAAGTCCACTATCATCACCGGCCCACCGTAGATCTCAAAGCCCGCCACCGCATCCACGATAAGATCCGGTCCCACTTCCCTGGGATTATCCGTCTTGATCTTTATGCCTGTCTTGATCCCCGGGCCTACGATGTAAGGTCTTTTCCCGATGTACTTCACAATGGCATTCACCAAAGCGTGCATTACCTTGGGAACAACGCTGGCGATCATCACTCCCTCGATCTCTCCCTTGCTTATACCGTTGAGGCTTAGCATCGACAAAATCTGCATGCCGTATTCATCGGAGGTGTGCTCTATCCTGGAGATCATTCTGAAGGAACTCTTCAGTGTCTCTCCCTTGAAAACTCCGAAGGTTATATTTGTATTTCCAACATCTGCCACCAGTATCATCTTCTTATCTCTCCGTCAAAAAAATGTGTGGCTTCCCGCCGCTGCCTCAAAATCCGCCACCTGAGTGAGTTTGCCCCGGATCACACGTATCCGTAGACTCCCCGGACCGAGACTTCTCCGGAATTAACCTGCAGCTCCACGCCGCTTAAAAGCCGCACCTTAAGCTCCCCAAGATCCGTTATGCCAAGGGCTGTGCCGATCTCCTCAGAGGGCGTGCCGCCTTCCGTCTCTGCGTCGGCGGTATCCGGCTTATTATCCGCCTCCTGCTTGCAAAACTTCTCTTCCACCTTGTTGCGTGGCGCGATGTCCGCTGTTCTTTTGGGGTCTATCAGTATCACCTGCCGGCCCTTATTAAGGAGCCTTGCTTCGTACTGCCGCTTTAGAAGCGACAGGTCGCATGTACTTACAAACTTCTCGTAGTTCTCCTCGAACCTCTCCATGACCCTTGCAACCACCAGACTTCTGTCCACCCTAAGTCCGGTCCCGGTCAAAAGAGATCCCGCCACATCCCGGATGCTCTCAGCAAAATCCTCATGTTTCATGTTCACGTTGATGCCCACACCGATGACCACGTCTCCAATACTGCCATCGGGATTCATATGGAGCTCCGTGAGTATGCCGCAGATCTTTCTGCCTGACAGGACCACGTCATTGGGCCACTTGATGCCGCAGGTTCCTTCATCGGGAACTGATGCCCATTCACAGTCCGGGTCTTCGCATCCCCGCTGTCCGGCTGCGCCAGCCGGAGCTGATGTTGCTTCACAGCTCGGAGCTTCACCGCCCTGCTGTCCTGCCGTCTCTGCACCTTGCTGTATTGTCTCCCTTATCGCCTCGTCTGCTCCCTCCGCCACGGAAAGTCCCATTACCAGTGTCAGCATAGGAACCCGCTCTACGGGGATATTGGGCCTTACCACAAGGCTCATGGCGATATTGGCTCCGGGCGGGGTCTCCCAGCTTCGGCCTCTGGATCCTCTGCCGGTATCCTGCCGGTCCGCAACCACCAGGGTGCCGTGGTCTGCGCCGCAAGCTGCCAGCTCTTTGGCATCGTCATTTGTGGATCCCGTTATGTCTTTGTAAACTGTATTTCTTCCTGCCCACTTTGTGTGGAGCAGGCTTGTTATCTTATTGCTGCCAAGCATGCTTTCTGCACCCTTTGCTTATTATTTCCTCAGAGTTGCCAGCATCACCGCCTTTATGGTGTGCATGCGGTTCTCCGCCTCCTCAAATACGATGGATCTGTCTGATTCGAAGACCTCATCGGTAACTTCCATCTCGTCAAGACCGTATCTGTTCTTGATGTCCCTGCCGATCCCTGTGTTCAGATCATGGAAGGAAGGCAGACAGTGCATGAACACGCACTGAGGTTCCGCGTTGTTCATAATGTCCATAGTCACCATGTAAGGCTTAAGGTCTCTGATGCGCTCTTCCCAGACTTCATCAGGCTCGCCCATGGATACCCAGATGTCGGTGTAGATAACGTCTGCGCCCTTGGTTCCCTGAATAGCATCCTCACTAAAGTCGATGATCGCACCGGTCTTTTCGGCGATCTTTTGGCACTGTTCCACCAGCTCTTTTGCCGGGAAGTACTTCTTGTTGGAGACAGCAGTGAAGTGCATTCCAAGCTTAGCACAAAGCACCATAAGAGAATTGCCGGTGTTGTACCTGGCATCGCCCATGTAAACAAGATGGATCCCTTTAAGGTGTCCGAAGTGCTCTCTGATGGTGAGGGCGTCTGCCAGCATCTGTGTGGGATGAAACTCGTTGGTAAGGCCGTTCCATACAGGCACCTTGCTGTGCTTGGCTATTGTTTCAACAATCTCCTGGCCGTAACCGCGGTACTCGATACCGTCATACATGCCGGCCAGAACCCTCGCGGTGTCTGCGATACTCTCCTTCTTGCCGATCTGGGAATCGGTGGGGTTAAGATATGTGGAGCCCATTCCAAGGTCGTGGGCTGCCACTTCAAAGGAACACCTGGTCCTGGTACTGGTTTTCTCAAAAATAAGCGCGATATTGCGGCCTCTAAGTTCGTCATGAAGAACACCGTTCTTCTTTTTGTCCTTAAGCTCTGCTGCCAGGTCAATGAGATACTCGATCTCTTCCGTGGTAAAATCCAGAAGTTTCAAAAAATCCCGTCCGTACAGATTCATGTGACTCCTCCTTGTATCCGAAACTAATTAGTGGGTAAAACCCAGTGAAAAAGGGATTGCATTTTCTGCAATCCCCTTAATTCTACCATTTTGTGGGCTTCTTGTGCACCCCTATGTTTAATTA
The DNA here is from genome assembly GCA_015056575.1 of Butyrivibrio sp. GTDB lineage: Bacteria > Bacillota > Clostridia > Lachnospirales > Lachnospiraceae > Butyrivibrio. Next base: position 40,314 of record SVGA01000018.1, read on the forward strand.
CCAGAATACATGGGCTCCGATGACGATACCATCTCTGCCGTTGGCTCTTCTGAAGTGAAGTGCGCCGCCTACGGTAGTCTCACCGCTTATGGCTGCCTGAGCCGCCTGGATGTTAGTATCACTGATCCTGCCGCTGTTGTACACCCTTGCCACGGTTCCGTTGAGGGCAGGTGTAAACTGGCCTGATGCATAAATAACACCGTAAATACTGTTGGGATAAGCACCTGACTTAACCCTGTTAAGGACAACCGCACCGACAGCAACTCTTCCCTCATAAGGCTGGTTACCCGCCTCGCACTGGATAAGTGCTGCCAAAAGCTTAACCTCGTCTGCATCTGCGCTGACTGCGCCACGATTCCTGGTAAGTGCAGCCTTCTTCTCAGCTTCCTCACGGAGCTTGATGGCTGCCATGGTCTCACCCTGGTCTATCTTAAAATCTGTGGTCACATATTCGGACTGAACATAACCTGTCTCATCGTTGTAATCGATGCTGATCCAGCCGTTTCCCAGATCCTCGATCATGTCAACGAAGGTCTTCTCAGTGAGAACTCCCAGAACCTCTGCATCCACAGATGCCTCTGCCCTTACGTTAAGAGCACTGCTCTGGCTTGTAACGATCTGTTTGCCAACTTCCTCGGCAAGAGACTCTGCATCCTCGTCAAAAAGAAGATACTCGTCCTTGGCCCATCCGATCAGCTCGCCGGACTGGATCTTACTCCAGCCGTCCTGTCTGTCAAGAAGCTTACCGCCACAGTCCTTGTAAAGAACGCCTACCTTGGTGGCATCCTCGCTGGGCTCTTCCCTGACATTCATGACCTGGCTGACGTTGGCCATTACGATACTGGGACTCTCCTTCTCTTCCTCCTGACTGGAAGCACTGGATGCCGCAGAAGACTTCTCTGCATTCTCCGCAGCCTTGACTTCGGGCGCCTCGCTGTCCATACCCAGAGGTGAAATTGGGCTGATAATATTTGTAATTCCTGTAGCAAGTTCCAAATAGCTTGATGTATTCCTTGCCTCTACCGTCATCCCCGAACCCACAAAAACACTCAGCGTAAGGCCAAATGTTACAAGGCGCCTTACCGGTCCGAAGGATAACTTTATTGACTTGTTCATATCTCTCCCGCTATCCTAATAAGTTTGTTACAACTTTGTTGCAACTTGTTAAGAATGTGAAAACACTCTGCAGGAAATATTAACAAAGATTTCTACTCTTGTCAATGCAGGCGGATACTGCATCCATAACGGTTCCGCGGAATCCGTTCTCCTCAAGCACGCGTACAGCCTCGATCGTGGTGCCTGCAGGGGAGCAGACCATGTCTTTTAGCTCACCCGGATGCTTGCCGGTCTCCAAAACCATCTTGGCTGAGCCAAGTACGGACTGTGCTGCGAATTCATAGGCTTGTTTCCTGGTCATTCCGCCGGCCACAGCCGCATCCGCCATTGCCTCTATGAATAAAAAGACATATGCAGGTGAGGAACCGGAAACTCCAACCACCACGTCCATAAGTGCTTCCTTAACGGTATAGGCTTTGCCAAAGCTGCCAAGGAGTTCCATGATAAAGTGAAGGTCGTCGTCGCTTACCAGGTCGTTTCTGCAAACTGCGGAACAGCCCTCTCCCACAAGGGCCGGAGTATTTGGCATAACCCTCACGATCTTAACGGGCTTCTCAAACTCTTTTGCGATCCAGGAAATGCTTCTTCCGGCTGCGATGCTGACAATGACCTTGTTTTCGTCAACGCTGTCCATGATATCGGCGATGACCACCGCCATGTAATCCGGCTTGACTGCCAGGAAGATGATATCGGCTTCCTTGGCCACCGCAGCATTTGAACTGCTGGTATGAATGCCGTACTGAGCGGCCACCTTCTTGCAGGTTGCCTCGGTATTTGCCGTTCCGATGATCTCGTTGGGCGCCACAACGCCCTTCTGGAGCATACCTCCGATCATGGCCTTCGCCATGTTTCCAAGTCCGATAAATCCTATTGTCATTTGTTTACCCCCCTTCTTTGTCTAGACGCTTCAAATGTTAATATCGCTGAAGATGTGGCCGCATTCATGGATTCCACCTCTCCCTTCATTGGGATGAGGACGTAGGTCGCGGCTGCATCCGCTGTCTCTTTTGTCAGGCCGTTGCCTTCATTTCCTATCAAAAAAGCTGTCGGCTTCCGATAATCGAATTCGTCGTAGTTCTTCTGTCCCTTAAGGTGGGCAGCGTAGGTGTTTATGCCCTTTGCCTCCAGATCCTTAACCGTCCCCGCAAGGTCCTCTACATATATAAAGGGCATTCTGAAAATGGAGCCCATGGTGGATCTTATAACCTTGGGATTATAGATGTCGGCACAGCCTTTGCTGAGGATAACCCCGGTAACACCTGCGCCCTCACCGGACCTTAGCATTGTTCCCAGGTTTCCGGGATCCTGGATGTTCTCAAGGACCAGGAGAAGAGGTGCCGTCTCTTTTCCCTCGGAAAAAGAGCTCTCGTTGTAGCCGGTAAGTACCTCATCCTTAGAGTACTCGTACTGACGCATGACAGCCAGAACTCCCTGAGGTGTCTGGGTGTCGGACATCTTCTTCATGACCTCATCGCTGACAGTCTCGGCGCCATACCTCCAAAGGATCTCCTTGTCGTCTTCGTCTGCGGTGTCAAGGAACTTCTCGGTGATGTAGACCTCCTTGACCTGAAGCACCGGAGCTTCCCTGAGCATCTTCATGCCTTCTATGACAAAGACCTTGTCCTCCCGGCGGGCCTTGCTCTTCTCTACATATGAAACAACCTTCTTAACCCGGTCGTTACTGGTACTGGTTATCATCTAAGCTTCCTCTCACTGACAAATATTGTTAGTACGATTAGTATAGCACAATTGAGCCGAAAGTGGTCCTTGAGGACGGAGTCATGGGCTCATTTTATAAACCTGCCGGACATTCGGGTTGATACGGAAATGCGCAGTTCTCGGACGAGCAAGACAAAGCATGAAACGAAAAAGCAAGGGCCTGCTGACTGCTATGAGCAACGTCGATAGGAAGCAGGTCCTTGCTTTTGAGTTTATATGATTTGCTGCGCAGACGAACACAAGCATTTCCGAATTATACCCGAGTGTCCGGCTGCGATTATAATTATCAGTTCTTTACGATCATCTTGCCGCCACGCTTTGATACTACGTCGAAGATAACTGCTGCAAGAAGTACGACACCCTTTACAACCTTCTGCATGTTGGCATCAACGCCCATAAGTGACATACCAAGGTTGATAACACCCATGAGAACCGCACCTACGATAACGCCGGGTACTGTTCCGATTCCGCCATAAGCGGATGCTCCACCGATGAAGCAGGAACCGATGGCGTCCATCTCGTAGTTCTGTCCGTATGTGGGCTGAGCTGATGTAAGTCTGGCAATGGTGATCATTCCTGCAAGAGCAGCAAGGAAGCCCATGTTGGTGTATGCCAGGAAATAAACTCTGTTTGTATCAATACCGGAAAGCTTTGTAGCCTTCTCGTTACCGCCTACTGCGTAGAAGTAACGACCAACTGTGGTGTTGGAGGTGATGTATCCGTAAATGAATACTACGATGATAACCCAGATGAGAACTGAAGGGATACCCTTGTGCTGAGCAAGTCTGTAAGCAAATGCCACAAGAACGCCAGCCAGTACCACCAGCTTAAGAGTAAAGGTCCAAATAGCCTCAAGCTCATATCCGGAGTTCTTTTTCTTGATACGTCCCATTACCTGGACAATAACCAGTACAGCTGCTGCAAGGATACCTGCGATAAGACAGGTCATGTTAAGTCCACCCTGGCCTCCGATGTAATCGGGGATATAGCAGTTTGCTCCGCCGCCGAAGAGGTTTACGAAGCCAACCTTGTCACCGATTGAAACGGTAAGACCGTTAAGTACTACGTTTGAAAGTCCTCTGAATACAAGCATTCCTGCCAGTGTTACGATGAAAGGAGGAATTCTTACAAAGGCGATCCAGAAGCCCTGGAAAGCACCGATAGCTGTTCCGATGAGAACCATGATAATGATTGAAAGCCATACAGGTACATTGAGGTTCATCATAAGAACCGCACCTACCGCACCTACGAAGCACACAACAGATCCAACGGAAAGGTCAATGTTACCACCGGTTAAGATACACAGCAGCATACCTGTTGCAAGAACGAATACGTATGCATTCTGTGAGATCAGGTTACTTACGTTCATGGGAAGCAGGATCGCTCCACCTGTCTGCATTGAGAAAAATGCAACTACGATGATAAGAACAATGATCATCGTGTTCTTTTTCAAAAATCCTAAAACTGATTCTTTATTCATGATTCTCCTCCTTCTCTGCGGATGACTGTAATATATAAGTCATGATCTTTTCCTGGGTCGCGTCTTTTGCATCAAGCTCCCCAACCATTTTTCCTTCATTCATTACGTATATTCTGTCGCACATACCAAGAATCTCAGGAAGCTCTGAAGAAATCATGATTACTGACTTACCCTCAGCTACCAGCTGATTTATAATGCAGTAAATCTCGTACTTGGCACCTACGTCGATACCCCTTGTAGGCTCGTCAAGAATAAGGATCTCGGGATCCGCAAACATCCACTTTGCAAGGAGAACCTTCTGCTGGTTACCACCGCTTAAGTTTCCTACGTTCTGCTCTACTGTAGGACATTTGGTCTTGAGCTTGTCCTTGTACTCTACCGCTACGTTGTACTCTTTGTGCTTGTCGATAACCTTGTGGTTGCTGACTTCATCAAGGTTTGCAAGTGTTGTATTGATCTTTATGGGATTGGACAGGATAAGTCCGTTACCCTTTCTGTCTTCAGTTACATATGCAAGTCCGTGACGGATAGCACTGCTTACCGTATTAAGATGGACTTCTTTGCCGCCTATAAAAGTCTGACCCGATATATTTTCCCCATAGCTTTTCCCAAATATGCTCATGGCAAGCTCTGTTCTTCCGGCGCCCATAAGACCTGAGATACCGAGAACTTCGCCTCTTCTTACATAAATATTTACGTTGTCAACGACTTTTCTTTCCTTCTGTAAAGGATGATAAACGTTCCAGTTCTTTACTTCCATCATTACTTCGCCGATGTGGGACTCTCTCTTAGGGAATCTGTCGGAGATCTCACGACCAACCATGCCCTTGATGATACGGCTCTCGGAGAGATCGTCTACACCCTTTGTAAGAGTCTCGATAGTTGCACCGTCTCTGATAACGGTGATCTTATCGGCAACATAAGAAACCTCATTGAGCTTATGAGAAATAATGATAGAGGTAAGACCTCTTTCTGCCTTCAGCTTAAGAAGCAGATCAAGAAGTGCCTTTGAATCTGTCTCATTAAGTGAAGATGTGGGCTCGTCAAGGATAAGAAGTCTTGCATCCTTGGAAAGAGCCTTCGCTATTTCAACAAGCTGCTGCTTACCTACACCGATGTCCTTAATAAGAGTCTGAGTATTCTCCTTAAGGCCTACGACGTCCAGATACTCTCTGGCAAGCGAGTTTGTTTCGTGCCAGTCAATCTTAAACTTCTGTCCTCTCTCGTTTCCAAGGAACATGTTCTCTGCAATTGTCATGTAAGGTATAAGAGCAAGCTCCTGATGGATGATAACTATACCCTTTGCCTCACTGTCTTTGATCTGGTTGAACTGACAAACCTGACCATCATAAATAATATCCCCCTCATATGAACCATAGGGATACACTCCGCTAAGAACGTTCATAAGGGTGGATTTTCCTGCACCATTTTCACCTACCAGCGCATGGATCTCGCCTTGTTCTACCTGAAGATTTACATTATCTAAGGCTTTAACACCAGGGAAGGTCTTGGTGATATTTTTCATTTCCAGCAATATCTGTGCCACTTTGCCCTCCTCCTATCTTTTCGCTTTTCTTTTTTGAGCGAACATAGGGCGGGTCGTTTAAGGCCCGCCCTATGTTCAATTTGGGAAAATAAGAGGTTTTACTTAAGCTGATCCTCTGTGTAATAGCCGGAATCAATAAGAAGCTCTTTGTAGTTGTTTACGTCTGCGAATACGGGCTCGCAAAGGTATGAAGGGATAACGCCTGTGCCGTTGTCATAGGTCTTTGTATCATTAACGGGAGCCTCTGTTCCCTTCATGATAGCGTCAACCATCTCAACAGTCTTAGCAGCAAGTGTACGTGTATCCTTGAAGATAGACATTGACTGCTTGCCGGCGATCATGTTCTTAACGTTAGCAACGTCACAGTCCTGACCTGTGATGATAGGCCACTCACCTGTGTAGTTAGCTGTAAGTGAGTTTGTAACACCGAGTGCTGTTGAGTCGTTTGAGCAAAGAACTGCATCAAGCTTTGTTCCGTCAGCATAGTTAGCAGAAATGATGGCATCCATTCTGGACTGAGCATTTTCTGTTGACCAGTTAGCTGTTGCAACGTTATCGAAATCAACCTGACCTGACTTAACAACAAGCTTGCCGCTGTCGATGTAAGGCTTAAGAACGTCGATAGCACCGCCGTAGAAGAATCTTGCGTTGTTGTCACCGGGGTCACCTGTGAAGATCTCAAGGTTGAAAGGACCTGCTGCATTGTCGAGGTCAAGCTGCTCTTTGATGTACTCGCCCTGCTTTGTTCCTACCATGTAGTTATCGAATGTTGCATAGTAAGAAACAGCGTCGGAGTTCATGATCAGACGGTCATATGCGATAACCTTGATGCCCTGCTCCTTAGCCTGTGCAAGAACTGTTCCCAGGGAATCACCATCGATAGATGCGATTACGAGAACCTTGGCACCTGAAGAGATCATGTTCTCAATCTGAGAAACCTGTGTTGCAATATCGTTTGAAGCATACTGAAGGTCAACTTCATATCCTGCTGCCTTGAGCTGCTGCTCCATGTTTGCACCGTCCTGGTTCCATCTCTGAAGGTCCTTTGTAGGCATTGCTACACCAACCTTACCTGAGCCTGATCCTGAACCCGATGAAGATGCAGGAGCTGCTGCGCCGCCGCATCCAACCAGCATTGAAGCTGCCAGTACTACTGAAAGAATACCGCTTAAAATTTTCTTCTTCATTTAGTAATCCTCCCTTTATTGGATTGGTTTTACAGACATAATGTCTGCTCTTTACATGATTCAATTTACCACAGAACAAATAGGAATGATTTACGACTTGTAGCACATTTTTAAGTTGTACTGTTTTATAAAAAAAGCCGTGCTAGCATTTTTTTGCAAGCACGGACTATTTCGCAACAATATTTTGCTATTTGCCTTTTAAAGTGAAACAAAATTTCCATGCCCTGCTCAGTTTGAGGGCATTTTCCCGGGAACATTCAGGTATACATCCTCTTTAAGATGAAAGCCGCTGCCTATTATCACCTCATCGATGTTGTCCTTTGTTACGGCAATGGGCTCTATCTTCAGATATGGGACCGTCCCGCTCTCTCCAAAATACTCCGAGACATCGGCCTCCTCCAGTGCCTCGCCCTTTGCAAGGCTGACTGCTGCCTCCGCAGCCTTCTGAGCCAGCTTCTCGATTGGCTTGTATACGGTCATCAGCTGAGTCCCCTCAACTATCCTCTGGCAGGCTTCAAGATCGGCGTCCTGTCCCGCCACCAGCTTTTTTCCTGCAAGTCTCTTCTCAGCAAGGGCATACACAACTCTGCTGGCAAGATCGTCGTTTCCGCACATGATCGCGTCCGCCTCCTCGATCCTCTCAGGGTTATTGTATACGTAATCCCCCGCCAGCTCTGCCTTCCAGCCGTCGCAGTAGTACTCATCCAAAATCTCAACGCCGTTGTCGCTCAAAACAGACTTAAAGCCGCCGTCCACCATGGGCACGTTCCTATCCTTCGGAGAGCCGCAGATCATAACCGCCTTGTTCCCCTCCCCAAGGCCCGCCTTTACCATAGCTTCCCCCATAAGCTCTCCGACTTTTTCATTGTCAAAAGAGATATAGAGGTCCACCACTGCTTGGGGAATGGGGCGATCGTAGGCTATAACCTTTATTCCGGCATCCCGGGCCCTTTTGACGGAGTCCGTAAGTTCATCCGGATCTATGCTGATGATGACAATGACATCCATCCCCTTTTTTATAAAGTAGTCGATGTGATCCTTCTGCTGCTGCACGTCTCCGTTGGCATTCTGGACGTTGACCTCCGCACCCAGCTCTTTTGCCGCGGAAACAAAGACGTCACGGTCTCTCTGCCAGCGCTCTATGACAAAAGAGTCAAAGCACATGCCTATCTGTATCCCGTCGTCGTTGTCTGCCGAATTGTCAGTGTCCCCGGGAGCCGCAGCTCCGCATCCGACAAGGCACCCGCACAAAAGCGCCATAGCCAGCACCATCCCCAATATCCCCTTAAGATTCTTTTTCATACACTAAGCTTCTCCTTGTACTCAGTAGGAGTTATCCCCACGTTCTTCTTGAAACTCCTGCTGAAATAGTTGGGATCCGTATATCCGCAGGAAAGACATATCTCCTTTATGGACAGTCCGGAGTTCTCCAACAGCTCTTTTGCCTTCTCTATCCTGATGTTGGTCAGGTATTCAATGAAATTAAGGCCGCTCTCCTCCTTGAAAACCTTGCTGAAGTAGTAAGGAGAGATATTCACAACCCTGGATACGTCGTCCAGGGAGATGTCCTTGTCGAAATTGTCCTCGATGTAGCGCTTGGCGGTCCTGATGATGTCGCCTGAGCGCTCCTCCCGCTTGCTCACAACATCTCGGCAGGCACTCATTGTCTTTTCCGAAAACCATTCCCTGATCTCCTCCGGGGTATTAAGCTCCATGATCTGAGGCAGGTAGTCGCTGCGCCCCGAGTAGTGATAGGTCTGGCCGCCGTTCTGATAGGCGATGTGCTCTGCATAGAGGGTGAACTCAAGGGTCTTGAGTCTCATGGACATAAGATCGCCATCCAGAGCCTTCTGGCACATCCACTCGCCGTATTTGTCAACCATTACCTGAGCCTCGTTGAGGTCGCCCTTGGCGATAGCCTCAAACAGCGGTCTCTCCAGGTTTTTGGGATAGTCATCGTCGTAGTCGCAGGAGATCACCAGATCGTCCACATGAGCAACGGAGCCGGTGGTGACTATAAGGGCGTTGAGAGCCTCACGGTAAGAATCCCCCAGCTCCCTGAGGGGCTTGACGCCGCCGATACCGATCCTGAAGCTGATGTCGGTTTTTTTTCGAAGAAAACGCACAAGCTCCCTGGCTCTGTCGATCATCTCGGTTCTTTTGTTGTACTCGATGCGGGACTCGTTGCACGGGATCAGCACCGCGATCTTGTTGGACATCACGTTTCCGATCTTGCAATCAAAGTAAGACTTGACCCCCTCGCGGATCTCATGGTACTTGCCGGAGATCTTCACGGAACTTCCGATGGCGTTGGTCATCCTGCTGCCTTCCTGGGAATCTCCGCAGACAATGGCCATCATACAGCCGTAATTCTCGGTGATACCAAGTATGGTCTTATAGTTGTTTACATCCTCTTCAAAGTGCTCCTGCAAAAGAATGTCGTAAATAAGCCCGTTCTCTATGATTGGCTCCACGGTCTCGAGCTTCTCTTTAATAAGAAGGTCGTTGCTGCGTTTTGCCCTGTCTCCGTCTATCTGGGCCATGGCTCTTTTCAAGACCGCCACAACCTTCATCTTCTCCATGGGCTTGGTTATGTACTCCATAACCCCCAGGGCAATGGCCTCCTTGGCATAGTCGAACTTGTCATAGGCAGACATTACGATGAAAACCGTATTGGTGCAGAACTGCTTCATCTCCCTTATGGCGTCTATGCCGTTGATGCCGGGCATGTGAATGTCGATGACCGCAATGTCCGGCCTGAAGTTCTCTGCCAGCTCAATGACGCTCCTGCCGCTCTTGGCACATTCCACCTGACAGCTGTCGCCAAACTCTTTTTCTATTATGAATTTCATGGAATCGATGACAATACCTTCGTCATCCGCCACCATCACTCTGTACATTCTTCTCCTCCGAAAGGAAGTCTTATGATAACTTCACAGCCCTTGTTCTCGCCAAAGCTTATGATATCAATGGCATCCTCCGCCTCGGCAAAGATTCTGATCCTGGAGATAACGTTATCCATTCCAATACCGTTGTTGTCGTAGCTGTCCTCAATGTGACTGAAGCTTCCGCTTAGCAGCTGGTCAATGGTCTTACTACTGATGCCCTTTCCGTTGTCCCTGATGCTGATGCAGACATTGTCATCCTCTCTGTAGACTCTGAGCATGATCTTGCCTTCCCCTGCCATCTCCCTGATGCCGTGGTTTACCGCATTTTCAACAATGGGCTGAAGTATCATGCTGGGCATGATGTGGTCAAGAAGCCTCTCATCCACCTGCTTCTCGTAGCCGATATCTCCGGAAAATCTTACGTTCAGGATCCTTATATAGTTGTCCACCAGTGTCACTTCGTCCCTGATGGTCACGTCTCTTTTCTGGCTCTGTACATTATACCTGAAAAAGTCCGCCACGGTCTGCACGTACTCGTAGGTCCTGTCTGCTCCCTCCATCATGGCAAGCTGAGCTCCCGCATTAAGGGTATTGAACAGAAAATGGGGATTGATCTGAGCCTGCAGGTACTTGAGCTGGGCGTCTTTAAGATGCGCCTCCATAAGCAGCTCTTTTTCCTGCATGTAGCGTTCATTCTCCATGCTCTCCTTGAGCTTCTCGATATAGTCCTTGATGCTGACCACCATCTTACTGAATGCGTTGATAACTATTCCCACCTCGTCATGGTAAAGAGCCGGTGGTATGGTGGCGTCAAAATTGCCCTCCGATACTTCATTGGCGGAGTTCGCCAGTCTCTTAAGGGGCATGATCACTGTTGTCACAAAGCCGGTAACCAGGATTACGTTTCCTATCATAACAAGAGTCATGACGCCGACTCCGATGACCTCGAACCTTCTGAAGGCCCGGGAAAGAGTCAGATAGTTCTCGGAGTTTATAACGAACAGCTCCAGGTTCAGGCTTGTGATATAGTCGTCGATATCCTCATAGAGCCTTGTGCTGCTCTCATAAAAAGACCTGTATTTCTCAACGTTACGTCCTCTCTTGGTCTCAATGGTCTGCGCTACTTCCTCGAGGTAATTCTGGGACATATGCCTTATGTTTCTCTCCATCCTGTTGTAGGCCAGGTCCGTTACGGAGTCATCCAGATTAAGAGAAAGATCCGAGAAATACTGGGCATCCCTGTAGTACTCCTCCAAAGACTCGCTGGTCTTTGCACTTAGGTAAGCGGTCATGGAATCCTGGACTCTGGTCATGGCCTCGGAAAGCTCGTTCAGGGAGCGGTTGTCCTGATAAACCATCTCCATATCCTCGGACATGCTGTTGATACCCAGGATCAAAAAGATATTTACTATGAAGATAATGACGTTGGCAAAAATACAGACGCTGATGATCTTGAACTGAAGGGGGCGGTTGAGGAATTTATTCATCTCCTTCCTCCTTCCGGAATTCATCCACGTTGTCCTGATTTATGAGGGTAATGTCAGCAAGGTAATACTCACTGGTGGTCCCGAATTCAAGGAAATCGGAAAGAGCAGTTACGCTGTACTCTCCAAGCTGCTCAGCATCTATGGAGATGGTGGCGTAAATTCCGCCTCTTTCTATGGCGTTAATTATGGACTCCGAGCCGTAGTATCCCAGGATGTTCACCTCTCCGACCTTATTAAAATCCACCACCGCCTGATAGGTACAGTCAGTGCTCTGTTCATCAAGACACACGATAACATCCGGCACATTCTCACCAAGGAAGATATCCCTTATGGATTCCTCGACGGAAAAGCTGTTGGTGTTGTCTATGGCAGCTAACGATACCGCAAACTCCGCGTCAGTGACATTGCCCTGATAAATAGCATCCTGAAGGCTCGAGATGATGATGTTCTGTCCGGTATCCTTGCTGTCCGCGTTGACAAGGATCGTTACCTTCACCTGACTTCTGTCTTCGATGGTCTCGGACTCTAAAAGCTCTTCTCGCCTCTTTTCCTTAATGATATCTATGATCTGGCTGCCGTACATCTTGCCGATACTGTAGCTTCCCACTCCGACAAAACTGAGTCTGTCAGACTTGGTACAGTCGCCGTAGAGGGTCACCACGGGAATTCCTGCGTTTACCGCCTTGTTGATAAGGGCCGACATCTCCAGGGTCTCATTGGCGTAAACCATGATCCCGTCAGGCTCCGAGGCGATGGCGATCTCCATCAGCTCCTCCACGGAATAGTCCTTGGAGAAATGCTCTCCCAGAAGATCCACAAAGGCATTCTCCTCCCTGGCGGTATCAAGAGCCCCCTTGTATACAGACTTCCAGAAATCCGACTTGTAATTGTCGGTGATCATAACGTAGTATCTGTCATAAACCCCGGACTCAGCCTGAATCACCAGGTTTGACCTGTAAAGCCTGAAAAAAACCGATCCTGCGATCAGCGTGATAAGGACGAACAAAAGCGTCAGGACCAGAAGAAAGTACTGCCTGCCTATTCTTTTCTTGTAACTGTCTTCGTTTTGGTTTTTCATAAGGAAATTTTAGCAGATGCACATAAATAGAAAAAGTGGACTTTTTTGTTTTGTGCTAAGCACTTCGCAAAAAAGTCCACATAGTTTCATGATATAAATGCTGTCCTACCGAAAGACATCAGATGGTACGAGCGATCTCGTACATGTACTCGTTGATGTTCTTCTTCATTGCAAGAGCCTCATCAATGTCGTAGTCAACGAACTGGCCGTTTCTGTAACCTACAACCCTGTTGGTCTTGCCTGCTGCAAGGATATCTGCTGCGTAGCATCCCATCATGGAAGCATACACACGGTCCTTACATGTGGGGCTACCGCCACGCTGCATGTATCCGAGAATGGAAGCTCTGGTCTCAAGACCTGTAGCTGCCTCGATACGACGTGCCATCGAAGTTGAATGTCCGATACCCTCGGCATTTACAATGATATGATGGGTCTTGCCCTTCTTACGGTTATCGATGATGTTGTCAATAACCCTCTGCTCGTTGTAGTCGTACTTCTCAGGAAGAAGAATGTCGTCTGCGCCGTTGGCGATCGAGCACCACAGTGCGATATATCCTGCGTGGCGTCCCATAACCTCTACGATGCTGACTCTCTCGTGAGATGAAGAAGTATCACGGATCTTGTCGATAGCATCCATCGCTGTGTTGATGGCTGTATCGAATCCGATGGTGTAATCTGTGCAGGCGATGTCAAGGTCGATGGTTCCGGGAATACCTACTGTGTTGATCCCCTGAGCCGAAAGCTTCTGAGCTCCGCGGTAAGAACCGTCGCCGCCGATAACAACCATTCCGTCTATTCCATGCTTACGGCAGATCTCAGCGCCCTTGGCCTGTCCCTCAGGTGTCGTGAACTCCATGCATCTTGCGGTTCCAAGAATCGTACCGCCTCGCTGGATGATGTCGGAAACGCTGCGTCTGTCCATCTCAATGATCTCCTCATTGAGAAGTCCCTGATAGCCTTTCTTGATGCCCACTACTCTAAGGCCGTTGGCAAGTGACTTGCGGACTACCGCACGGATTGCGGCATTCATGCCCGGTGCATCACCACCGCTCGTAAGTACGCCGATTGTCTTAATCTGCTTAGCTGCCATATTTTAATCCTCGATTCTAAATAAATTCCCCAATCTTCTCTAACTTATTATATTAGCGCATGTTTTTTTATCATGCAAGAAAAAATCTTTTCTTCAAAGGGATAATAAGCACGAAAACTGTCCCACTATCCCCCCTCGTAATGTGGTAATATGTAGTATCATATAATGAAAAAACGGGGAAAGATTGGGGAGAGAAATATGGCTTTTACGCATCTTCACGTCCACACGGAGTACAGTCTGCTGGACGGTTCCAATAAGATAAAAGAATATGTGGCACGCCTCAAGGAGCTTGGCATGACCGCCGGAGCCATCACGGACCACGGGGTTATGTACGGCGTCATTGACTTCTATAATGCCTGCCGAAAGGTCAATAAGGATGATCCCACCGACTATGCTATCAATCCCATAATCGGATGCGAAGTATACGTTGCCCCCGGTTCCCGCTTTGACAGGGAGTCCCAGAGCGACGACAGATACTATCACCTGGTTCTTCTTGCGGAGAACAACAAGGGCTATGAGAACCTCACCCACATCGTAAGCCGCGGCTTTACGGAAGGCTACTATTATAAACCCCGTGTTGACTACGAGCTTTTGGAGAAGTACCACGAGGGGATCATTGCTCTCAGTGCCTGCCTTGCCGGAGAGATCCCCCGCAACATCCTGAAGGGAACTCCGGACCTTGCCAAGATGGCGGCTCTTCGCCTCAACAACATCTTCGGCCAGGGCAATTTCTTTTTGGAGCTGCAGGATCACGGCATTCCCGAGCAGAGAATGGTGAACAACTCTCTCATGGCTCTCTCACAGCAGCTGGGGATCCCTCTTGTGGCCACCAACGACTGCCACTACACCTATGAGGATGACGCGGAGGCTCACGACCTGCTTTTGTGTATCCAGACGGGCAAAAAAGTCAGCGACGAAGACCGAATGCGTTACGAGGGCGGTCAGTATTATGTTAAGAGTGAAGAGCAGATGAGAGCTCTTTTCCCTTATGCTCAGGAGGCTATCGACAACACACAGAAGATCGCCGACAGATGTCACGTGGATATCGAGATGGGAAAGAGCAAGCTCCCTGACTACGACGTTCCCGAAGGATACGACTCCTGGACCTATCTGAACAAGCTCTGCGACGACGGCTTTAAGGAGAGATATCCCGATGACGACGGCACTTTGAGAAAGCGCCTGGACTACGAGCTTTCTATAATAAAGAACATGGGATATGTGGATTACTTCCTTATTGTATGGGACTACATCAACTTCTGCCGAAAGAATGATATTGCCGTAGGACCGGGCCGTGGATCGGCTGCCGGGAGCATAGTCTCCTACTGCATACATATCACCAATATAGACCCCATCAAGTACGACCTGTTCTTTGAGCGATTCCTTAATCCCGAGCGTGTGTCTATGCCCGATATAGACGTGGATTTCGAGTACGAAAGGCGCCAGGAGGTTATTGATTACGTAACAAGAAAGTATGGTCCCGACAGAGTCATGCAGATCATAACCTTCGGATCCCTGCTTGCCAAGGGCGTTGTAAGGGATGTTGCCCGAGTTATGGATCTGCCCTACAGCTACGGGGACCAGATAGCCAAGATGATCCCTGCGGATCCCAAGATCACGCTGGATGCGGCTCTTGCTGCCAGCCCGGATCTTCGGAAAATGTACGAGGAAGATCCCACGGCTCACAAGCTCATCGACATGTGCAAGAAGTTGGAAGGCCTTCCAAGGCACGCTTCCATTCACGCTGCCGGTGTGGTCATCTGCAGAGATCCCGCCGAGGATATGATCCCTCTTGCCCGCTCCGCTGATGGCGGCGTCACCACGCAGTTTCCCTGGAAGACCACGGAGTCACTGGGGCTTCTCAAAATGGACTTCCTGGGACTTCGGACCCTTACCGTTATCAAGGATGCCGTGCGGGATGCCAATAAGTCCATCGGTGCAGTACCCGGGGATCGGAACTTTATCGATATAGATAAAATAGATTACAACGACCAGAATGTGCTGTCCTATATAGGCTCAGGACAGACCGACGGTATTTTCCAGCTGGAGTCTGCGGGAATGAAGGCCTTCATGAAGAACCTGAAGCCTCAGTCCCTGGAGGATATCATTGCGGGAGTAGCCCTTTACCGTCCGGGTCCTATGGATTTCATTCCGACCTACATTGCCCGCAAGAACGGGAAGGAGCCTATTACCTACGCCACTCCGGAGCTTGAACCGATCCTTAAGACCACCTACGGATGTATCGTGTACCAGGAGCAGGTCATGCAGATATTCCAGCAACTGGCAGGCTTTACCCTTGGACGAGCTGATATGATCCGCCGTGCCATGAGCAAGAAACACGCAGATGAGCTGGAACGTGAGCAGGCAAACTTCATCTACGGCAATCCCGATGAGGGAATTCCCGGCTGCGCCGCCAAAGGCATATCCCCTGACGTTGCCAAGAGCATCTTTGATTCCATGATGAGTTTTGCTGCCTACGCCTTCAACAAAGCCCACGCCGCATGCTATGCCGTTGTGGCCATACAGACCGCATGGCTCAAATATTACTATCCTGCCGAATTCATGGCCGCATTGATGACTTCCGTTATCGATGCTCCCGGCAAGGTTGCGGGCTACATTATGACCTGCCGGAATATGGGCATAACTCTTTTGCCACCTGATATAAATGACGGCGTTGAGGGATTCTCCGTGGACAGGAACGGCGGCGCGGATGGAAAAGATACGAAAGGCTCAGAGAAAGGCAGCTCATCAGCGGATAACGACAACGCCTCAGACAAAAAGAACGGAAAGTATATCCGCTATGCGCTGACTGCCATCAAGGGTGTTGGACGCCCCATTATCGAGGCAATTGTCCATGAGCGAAAGGTAAGAGGCAAATTCAAGGATCTCAACGACTTCCTCACCAGGATGCAGACTGGCGACTGCGAAGTCAACAAGCGGGCTGTAGAGAACTTCATAAAGGCCGGCGCCTTCGACTGCTTCGGACATACCAGGAAGCAGATGATAACCGTCTACGGAACCATCATGGATCAGCTCCACACCTCCGGCAAGAATGCCATGGCGGGACAGATGACTCTTTTTGATATAGCGGGAGAAGATCAGAAGAAACAGTACGAGATTCCAATGCCCAAGGTTGGGGAATTTGACCGGGAGCTGCTCCTTGAATTTGAGAAAGATGTACTGGGAATCTATGCCAGCGGGCACCCTCTTGAAGAGTACGTCAATATGTGGAAGAAGAAGATCACCAATGTTTCCACAGATTTCTTTGTAGAGACCGGGGAGGGAAGTGATGATGACAAGAACTCTTCATCCGATGACAACGTTCCGGCTGTTACGGACAAGGCAAATGCCACCATTGGCGGGATCATCACAGCCAAGACAATTAAGTACACCAAAACCCAGCAGGTGATGGCCTTCGTTACCCTTGAGGATATGGTGGGAACTGTTGAGGTAATAGTTTTCCCCAAGGCCTATGAGACCTATGGGCCAAAGCTCATGGAGGATGCCAAGGTTTTCATCTCCGGAAGAGTATCGGTGGAGGAAGGGCGCAGTGCCAAGCTTATCGCGTCAAATGTCATGACCTTCGAAGAAGTTCCCAAGACTGTGTGGATCCAGTTTGACAACAAGGAAGCCTACGAGGCAGGTGCCGGGAGGCTTGAGGAAATCATCGCAAAGAGCGACGGGCATGATGAGGTGAAGATATACCTCAAGGAGACCAAGCAGATCAAATCCTACGGCCGCGCCGGTGGGATCCTGGCGGACAAGGTCACACTTGAAGCTTTGGCTGATGCCTTCGGGAAAGACAATGTACAGGTTACGTAAGGTTTAATGTATATCATATAAGGGAGGGAAAGAAATGAAAAAAGCAGTAAAAAAGGCTGTTGCACTTGCGTTAGGGGCTGTGCTTGCCTTTTCTTCACTGAGTGCGGATGTTTATGCAATGTCAGATGATCAGCAGAACATCTCTGAAGAAGTAATTGCAGGTGAAGGAAACAGCGACGCATCCAAAGAAACAGACCTTCAATCAGATGAGGCAGCATCTTCATCTACAGAAAAGAGCGGGAATGGAGCTTTGGAAAGTTCAGATAACGCAGCGGCTGCAGATGAAGCGCAGACAGACAAATCCAATTCCGACGCAGAGCCTGTCATCAATGAAGCTGAGGAAGATGCGTCCGGTGATGCTTCTGAGGACGCTTCTGAGGATGCTTCTGAGGATTCATCCGTGACAGATGCTTCTACCGAGGCAAGCTCAGTATCTGATGCCGGAGAATATTATACCGTCACCTACGAAGCTCTTGATGACGACGTTCTTGATCTGCCTGTGGATGACAATCATTACAGCTATGGCGATACCGTGCAGGTAACATCGCAGATCCCCACAAGAGAGGGATTTGAGTTCTGGGGATGGAGTCCCACGGGAGACCCTTCTGTGATCTACACTCACGAATGGAGTTTTGAGATCACTGAGGATATGACCTTTTATGCAACATGGACCTGCGAAGATGTGATTGTGGATGATGATTCTGCTCCTCTTTATTCTTCCGCTAAGGGTCAAAAGGAAGACGGTGTAGTTACTGCCATTAACAATTACGTCAATTCACTAAACGGAACCTTTAATAACAATTTCTATTACGGAGGAGCATGGCGTTCCAAGCAGTGCTGCGCTTTCTGCGATTATGTGTGGCAGGACGCGCTGGGAATAACAAGATTCTCTAATCCAAAGGTGCATAAAGCCATCACTTCTGACAGAAAGCTGAAAGGAAGCGAGATTTACGAATTCCTTAAAGCCAATGATGTCAAGCCGGGCGACTGGCTTTGGGCTCATGACCCCAAAAGCGCAAGCAGTTACAATATAACCCACAATATGATCATCCTGGGCTATGACAGTGACTCCATAACTATTTCCGATGGCCGGGAAGTAGATGGAAAAGGTGTCGTATGGCATACCAACAGTACGTTTTCTCTAACAAGTGGCCAATATTATAATTTGCATTTCAAAGGAAACTGCTATATTACAGTTTATAAGATAACAGATGAGTCCGTAAGGGAGAGATTTAATCCTAAGAACCCAAAGCCTTTTATAACCTCTGTCAATGAGGATGCGGTTACGGACAGGTATCACAGTTTCCAGCTGACAATAAATACATCTGATGGAGACAACAGTGCTGCTGGAAATGTCTTCGTAAAGGTATGGGCTACCAATGATGGCGAAAACAGCGTACCCGAAAACTGGCAGGACTCATACACCTACAAAGCAAATCGCTATACCGATGGCGGACGATATACCTTCAGCTTCAGAGAAGGCAACATATCAAAGCTAACCGACTATACCTATGTAGTTTATTTATATGACGATAAAGGAGAGCTTGCGGAAAAGACCGAGCCCGCACACATCTCCCTGGGCGTTCTGAATCAGGCCAGCGGCAAATGCGGCGATAATCTCACATGGACGATGACAGAATCAGCTAACCATATCGGAAATTATGATCTTACCATCAGCGGAACCGGTAGAATGTATGATTTTTCAGATGATACAGCGCCATGGGTAGAGAAGATTAAAAGTCTTAAAAGTCCATACTATAGCAACAGTTATTACTTTAGCAGCATAACTATTAATCCCGGCATTACTTACATTGGGGATTGGTCGTTTAGCGCAATCGAATGTCCAAAGTCAGGTAAAACACTCACAATTCCAAACACAGTTACAGAAATCGGAGATTCGGCATTTGAAGGACTTTACTACAACAGTTCGATTACTATACCCGACAGCGTTAAAATTCTTGGAGAAAGAGCTTTCGATGGCAGTAGTATATCTTCTGTTACAGTAGGTCAGGGTGTTACTGTTATACCCCGCGACTGTTTTTTTTGCTGTAGAAATCTTAGCAACGTCAAAATGTCCGACAATGTCAAAAAAATTGAGGAAGGCGCTTTTTACGCTTCAGGGGTTAATACAGTCTTTAATCTTTATATGTCCAAAAATATAGAATGCATAGAGGACCTGGCATTTTGGAATTGCAAAACTTTAAGAATAGATGATCTGTCATTTTTCAAGAATCTTAATCAACGGTCTATTAGCGCATTCAGTAATTGTGAGCAGCTAAGCGGAGAACTTGAATTATCGGGTAATATCTTATATGTTGGCGGTTTCGAAAAATGCACGGGTTTAACAAAACTCACAATTAACAATGGTACACGCAAAATTGACATAGACGCTTTTAAAGGATGCACTGGATTGCGCACTTTGTCACTCCCCGATGGCCTTGAGGAAATTGGGGCAAGCGCTTTTGAAGGATGTACCGGATTAACCGGAACTCTAACCATCCCCAACAGATTAGATTACCTGGGTCCAAAAGCATTTTTAGGATGTTCCGGGCTAACCGGTCTTGTATTTCCCGACCAAAAAAACTATTGGGGTGAAAGAATTTATATTGGTAGTAGGGTCTTTGAAGGCTGTAGCAGTCTTATTGGCGATGTAGTTTTAGATCCATTCGTGATAACTACCATTTCCGGCCATGGGTATGAAAGACTGTTTTATGGCTGCGATAATGTCAATCGTTTTATACTCTCAGCATGGATCACATCAGACATCCGTGTAATTAAAGGCAAAGGCGCTACCGGCAATATCAGTGGCGATGATGAACTTCCTGATGGATCAATCATAGCGACCTTCCCTGATAATGCAAAGCTGTATTTTGATACCTCAATGTATAGGAATGGTCAGATTCCCCAGCGTTTCAAAGATCTGGGCTATGAGATTCATACTCTTGATGAGGGATACTATCCGCTTACTAATGTAAACGTAATGAATCTTATCACACTAAGTGTAAATGATACTCTGGGATATTATAGTTCTGCATTTATCTATCCGGCATATGCAAACAATAAGGACATAAATATAGTAGTTGCCGATGAAAATATTGCATTAGTTGAAAAAAAATACGGTGAAAGCAGCCCCTGGTCTAATGACTACAATATTTGGAATTTCAAAGGCAAAAAAGTAGGCGAAACAACCTATACAGTCACATCTGCTGACGGCAAGTTCTCTGCCACAGGCAAGATTCGCATCGTCAAAGATAATAAGTCTGTAACCGATGTAAACATTAATGCATTCGGTATGACTCTTATGAAGAACGATAAACGTAAGCTTACATATAATCTCTTGCCTTCAAACGCCGCTAACAAGGCAGTTACCTGGAGCAGTTCAAATCCAAGAGTTGCGACAGTCGATTCAAAAGGCTACGTAACCGGCAAGGCAGGCGGAAAGTGCGTTATCACGATAACCACCAAAGACGGCGGATGGACAGACACCTGCGACATAACAGTAGAAGCCGACAACTACACGGTATCCTTTGATGCCAACGGCGGAGTGGGCGAAATGCCCGACATGTTCTGTGATCCGGGCAGGAAATACACACTAGAAGCCAACACTTTCACCAGAGCCGGATATGTTTTTGACCACTGGAACACGCTGCCGGAAAATGATGAGTATTTTTACCAGTCAAATACCAAATATGCAAACAAAGCATCCTTTACTGATCTTGGCAAAGCATACGATAACGTAACCCTTTATGCATCCTGGAGGCCCGATCAGTCCTACACCATCGTATATGACAGCAACAGCAAGAACTCCCACGGAGCTGTGATCTACGGAGCCATGGAGAAGGATACAGGCTACGCATTCAATGACGAGGACGATAAAGTCTACATAAGCGACGGCGACTTTTTGGCAAGAGGTGTTTCTTTTACAAACTGGAACACGAAGGCCGATGGAAAAGGAATCACTGTGGAAGCCGGAAGCGAATATACTCCTGAAGAGCTTGGTGCTAAAGAACTTACAAAGAAGGGTGTGCAGAATGTAGTCCTCTATGCCCAGTGGAAAGAGGAAAGCTACAATGTTCGTTTCGAACTGGATGGCGGAAGCCTCACCGATACTACATTCGGCGATTCAGAGGTGACAAGCTTCTCTAAAAGAGGCGGAGACGCAACCGGTCTTTATACCTTCGGACAGGCTGTCAAAAAGCTTCCGGTAGCGGAAAAGAAGGGCTACACCTTTGGAGGATGGTTCTTCGACGCAGCCTGCAAGAAAGCAGCCAAGACGCTTCCTGCCAATCTCACCGCCGACACTACGTTGTATGCCAAGTGGACACCTTACAAATACACTTTGACTCTGGATCCCAACAAGAATCAGGGCGGTGAAAGCCTTACCGTATCAGGTTCAGCTAAGAAGCTAACTGCATATTACGGAAAGGAGCTTCCTGAACTCAAGAACTCTTTTGTCAATAAAGGTTATAAGCTTATAGGTTGGACCAATGAAAAAGGCGGTGCAACAGCCCTTGTTCGCGCCGATGATGTCTTTTCCTGGGAAGCTGCAGAGCCTCTCCTTGGCACAGTGGCAAACAACGATAAGAAGACTCTATATGCAGTATGGGAGAAGGCTCCGTACAGCATCAGCTACGAACTCAACATGCCTGAGAAGAGCGCTGCCGAGCTTGAAGAGATCTGTTCTTCCTATGTGAAATCCTATGAATACGCAGATCCTTCGAATGTCGATATCCGGTTCCCCATTCCGATAAGGGATGGATATACCTTTGGCGGCTGGTATACAGACAGCGGACTAAAGAAAGCCAAGAAAAACATAACAGCGAAGGATTTTGGTGATATCACTCTCTTTGCAAAATGGACCGCTGCCTACACAGTAAGGCTTCATGATAACGCAGGAGTCGCCGGGGATGAGAAGACGCCAAAAGCTTATACCGGCTACAAATATGAAGCTGCCAAGGCGCTTCCCGCAAATCCTTTTGCCAAAGCTGACGCGGCATTTATCGGATGGGCTTTGTCAGAATCCGATGATAAGCCGGCATATAGCAACAAGGAGAAGATTTCAGCTCCGGTACTCACAAAGACTGATGACGGATTTGTGCTTGACCTTTACGCAGTTTGGAAAAACAGCTTCACGGTCGAGATCATGACTGACCTTAGTAATGTTTCTTATGCAAAGGGAGAAAAGAATCCGCTTCCTTCCACTACAGGATTTTCTTACACCTACTCTGAAGTTAAGAAGAAGGCTATAACACTTCCTAAGGCAATGAATAAGGACGGATATAAATTCGCAGGCTGGTTTACCGATGAAAAAGGCACCAAAAAGATAACTTCCATAAGTGCCAAGAACTGTGCTGACTATAAGCTTTATGCTGTATTCAAACCTCTTTCATACAAGATCACTTATGTGGCGAATCCGCCAATGGGAGCCAAAGCATTTGGCAAAATGCCGACCAGAAAAGCAGTATTTGGCGATGAAGTAACAATAGATGACAGCGACTACTATATCAGCGGATATATCTTTGGAGGCTGGAGTCTTGATCCCAAGGCCGAGAAGATAGATTTTAACAGCGGCGATGTCTACGCCGGCAGCTATCAGAAAACTGTGAAGCTGTATGCTGTCTGGTTTAAGAGATAAAAAGTATATTGCGTGTATGTGAATAAATTGATATAAAGATGTGTGCCGGTAAGCGTACAAAATAAAAAGGTGATCACCTCTTGCATGAGGTGGTCACCTTATTTTTGTTCTAATCAGTGAAGCGCTGACACTTCTATAATGATATGCTGTATCCGCAACTATTACTGTACTGCTGCCTTGAGCTCTTCTACCTTGTCGAGCTGCTCCCAAGGGAGATTCAGATCGTTGCGGCCGAAGTGTCCGTAAGCTGCTGTCTGCTTGTAGATGGGACGACGAAGGTCGAGCATCTTGATGATTCCCGCAGGGCGAAGGTCGAATACCTTACGAACAGCCTCTGTAAGCTTCTCGTTGGAAACCTTGCCTGTTCCGAAGGTATCTACAAGGATTGATGTAGGCTGTGCTACGCCGATAGCGTATGAAAGCTGGATCTCAGCCTTGTCGGCAAGACCTGCTGCAACGATGTTCTTGGCAACGTATCTTGCTGCATAAGCACCTGAACGGTCAACCTTTGTACAGTCTTTGCCGGAGAAAGCTCCGCCGCCATGACGTGCTGCTCCGCCGTAGGTGTCAACGATGATCTTACGGCCTGTAAGTCCTGCATCACCCTGAGGTCCGCCGATAACGAAACGGCCTGTGGGATTGATGTAGATCTTGGTGTTGGCATCAACCATAGCCTGATCAACTACTGCATCGATAACGTGCTTTCTGATATCTGCGTGGATCTGCTCCTGTGTAACCTTCTCGTCATGCTGAGTTGAGATAACGATAGCCTCAAGTCTGATAGGCTTGCCGTTCTCATCATACTCAACGGAAACCTGGCTCTTGCCGTCAGCGCGAAGATAAGGAAGAGTTCCGTTCTTTCTTACTTCTGTGAGCTTCTTGGTGAGCTTGTGAGCAAGGCTGATAGCGTAAGGCATGTACTCCTCTGTCTCGTTGGTAGCATAGCCGAACATCATACCCTGGTCTCCGGCGCCGATAGCCTCGATCTGCTCATCGGTCATGTTGTTCTCTCTTGCCTCGAGAGCCTTGTCAACGCCCATAGCGATATCAGCTGACTGCTGATCAAGAGCAACCATTACTGCGCAGGTGTTTCCATCGAAGCCCTTCTCTGAGCTGTCATAACCGATCTCACAAACTGTCTGTCTTGCTATCTTGGCATAATCTACAACTGCCTTTGTTGTGATCTCTCCTGTAATAAGTACGAAACCTGTGCAGGCTGTAGTCTCGCAGGCTACACGGCTCATGGGATCCTGTGCCATGCAGGCATCAAGGATTGCGTCTGAGATGTTGTCGCAAATTTTGTCGGGATGTCCCTCGGTTACTGATTCGGATGTGAAAATAAACTTATCCATTCTTCTTTCCTTTCTTGCGCTTTGCGCCAATAAAGCGTTATGGCATACTCGAAATCGCTCCGCGATTCCTCACTTACGTGGCTTTGCATATATCGAGGTTGATTCATGCCTCTGCCATAACACGCGTAAAAAATCCGCTTGTTTGGTGCGTGCAGGACACAAACAAGCGGAACTGATCTGGTTTCAGATCCTCTTATTGCTCGTTGTATCTTAGCCTAAATATCTGGCCTCGAAAGTTGCACGCTCAGGTTGGCACCTTCCTGTCTGTCAGGGGTTGCCGTGGCTTCTCAGGTCCTATGTACCTCCACCACTCTGAATAAGAGAACTATAGTTATATTGGACTTCTTTCGTCGTCCGTTATGCAATGATAACCTATGATATAAAATAAATCAATAGTCTTTTGATAAAATAAACGTTAATTTTTCTCAACACCGGACATAAGTGCTGCAACATCATCTGAATTGAAGGTGCTGGCTGCGATTGCCATCATGTAGTCACCCTTCTGGAAGTTAACAACCTGCTCATGTACCTCCATACCGTTTACGTTACCTGTAAGCTCAATGATGAAATGCTTCTCACCTGCAACTTCACTCTCAACTACTTCGCAGCTTGTGATCTCGGCGCCCTGTGACTCGAGTGCGCTCTTAAGCTGATCCTTGCTTACATCCATGATAGCCTTCTCATCGAATATAGTGTTTGCAAGAGATGCGTTTGACTGGATTGTTACGTTGATGTTATCAGCTGCGCCTGACTTGATACCGTAAGCTACGATAGCAGCTGTTCCGTTCTCAAGCGCCTCCTTGGCAGCCTTGTTGTCCTTCATGATATCTGAAGCCATACCTGTAAGCTGTGAAAGTGTATCATCATCAAGGAATGAATAGTCAGAAGGAACAGTGAGCTTGATACCAAAGTACTCGTTCTCATATACATTGCCGTTTACGGTTCCTGTTGTGAACTCAACGTCGCTCTCTTCCTCTGCGGGAGCCTCAGCCTCTGCTGTCTCATCACCCTCTGCCTCAGCAGACTCTGTCTGCTCAGCCTCTGCTGTCTGCTCTTCTGGCTGTGCAGTTTCCTCAACAGCTGTCTCTTCTGTTACGTTCTCTGCGGGTGTGATCTGTTTGCCGCAGCCTGCAACTGTAACCATCATTGCTGTAGCCAGCATGAATCCGATAAATCTTTTTTTCATAAATTTTCTCTCCTCTTAACCTTTTTCCCTTTTTTGGGGAGCGCTAAAGCGCACGAGGTTTAGATTATCAGATTGTTAAAATAAAATCAAGCAAAACAGCCATATTTGTGTCCATTTTCTTTTTCCATTCGTATATTCAATATGAGCTGAGCGGTAAAAAGAGTACGCAGTTCTTCTCTCATTGGCTTACGGTAATCCTCCAACAGTGCAGATAATGCTGCAAATCATCAGTCGTTGGCGTTGCCCTTAAAGATTACAATTCCCTTCTTCTTGAAGGTCTTGGGCTTGGCATCTCCGGAAGCTGTGGCAGAAGCGGATCCGGCTGCTGCGCTGCTGCCTTCCGGGCGACGGGCAGATGATGTTGCGGCGCCGGGTCTTGCATCGGGTGCAGGGCCATCGGCTCTGCGGGAAGATGATGTTGCCGGAGTTTTCTTTGCAGCGGGCTTTCTGGTGATTCCTGCTTCCTTTGCCATCTGATCTACAACAGAGACTCTCTTAGTTGCTTTCTTGGCATCGCCATCAGCAGCTGTCTTAGCCGGAGCCTGGGATGCTCTCTTTGCGGCGTTCGCAGCTGCCTCTGCGGCAACCTTAGCGGGATCCTGAAGCTTCATGGTAAGAGAGATACGCTTCTTGTCCAGTTCAACATCAAGCACCTGAACATCAACAATGTCACCTACGCTGACTGCTTCAAGGGGATGCTTAATGAACTTATCTGTAATATGTGAAATGTGTACCAGTCCATCCTGGTGCACGCCTATATCTACGAAACATCCGAAGTCAATAACGTTTCTGACTGTTCCCTTGAGGATCATACCGGGCTTAAGGTCCTTCATGTCAAGGACATCACTTCGAAGGATGGGAGCGGGCATGTTCTCACGGGGATCTCTTGAGGGCTTCTCAAGCTCGGAGAGGATATCCGTAAGAGTGATCTCGCCAATTCCAAGCTCCTCGGCAAGTTTCTTCTTCTCCGCCTCGGTTACCTTTCTGGAAAGACTTCCTGCGCCCTTGCCATCAGCAGCACCGTTTGCGCTGTCAGCTGAACCCTTGCCGGCGTTTGCGCCTTTGCCGCTGTTTGATGCGCCTCTTTCGGATCCATCATCAACTACCGCCAGGTTACTTCCTGCCAGAGCAGCTGCCAGAGCGGCGCCCATGGCTGTTCCTGTGTTTCTGATAACAACCTGCTTTTGTTTCTTCTGAGGACGAGGCTTCTCTACGGACTTTGCAGCGGGTTTCTCCAGAGCAGCCTTGGCTGCGTTCTTCTGAGCTGCCCGGACATCATCAAAGGTGATGCCCAGCTTCTCCATAAGCTTTAATGTAGCTTCGTAGGACTCGGGATGCACACTGGTGGCATCCAGCGGGTTCTCGCCGTCTGCGATGCGAAGGAAGCCTGCGCACTGCTCGTAGGCCTTGGGTCCGAGCTTGGGAACATTCAAAAGCTCTTCCCTTGTCTTGAACCTGCCGTTCTCTTCTCTGTAATCAACGATGTTCTTGGCTATGGTCTTACTGATACCTGAAATATACTGAAGAAGGGGAGCTGATGCGGTGTTAAGGTCAACACCCACCTTGTTAACGCAGTCCTCAACTACGCCCTCAAGGGTCTCTCCAAGCTTCTTCTGGTTCATGTCGTGCTGGTACTGGCCTACCCCGATGGACTTGGGATCGATCTTAACCAACTCTGCCAGAGGATCCTGAAGTCTTCTTGCGATGGAAGCGGCACTTCTTTGTCCCACATCAAACTGTGGGAACTCCTCGGTTGCCAGCTTACTTGCTGAGTATACGGACGCACCGGCCTCGTTTACGATAACATACTGAAGAGGGCGCTGCAGTTCCTTTATGAGTTCAACGATAACCTGCTCCGATTCTCTGGAAGCAGTTCCGTTACCTACCGAAATAAGGTCTACATCATATTTGTCTATAAGCTTCTTGAGCTCAGCCTTGGACTCCTCAACCTTGTTCTGGGGAGCTGTGGGATAGATGACCTTGGTATCCAGAACCTTGCCGGTAGCATCAACGACGGCCAACTTGCAACCTGTTCTGAAGGCCGGGTCCCATCCAAGGACTGTCTTGCCTGCAATGGGAGGCGCCATGAGAAGTTGGGTTAAGTTCTTGCCAAACACCGAAATGGCGCCGTCTTCAGCCTTCTCTGTCAGTTCATTTCTGATATCACGCTCAATGGCAGGTGCAATAAGTCTCTCATAAGCATCCTGATTGATCTCCTCGATAACGGGAGTGGTGATGGGATTGTCATTTTTGAGCATTTTCTTGTTGAGGAACTGAAGGATCTTCTCCTCGGGGGCCTCAATCTTAACCACAAGGAACTTCTCGGCCTCTCCTCTGTTGAGAGCCAGAACCCTGTGCCCCAGAACCTTCTTGACAGGTTCCGAATAGTCATAGTACATCTCGTATACGGACTGAGCCTTCTCATCCTTGGCCTTACTGGTGAGTACACCTTCCTCCATGGTAGCTTCACGGATATAGGTACGGAAATCCGCATTGTCCGAAACATCCTCGGCAATGATGTCCATGGCTCCCTGAAGAGCTTCTGCCGCATCATTGACGCCCTTTTCCTCATTTATAAAGGCCGCAGCCTCCTCCTGAAGAGGCTTCGTGGTCTCCTGCAAAAGAAGAATCTCTGCCAGAGGCTCAAGTCCCTTCTCTCTGGCCACACTGGCTCTGGTCTTTCTCTTTGGCCTGTAGGGAAGATAGAGATCCTCGATGGCTACCATAGTCTCGGCAGCGATGATCTTCGCTCTAAGCTCATCCGTCATCTTGCCCTGCTCTTCGATGGAAGCAAGCACCTGTTCTCTTCTCTCCTCAAGACTTCTTAAATACTTAAGTCTCTCGTCCAGGTTACGAAGCTGCTCATCGTTAAGGGATCCTGTCACTTCCTTCCTGTACCTGGAAATGAAGGGGATCGTGTTGCCCTCATCGATCAGCTTAACAGCTGCCTCTACCTGCCACTTCTCTACGCCAAGTTCTTCTTTGATCTTTAATACAATGTCCATAAAAAACCTCTCCAAAAACCAAAATACGTTCTGCTACGGATAAACTCTGTGGGAAATTTCGATAAAACTTTCCTAAACAGAACACACTTCCTTATTATACCAAGCCTTTCAGTCAGTTTTCAAGACTCGTCAATCCCGCTCAAACATTGAAAATAAGGCGGCTTTATAGTAATATCTATAGTAAGTATAAGTATTTGAGGACGTATTGATGGGAGAAAACGGGGAAAATAATTACTATTACAATAACTATGACTACAACAAAGCTCATAATGAGCTGGATCCGCACGTAGCCATGGCAGGCACGGCCCTTATACTTGGGCTTGCTTCCATACCCTTATGTTTCTTTCTTAACATAGGAGTTATCATCGGTGGTATCGCCATAGTGATGGCTCTTTTGTCCAGAGGAACTACAGAGAGGTTTCTGCCACAGGCCAGACGGGCAGTCATATTTGGAATCCTGGGAATAGTCCTGGGATACAGTGTAATGATCTATGACGTGCACAAGGTGCTGACCGACCCTCAGTACCATGAGCAGTTAAACCAAATGTCACAGCAGATGAACGGTGTCAGCTTTGACGATATGCTCAAGGAAATCGGAGTTTCCATAGACGGCAACTGATCCTTTTCCGGGGCATATGAAGTGAGGTGCCTATGAGTATGATCGGTGCTATAGGAAGTGGATATGGTGCTTATGCAAACCAGATGTCGATGGCAGCGGCCGGCAGCGGATATGCAGCAGGCAGCGCGGGCAAGGCTGAGCAAGCCGGCAAGGCGATCCTGAATCCGGGGCAGCCCACAGAGGCCAAGCCCGGCAAAAGAGTGTCTCCCGCCGAGTGTGAGACCTGCAAGAACCGCAAGTATCAGGACGGCTCCGACGAGATGGTTTCCTTCAAGACCGCCCAGCACATTTCTCCTCAGGCGGCAGCTTCAAGAGTTCGCGGCCATGAGGCTGAGCACGTAAGCAACGCCTACAAGGATGCGGCCATGAACAACGGCAAGGTCCTTCAGGCATCGGTATCGATCAAGACAGCAGTATGTCCCGAGTGCGGACGTACCTATGTGGCAGGTGGTGAGACCTGCACCAAGATAGCATATTCTAACGAAGAAAATCCTTATATCCAGGCGCGGAAGAACATGAACAAGCAGGGCTTGCTGGGGGCAAACGTAGACCTCGCCGGATAAGGTGGGGAGCGCTTTTAAATGAGCAGTATGAAATCGTCTGCAGAACTTAAGGCAATAGCCGCAGAAAAATCTCTGGGGAAATACGGCACCCTTATCGGTGCCAACATTATAATCTTTGCCATTCAGGTACTGGCCACCGGCTTTACCACCGTGGCAACCTCAGGCAATATCGCCGTCATTATCATCAACAACATAATAACCCTGATAGTAAATATCCTTCTGGGCCTTCTTATGTCCGGCAAGGCTTATCTTTATATGAATCTTCTGTATTCCCAGACCGTGTCCACCTCGGATATCTTCTTCGGTCTTCGCAAGGAGCCTCAGAAGGCGGTTATCATTCAGGCCGTATTTGTGCTGGTGGATTTCCTTGTGAGCATTCCCAGCCAGATCCTTCTGGTGTTCTATCAGCAGGATCAGAGCTCGAACCTGCTGTCCGCTTTGTTAATAGCTCTTTTCCTGGGGCTTGTGGTGAATATCCTTGTTTCGCTTACCTACTCCCAGGCGTTTTTCCTTCTCCACGACTTTCCCGGAAGGTCGGCAAAAGAGCTTCTGGCCACCAGCCGAAGGCTCATGCGGGGCAACAAGCTGCGACTCTTCATCCTGAACATTTCCTTTGTTCCGCTGTATCTTCTGGGATGCATTTCTCTGTTTGTGCCGCTTCTGTGGATCAGCGTCTACAGATATGCATCAATCTGCGCATTCTATCAGGACCTGGTGGCATCTGCAGCTTCCGGCAATAACTAAGTCTTTTCACCAAAATATCACCATTAAGGACGGACATATATGGATTTAATTGACGCACTCAAAGCTATCGACAAGCCCCACGAAGACGACGTTCTCAACAGGCTCTTTACCCCCTGGGGAGAGAATCTGGATCCCGGGCACGTGCTTGCCGAGTACCCAAGGCCCCAGTTTGTCAGGGACAGCTACATTAACTTAAACGGCTATTGGGAGTATTCCATTGTGCCACAGCCTTCCGAATTTGACACCAAGGGGCTCAACAAAGCCTTCGGGGAGCAGATTCCAAGCCGCATGGACGGCAGGATCCTGGTTCCCTTTTCTCCGGAAGCCATACTGTCAGGGGTGGAAAAGAGACTGCTGCCCCACCAGTACCTCTGGTATAAAAGGACACTTCCCACATTAACAAGAAACAGCGAAAATTCCCGCTTCCTTCTTCACTTCGGAGCAGTGGATCAGTTCGCGGACGTATATGTGAATTCCTCCTTTGCAGGTTCCCACAGCGGCGGATATCTGCCATTTACCCTTGATATAACCGAATATCTGAAGTTTTCCGAGGACGGCGGCAGGACTCTCGAAGAGAACGAGCTTTGCGTAAGAGTCAGGGACACCAGCGATTCCTCCTATCACAGCAGAGGCAAGCAGACCTTAAAGCGCGGCGGTATGTACTATTCCTGTCAGAGCGGGATCTGGCAGACTGTCTGGATAGAGGAAGTCCCAAATACTTATGTAAGACAGATCAGGATAACTCCCGGACAGGACCTTCAGACCGTATCCATTCAGGTTTCCACCAGCAGTCCCTGCAAGGTGGCCGTCAAGATCCCGGGCCATGAGATGGTCCGCTCTCCCGAAAGTACAGGCTCTTTTGGATGGAAGGACACTGAAGATTCCTCTTTATCATCGGACACCTGCCCCTGCAATCAGACAGGGGAGGCCGCATCCAAAGCCGCCCATTACGAGTTTGAATTCAAGATGGAGGATCCGCACCTCTGGTCTCCGGAGGATCCGTACCTGTATCCCCTTGTTATCGAGGCCGGCAGCGACAATGTCAGATCTTATTTTGCCATGAGAAGCTTTACGGTAGAGCCTGACAGCGAAGGCATCTACAGGTTTTTCCTTAATAAGAAGCCCTACTTCCTTATGGGAGTTCTGGACCAGGGCTACTGGCCCGACGGACTTTACACAGCCCCCTCAGATGAAGCTCTGGTCTTTGACATCAAGGAGATGAAGAGGCTCCACTATAATATGCTCCGCAAGCACATCAAGGTGGAGGCCGCAAGATATTACTATCACTGCGACCGCCTGGGGATGATCGTATGGCAGGACATGGTCAGCGGAGGCTCTTCCTATGCCAAGCCCGTGGTATCCTATCTGCCGACTCTTTTCCCAAAGGTGTTCGGAAGGATGAACGACGGTCCGTCCCATTACAAGACCTTCTCAAGAGGAGACTCCGAGGGCCGCTCCGAATGGCTTCAGGAGATGCTTGCCACCATTAAGCACCTTTATAACGTGCCCAGCATCGCAACCTGGGTTCTGTTCAACGAGGGCTGGGGACAGTTCAATGCCGCAGGTGCCACCACCATGGCAAAAGATATGGATCCTACCCGTCCCATCGACCAGGCCAGCGGATGGTTTGACGAGGGCAGCGGCAGCTACAGAAGTGTCCACAACTATTTCAGGCCTCTGAGCGTAGAGGTGAACAACGAAAACCGCGCCTTTGTGATATCGGAGTACGGCGGACTTGCCTGCCACATCGATGGGCACAGCAGCGTTGACAGGATCTATGGGTACAAAAAATACGACACCCTGGATGAACTGGGTGTCGCATACTACAATCTTGTGAACGGCTCCATGAAACCCCTTATCGCCAAGGGTCTTTCGGGAGTTGTATATACTCAGCTTAGTGATGTTGAGGAAGAGGTAAACGGCCTTATCACCTATGACAGACGTATTACCAAGATCAATCCGGATCTTGACCCCAACATGACCGCAGGCATTAATCAGTGATCCTATCAGTAGACTTCAACCTGACCGTTGAAGATCCTCTTAAGCTTGTTCTTTACGGAAATATAGGCCGGGATCAGGAAGGCATCCGCCAGTATCCATGCAATGGGGCTGGCAAAGCAGATAGCAGGGAATCCGAAGATTGGAACCAGCACTACAGCCACCAGGGTTCGGCCTATCATCTCCATAACTCCCGCCAAAACCGCAAACATTGAAAAGCCCATTCCCTGGATCAGGAATCTGACTATGTTTACAAGTGCCAGCGGAATATAGAAGGCGCTGTTGATGATAAGATACAGGTGCGCATTATCAAGGCAGGACACATCCGAAGCATCAAGGAAGATCATGGCAAAGGTCCTTCCGAAGAAGTAGAGCACCAGAAAAGCCAGGATAGAGTAGCCGCAGCCAAGCTTTACTGCTGCCACAAGACCTTGCTGAAGATGCTCCAGCTTTTTGGCTCCGACATTCTGACCTCCGTAAGTGGCCATGGTCGATCCAAGCGCATCAAAGGGAATGCAGAAAAACATACCCACTTTGGCCGCTGTTGTTACCGCAGCTGCGGCATCTGTTCCAAGGCCGTTGATGGCCATCTGAAGAATAACGCTTCCTATGGCAGTGATGGAATACTGCAATCCCATAGGAACTCCCATGTTTAACAGAATAAGGAAATGGGAATGGTCAAGCTCCCAGTCCTCCTTCTTAAGGTGGAGGATTTCCATTTTGCGGATTATGAATACAAGGCACATGATCCCCGAGATTCCCTGTGACAGCACTGTCGCAAGAGCAGCTCCCGTGATCCCCATGTGGAAGGGAACGATGAACAAAAGGTCCAGGAAAATGTTGATAATGGACGCGATGATAAGAAACTGCACCGGGTGCTTACTGTCTCCGAGGGCTCTTATAACACCGGAGAGCAGGTTGTACATATAGGTTACCGGGATCCCCAGGAAGATCACGATGATATAGCCGTAGGCGTAATCGATAACATCCGAAGGGGTGCGCATGGCTATAAGGATCTGCCTGCAGAACACACTGACAAAAAATGTCATCACAACCGCAAAAACAGAGCAGAGAATGATGGCGTGGGATACGAACTTCCTCATGCTCTTATAGTCCTTTGCTCCGAATCTCTGGGCAACAGGAATAGCAAAGCCGTTGCATACGCCCATACAGAATCCCATGATCAGGAAGTTCACGGCGCCGGTGGTGCCCACTCCGGTGTATGCCTCTTTTCCCAAAAACCAGGAAACAATGGCGGTATCGATAATGTTGTAAAGCTGCTGGAAAAGCATGCCCCAAAACAGGGAGAGCGCAAATCCAATGATAAGTTTCATGGGATCGCCGACTGTCAGATCCCTTACTATTGATTTATTCTGCATAAATACCCTAACTGTCGCTTTAGCGGACAAAACAAACATACGTTACAGTAACAGACAAGATGTAAGTCTACTACAATATCAATAATAATCAAGCATAATTTCGCCAAAAATGCAACGGGAAAAATCCGCATAACAAGAGCATATTTCACAAATATCGTGTATAATATCCTTATCTTAATAGCGCCGGCGGGCTTTTTCGGAACCCGAAGGCGCAGAAACGGGGAAAAGATGGACAATAAAAAAGCTGTGGTTTCTCTGGGACATGAAGCTCTCGGCGTTACCACCAACGAACAGAAAAATGCCACAAAAGTTACAGCCAAGGCTCTGGCAGACCTTATCGAGGCAGGTTATCAGCTGGTGATCACACACAGCAACGGCCCTCAGGTCAGCATGATCCACAAGGCCATGACGGAGCTCCACAGGATATACATTGATTACACCCCTGCTCCCATGTGCGTATGCAACGCCATGAGCCAGGGATATGTCGGATTCGATATTCAGAATTCTTTAAAGACTGAACTCACAAGCCGCGGGATCTCAACCCCCGTAAGCACGATCCTCACTCAGGTTACGGTTGATCCCTATGACGAGGCCTTCTATGCCCCCACCAAAGCAATCGGCCGCAACATGTCCAAGGAAGACGCTGATACCGAGGTGAAAAAAGGCAACTTCGTAAGGGAAGAGCCCGGAAACGGCTACAGAAGGATAATTGCCGCTCCCAAGCCCATCGATATAGTAGAGATCGATGCCATCAAGGCTCTTGTGGATGCAGGTCAGGAAGTTATCGCCTGCGGCGGAGGCGGAATCCCGGTTATCGAACAGGGGCATGTTCTCAAAGGAGCTTCCGCTGTTATCGAGAAGGACGCCATAGCCGGCAAGTTGGCAGCGGACCTCAAGGCAGACAGGCTCATCATCCTGACATCTGTACCTTACGTATACCTCAACTATGAAACTCCCGAGGAGACACCAATCGCCAGAATGACAGTAGCCGAAGCCAAGAAATATATCGAGGAGGGCGAGTTCGGAGAAGTGGATATGCTTCCCAAGATTGAAGCCGCCATCGAGTTCCTCTCAGCAAATCCTGACGGATCGGTGCTTATAACATCACTCACTTCCGTAGCAGATGCCCTTAAGGGCAAGGCCGGAACCATGATCGTAAACGGATAAAAAAAAAGAGTCAATGCAGGCGCCTGATATGATTCCCCTAAAGTAGACAATGGAAATATCCAAAGTCTCCTTTAGGGGGATTTTTTATGGCCAAGTATTCA
>SVGA01000019.1:0-16178 GCA_015056575.1 Butyrivibrio sp.
GCACAGACAGCAGATAAGGGTGACGTTATCATCCCTGTTGTTATCACAGTTTATGCAGACAGAAGTTTCACATTCATTACAAAGACTCCGCCTGCAGCAGTTCTTCTTAAGAAGGCAGCTAAGATCCAGAAGGGATCAGGTGTGCCTAACAAGACAAAGGTTGCAACCGTTTCTAAGGAAGATGTAAGAAAGATTGCAGAGACAAAGATGCCCGACCTTAACGCTGTTGATATCGAAGGTGCTATGAGCATGATCGCCGGAACAGCACGCAGCATGGGTATTGTTGTAGAAGACTGATGGAGGAATGAGAGATGAAACACGGAAAGAAATACGTAGAAGCTGCTAAGCTTATCGATAAGACTCAGCAGTATGAAGCCGCAGAAGCTATTTCTCTTGTTAAGAAGTCAGCTACTGCAAAGTTTGATGAGACTGTAGAAGTTCACATCAGAACCGGTTGCGACGGACGTCATGCTGATCAGCAGATCAGAGGCGCTGTTGTTCTTCCTAACGGAACAGGTAAGGAAGTTAAGGTTCTTGTATTTGCTAAGGGAACAAAGCTCGACGAGGCACAGGCTGCAGGTGCAGATCATGTTGGCGGCGAGGAGCTCATTCCCAAGATCCAGAATGAAGGATGGCTTGATTTCGACGTTGTAGTTGCAACACCTGACATGATGGGCGTTGTAGGACGTCTCGGTAAGGTTCTTGGACCTAAGGGTCTTATGCCTAACCCTAAGGCAGGCACAGTTACTATGGATGTAGCTAAGGCCATTGCCGATATCAAAGCCGGTAAGATCGAGTACAGACTTGACAAGGCTAACATCATCCACGTTCCTGTTGGAAAGGCATCTTTCACAGAGGAGCAGCTTGCTCAGAATTTCCAGGCACTTATGGATGCTATTACAAAGGCTAAGCCTTCATCTGTTAAGGGTCAGTATCTCAAGAGCATCACTCTTGCAACAACAATGGGCCCTGGCGTAAAGGTTGTTGCTAACAAGTATTGATTTCAAATGTAATGTGAACAAGACGGATCACCGAAAGGTGGTCCGTTTTTCTTGTGCCCGGCAAACTGGAAAGCCACTATATATTGTGTTATACTTTGTATATGAAGAAATACTATGATGACCATCATTGGTCCGACAATCTGGATATCAGAGGTTTTATGTCAAAGCCACAGGTCGTGGCTTTCTTATTGACTTTTTTTATCGTTTTGGCTGTTGGCATTCCCGGACTTTTGCTGTATGCCCGTCATATAAATGGTGACGACAGAATAGAGACTGAGCCTGCTACGGATTTTGCGGGGAGCTGGGAGGCAATTCCTGAGGCGGGAGTTGCCATGAATGCAGCGGTTCCCGAAGTCTTAGATACATCAGGCGAGCAGACGCCTGTCATTTACGAAGGCGATGAGGATTACACTCATATCATCAGCACCTTAGACCCCGACAGCATAACCATAGGCTTTGCGGGAGATATACTCTTTGATGACAACTACGCTGCGGGTTATTCCTTTAAAAGAGCCGGCAATACAGCGGAAGGGGTCATCGGTCAGAGCCTTCTTGATAAGATGCGCGACGCCGACATCATGATGGTAAACAATGAATTTCCCTATTCAAACGGCGGAGTTCCCACGGAAGGAAAGACCTACACCTTCAGGGCGAGGCCCGAAACCGCATCGATTCTTAACACTATGGGAGTTGACATAGTGGGACTTGCCAACAATCACGCATATGACTACGGTCAACAGGCCCTCGTTGACTCTTTTGCCGCCCTGGATAATGCGGGGGTTGCCTACGTTGGCGCGGGTAATGACATAGATGAGGCTTCTCATCCTGTGTACTACGTGACAGACAGCGGGCTCAAGATAGCCATTATATGCGCTACTCAGATCGAGCGCCTTGACAATCCCGATACCAAGGGAGCTACCAAGAGCAGCCCCGGAGTGTTCAGATGCCTGAACGATTCGCTTCTTCTTGAGAAGATCAGGGAGGCCAGAGAAAAAAATGCCTATGTTGTGGTATTCATTCACTGGGGAACCGAGAGCACAGATGAAATCGACTACTATCAGAATCTTCAGGCAAAAGAAATAGCTGAGGCCGGAGCAAATCTGATCATCGGTTCACATCCCCATGTGCTTCAGAAGATTGATTATGTCAGTGGCGTTCCGGTGGTGTTCAGTATGGGAAATTTTATATTTAATTCAAAAACCCTGGACACCTGTATGATACTTACAACTCTTCACAAAAACGGCTCTGTAAATCTTAAGTTTGTTCCTGCGGTGCAGAGCGGAAGCACCGTTTACGAGGCGGTAGGCGAAGACGCGGCAAGGATACTGAACTATATGAGCAGTATCTCACCCGGGATCAATATCGACTCCAACGGATATATCAGCCCCAAATGATAAAAAACTGTTGACAATATCATTGTAATATGATAATTTATACAAGGTCGTCTGAAGATGACCATGCCGAAGACAGCAGGAGTTCCCAAGGGAACGTAAAGCGCAAGCGCCTGCCGAGGAAAGTTTTTGATAAGACTTTTTGCCTCTCGATGTCTTCGAGAGGTTTTTTTTCGGCGGTAAATTCTATAAGGAGGTAAAAAAATGGCAAAGGTTGAATTGAAGCAGCCTGTAGTAAACGAGATCTCCGAGAAGATCAAAGATGCACAGGCACTCGTACTTGTAGATCACCGCGGACTTACTGTTGCGCAGGACACAGAGCTTCGTAAGAAGCTTCGTGAAGAAGGCGTAACATACAAGGTGTACAAGAACACAATGATGAACTTCGCTTTCCAGGGAACTGATTTTGAGCAGCTCAAGGATCTTCTTAACGGACCTTCAGCAATGGCTGTATCAACAACAGATCCTGCAGCACCTGCTCGTGTACTCTATGAGTTTGCTAAGAAGGCAAAGGCTCTTGAGATTAAGGGTGGTGTTATTGAAGGTAAGTATTACGATGCTGAGGCTATGACCGAGATCGCAACTATCCCTTCAAAGGAAGTTCTTCTTTCAAGATTGCTTGGTTCTATGCAGTCACCTATCGCTAATCTTGCTCGCGTTCTTAATCAGATCGCAGAGAAAGGCGGCGAGGCAGCACCTGTAGCCGAGGAGGCAGCTCCTGCTGAGACAGCAGAGGCACCTGCAGCAGAGTAATCTGACTGTACAGACAATAACTATAAAATGATTTGAAAATTATATGGAGGAAATTATAATGGCAAAGTTAACAACAGCAGAATTTATCGATGCTATCAAAGAGCTTACTGTTCTTGAGCTTAACGATCTTGTAAAGGCTTGCGAGGAAGAGTTCGGTGTATCCGCAGCAGCAGGCGTAGTAGTTGCAGCAGCAGGCGCTGGCGCAGCAGCAGCTGGTGAGGAGAAGACTGAGTTCAACGTAGAGCTTACAGAGGTTGGTCCTAACAAGGTTAAGGTTATCAAGGTTGTTCGTGAGATTACAGGTCTTGGACTTAAGGAAGCAAAGGATCTCGTAGACGGAGCTCCTAAGATGATCAAGGAGAACGCTTCTAAGGCTGAGGCTGATGACATCAAGGCTAAGGTTGAGGCTGAGGGCGCTAAGGTTACTCTTAAGTAATTTTTTAACCTTCAAAGCAAAGCGACAAAATAACAAGAAGTCAGACGCAAGCTTGCTTGCAAGTCTGGCTTCTTTTATTTTGGCATTTTGCGCGAAGCGCAAAATGAGGAATTGCGAAGCAATTCCGAGTTTGCTTCGAGGTGGCCGCGAAAAATTTCGGCGGTGCTTTTGGGAATTGCAAAGCAATTTCGAATTAGCTTATAAAAACCCTTGACAGGTAAAAATGTTAGCAGTACAATGGAAAATGCACTATTGTGGTGCAGTGGGTCTTTTTGTGCACTTTTTTATAAGAGTACTCGCTATTTACCACAGAAAAAATAAAAGAACGGGGTGAATGTCAATGGAAAAAAACAGATTACATCCTACCGGTGCGGGTAAAAACTTGCGTATGAGTTTCCAGCGCCAGAAGGAAGTCCTGGAGATGCCGAACCTGATCGAAGTTCAGAAGAATTCCTATCAGTGGTTCCTTGACGAGGGCTTAAAGGAAGTCTTCGACGATATCTCTCCAATTGAGGATTACAGTGGCAAGCTCAGTCTGGAATTTGTTGATTTCAAGCTTTGCGAGGATGAGATCGATAAAAACAAGAACACGATTGAGAAGTGCAAAGAGAGAGATGCAACATTTGCGGCACCTTTAAAGGTTAAGGTTCGTCTCCATAACAAGGAAAAGGATGAGATCACAGAGCACGAGATATTCATGGGAGATCTTCCTTTGATGACTGCAACCGGTACCTTTGTTATCAACGGCGCTGAGCGTGTTATCGTCAGCCAGTTGGTGCGTTCACCCGGCATTTATTACGATATTACATACGATAAGATCGGTAAGGAGCTTATGGCATGTACCGTTATTCCTAACAGAGGTGCATGGCTGGAGTACGAGACCGATCCTAATGACGTGTTCTACGCAAGAGTAGACAGGACCAGAAAGGTTCCTGTAACTGTGCTTATAAGGGCCCTTGGTATTGGAACCAACGAGGAAATTCTCGAGCTCTTTGGCGATGAGCCTAAGATTCAGGGAAGCTTCTCCAAGGATTCATCAACCGATTACCAAAGCGGTCTTCTTGAGCTGTACAGAAAAATACGTCCCGGTGAGCCTTTGAGTGTTGAAAGTGCTGAGAGCCTTATCAATGCCATGTTCTTCGACCCCAGAAGATATGACCTTGCAAAAGTCGGAAGATATAAGTTCAACAAGAAGCTTCACTTTAAGAACCGTATCAAGGGACATGTCCTTGCTGAGGACGTTGTTGATGAGACAACAGGTGAGATGATCGCAGCTGCAGGTACCAAGGTTGACAGAGCTCTTGCTACCGAAATCCAGAACTGCGCTATTCCTTATGTAATTCTTCAGGAAGAGGAGAGAAACGTTAAGGTCCTTTCCAATATGATGGTAGACATCACACACTTCATCGAGTGTGATCCTGCTGAGCTTGGGATCAACGAGGATGTTTATTATCCCGTACTTAAGGAAATCCTTGAGGAGTACACAGCCAAGAACGATCCCGAAGGTCTTGCTGAGACCATTAAGAAGCGTGTTCACGAGCTTATTCCCAAGCATATCACCAAGGAAGATATCATTGCTTCCATCAACTATAATATCCATCTTGAGTATGGAATCGGTAACGATGACGATATCGATCATCTGGGCAACAGACGAATCCGTTGCGTAGGAGAACTCCTTCAGAACCAGTATCGCATCGGTCTTTCCAGACTTGAGAGAGTTGTTCGTGAGAGAATGACAACCCATGATACAGAGGAAGTTTCTCCTCAGACTCTTATCAACATCAAGCCCGTACAGGCTGCTGTTAAGGAGTTCTTCGGATCATCACAGCTGTCACAGTTCATGGATCAGAACAACCCTCTTGGTGAGCTTACTCACAAGAGACGTCTTTCGGCTCTTGGTCCCGGTGGTCTTTCAAGAGACAGAGCCGGATTCGAGGTTCGAGACGTTCACTATACACACTATGGACGTATGTGTCCCATTGAGACCCCTGAAGGTCCCAACATCGGTCTGATCAACTCTCTTGCTAGTTATGCAAGGGTAAATGATTACGGATTTGTTGAGGCTCCTTACAGAAAGGTTGATATGTCAGATCCTGAGAATCCCAGGGTTACTGACGAGGTTGAATACCTTACTGCAGATGAAGAGGATAACTACCATGTAGCTCAGGCTAACACACCTCTTGACGCAGATGGACATTTTAAGAGAAATACCGTTTCAGGTCGTTACAAGGATGAGACTTCCGAGTATCCCAAGACAATGTTTGAGTACATGGACGTATCTCCTCGTATGGTATTCTCTGTCGCTACAGCTCTTATCCCGTTCCTTGAGAACGACGATGCTAACCGTGCGCTGATGGGTTCAAACATGCAGCGTCAGGCGGTGCCTCTTTTAACAACAGAAGCTCCTGCGGTTGGTACAGGCATGGAGCGCAAGGCAGCTGTTGACTCAGGTGTCTGTGTAGTTGCCAGAAAAGCCGGAACAGTTGATTTTGTTGACAGCAAGCTCATTCAGATGACTTATGACGATGGAGACAAGGAAGAGTTCCATCTTATCAAGTTCCAGAGATCCAACCAGAGCAACTGCTACAACCAGAGACCTATCGTGTTCAAGGGTGACCATGTTGAGGCAGGTCAGGTTATCGCAGACGGTCCTTCCACATCACAGGGAGAACTTGGACTTGGTAAGAACCCTCTCATCGGTTTCATGACATGGGAAGGTTACAACTACGAGGACGCTGTACTTCTTTCAGAAAGACTCGTAAGAGATGATGTATTTACATCAGTTCATATAGAAGAGTACGAGGCAGAGGCCCGTGAGACCAAACTGGGACCAGAGGAGATTACTCGTGATGTTCCCGGTGTCGGCGATGATGCTCTTAAGGACCTTGACGATCGCGGAATTATCCGTATCGGTGCTGAGGTTCGTGCAGGTGATATCCTTGTTGGTAAGGTTACTCCTAAGGGAGAGACAGAGCTTACCGCAGAGGAGAGACTTCTTAGAGCTATCTTCGGTGAGAAAGCAAGAGAAGTAAGGGATACATCCCTTAAGGTTCCTCACGGTGAGTACGGTATCGTTGTAGATGCCAAGGTATTCACAAGAGAGAACGGCGATGAGCTTTCACCCGGTGTAAACCAGGCAGTTCGCATCTATATCGCTCAGAAGAGAAAGATCTCCGTAGGTGATAAGATGGCCGGTCGTCACGGTAACAAGGGTGTCGTTTCAAGAGTACTTCCTATCGAGGATATGCCTTACCTTCCTAACGGAAGACCTCTTGATATCGTGCTTAATCCTTTGGGCGTGCCTTCCCGTATGAATATCGGACAGGTGCTTGAGATTCACCTTTCTCTTGCAGCCAAGGCCCTTGGATTTAACATTGCAACACCTATTTTCGACGGTGCTAACGAGATTGATATCCAGGATACGCTGGAAATGGCCAATGACTATGTAAACAGCTCCTGGGAAGAATTCGAGGCTAAATATAAAGATCTTGTTCATCCCGAGATCATGGATTACCTCTATGAGAACAGAGATCACAGAGAACTCTGGAAGGGCGTTCCCATCAAGTCTGACGGAAAGGTTCAGCTCAGAGACGGAAGAACAGGACAGAAGTTCGACAGCCCTACAACAATCGGACACATGCACTACCTCAAACTGCATCACCTGGTTGACGATAAGATCCATGCTCGTTCAACCGGCCCTTACTCACTGGTAACACAGCAGCCTCTGGGCGGTAAAGCTCAGTTCGGTGGACAGCGTTTCGGAGAGATGGAAGTTTGGGCTCTGGAGGCATATGGCGCAGCCTATACACTTCAGGAAATCCTTACTGTTAAGTCTGATGATGTTATCGGACGTGTTAAGACCTACGAAGCAATCATCAAGGGAGATAACATCCCTGAACCCGGAGTACCCGAGTCCTTCAAGGTTCTTTTGAAAGAGCTCCAGTCCCTGGGTCTTGATATCAAGGTTCTTCGTGAGGATAACACTGAAGTAGAAATTATGGAGAGCGTTGATTATACGGATTCTGATTATCGCTATGAACTTGAAGGCGATAACGCAGGAGGAAATTACAAGCAGGAATCACTTGGAGCTGCCGGATTCACTCAGCAGAGGATTGACGAAGAGAGCGGTGAGTTTGTATCTGAGGTAGAGGGTGCAGATGATTATGCCGACGAAGAGATAAGTGATGATCTCGGCGATTTTTCCGATGATATGTAATTATTAACCGGTAATTGACGACTACATACAGAAAAGAGGTTAAGAATGTCTGATTCAACTATGAATAAAGCAATAAATGAAGCTTCAAGCGGAAGACCTTCTCAGCAGCAGACTTATCAGCCTATGACCTTCGACTCAATCAAGATCGGACTTGCTTCTCCCGAAAAGATCAGAAGCTGGGCACACAAGGTTGACGAAGAGAACAGAGGCGAAGTTACAAAGCCTGAGACAATCAACTACAGAACACTCAAGCCCGAGAGAGACGGTCTTTTCTGCGAGAGAATTTTCGGACCCACCAAGGACTGGGAGTGTCACTGCGGTAAATACAAGAAGATCAGATATAAGGGCGTTGTCTGCGACAGATGTGGCGTAGAGATCACAAAGAGCAGCGTACGTCGTGAGAGAATGGGTTATATTGAGCTTGCTGCTCCCGTTTCTCACATCTGGTATTTCAAGGGCATACCCAGCAGAATGGGTCTTATACTGGACCTTTCACCCCGTATGCTTGAGAAAGTTCTTTACTTTGCATCTTATATAGTACTTGATCCCGGCGAGACATCTCTTGAGTACAAGCAGGTTCTCTCCGAGAAAGAGTTCCAGGATGCAAGAGAGCAGTTCGGAACCAAGTTCCGTGCAGGTATGGGCGCTGAGTCTATCAAGGAACTGCTCCAGGCTATCGATCTTGAAGCTGAGTATAAGGAACTCAAAGAAGGCCTTGATACATCCAGCGGACAGAAGAGAGCAAGGATCATCAAGAGACTTGAGGTTGTAGAAGCCTTCAGAGAATCAGGAAACGATCCTGCATGGATGATCATGGATTGCATCCCTGTAATTCCTCCGGATCTTCGTCCTATGGTTCAGCTGGATGGCGGAAGATTTGCAACATCAGATCTTAATGATCTTTACAGAAGGATCATCAACAGAAACAACAGACTTAAGAGACTTCTTGATCTGGGTGCTCCTGATATCATCGTTCGTAACGAGAAGAGAATGCTTCAGGAGGCTGTTGATGCCCTTATTGATAACGGCAGAAGAGGAAGACCTGTAACCGGACCCGGAAACAGAGCTCTTAAGTCACTTTCAGACATGCTTAAGGGTAAGTCAGGACGTTTCCGTCAGAACCTTCTCGGAAAGCGTGTAGACTATTCAGGACGTTCCGTAATCGTTGTAGGACCCGAGCTTAAGATTTAT
Organism: Butyrivibrio sp.; assembly: GCA_015056575.1. Lineage (GTDB taxonomy): Bacteria > Bacillota > Clostridia > Lachnospirales > Lachnospiraceae > Butyrivibrio. The sequence goes on from SVGA01000019.1 coordinate 8,989, forward strand.
CAGTGCGGACTTCCCAAGGAAATGGCTATCGAGCTGTTCAAACCTTTCGTTATGAAGGAGCTTGTATCCAGAGGGATCTCACAGAATATCAAGAATGCCAAGAAGCTTGTTGAGCGTCTCGATGAGCAGGTTTGGGACGTACTCGAGGATGTTATCAAAGAGCATCCCGTTATGCTGAACCGTGCTCCTACACTGCACAGACTTGGTATCCAGGCTTTCGAGCCCATTCTTGTAGAAGGTAAGGCTATCAAGCTTCACCCTCTTGCATGTACACCTTTCAACGCGGACTTCGACGGTGACCAGATGGCTGTACACCTTCCTCTTTCAGTAGAGGCTCAGGCTGAGTGCAGATTCCTGATGCTCTCACCCAACAACCTGCTGAAGCCTTCAGACGGTGGCCCTGTAAACGTTCCTACACAGGATATGGTACTGGGTATCTACTATCTGACACAGGAGAGACCCGGAGCCATCGGTGAGGGCAAGTTCTTCAAGAGTGTTGACGAGGCAATCCTTGCTTATGAGAACGGATACCTTACACTTCAGACCAGGATCAAGATCAGAATGGAGAAGACAAATGCAGATGGAGAAGTTACCTCCGGCATTGTAGAGTCTACTCTGGGAAGATTCCTGTTCAATGAGATCATTCCTCAGGACCTTGGATTTGTAGACAGATCCGTGCCTGAAAATGAGTTTAAGCTTGAAGTTGATTTCATGGTTGGCAAGAAGCAGCTTAAGCAGATTGTTACAGCCATGATCAATACACATGGAACTTTTGCGACAGCTGAAGTTCTTGATAACATCAAGGCTACAGGCTATCACTATTCAACAAGAGCAGCCATGACCGTTTCTATCGCGGACATGACAGTGCCTCCGCAGAAACAGGAGATGCTGGATGAAGCTCAGGCAACCGTTGACAGGATCGCTGCAAACTATCGCCGTGGTCTTATCACAGACGAAGAGCGTTATCGAGCAGTAGTTGATACCTGGATGGATACCGATAAGAAGCTTACTGATGTGCTTCTTGCAGGACTTGATAAGTACAACAACATCTACATGATGGCTGACTCAGGTGCCCGTGGTAGTAACCAGCAGATCAAGCAGCTGGCAGGTATGCGTGGACTTATGGCCGATACAACAGGTCGTACCATCGAACTTCCTATCAAGTCAAACTTCCGTGAAGGTCTTGATGTTCTGGAGTACTTCATGTCAGCTCACGGAGCTCGTAAAGGACTTTCCGATACAGCTCTTCGTACAGCGGACTCAGGATATCTGACACGTCGAATGGTTGACGTATCACAGGAACTTATCATCCGTGAGGTTGACTGCTGTGCAGACAAGGAAGTTAAACCCGGAATGACCGTAAAGGCATTCATGGACGGAAAAGAGACTATTGAGCCTCTTAAGGATAGGATCACAGGCAGATACGCCTGCGATACCATCAAGGATAAGGACGGAAATGTGATCGTTAAGAAGAACCATATGATCACTCCTTCCCGCGCAGCCAAGATCCTTTCCGTAGGTGTTAACAGTAAGGGTGGTCCTATTGAGGCAGTTAAGATCAGAACGATCCTTACATGCCGTTCACACAACGGAATCTGTGCAAAGTGCTATGGTGCAAACATGGCAACCGGTGAAGCGGTACAGGTTGGTGAGGCAGTTGGTATCATCGCTGCTCAGTCAATCGGTGAGCCCGGTACACAGCTTACAATGAGAACCTTCCATACAGGTGGTGTTGCCGGTGGCGATATCACACAGGGTCTTCCTCGTGTAGAGGAGCTTTTCGAGGCAAGAAAGCCTAAGGGACTTGCCATCATCTCCGAGCTTGATGGACAGGTTGAGATAAGAGATACCAAGAAGAAGAGAGAGGTTGTTGTTACCAACGATGAGACAGGCGAATCAAAGGCATATCTCATTCCTTACGGTTCCAGAATCAAGGTAACAGACGGAGCAAACATCGAGGCCGGTGATGAGCTGACTGAAGGTTCAGTTAACCCTCATGATCTTCTTAAGATCAAGGGTATCCGTTCCGTTCAGGATTATCTCTTAAGAGAGGTTCAGAGAGTTTACCGTCTGCAGGGTGTTGATATCTGCGATAAGCACATCGAGGTGATCGTTCGTCAGATGCTCAAGAAGGTAAGAGTAGACGAGAGCGGAGATACAGATTTCCTTCCCGGAACACTTGTTGATGTTCTCGACTTCGAGGATTGCAACGAGGCTCTTACATCAGAAGGCAAGAAGCCCGCTGAAGGTAAGCAGGTTATCCTTGGTATCACCAAGGCAGCCCTTGCTACAAACTCCTTCCTGTCAGCAGCATCATTCCAGGAGACCACAAAGGTACTTACAGATGCAGCTATCAAGGGTAAGGTTGATCCTCTTATCGGACTTAAGGAAAACGTTATTATCGGTAAGCTGATCCCTGCCGGAACAGGTATGAAGAGATACAGAAACACAGCTCTTAATACCGATGCTAACTTCAAGGATCCGGAGAAGCTTATTCTCAAGAAAAGGAGAAGAGACTTCGATGATGACTTTGAAGACAACACAGAAGTGACTGTTGCTGAAGAGGATGACGACATCGATGGCGATGACGAGATCTGATAATAAAATTTTTAGTTGACAATCACAGGTATTGAATTTATAATTCTTAATTGCGTGTATTGACAAAGGGGTGAACTATGCCCCTTTGTCTTATGCATATATTAAAATAGGAGGTAAGAAGAATGCCAACATTTAACCAGTTAGTTAGAAAGGGTCGTCAGACATCTGTTAAGAAGTCTACTGCACCTGCTCTTCAGAAGGGTTTCAACTCTCTTCACAAGAAGGCAACTGCAACAGCTTCTCCTCAGAAGCGTGGCGTATGTACAGCTGTTAAGACTGCTACCCCTAAGAAGCCTAACTCTGCTCTGAGAAAAATTGCCAGAGTACGTCTTTCTAACGGTATTGAGGTAACAAGCTATATTCCCGGCGAAGGACATAACCTTCAGGAGCACAGCGTTGTTCTCATCCGTGGCGGAAGAGTTAAGGATCTGCCTGGTACAAGGTATCACATCATCAGAGGTACTCTTGATACAGCAGGCGTAGCCGACAGAAAACAGGCTCGTTCTAAGTATGGCGCTAAGAGACCTAAAGCAGCCAAGAAGTAATTTAACAACAGATCTAATTTTTTAAAGTGTTGGTGTTCTATTCTATATAAAAGAAGTAAGATACCGCACGTACACTAAATTAGTGAGTACCGATGATTGTAGTAAGCAGTGATTTATTACCATCATTGCAATTCTAAAGGAGGGAAGAACCGTGCCGCGTAAAGGACATATTGTTAAACGTGACGTATTAGCGGATCCTTTATACGATAACAAGGTTGTTACAAAGCTTGTCAACACAGTTATGCTTGATGGCAAGAAGGGTGTAGCTCAGAAGATCGTATACGGAGCATTCGCGCAGGTAGAGGAGAAGGCTGGAAAGCCTGCTCTTGAAGTATTCGAGGGAGCAATGAATAATATCATGCCCGCTCTCGAAGTTAAGGCTAGACGTATTGGTGGAGCCACATATCAGGTTCCTATCGAGGTTAGACCCGACAGACGTCAGGCTCTTGCACTTCGCTGGCTTGTTAATTTCTCACGCGCAAGAGGCGAGAAGACTATGGTAGACAGACTCGCTTCTGAGATTATGGATGCATACAACAATACCGGTGCAGCCGTAAAGAGAAAAGAAGATATGCACAAGATGGCAGAAGCAAACAAGGCATTCTCACACTACAGATTCTAATCTTTGCATCTGTGTGAGTTGACCAGGGTTTAATTATTTATAGGAGGAAGAACCTTTGGCTGATAGACAATACCCATTGGAGAGAACCAGGAACATCGGTATCATGGCTCATATTGATGCCGGTAAGACTACTCTTACAGAGCGTATTCTTTACTATACCGGTGTTAACTACAAGATTGGTGAGACCTACGAAGGAACTGCTACCATGGACTGGATGGAACAGGAGCAGGAGCGTGGTATCACGATCACATCTGCAGCAACAACTTGCCACTGGACACTTCAGGAAAACGGAAAGGCTAAGCCCGGTGCTTTAGAGCATCGTATCAACATCATTGATACCCCCGGTCACGTAGACTTTACCGTTGAGGTTGAGCGTTCACTGCGTGTACTTGATGGTGCAGTTGGTGTATTCAGTGCTAAGGAAGGCGTTGAGCCTCAGTCTGAGAACGTGTGGCGTCAGGCTGACGGATTTAACGTTCCTCGTATGGCATTCATCAACAAGATGGATATCATTGGCGCTAACTATTACGGAGCTGTTGATCAGATCCGTAACAGACTTAAGAAAAATGCAATTATGATCGAGATCCCTATCGGAGCTGAGGATCAGTTCCAGGGTATCATCGACCTTTTCGAGATGCAGGCTTACATCTACAACGATGATAAGGGCGAGGATGTTACCATTGGTGAGATCCCTGCTGATCTTAAAGACGACGCTGAGCTTTATCATAGCGAGCTCGTTGAGAAGATCTGCGATCTTGATGAAGACCTTATGATGAAGTACCTTGAGGGTGAGGAGCCCACAGTTGATGAACTTAAGGCAGCACTTCGTAAGGCAACTTGCGAGTGTAAGGCATTCCCTGTATGCTGTGGATCAGCTCACAAAAACAGAGGAATCCAGAAGCTTATTGATGCAGTAATCGAGTTCATGCCTTCACCTCTTGATATCCCTGCATGTAAGGGTACAGATATGGACGGCAATGAGATCGAAGTTGAGTCAACAGACGATGGCCCTTTTGCAGCTCTTGCATTCAAGATCGTCAGCGATCCTTTCGTAGGAAAGCTTGCTTTCTTCCGTGTATATCGTGGAACTGCAAATTCAGGTTCTTACGTCCTCAACAGTACAAAGGACAGCAAGGAGCGTCTTGGACGTATCCTTCAGATGCATGCTAATAAGCGTTCAGATCTTGATAAGGTATATTCAGGTGATATCGCTGCTGCTGTAGGTCTTAAGAACACAGTAACAGGTGATACACTCTGCGACGAGAAGAATCCTGTTATTCTTGAGTCTATGGAGTTCCCTGATCCCGTTATTGAGCTTGCTATCGAGCCTAAGACCAAGGCCGGTCAGCAGAAGCTGGATGAGGCTCTTATGAAGCTTGCTGAAGAGGATCCTACATTCAGAGCACATACAAATCCTGAGACAGGTCAGACTATCATCGCCGGTATGGGTGAACTTCACCTTGATATCATCGTTGACAGACTTCTCAGAGAGTACAAGGTTGAGGCTAACGTTGGTGCACCTCAGGTTGCTTACAGAGAGGCTATTACAAAGGCAGTAGACGTAGAGTCCAAGTATGCTAAGCAGTCTGGTGGACGTGGTCAGTACGGACACTGTAAAGTTCGTTTTGAGCCCATGGATGCCAACGGAGATAACCTTTATGCATTCGATAGCGAAGTTGTCGGTGGTGCTATTCCTAAGGAATTCATCCAGCCTATCAGCGAAGGTATCGAAGAGGCTATGAAGGCCGGAACACTTGGTGGATATCCTGTTGTAGGTGTACACGCTACTGTATACGACGGATCATACCACGAGGTAGACTCTTCAGAGATGGCATTCCACATTGCCGGATCTATGGCATTCAAGGATGCTATGCAGAAGGGTGCTCCTGTTCTTCTTGAGCCCATCATGAAGGTCGAGGTTACTATGCCTGAGGAGTACATGGGAGATGTTATCGGTGATATTAACTCTCGTCGTGGACAGGTTGAAGGTATGGATGACCTTGGCGGCGGCAAGATCGTCAGAGCACATGTGCCGCTTGCAGAGATGTTTGGTTATGCTACAGACCTTCGTTCCAGAACACAGGGACGTGGTAACTATTCAATGTTCTTCGAGAAATATTCACCTGTTCCCAAGAACGTTCAGGATAAAGTCCTTTCAAACAAGGGCAACTGATGACCAAAATCTAAGAAAAGTCCCTAAAAATCTAAGTTTGTGCTTGATTTAAAGGTGAACTTTTAATATAATCGATATAGTCGGTTAAATTATGAATGAAAATGTTGATGAACATTTCACTAAGGAGGATATTTAGAAATGGCAAAAGCTAAGTTTGACAGAACCAAACCCCATGTTAACATTGGTACCATCGGACACGTTGACCATGGTAAGACAACTCTTACAGCTGCTATCACAGCAGTTCTCGCTGACAGAGGATTCAGCCCTGCTGTTGCATTCGATCAGATCGATAAGGCTCCTGAAGAGAAGGAGCGTGGTATCACAATTAACTCAGCTCACATCGAGTACGAGACAGCTACCAGACACTATGCACACGTTGACTGCCCCGGCCACGCTGACTACGTTAAGAACATGATCACAGGTGCAGCTCAGATGGATGGTTCTATCCTTGTTGTTGCTGCTACTGATGGTGTTATGGCTCAGACCAAAGAGCACGTTCTTCTTGCTCGTCAGGTAGGCGTTCCTTACATCATCGTATTCATGAACAAGTGCGATATGGTTGACGATCCCGAGCTTCTTGACCTCGTTGAGATGGAGATCAGAGACCTTCTTACAGAGTATGAGTTCCCCGGAGATGACACACCTATCATCCGTGGTTCAGCTCTTAAGGCTCTTGAGGATCCTAAGTCTGAGTGGGGTGATAAGATCATGGAGCTCATGGATACAGTAGATAGCTATATCCCTGAACCTACTCGTGAGACAGATAAGCCTTTCCTTATGCCTGTTGAGGACGTATTCACAATCACAGGTCGTGGAACAGTTGCTACCGGTAGAGTAGAGAGAGGTCACCTTAACCTCAACGACGAAATCGAAATCGTTGGTATCAAGGAAGAGACTTCTAAGTCTGTATGTACCGGTATCGAGATGTTCAGAAAGACTATGGATTACTGCGAGGCTGGTGATAATGTTGGTCTTCTTCTCCGTGGTGTTGATCGTGATGGCATCCAGAGAGGTCAGGTTATTACAAAACCCGGCACAGTAACATGCCACACAAAGTTTACTGCTGAGGTTTACGTTCTTACTAAGGACGAGGGTGGCCGTCATACACCTTTCTTCACAAACTACAGACCTCAGTTCTATTTCAGAACAACTGACGTTACAGGTGTCTGCAACCTCCCAGATGGTGTTGAGATGTGCATGCCTGGTGACCACGTAACAATGTCTATCGAGCTTATTCACCCAATCGCTATGG
>SVGA01000019.1:16188-23951 GCA_015056575.1 Butyrivibrio sp.
CAGGGTCTTAAGTTCGCTATCCGTGAGGGTGGACGTACAGTTGGATCAGGTAAGGTTGCTACAATCGTAGAGTAATTCTTATCAGATCGCATGATCACTGAATTATTAAAGGGTTTCAAGCTTCGGCTTGAAACCCTTTTTGTGTGTAAAATTATCGAAATAATGATTGCCGGTGTCAAAACGGTGCCATAAAATAAAAATCCCCATTTTACTGGGAGTTTTCATTACCATTTTTTGATATCTTTTATCTGTTTTTCTCATGCTCGCGGCTATCAAACCTTTGGTGGGAGGACAGGTGTTTCAGTATTACATTCTGACAGATATCCTCTGCATCAGTAGTCCTGCGTAGATAGCTGTAGCTGATCCTTAGTATCATGTCAGCATATGTTTCCAATATCCGCCTTGCTTCTTTTTCCTCCATGACATAACTCTCTTTCTGTATTTTTAGAAGGCCTTCTAACTATAATACGATCCAGGCGGCAGAAACATATCACCTGAAAAAATATTTTCTCAAAAAATGTAACCATGCTATCATTAATGACGCTATATAGAGTGAAGGCCTTAAAAAAGAAAGAGAGGATCATCTTCATGGATGACTCACAGATTGTAGAGCTCTACTTATCAAGAGATGAATCAGCGATAAAGTATACATCACAGAAATACGGGACTAAACTTAAAAGAATAGCCCAAAATGTGCTGTCAGACACAGAAACGTCAGAGGAATGCGAAAATGATGCATACCTTCAGACTTGGAACCTGATACCACCTAACGAACCAAGGACTTATCTTTTTCCCTTTGTTGGAAAGATTGTCCGTAGTCTTGCCATAGACAGGCTCCGTCATGAGAGTAGACAAAAGCGGTCTGCACTGTACTGTGAGCTTACTGACGAGATGCAGGAATGTATCCCGGGAAGTGCTGATGCATCACAGGAATATGATGCAAAAGAACTTATTGAGTGCATAAACAGTTTCCTTGACTCATGCTCTGATGAACAGCGGAACATTTTTGTCAGAAGGTACTGGTACTTTGATTCTGTAACTGAGATATGCACAAAATACTCTCTTCCCAAGAGCAAAGTAAAAACCAGTCTTTTCAGGATGAGGGAGAAATTAAAGAAGCATCTTGTAGATGGAGGATTCAATTTATGAACGAGCATGATTTATTAGATTCCATAGGTGGCATTGATCCAAAGTACATAAACGACGCTGATAAAGCAGTTACAAAACATCACAAAATAGCACATCTTGGGAGCTACTACCTTGCTGCTGCAGGTCTTTTGCTTCTGGTTGTAGCCGGAATAGTAATCAGATACAATCGCATGGCTCCAGCATATGAATCTATTAATGAAACTGGAGAAGTCACGATGCTTGGAGCTGTTCCAGAAGAAACTGAAGAAGCTGTTCCAGAATTGACTGAAGGATCTCCCATGGTGACGTCCGGAACTCCCGAATCAGCTGAACAAACAGACGGTCTTGAAGTCACAGAGGATAATAAAGAGATAGCTACAGAAGAATCATTAGAAACAGAGTCTGTTGATTCCGATTATCCCGCGATGGTCATGTACGAAGGGGCAGTCTATAAGGATTCAGGCCAAGAGTTTATCGGCGAGATTTATGAAGATGGCTTACTCCAGGTTTCATCATACACTGATGACGAACCTTTAGAAAATGGACAGCAAAACTTTGACAGGTCATCAGAGACAAAGTTCTTTGTACTTAATGAGGATGCAATAGTTGTATGCATCGATCCAAATGAGGGAATCTGGAGAGTATTCTTTAAGCAGTAATAACATAGGAGGACATTATGAAAAAGAGAATAGTATCAACGATACTGTCACTACTAGTGGTTATCAGAATCATTTCAGGCTGTGGCAATACTGAAACACAGGGCAATACGCAGACCACTTCTAAGGAAGAAGGAATATCTATTTCTGACGAAAACACTGTTGTTGCAACAAATACCAATATTTCCGATATTCCAGAGGTGGATATCAACATGGACTTCAACAGTTCACTCATAGACTTTATTGAAAAATACGGTTTTGCAGATAAGAACTATATGATATCACCAACCTCCTTCAGGGCGGCTCTGGCACTTGCAGTCTCGGGTGCAGACAGTGAAACCAAAGATGAGCTCTTAAAGGCTATGGACTTTGACTCCATGGATGAATTGAACGCCTGGTACAAAAGCGTAACTGCCTCAGTTGATTCCTATAATGAATGGTTAAAAACAGCCCGGGAAGAATTTAATGAATACCGGGATTATTATGGAGATGATGCGCAGGAGCCGGATGGTGCTTTTGACCTGGAAAACTCTATCTGGCGAAACACGAAGTCCAGTGGCGAACTGTCCCAAAAGTATATGGAATATGTAAAAGAAACCTTTGGTGCAACAGCTGAAAATGTCTCTGAAGACAAGATTACAGATACGGTAAATAACTGGATCAACGATAACACCAATGGCCTTATCCCATCCATCAGTAACGACTTGTCCTATGCGGATCTGGTTCTCGTAAATACCCTGTATCTCCGCACATCATGGATCAATGATTTCTTTGAGTCTGCCACTCAGGAGGGCGATTTCAAGACACTTTCCGGAGAGACAGTAAAAAAAGATTTCATGAACCAGCAGAACAGTTTCAGATACTACGAAGATGAGAGTGGCAAATTTGTTGTCCTCCCCATGAACGGTGGAATAAATGCAGTATTTATCCTTGGTGAAGTGGATGATGTGATAACAAAGATGGCTACTGCAAATTATGAGGAGGTTGCTGTCAAACTACCAAAATTTGAATCCGAGACAACTTTGTCAGATAATCAGCTAATCGACTTCTGTAAGGCACGAGGTGCTGATGAGGCTTTTTCACCTGATGCAGACTTCTCTGTCATGAGCGATGAGATGCAGCTCTTTATCTCTGACATAATACAGAAAACCAAGATCAAGGTAGATGAGAAGGGCATTGAAGCTGCTGCTGCGACAGCAGTCATGATGACTGAAGGCTGTGTTTTGGAAGAGCCGGAAGTAAAAGAGTTTATAGCAGATGAACCCTTTAAGTACATGATTCTCACAGATGGGGAGAATCCAGAACTTCTATTCTATGGACAACTTGTAGAGTAAATTATTGAAGACTGAGCTTTTGACAGCTCAGTCTTTAAGGCATGCTAATGGGATAATTTTGACCCCATCATCTCTTGTATAAGCCATGTTTCCACCAGTAATTACAATAAGCAAATCGGGTTCTCTGAGTGGTACCTGGTTTTCAGTTTTGTTATATTCACGGACTAGCTCCTGTATTTTTAATAGATGGCAGGCGCCTTCCTCGATTTCCTTGCTTCCAAGCTTAAATTCAATTAGGGCATATCGTCCATCTTCAATATGTAGAACAGCATCTGCTTCTAAACCATATCGGTCATGATAATAGGATACTTTCCCGCCTATCGCCTGAGAGTATACCTTCAAATCTCTGATACTCATGCACTCAAATATAAATCCAAAGGTTTTCAGATCCATCTCCAGATAATCAGGAGTAAGTCCTAAAGATGCTACAGCGATAGAAGGGTCTATAAACTCCCGCTTATATCCAGAGCGTATAGCAGAGGCCGATCGGATCGACGGACACCATGCCTCAATGTCTTCAATAACGAAAAGTCTTTCCAAAGCGGTCAAATAGGAGTCAAGAGTACCTTGTGATAAAGTCTCAGCCTTTGCATTAATATCTCTGAAAATGTTACTCTTTTTTGCCAATGTGGAAATATTTCTTGAGTATGATTTCAGAATTGCTTCTGTTAGCGTTGGATTTCTACTGGTTCCATCTACAGTCGAAATATCTGATTCACACACATTTCTCAGATAATCTTTTGCAACAAATAGCTTTGCTGCATCTGATTTTTTCCGCAGTGTTGAGGGCCATCCGCCTCTGCAAGCTGCGAAAATCAGGTCTTCCACTTTCATATCGGATGTGATTCCATCTATATCAAAGTCTGGATCATCAAAAAGATCTTTTAGTGATATCTTTCCGTTAGATTCCATAGATTCAAACAAGCTCATTGGATACATCTTAAGACGTGAGATTCTTCCCGTCCCGGTATGATGTATCTTCTTTTCATCAACTGATGTAGAGCCTGTCAGTATGAAGAGCCCATCTTCCCCACGGTTATCAACTGCAGTTCTTACTGCATCCCATAGCACAGGTGCTTCCTGCCACTCATCTATGAGGCGAGGGTTATCTCCTTTTAGCAATAGTGAAGGCTTAGTGTTTGCTGTTGCCAGATAGGACTCTCTCATATCAGGATCCTGCATTTTTAATACACTTTTTGCCTGTTGCTCGGCGGTAGTTGTTTTCCCACACCATTTTGGCCCTATTATCAGTGTCGCTCCAGATGCCTCTAAACGTAGTTCTAATTCTGAATCTATTATTCTATGTAAATACTCGCTCATATCAACACCTCTCTAAGTAAAAGAATATAGTAAAAATCGGGAATGGTCAATAATCACTGTGTGTTTTTGTGGCGTTTTATTATGAGTTTTTGTGGTATTTTATTGTGGGTTTTTGCGGTACTTAGACTATAATTTGGCGAAAATGTAAAGTGTGCTTGACATAATCAAAAACAGAAGTATAATGAAAATGTAAAGCAAACTTTACATAAGAGGAACGAAAGGCATGGTTAACCGTATTTCAGAATTAAGAAAAGCAAACGGGCTGACGCAACAGGATCTGGCAGATCAATTGGAAGTGTCAAGACAAACGATAATTTCACTGGAAAAAGGAAAATATGATCCTTCAATCGGGTTGGCACATAAGATTGCAAAGTTGTTTAAGCTCTGCATAGAAGAAGTGTTCATTTTTGAGGAGGATTAGTTGTATGAGTAACCAGAAGAGAAATATCTTGTATATCGCGTTGTTAATTGTGGGTGTGGTTTTGTGTGCTGCAGGAAGTCTGGGGTATATTGACAGCTTTTGGAGTGGAATGGGAGATGCAATTATCGGAGTTTCTGCAGTACGGCTGGTGCTTTCAGTGAAATACAAAAATGATCCGAAGTATGCAAAATATGTAGATATTTCGAATGAGGATGAAAGAACACAATTCATTGCCGATAAAGCTCGGTCGTGGGCTCTTCGCTTTTCGATTTTCCTCTTTTGTGGTTTAGGTATAATACTTAGACCAATGGGGCATGTGGCAGAGTCGCAGATGTGTTTCTATGCAGTTTGCGGGATGGAGGTAATCTATCTTAGTTGTCGCGCTGTCGTAAATAGAAAGTATTAAGACGTCCATCCGGATACCTATGAGCAGCCTTCAGAATGAAATTTTCTGGAGGCTTTTGTGTTTTTAGTGTTAGGTTTCAGTAACCTGAATTGTATTATATATAGAGGGCCTTCTAAAAGATATCAGAAAGTGAGTAGACGTATGGAGGAGAAAGAAGCAAGACGGTTGGTGGAGAGCTACACTGACATGATTATGCGCATCGGTACCAATTATCTTAAGAGTACTACTGATGCAGAGGACATATGTCAGGCAGTTTTGGTGAAATATATTACATCGGATCCACAGTTTGATAGTCTGGAACATGAAAAAGCATGGGTTATCAGAACCACTATAAACATGTGTAAAAACGAATTGAAGAGTGCATTTTTCAAAAAGACCACAGTACTGGAGGAAGCAGATGATGTTAAAGCTGTTACCCCACCGGATCTTGGAATCACTGAAGAAGTAATGAAGCTGCCTAGGAACTATCGTATCAGTATTTATCTTTTTTACTATGAGGGGTATTCAGCAAAGGAGATAGCGGAGCTTCTGGGGAAAAAAGAATCAGCGATTAATATGTATCTTTCTCGCGGGCGAAAGAAACTCAGGCTTTCAATCATGAATGATCCTGGTATGTTGAAACGGGTTAACGATTAGGCAAGGAGAATCGACATGAGTGAATATAGAAATAAAGAGTATATTGAATCTATGAGCCTTATCAGACTTTCTGATGACAAAAAAGAAAAGATGATATCGGATTTAACTAAGATTAGTCCGATCAGAAAGGAAGGCATGATGAAAAAAAGAATTGGAGTAAGGAAAACGGCGATAATAGTTGCTGCATGCATAATGGTATTCGGGGTGACAGCAGCAGCTACTGGAATTGCGACAGGCGTAGTTAGCCATAATAAGATAGAAACACGAACAAGAAATTTTGGCGATCTTGAAAAGCTTGAACAGCAGGCGGAGCTGGACATTACCGCTGTAGAATCATTTTCTAATGGCTATGAGTTTGATTATATGGAAATAGGCGAATCTACAACACAGGATGATAATTTTAATGATATTCTGTCTTACAAAGGTATAAGCATGAATTATGTTAAAGAGAATGAACCATACGTTGCTATCTATATGGATCCAAAGAGTATGGTTGGCGGCGACATCTCGAAGGATGCCTTGGCAAGCCGAAAGGTTGAAGATGTAGATGTTTATTATAGTTGTGATGAGTATCTGCTTGTTCCCGTTGGCGAGGTTTTGACAGACGAAGAAAAAGAAAGGGATGCTAATGATCCGCATTTCTTTATTAGTGACGGTAGTGATGAAAGAGAAACAAAAATGTGTAGCACGGTTAATTTTGTGATGGGTGAAGTGGACTATTGTATTCTTTCCTTCGATACGTCAATGGATGCAGATGAAATGATGGATATGGCAGAAGAAATTATTATTGCAAGCAATAATTAGGAAGATGGTGTAATATTATTACAGTGCATGGCTGACAGAGCTATGCACTGTTGTACGTTTATAGATGGGGAAAATGGTGGGAGAGTTATTGTATGAAAAAGGTTGGAACAGCCATAATAACCGCATTAAATTTTATAGGACTGATTTGCCTGATTTATTACGCAGTGCCATATATTATGCATGACACATCAATTCCAAATCCAGATGCGATGCTTCCGATGTACCGATGGGAAGGTGCAGGGATAACATTGCTGGTAGGAACTATTCCGCTCATTGTGGCAAATTTTCTTGCGTTCATTTTTGTGTGGAAGGAAAAGATAAAGTTTCCTGCAAGGCTTCTGTTCTTTTTGCCAGGTATAATTTGCATATCTCTTGCTACTTCATACTTACTTTATGATGGCAGTGCATCAGCTTCTGATCCTACGCTATTGTGGCTATATGACAAAGGTGGGATAAATGTGATCTGGGGCGATCCGTTGAATGCTATGGACACACATGGCGGTTTTCATGGGGATGGTAGTAGTCTACATGTTTACCAATATACCGATAGTTCTATGCAGCCTGAAATGGAAGAGTCGGAATTATGGAAAGAACTGCCGCTTTCAGAAAATGTTTTCAATCTGATAAGAAATACCATTGGTAATGAGTGCGCAGAGGCTATTCCGGAGGTTACAAACGGCTATTATTTCTTCTATGATCGTCATTCGCAGGCCCAAAATCCATATGATGAGTCTGAATTGTGGAACAGACATTCAATAAACTGCACAGTAGCTATCTATGATGCTGATGAGGATGTTTTATATGTTTTGGAAGAAGATACATAAGGGAATAAGGATGCGGTGTGCGATTGGCTTATTATTGGCATTGATGGCCTTTCAGCTATGCGCTTGTGGGAAAAAGGCTGAAGAGTCTCAGGAAGCGTCTTTCTATATACCGCAAGTATACAGATGTTCATTTGTATCATTATCTGAGGAAGATGGTGATAGAAATACCTTTAGGCATAAGATGAGATATGATCTGAATGATTTCTACAGGCACAATGACAGCTACGAAGCTAT
>SVGA01000019.1:23997-73270 GCA_015056575.1 Butyrivibrio sp.
GTTTATGATGTGGAGTCTGGGAATTTCTGGTTGGGAAAAGATTGTGACCATTTATACTCGTATGGCAAATGTGCAATCGAAAATTACAGAGCTGATACAGATCTGCTTGCATATGTAGAAGGTAAGTGGGAAGTTCCGAAATATCAGACGTTTTATGACTACCTTTGTTCTATGGATTGGCTGAAAAATACATAAATGAAGTGAAGAAGCATTGTAGACATCAGTGCTTCTTTTTTTATTATATAAAGATTGACAAGATGGTCTATTGGCTATAAACTAAAATAGTCGATAGCAAATAGACCAAAACAATAAAGGAGACCGGCTATGGAAATTGGGGAAGTTCAAATGCAGTTTGCTGAGCGCATATGGGAAAAAGAACCTATTGCTTCCGGAGAACTAGTGAAGCTGTGCGCTGATGAATTTGGATGGAAGAAATCAACTACTTACACAGTTCTTAAAAAGCTCTGTGAAAAAGGATTGTTCCAGAATATAGATGGTGTAGTTACTTCGCTTATTTCCAAGGAAGAGTTCTACACAAGAAAGAGTGAGCAGTTTGTGGAAGAGACATTTGGGGGATCGCTTCCTGCATTTCTTGCTGCATTCACTTCAAGACAGAAGCTCTCGTCAAAAGAGATAGCAGAGATCCGCAGGATAATTGACAGCGCAAAAGACTGATATCGGAGAATTTTGGAGGAAACATAGATGGGGACATTGTTTATCAAAGTTATAGAGATCAGCGCTGCAGCCTCTTTTCTTATGTTCGCTGTGATTCTTATAAGAATTCCATTAAAGAAGGCACCAAAATGGTTTATGGGGGTGTTATGGGCAATTGTGGCGCTTAGACTCATTTTCCCATTCCAGTTTGAGGCATCGATTGGATTTATCCCAAATATTGGGGACAGATTAGAAACCTTTTTCTATGGAAATAACGAATCTGACAGTATTACATATACATATTTTACGGATCACGACTATGAGATGGGGACTAATGAGATAGTTACCCATGAATATACTCCAAATGCGTCTGACGTAACTGAGCCTGACAGTGAAGGAATTGATTACCTTCCAAATGAGCAGATAATTATTGAACCTATACAAGGCCAAAATTCAGATCTGACAATGCAGCGAAGAGATTTCTTTATTCGCCTTCAGATGATCTGGCTTTTCGGTATTCTTGTGATTCTTGCTTACGCAGTATTCAGCTACATCTCTATTCGCAAAAAGACCCGAGAGTCTATCAAGCTTGATAATGAGAACAATGTGTTTGTCTGCGACGAGATTGATACACCATTTATTCTCGGAGTATTAAAGCCAGTGATCTATATTCCATCAGGACTTGATGATGAGACGATCAGAAACGTGCTTGCTCATGAGAAGGCACATATTAAGCGCCTTGATTATATCAGGAAACAGTTTGGATTTCTGATCCTTGCGGTGCATTGGTTCAATCCACTTGTATGGGTGTCATATGCTCTTTTTTGCAGGGATATTGAACTTGCCTGTGATGAGAAAGTCATAAGCCACATGTCACTTGACGAGAAGAAATCTTATGCTAATTCACTCTTGTTATGCAGTACGCACAAGAGGCTTGTTCTGGCATATCCACTGGCGTTTGGTGAAGTGGGCGTTGGAACGAGAGTAAAGCAGATATTTAATTACAGGAAGCCTACTTTCTGGCTTATCGTTATGCTGGCAATTGTATGCGCAGGGCTTTCTACAAGCTTTTTTACAAGTGCGTCAAAAGAAAAAGATATGATTGATGCAAGTTCCGGTACAGATGCAAGTATAGTAATGACCAAAGACAGATTTATAGAAAAATGGTGCGAAGATTTTAGAGACAGAAATGTTTTGGGAATTTTAAACGCTTCTACTGAAGAGGTACAAAGGACTCTTACTGAAGAAGGACTTTTGGATACAGATGGTGACAACGCTACATTTGGATGGACCAGCCCATGGCCGGGTTTGAATCCTGATGCAAATCGAAGCTGCGCTTACACATATACAGATGATGACAGGAATGAGGCAGAGATAGTCTACTGTGCTATTGATTCAGAGCCCCATGTATATTTATGGAAAGAGTATATCACTGTTGGTAAAGATGAAAATGGCGATTATAAGGTGGTTTCAGAAGAGTTTATAAGATATGAAGAGCTTGAAACTTCTGAAGATTATGAAAATGCCTGGGATGCCAGCGGTATGCTTATGGATGCTCTAGACTATACTCAAAATGGTCTGGGAGAATATCTAAATAGAAATGCCAAGGACAATACCGGAGCTAATTACAAGAAGCTCTTTGATCCTATAACAGCAGCAAGGTACCTTCTTAATCTGTCAGATGATGAAGCAAAGGTGACTCTTTTACCTGTGGAATCT
Source organism: Butyrivibrio sp. (assembly GCA_015056575.1). Taxonomy (GTDB): domain Bacteria; phylum Bacillota; class Clostridia; order Lachnospirales; family Lachnospiraceae; genus Butyrivibrio. The sequence continues at coordinate 26,371 of SVGA01000019.1, forward strand.
CCTGAAGCCTCCTCTTTTATTGCCATAAATTTCAATGACGTTGATTATGACATCAGTGTTGGTATGCTGCAGCCTTGGGGTGCTGATGGCATTTATGTTCCTGTCAGGTATCTACAGATGAATGAGACTATAACCGGCATTTCTGATTCTGAAGATGAAGAAACAACTCATGAATATGAGGTTGGAGAAGGTGTTGGATAAGTAAGAAAAGCTAGAGTTTTATTCGGCGGTATGCAATCAAGTGGATTGTAGACCGCTTTTTCTTTGTATAGATTATTTGATGATTTTTAACATGCTGATATAATTATTTCTTGGGGAATAGCATTAGGTAATCATATAGAATCTTACATGTTACTACAGATGATAAGACAGTAGCAGAATTGTATGATTGGAGAAGCACTCAATTGGCGCTTGAGTAAGGTTGAAATGCTCCTCTTTAGAGACTCAAGTACAAATTGATATACAGATTCAAACTTGTCGGGTATTGTTTAATCAAGCAAAGGGAACCGGCCAGTTACCTATAAAACTCAAAGGAGAATACTCATTATGTTAGATATGAAAAAAGTAGCCAGGAATATCAAAAATGCCAGAACCAAGAAAAACATGACACAGTTAGAGCTTGCAGATATAGTAGGGGTGAGTTATCAGGCAGTTTCAAATTGGGAACGCGGAAGCTCTATGCCAGATATAGCAAAGATTTCAGATATTGCTAAGGCTCTTGATATAAGTGTTACAGATTTACTCGGTGATGATAATGGAAGTGTTGCTATAGAAAAGGTATTAGAGAAAAGTCCTGAACCACTGACAGGAGAGGAACTTACTGAAGTTGCGTCGATACTTCCGCCAATGGTATTACAGGAGGAGGTCAAAAAAACAACGGGTGATCGTAAACTGAATCTGCAGGCTTTGATTCAGCTGGCACCTTTCCTTGAAGATGAATATCTTGAAGAGATTGTTAAAGAAGTTGATGTAAATGATATGGATGGGATTGTAGCTTTGGCTCCATATCTTTCTGATGAGGCTTTAGATAATCTTTCTGCTAGACTTAATATAAACGATATGGATGGAATTGTGGCTTTGGCATCATTTTTATCAGAGGAGACACTAGATGCTATCTGTAAAAGAATGGGAACCGCTAGAATGAAGGATCTAGTAAAACTAGCACCATTTCTTGAAGAAGAAACGCTGGATGATTTGGCTTCCAGAATTGATTTGGATGATATGGATGGCCTTTCTGAGCTGGCAGCTTATATGAGCGAAGAGGCATTGGATGTATTGGTAGACAAAGCAATCAAAGCTAATAAAGTATCAGAACTTACGAAGATAGCACCTTACCTTGAAGACGAATCACTTAGAAAAATAGCAGATTTTCTGATACACTCAGACGATACAACAGGTCTTTCTGAAATAACCCAGTTCTTGTGATATAGATATAATTAACGTTAAACCGTGAGGGTGGACGTACAGTTGGATCAGGTAAGGTTGCTACAATCGTTGAGTAATTCTTAACAAATCTAGATTTTATGCAGCTTCCAGAGTTTCTCTGGAAGTTGTTTTTTGAAAAATTTTAATTGACAGGTTGATTTCTACACTGTATATTAAAGTTGTAACAAATGACTTTGAGCATTTGTTGGCTGTGAAGTGTAAATCCCTACTGGCAGGGGGATACATGGAGTCTATGGGCGGGTTTAGTGTGACAACCGCGAGCCAGTTAGGCGTAAGCTGAAAAGAAAACACTATATAATTAAAGCCTCGACGAGAGTCGGGGCTTTAATTATGGAGGCGGCGTGGAAAATAAGATTAAAACAAATGCGGAAGCATTTGAAAAGCTCTTAACTATAGAATACTATTTCTGCTTGGCATACAAAGGCAAAGGCTTTGAGGTTAGAATCAGATTTGCTGAAGTAGACTTTCACCATCTTGAGGGGATCGGACAATTGCGAGACTTAAAGATTCATAGTGAAAGTGGGAACATTACTTTTGAAAAAGCATTAGATGGACTTATTACTGTAGAACAATTGGAAAAGTCATTATTTTTCGAGAAGAGCTTTGTCAAAAACAAGATAGATTATCTACATCTTTTAGAACGAGCTTTTGATGAGAATAAACTAGTTTTTAGGCTTAAAAAAGACCAAAAAGGTAAGTCCAGGATAGAATCAGAGCTGTTTCTTCAAACGGAAGTAGATGCTGAACAGATATTTGTATATTTGGATTCAGTGGATGGTGCAGATAGTGAGTATTTTTGCAGATCTTTCGTTGCAAATCCAGATTTTGACAGAACAGTTGGACAGATAAAGCTTACTACATTATGGCAAGAGAAGAAAAACCTCTTAACAGGTGAATCTACTGTGCTATATAGGTTCAAAGATTTTTCGCCTGAAGATTTGAATAAATAAAGGAATGATGGCTCCAACAAAGTAAATATCGAATTTTAAAAGGTTTTCAAGCTTCGGATTGAAAACCTTTTTAGTGTTGACATATATCGAGTATCGATATAGTATATAGATAAGCAATATATAGATAGCCTATATAAGGAGGGCGAGATGGTTGTTGATAAATCTCTTTTAACTGGAAGCATGACAATGCTGATTCTGAAGCTTTTGTCAGAAAAAGATATGTATGGATATGAGATGATTGATACTCTCAGAAAGAAATCCCAGAATGTCTTTGAGCTTAAGGCTGGGACGCTTTACCCGCTTCTTCATGGCTTGGAAGAAAAGGGAATGCTAAAGGTATACGAGCAGGAGTTTCTGGGGAAGACAAGAAAGTATTACAGCATTACAAAAGAGGGGAAAAAGCTTCTCAAAAGCAAAACTGAAGAGTGGAATGTGTATTCAGGGGCGATAGCAAATGTATTGGCGATGGGGATATGACAATGGAGGAGTACATAGGGAAGTTACTTGAACAGGTACGATTTAAGAAAGCTCACAAGGGGATTGCGGATGAGCTGAGAGCACATATAGAAGATCAGATAAGTGACAACATGGCAGCCGGGATGGACAGAGAAGCTGCGGAAAGGGCTGCAGTCGCTGACATGGGAGATCCGGTTGAAGTTGGTATTTCCATGGATCGTGTGCACAAACCCAGACTTGCATGGAACGTCATTATTATATCCATATTTATTGGCTTGATAAGCAGTGTTATTCACGAAATTGTGGCATATGATGCATCAGGAGCGGATGAGGCAATCAGTGTACTTGGAAGTCATGGTTTTTATACTAATGTTTTTATTGGGATCATTGCTATGATTGCAGTATACATGATCGATTATACTGTTATTGCTAAATATGCGAAGGTAATAGCCCTGGGAATGCTTGGACTTTTACTGCTTGGAAGCCTGGGGATTACTATTAACGGAATACACATGTATTTACGATTTGGGCCTATCTATTTTCTTACATCAGCATTTATGCTTCTTTATATCCCGCTTTATGGAGCTATAGTGTATAAATATCGTGGAAGTTCAGCTGGTGCATTTTTTAAGGCGCTTGCGTGGATGGTCATACCTTCAATTATTGTGATTAGATGGCCAAGGCTGTCGACAGCAGTTGTGATGATAATTACTATGACTGTACAACTATCAATAGCTGTAGCAAAGGGCTGGTTTAAGGTTCCGAAGAAGCTTACAATAAGTACATTATGGATAGCTATAACAGTTCTCCCGATAGGACTTCTGGCATTACTGTATAAGAATAGTCGACTGTCAAATTACCAGATGGAAAGGATTAGAGCCTTCTTATATCTTGATAACGATGCTGCATATGTAACGAAGACAGTTAGATCTTTCAATACCGTGAATTTTGTTGGAGGATCAGGAAAAGAGGTATTGGGGTATTTGCCTAACCCAAACAGTGATTTCCTGCTTACATATCTGGCTAATAAGTATGGCGCATTGATTGTTGTGGCGATCATTGCGTCTGTTGCAGCGATAATCATTACAGGCTGTATAGCATCAGCAAAGAGTAAGAATCAGCTTGGTCTGATAATGGGTGTAGGCTGTATGAATGTTCTGCTTGTAAATATGTTGTTAAACCTGTTTGAGAACTTGGGAATCATTCCGTATACAGATTCGTTTATGCCCTTCTTCTCGGTTGGTGGCAGTTATATAGTTCTGGCATATATCTTTTTAGGAATAATACTTAGTATATACAAGTATAAGGATGCTTATCCGCAGCATCTGGATATTGGCATAAGAGTAAAGCTAAAAGATCTGGAAATGTAAACAAGGTACTTCAACTGAATTTATAGAGAGCTTCAAGCGTTGTACTTGGGGCTCTTTTTACGTACAATAAAGGACGTATTGATTATTATAGGGGAAGCTGTTGATAGTACTAGGTGGTTTAACTATTTTGTTCGATACACATATGGTCAGGGAACATCCTGGGATATTATGAAAACAGGAGCTGAGTATATGGATGTACAGATTATAAGGTTTTAAGCATAAGCACTTTTGATGATTACCCGGCGCAGCTTGGTGTCATTATAAAAATAGTGTATCTACGAATCATAGAGTATAAAATATACTTTTATCTATGCTCTATAGGTTACAATATACTTAGAAATATCCTACGCTTAAGTTGTAACCATTAACGCGCTGATAGGAGTGTTAAAAATGATTGATCAAAAGAAAACAGGACAGTTCATATCAGATATCAGAAAAGAAAAGGGCCTTACTCAGAAACAGCTGGCTGACGAGATTGGAGTTAGTGACAAAGCTATATCCCGCTGGGAAACGGGGCGTGGCATGCCTGATACTTCAATTATGGCAGATCTTTGCAAGGTACTGGATATCAGTATTAATGAACTGTTATCCGGGCAGCGCCTATCCAGCGTGGATTACAACGGAAAGGCGGAAGAAAATATGGTAGAACTAATAAAAACAAATGAAAATGTCAAAAGACAAGGCAGAAACGCCGTCATTGGGACTGTTGTTGGTATTATTTTGCTGTGCCTCTTTATTTATCTGATTACAATTATATCCGGTGGAGTAGGAATGATAATCTACTTCATCGATCCTCCATCCTTAGTCTCGTTGCTTGGTATTCAGCTTATTATCCTTGGCGCTTCCGGTCATTTTGCAGATTTTTTCAGAAGTTTCAAGTTGCTTTTTTCATCAAAAAGCTATTCCGATGAAGAGTTTATGCAGTTATCAGAAAGAACAGAATATGCTTTAACCTTTGGTATAAAAGCCACGCTTCTTGCCGGAATATGTGTTGTACTGATTGGTTTCGTTGCTTTCATGCATCATCTGTCTGATCCGGCTACAATCGGCCCAAGCCTTGCTGTGATGGTGCTTACTTCCCTTTATGCTTGTATAATCTCTCTTATTCTTTTGATGATTAAAGGAAGACTCCATCGTTTTGTAACCGGCAAGTACTTTTCCTGAAATGGGGGTGAAAAAAATTTGCCATATCTTTTTTACTTTCGTATAAAATAATGTAGTTCAAAAAACAATACGGAAGGTAAATGAAAATGAATAATAATAATACAGATAATATTAAGAAGCTTACAAATGAGGAATTGGCAAATGTTTCAGGAGGAGTACTGACAGAATCCAACATCAAGTCCCTTGATAATATGATCAAGCTGTATAAGGATGGCAGTACACTTGCCAAGGCTCTGACAGATGAGTCAGCTATATGGGATGAGTACGAATCCTGCGGAGTACCTGATTCCTGGAATCAGACAAACAGAGCAGAGTGTCTTAACTATGTAAAATGTCATTGGTGAATGATATCTCATGATCTTGCAGAAGGGTGCCGACCCGGCGGTGAAAAAGCCGCCTGACTGATCAATCGGAGCGGCAGCAGGGACAAATTGATAATATGCGACTTTTGGATTTTTTTCCGAAAGTCGTTATTTTTTTGCAGACTTTTATGTGGGTAATTCGTTATATTATATGAGGAGAGCGAAATAAAGGAAAAAAACATGGGGAAAACAGATTCTAAGGAAAAGTTAATAGAGCTGATGAGCACGTACAAGAATCTGGTTTTCTCAGTATGTCTTAAGCTGACCGGTGATTATTTTGCCGCGGAGGATATCACGCAGGAGACCTTTATTTCCGCCTATGAGCATATAAATGAGTTCGACGGTTCTTCGGAAAAGGCCTGGCTGTGCAGGATCGCAAGCAATAAATGTATTGACTACCTGCGGGCAGCCGAGAGGCGGGCTGTAGCCACTTCCAATGATGAACTGCCGCAGGGCGAGGCGCTAAGCCGGGACGGCCCTCTTGAGCAATACTTGACAGCGGATATCATGAAGTCTTTCAAAGACAGCTGCGATGAGCTTTCGGAGCCCTACAGGACGCCGGCTAAGCTCCATTTTGAAGATGGCCTTACGGCAAAAGAGATTTCAATCCGTATCGGAGTTCCGCTAAAAACCGTACAGTCCCATATCTACAGGGCCAGAGAGATGCTTAAGAAAACCATAAGGAAGGAGGACCTGCTGGCATGAGCGAAAACGATAAGATAATACCGTACTTAAGCGATGATGATCTTGATAAGCTGATCATGGATATAGAGGGAAAAGAACTTGTTCAGGCACCTGCCGGTATTGAGAGAAATGTCATTTCATTCATTGAGCACAAAAAGCGCAGGAAGACTGTAGAATTCAGTAAATACTGCCTGAGAGTCGGATTTGCGGTGGCTGCTGCAATCGCTCTTGTATGCATCGTTCCTTTTATTCCTGATCCAGGTGTAAGTATTGCGTCCAGAGAAGAGGTTGTCAGAGAAAGAAATGTCATATCGAGAGATGAATTCCTTCAAGGAAAATCCATTATGACCAGAGAAGAGGTTTTAAATAAGCGCTCAGGTGCCCTGGACCTGGAAAAAGCAGAGAGTTATATACAGACACAGATGCAGAGTTTGTTTGAGTAAAGTTGGAGGTAATCAATTATGAAAAAGATGAAGAAAAACAGATTTTTTACATTTATGTTCTCATTCCTGCCGGGAGCAGCAGAGATGTATATGGGATTTATGAAGAACGGCTTCACACTTATGCTTATTTTCTTCCTGTCATTCTCACCGATCGTTATAGCCGGCGGCTTGGATTTTTTGATCCCGCTGACTGCGGTGGTTTGGTTTTACGGTTTCTTCCACGCAAGGAACTATGCGGCTTTGGACGATCAGAGCATTGCAGAAATGGAAGACAGATATGTATGGGAAGAATTCTCGGATATCAAATGGAACGGTCTTTCAAACAAAACCGTAAAGAAGTGGGTTGCTGCTATTCTTATCATTATCGGAGCTGCCCAGCTTTGGGATTACTTCTCAGACATGGTATATCGAATGATCCCCGGAGATTACTGGGAAGATATATACCCCTTTGTAAGCAATATTCCACAGGTTGTGATTTCCATCCTGCTTGTTGTTATTGGCGTAAGGATGATAATCGGCAAGAAAAAAGAGCTTGATGCCCCCTCTGAAGCAGAAGAAAAGCCTGCAGCTGATATTGCTCAGATAGAAGATAAGAGCCTTAATTCAAAGGAGGCATGATATGGAGACTGCAAGGATACACAGAGTGGGAACTATAACAACAGGCATCGTTTTCATCGCCTTTGGAGTTATGTTCATACTTCATTTATTTGTGAATGCAATAAGCTACGATGTGATATTTAAGCTGTGGCCCCTGATACTGGTGGGGCTTGGCGTGGAAGTGCTGATATCAAACCTGCGCTCCGATAATCTTGTCTACGACAAGGGGGCAATTGTGCTGATGTTTATCCTGGCGTTTTTTGCCATGGGCATGGCCGGAGCAGATCTGATGTTTCAGTATCTGGTGAATGGGCAGTTATTCTGAAATAGCCCCATGCCCCTTCTCTAGGGACCATTTTGGCCCGGGTATGTTATAATTCTGACATGAATACCTATGAGAGATTAAATTCCATAACAGACAAGGATTCTTTTGCGGCCTACGAGGACGACATCGACACCGGAAGGGTGGTTGTCGACGATGAGTACAGAGCCAAGATAGAGAGGCATCGCAAGAGATATGAATTATATGAGGCGGTCCTCACCGGGAGGGCCGCTATAGGCGGGCATAATGTCGCTATCGGCATAATGGATGCCCGCTTTTTGCGTGCAAGCATGGGCTATTACGTCGGGGAAAAGATAACACGGCTCTTCGAACATGCAACGAAGGAAAAGCTCCCGGTTGTGCTGTTCTGTGCTTCCGGCGGCGCAAGAGTCCAGGAGGGGATAGCATCTTTATTGCAGATGCAAAAGACCTCTCAGGCCTGTGTGAGGCATGGGCAGGAGGGGCTTCTCTATATTTCGGTCCTCACCAATCCCACCTTCGGCGGCGTGACCGCAAGCTTTGCCACTCTGGCGGATATCATCATTGCCGAGGAGGGCGCGCTTATAGGCTTTGCCGGGAAAAGAGTCATCGAGCAGACCACAGGAGAAACGCTCCCCGAAGGCTTCCAGACCGCCCGCTTCCACAAGGAGCACGGCTTTGTGGACGAGGTGGTATCAAACTTAAGGATGCGTGATTATCTCACAAATCTACTGGACGTTTTCGGAAAAGCCGGCCGCAGGAATATAGCCCAAAAGCCTCTTACCGGCGCCGGATACCATCTTACTGATCCATCCGAGGATCCGGAGGCCTACGCCTTCAGCGAGGCCTGGAAGAATGTCAAGCTTGCCAGGAAGATCACAAGGCCCACGGCACTTGAGTATATGTGCAAGCTCTTTACCGATTTTACACAGCTTCATGGGGACAGAGTTTCAGGAGATGACCCTGCGGTGGTAGGAGGAATCGGCTTCTTTAAGGGAAGACCCGTTATCTCCATCGGACAGCAGAAGGGCAAACAGGATATTCAGGAGGCCATCCGAAGAAATTGGGGAATGGCATCTCCTTCAGGCCATCACAAGGCCATAAGGCTCATGAAGCTAGCGGAGAAATTCGGTATTCCCGTGGTGCTTTTTGTTGATACCATGGGTGCTGCCTGCGGAAGAGGCGCAGAAGAAATGGGGCAGGCGGATATCATCGCAAAGATGCTGGGATGCGCATCGGAGCTTAAGACCCTCACCCTATCCATTATTGTTGGAGAGGCGGGAAGCGGCGGAGCCCTGGCCTTTGCCATCGCCAACGAGGTGTGGATGCTGGAGCACTCCGTGTACTCTGTCATTACTCCTGAGGGCTACGCCAGCATAGTCTGGAAGGACAGCGAGAAGAAAAAGGAGGCTGCCGATGCCATGGGCATGTGCGCGTCCTCCCTTTATGAGAAGAAGGTCATAGACAGGATAATTCCAGAGCCTGAACCTGTTACCGCAGACAATCTTGATGAGATCTGCAAACAGATGTCCGCGGAGCTTGAAGACTTTTTTGCCAGATATGATTCAATGACCGGAGAGGAGATAGCAGAGTGCAGATATGAGCGATACCGCAGATTCTAACAAGATTGCCCTGGTCCTGGTGCCCCATGCGGGAGGGGACAGGGTCACCTACGCCCCGCTGGTAAAGGGTCTTTCCGGGGTGGCGGATGTTTATTTTTATGAGATGCCCGGTCACGGGAAAAGAGCAGGTGACCCCTTTGCAGACAGCTACGAGGACCTTCTTTTTGAGCTGTTGGACCTCATAAGGGATGTGGCCAAAACACACGAGAAATATGTACTTTGCGGGGACAGCCTGGGCGCGTACCTTTGCGACAACGCCTATGAAAGACTTTTGGAGGAAGGTGGAAAGCTTCCGTCCCACGTTGTTTACGGCGCAGTTAATCCCGGGAAGGGATCCGGTGATTTCAGTATTGAGGAGATCATAGAAAAGAGCTCGGACACCGCGATTTTAAATTCAGACAATGTCTACAGCAGGTATCTTAAAAATATCCTTGAGAAGGACTTAGAGCTTCTGATAGATGGAAACGCCGGGTTTAAGGCACACTTGCAGTGTCCGATGTCTTTTTTTATGGGAAAAGAGGACAGGCTTCTTGGGAAGGTGTACTTTGACTGGTCAGAACTTGCCGGTGGCGGATACCGGGAGTACCTGTTTGAGGGGGAACATCTTTTTATGACTTCCAATAAGAACGTTATTACAGCACTGATGAAAGTACTGGAAAGATTACAGGGGTAAAGAGACTATGGGTAAAGTGACATATGTTTTTCCCGGACAGGGAAAGAAATTTGGAAGGACAGAACTTGAACTGTTAAAAAGAAACAGCGATGTGCTGGAAAGAGCTGACGAGATCCTGGGGTATTCGGTGGCAGAGATGATACAAAATAAGCCGGGGAAGCTTACAAAGACCGAGTATGCACAGCCTGTGGGTTTCCTTACAAACTGCCTGTACTACAGGGAACTTATCGGAAAAGAAGGCAAAGAGCCGGACTTTGTTATAGGTCACAGCCTTGGCGAGCTTAGTGCACTTACCGCCGGGGGATATATGGACCTTGAAAAGGGACTTGCCCTTGTACAGAAAAGAGGCCGGGTAATGGCAGAGGCTGACGGCGGATGTATGCTGGCCGTGATGGGCAAAAGCTATGATGAGATAATGGCAGCCATTAAAGATGCGGCGTCTGACGAGATAGACATAGCCAACTACAATTCGCCTTTCCAGATAGTCATCTCCGGGCCGGAAAGTGCCATAGATGAGGCGGAAAAAGAAATATCTACAAGAGCCTTAAGGACTGTAAGGCTTAAAGTCAGCGGCGCCTTCCATTCAAGGTACATGAGAAGGGCCTGCGACGAGTTTAAGAAGGCTGTTTTGGACTTTTCTTTTGACAAAGGAAATGAAGTAAAGGTCATGTCATCGGTTGAGCCTTTGCTGTATCGGGAAAATGTTCCGGAAATACTTGGAGAGCAGATAGTAAAGCCGGTCAGATGGATTGAGAGTATTGAGAGCCTTATTGACATGGACAGCTACGATTTTGTCCAGGTTGATGGCGGACACACAATGATAGATATGATAGACAACATCAAATTCGCAAGAGCGCTGAGAGGGAGACAGGGATGATAGTAAGAGATTTGCTGGTACAAAGAGCCGGGGAAGATGCGCAAAAGAAGCTTTACCTGGTGGAAAACGATATAGAGATGAGCTACAAAGAGCTCCTTTACCACGCCGCAAAGGTGGCGGGAACCTACAGGGCAGAGGGGATAGCAAAGGGTGACCTCATTCTGATCCAGGCGGTGGAGCCTCTTTATACCTTCATGGGCTTCTGGGGAGCGATACTGATAGGAGCGATTCCAGCTCTTTACCCCATAAATGCCGACATCAAGCAGCACATTCCGGCAATTGCCTCACTGTGCGGACAGTTTGGGATAAAGTATATCTACTCCGACGCCATGCTGGGAGCGGCTCTTTCTTCAGCTATGAGCCAGAAGGTGATAATCCCCGCAGAATATGTTAAGAGCGAGGAAGCTCCTGATTTTTCTGCGTTTGAGGACATAGACATTGCCGATGAGGACACCGCTGTTCTGCAGTTTTCATCAGGTTCCACAGGCAATCCCAAGGGAGTACTTCTGACCAACAAAAACGTGGTGGCAAATGCCTTTGCAACCGCCGGCAGAATAGACCTTGCCCATGAAGACAATGTATTTAACTGGCTTCCTTTGTCCCACGATTTTGCAATACTTGCCATGCACATGTGCCCCATTGCTTATGGCTGCGATCAGATCTGCATGAAGCCCACAACCTTCCTTCGGACTCCTTCAGTCTGGGCACAGACCGCCACAAGGCGCGGCGCTACATTCTCACCCATGCCTAATTTTGCCATGAATCTCATCATGAAGACCTTTAATGAGAAAGACTATGAGGGCGTTGATCTTAGCGGCTTTAAGGGAGCTGTAAGTGCAGGAGAGGGCATTTCCGCAGGAACCTGCGATATGTTCTGGAAAGTGCTCTCACCCTACGGCTTTAAGGAGAGTGCGGTCATCCCGGCATACGGACTTGCTGAGGCCACAGTTACGGTAACTCTTGGCAATCCCAAGGAGAAGCGAAATACCTGCTATGTTGCCGCAGACGCTGTTATCGGCGATAAGGTCTTTGGACATGAGAAAAGAGACGGTGCAAGACTTATCATGGGCTGCGGCCGGCTTATAAGCTGCAACGAAGTGTTTATCTGCGACGACGACTACCATGTTCTTGAGGACGGATACGTGGGGAATGTCATGGTACACGGTGATAACGTCACCGCGGGCTACTACAAGAATCCCGAGGCCACAAAGGGGATCCTTCGTCCAAACGGCGATCTTGATACCGGAGACATCGGATTCATGTACGAGGGAGAGCTGTACATCAGCGGCCGCCGCAAGGAGATGATAATTGTAAACGGCAGAAACTATTTCTCCGCTGATATAGAAATGACTGTAAGAAAAGAGGTTGCTGCTCTTGCCGAGAGACAGCTTGCTGCTTTCCAGGTTCACGACGAGGCTACGGATACAGAGAAACTCTACATTGCGGTGGAGAGCCAGGACCCTGCAGAAGAGGCACTTTCCGGTGAGGTTCAAAGCGCCATCCTCAAAAGGCTTCACATTCCCTGTGAGAAGGTGGTATTCCTTCCCGAGCTTCCAAAGACCGCCAGCGGCAAGGTGAGGTATTACCTTCTCACCAGAAAATATGAGGATGAAAAGAATGACCTTAAGAGCAGGCTGATCTCCATTATTTCACAGTCAATGGAAGAGAAGCTTGAGGAGGCTGACTACGACAGACCCTTCGCTGAGCTTGGAATTGATTCCATCGGCATCGAGAAGATGTTCAGCGATATTGAGAGCGAGTTCGGAGTCTCTCTGTCCGTGGATGTTCTTTGGAGCTACCCCACACTTAACAAGCTCATGGGGTATCTCAAGGACAAGGTAAAAGAGATAAAGAGGACGCCGGAAGGTGCTGTAGAGGCGGCCGGAAAGAAGGGCAGCGGTGATGGCTCTTTTGACCAAGATATCGCTGTTGTATCCATGGCTTGTCACTTCCCGGGAGAGAGCGATACTCCCGACAAATACTGGAAGATGCTCCTTGAAGGAATCGATGCTATAGATTATCCAAAAGATGACAGGGCTGCCCTTATCGGGGATGAGAGTATTGGAGAGCTCAAGGCCGGGTATATCAGGGATATTGATAAGTTCGACTGCAGAAAATATGGAATAACACCCAAGGAAGCCATCAAGATGGATCCTCAGCAGAGGCTGCTTTTGAGGACGGTCTCCGAGCTTATGCTCAACAGCGGAAGAAGCGAGGAGGATTTTGACGGCTCGGATACCGGAGTCTATGTGGGACTGTCCAACCACGACTACTCATCTCTTTTTGGAGAGGAGGACAAGGATCTTTATTACAGCACCGGCAATTCCACCAGCATTATAGCCAACAGGCTTTCCTACGTGTTTAACTTGACAGGCCCCAGCATCGCCATTGATACTGCCTGCTCATCTTCACTGGTGGCTCTTCACATGGGCGCCAATGCCATAAGAAACGGTGAGTGCAAACAGGCTATCTGCGGCGGTGTCAATATTCTTCTGGAGCCGGCAATTTCTGAAGCTTTTAAGAACGCAAACATGCTCTCTCCCGACTCAAAGTGCAAGACATGTGATGAGAGCGCCAACGGATATGTCAGAGGCGAAGGATGCGGCGTGGTTCTTCTTAAAAAGTACGCAGACGCGGTAAAGGACGGGGATACTGTATACGCCGTAATAGCGGGCTCAGCCGTTAACCAGGATGCCAGGAGCAACGGCCTTACAGCACCCAGCGGAAAGGCTCAGGAAGAGGTCATCGGAAAGGCACTTCAAAATGCAGGTATGAAACCCGAGGATGTGGACTACATTGAGCTTCACGGTACCGGAACAAGACTTGGTGACCCCATCGAGCTTAATTCCATAGGCGCTGTCTTTGGCAAAGACCTGGAGAAGGCCGGAAAGGACCTGTATGTGGGCTCTGTGAAGACCAATATAGGACACCTTGAGTCGGCAGCAGGCGTTGCCGGCTTTATCAAGGCGGTGCTGATCCTCTCGAACGGACAGATCCCAAGGAGTCTTAATTACGTTAATAAGAACCCCTATATCAGGACTGTGGCCAATATAAAGGTTGCAGCCGGCAGGATAGAGCCTTCAGAGAAAAAGGCGGCTGCAGACGTTGTAGGTATCAGCTCCTTTGGATTTGGCGGAACCAACTGTCATATGATTTTAAAGTCCTGCGGACTTAAGGATACTTCAGGGCTTAATGCTGAAATGGAACGGGGCGAGAGCTACTTTGTTACTCCCGCAGGAAGGAGCCGCTCAGGCTTAGAGGAAGGCGCCGCATCGGGCACGAATGGCAGCGCTCCTGCTGTAAGCATTAGAGACATTGTATGCAGTGCTCTTTCCAAGGTGACGGCTTATCCTGTGGATACACTTCACGATGAGGACAAGCTTCAGTTTGACCTGGGCATTGATTCTATTATGATGACGGAACTTGTAACTGACCTTACAGTCGCATTCTCTTTTGACAAGGATCAGGTAAAGGGGCTCATTGCGGCAGCTTCCGGGGAAGATACCACCATCAGCGACCTTGTGGCTATTATAGAAAAGGCAGGAGGAGTGGCCGGAGAGGGAGCCTACGGAATAGCTGTGCCAAAAGGGGCTGCCATGGCAGAGAAGGTGGCTGTTGGCGCCACGAAGATAGTTCGGAAGATGGCGCCAAATCCTGAGGATGCTCCGGTAAAGGAGGCAGCATCTACGGAGGAAGCTTTATCGGCAGCGATGGCGTCGGTGGCCGGACCCGCCGGGGAGGTGACACAGGAGAGCAGCATCTCTGATTTTGCGGAATATAAGGCCATCCATGCAAGGCTTGAGAATGTAGCCGGAAATAACCCCTACTATAAGGTAAACTACGCTGTTCCAAGGGACATCATAAAGACCGATGATGGCGATAAGATCAATTATTCCACCTACAACTACGTGGGACTTAACGGCAATAAGGAAGTAATTAAGGCAGCCCAGGAGGCCGTGGAGAAATACGGAACCTCCGTATCCGGAAGCCGAATGATCTCAGGAGAGATCGACCTTCACAGAAAGCTTGAGAATGCCATTACGGAGTTTCTCGGAACCGAGGACACCATTGTCTACATCGGTGGCTACACCACCAATGTCAGCGCCATAAGCACCGTCGTGTCCACCGAGGACCTTATACTTCACGACAGCCTCTCTCACAACAGTATCATCACGGGCTGCAGATTATCAGGGGCTAAGCGCATGAGCTTCAAGCACAACGACATGGCTTCCCTTGAGGACGCCCTTAAGAGGGTAAGAAAGTACTACAGGCGTGTACTCATCGTGGTTGAGGGTGTATACAGCATGGACGGAGACATCTGCAACCTTCCCGAGCTCATCAGACTTAAAAAGCAGTACGGAGCTCTTTTGATGGTGGATGAAGCACATTCACTTGGAACCATCGGCGACTGCGGAAGAGGTGTTGGAAGCTACTTTGGCGTTGACCGAAAGGACGTTGACCTTTGGATGGGAACCATGAGTAAGTCCCTGGCAAGCTGCGGCGGATATATCTCAGGATCCAAAGAGATAGTGGAGCTTCTTAAATACACTTCAGACGGTTTCATGTTCAGCGTGGGCATATCACCTTCCAATGCAGGAGCGGCGCTGGGGGCTCTTAATATCTTAAAGAGTACTCCCGAGCTTGTTAAGAAGCTTGAGCACAACAGCAGGTTTTTCCTTGATCTTATGAAGGAGAAGGGCCTGGATACCGGCCTTGCCGAAGGAACAGCGGTAGTTCCCTGCATCATCAAGGATTCCAATAAGTGCATGGAGATTTCCCAGAAGCTCTACAAGAAGGGCATCAATGTAATGCCCATCGTATATCCTGCTGTTTCCGAGGAGGAAGCAAGGCTTCGTTTCTTCATCTCCAGCGAACACACCGAGGAAGAGATGAGATACACTGTTGATGTACTTTCAAGAATGCTAGGGGAGGCAAACACATGAGAGCAGTAATAACAAGGGTTTTGTCGGCATCGGTAACCATAGACGGCAAGAAATATTCCGGGATTGACAAGGGCTTCCTTGTCCTTCTTGGGGTACATGTCGATGACACGCAGGAGAAGGCCAAAAAGATCGCGGACAAGATCTGCGGCCTTAGGATATTTGAGGATGAGAACGGGAAGATGAATATCTCACCGAAGGATGCGGGGGCGCAGCTCCTTATTGTGAGCCAGTTCACTCTTTACGCCGACTGCAGCTCAAGAAGGCCGGGCTTTACAGAGGCCGCAAGGCCCGAGGTTTCAGAGCCCCTCTACGAGCTTGTGGTCTCCGAGTGCAGGGACCGCGGATTCGAAGTCGCCACCGGTGTCTTTGGCGCCGACATGAAGGTTGAGTCCGTCAACGACGGCCCGGTGACCATAGTGCTGGATGTCTGAGCACTACATTCTTGACAGGGGCGGCTCCCTGAAGTATCATGAGCATCAGTAAAGACAAAGGCGTCTGCTAAACGTGCAGGGACACCTTTGTCTTTTTTTGTTGCACAAGACCGAAAAGCGAATGGATGCTTGCATACGAATTCATTTGCCGGTCGCAAGGACAATATTCGGAGGATAGAAGACTATGGCAAAGATAAACAGAAACTACTTAAAACTTCAGGGGAGCTATCTTTTTTCAAGGATAGGGCAGAAGGTGGCAGAATATCAGAAAGCCCATCCGGAGGCTGAGATCATAAGACTTGGGATTGGCGATGTCACAAGGCCCATTGCTCCTGCAGTGATCGACGCACTTGACAGTGCCGTCAAAGAGATGGGAAAAGAGGAAACCTTCAGAGGTTACGCTCCGGATCTTGGCTATGAGTTCCTTAGAAATGCCATAGCGGAAAATGACTACAGATCAAGGGGCTGCGATATCTCGCCGGATGAGATCTTTGTCTCCGACGGGGCGAAGTGCGACTGCGGTAACATCCAGGAGATCTTCGGCCTTGACAACGTCATCGCCGTGTGCGACCCCGTTTATCCCGTATATGTGGACTCCAATGTAATGGCCGGAAGGACCGGGGAGTTCGATTCCGAGGCCGACAGATACAAGGGCGTAGTTTATATGACCTGCAAAAAAGAGTCAGCTTTTGTCCCAGAGCTTCCCGAAGAAGTTCCTGACCTTATCTACCTGTGCTTTCCCAACAACCCCACAGGAGCAGTAGCCACAAAGGAGCAGCTTCAGGCCTTTGTTGACTATGCCAATGAGCACGGCTCCATAATCCTCTTTGATGCGGCCTACGAGGCGTACATATCGGAACCCGGCATTCCCCACAGCATCTATGAGTGTGAGGGGGCCAGAACCTGCGCTATCGAATTCAGGTCTTTTTCCAAGACAGCGGGATTCACCGGGCTGCGCCTTGGATTTACCGTAATACCAAAAGAGCTGGAGGCAGACGGAGAAAAGCTCTGGCCGCTTTGGGCAAGAAGGCACGGGACCAAGTATAACGGAGCACCCTATATCATCCAGAGAGCGGGAGAAGCCATCTACTCCGAGGCGGGAAAAGAGCAGGTGAAGCAGCAGATCGCTTACTACATGTGGAACGCAGGCTACATCCGTGACGGCCTTAAGGAGGCGGGATTCGAGGTGTATGGCGGCGTAAATGCACCCTACATCTGGCTTAAGACTCCGGGCGATATGACCAGCTGGGAGTTCTTTGATGAGCTTCTTGACAAGGCCAATGTGGTTGGCACTCCCGGATCGGGCTTTGGCCCCGGCGGTGAGCACTACTTCAGACTCACGGGCTTTGGCTCAAAGGAGAACACCGTAAAAGCCATGGAGAGAATATTAAAACTCTATAAATAACAGAGACGATTCATGGATAAAAAGATTTATTGAAAAAAATCTGTTGACAAAATACAACATATAGTAATATTATTTGAAAAAGCAAAATTGTATACAGGTATTCAAATTGATCAACAAGGGCGTTGATGGAAGAACAGACAGTGAGTCTGCTCTTTCCACCAACGCCTTTTTGTATACCTTCGGCAACGCGCTTGGCGCGTGAATACCGCAAGTGGCAATCTGTTTCAAATACTTACTGCATAGGAGAACAATATGTGCTCAATTCTGGGAACCACATCCAAGTCAATTTCAGAGAATCAGCTTCGTCCCTTCTTTGACAGAACCGTCCCAAGAGGACCTGACATGTCAAGGATTGTGGAAACACCCATAGGCTTCCTGGGCTTTCACAGGCTGGCCATCATGGGACTTCACCCCGAGGGAATGCAGCCCTTTGAGCTGGAAGAGGACAGAGTTGTCTGCAACGGAGAAATCTACGGATTCAGGAAGATGAAAAGAGACCTTCGAAAGAAAGGATACACCTTCATAAGCGACTCAGATTGCGAGGTCATCCTTCCTCTCTACCATGAGTACGGTGATGCAATGTGGGAGATGCTTGGAAGCGAGTTCGCCTGCATTATTTATGATCACACCACAAATGAGCTTGTTGCAGGAAGAGATCCCATGGGAATAAGACCACTGTTCTACGGATATGATGAAAGCGGCCACATAATGTTTGCTTCCGAAGCCTGCAACCTTGAAGGTATATGCAAAAAGATAACGCCCTTCCCTCCGGGACATTTCTACAGGGATGGACATTTCACAAGATACGAAAACCTGACGGAGCCTGAAAGCTACAGCACCTCGGATGTTGAGGAGGCCTGCAGACAGATACATGACAGATTCGTAAGTTCCGTAGAGGAGAGAATGGATGCGGATGCACCTTTAGGATTTCTTTTATCCGGCGGACTTGATTCCAGCCTGGTGTGTGCCATCAGTCAGAGGATCCTTGATGAGAAGGCTAAAAAGACAGGAAAGCCGGGGAAAAGGATCCGCACCTTTGCCATAGGAATGGAGAAGGACGCCATAGATCTTAAGTTCGCCAAAGAGGTGGCAGACTTCATAGGTTCCGATCATACAGAGGTTTATATGACACCGGAGCAGGTGATAGCGGAACTTCCCAATGTGATAAAGCTCCTTGGAACCTGGGATATCACCACCATAAGAGCCAGCATGGGAATGTACCTTTGCTGCAAGGCCATCCACGAGAACACTGATGTGAGAGTGCTGATGACCGGCGAGATTTCCGATGAGCTCTTCGGCTACAAATATACGGACTTTGCACCGGATGCCGAGGCTTTCCAGAGGGAAGCAAAAAAGAGAGTGGATGAGCTCTACATGTATGATGTGCTTAGGGCAGACAGATGCATCAGTGCCAACAGCCTGGAAGCAAGAGTTCCCTTCGGTGATGTCTCTTTTGTCAAATATGTAATGAGCATCGACCCGGAAATAAAGCTCAACAAATACAACATGGGTAAATATCTTTTAAGACACGCCTTTGAGAAAGACCACCTTCTTCCGGAGAACATCCTCTGGAGACAGAAGGCAGCCTTCTCAGATGCGGTAGGTCACAGCATGGTGGACGACCTCAAAGCCTATGCAGAGCAAAAATACAGCGATGAAGAATATGAGGAGCGCAGGAAAAAATACAGCTACTGCGCACCATTCACCAAGGAGAGCCTTTTATACAGAGAAATCTTCGAGGAGTTTTACCCGGGACAGGCCGAAATGATCAAGGATTTCTGGATGCCCAACAAAGAGTGGGAGGGATGCAACGTAAACGACCCTTCCGCAAGAGTCCTTTCAAACTACGGAGACTCAGGTGCTCAGCTTGAGGAAACCGCAGCAGATAGGCAAAGAAAGATCTCGTAAATCATCAAGTCGAATAAAAAGAAGATCACCCTAAAGGTGAAAAGGAGGAGAACAGTATGAAAAACGAGGCAACACATTTACCGGAGCTTTTCGGAAGCTATGTATTCAATGAAGAGACCATGAAGGAGAGGCTTTCCGCCGCATCCTTCAAGGCATGGAAGAAGTGCATCACAGACGGATCTCCCTTGGAGCTTGCTACAGCAAATGAGATTGCTGAGGCCATGAAGCAGTGGGCAGTTGAAAAGGGCGCGACCCACTATACACACTGGTTCCAGCCTATGACCGGAGTTACGGCAGAGAAGCACGACAGCTTCATTGATCCCGTTGGCGGCGGCAAGATCGCCATGGATTTCTCGGGAAAAGAGCTGGTAAGGGGCGAGCCTGATGCTTCTTCATTCCCTTCAGGCGGCCTTAGAGCAACCTTCGAGGCAAGAGGCTACACAGCCTGGGATCCCACATCCTTTGCCTTCGTAAAAGACAATTCCCTTTATATCCCCACAATCTTCCTTTCCTATTCGGGAGAGGCTCTTGATAAAAAGACACCTCTGCTTCGCTCCATGGATGCGGTAAGTAAGCAGTCCATAAGAGTCCTGAGGCTCTTTGGAGATACCGAAACCAAGCGCGTTACTGCCCAGTGCGGCCCCGAGCAGGAGTACTTCCTTGTGGACAAAAAACTCTACAAGGAGCGTGAAGACCTTATCATGACCGGCAGAACCCTGTTTGGCAACAAGCCTCCCAAGGGCCAGGAACTTGAAGATCACTACTTTGGCGCCATCAAGCCCAGAGTTGCCGCTTACATGGAAGACCTTGATAATGAGCTCTGGAAGCTTGGTGTTCTTTCAAAGACCAAACACAACGAGGTTGCTCCCTCACAGCATGAGATGGCTCCTGTATACTCAGATGCCAACACTGCTTCTGATTCAAACCAGATCGCAATGGATACCATGAAGAAGGTTGCCGACAGACACGGCTTTGTATGTCTGCTTCACGAAAAACCCTTCGCAGGAGTTAACGGTTCAGGTAAGCATGACAACTGGTCCATAGGAACAGATACCGGTAAAAACCTCCTGAAGCCCGGCAGTACACCCAGCCAAAACGCACAGTTCCTGCTGTTTCTGGCAGCCTTCGTAAAGGGTGTTGATGAGTATCAGGATACCCTTCGCTGCACTGTAGCTTCCGCCGGAAACGACCACAGACTTGGAGCCCAGGAGGCACCGCCCGCCATTATCTCAATCTTCCTTGGAGATGAGCTGGAGGCGGTGGTGGATTCCATCATCAAGGGCAAGCCCTACAAGGATGGCGGCAAGAAAAAGATTGAGATCGGAATTGATGTACTTCCTTCAATCCCTCAGGATAATACAGACAGAAACAGAACATCACCCATGGCCTTCACCGGCAACAAATTCGAGTTCCGTATGCTTGGAAGCGCCCAATCAATCTCAGGTCCCAACATTGCCCTTAACACCATCATGGCTCAGGAGCTGAAGGAATTCGCCGACAAGCTTGAGAAGTCTAAGAACTTCAACGCAGATCTTCAGAAGCTCATTAAGAAGACCTTCACAGACCATCAGAGGATCATCTTCAATGGCAACGGCTATGATGAGTCCTGGGTAAAAGAGGCAACGAAGAGAGGCCTTTCTAACCTCATCTCCACAGCAGATGCACTTCCTCACTACGCTGACAAGAAGGCAGTAGACCTTTATGTAAGCAACGGCGTATACACTGAGGGCGAGCTTGAGGCAAGAGCTCTTATCCACGCTGATACCTACAATGCCAAGATCGCCATCGAGGCAAACACAATGCTGGATATGATAAGACGTCAGATCCTTCCTGCTGTTTCCTCCTATGCCGCAGACCTGTGCGACAGAATGGCTACCCTTAAGGCAGCAGGGTGCGTGACAGCTTATGAAACCGATACATCCAAGGAAGTTGCTGTTCTGACGGATTCCCTGATGAAGCAGTGCCAGAAGCTTGCAAAGGATATGGACAAGGTTCCTGCAGACCCCTGGAAAGCTCTTGATTACTATCACAAGACAATCCTTTCCGACATGAACGATGCAAGAAAGTCCGCAGATGCCTTAGAGCTTCTTGTGGATGAGCAGTACTGGCCCTTCCCCGTATATTCAGATCTTCTTTTCTCAGAGTAATACAGGCAGTATAAAACTATTGATTTAGGAGAGTTTTACGATGACACAGATGCTGTACAACGATAACATAGAGCGTGATGCCTGCGGAATAGGCGCGGTTGTCAATATTGACGGCCACGCCGACGGAAAGGCTCTTGACGACGCCCTCAGTATAGTTGAAAAGCTTGAACACCGCGCAGGTAAGGATGCCAGCGGCAAGGTTGGTGACGGTGTTGGTATCCTTCTGCAGATCTCCCACAGCTTCTTTTCGGGGGCTGCAAAAAAGTGCGGTATAGAGCTTGGGGATGAGAGAGATTACGGCGTAGGAATGTTCTTTTTTCCGCAAAATGAACTTAAAAGAACCTTCGCAAAGAGGATGTTTGAAGTCATCTGTGAAAAGAGCGGCATGAAGTTCCTTGGCTGGAGAGATGTACCGGTTCATCCGGAAATCCTCGGTGACATGGCAAGGGACTGTATGCCCTGCATCTGCCAGTGCTTCATCGAAAGACCTGAAGGGTGTAAGAAGGGTATCGACTTTGACAGAATGCTCTATGTCTGCAGAAGAGAGTTCGAGCAGAGCTCCGAAGATACCTACATCACATCTTTGTCATCCAGAACCATCGTCTATAAAGGAATGTTCCTTGTTAAGCAGCTCAGGGCTTTCTATAGTGACCTTCAGAGCAAGGATTACAAGACAGCCATTGCGATGGTACATTCCAGATTTTCAACAAATACCACACCCAGCTGGGAGAGAGCCCATCCCTACAGGATGATCGCCCACAACGGTGAGATCAATACCATAAGAGGTAACATCGACAGGATGCTGGCCAGGGAGGAGACCATTATTTCCCCTATCATGAAGGACGGGGACCTGGATAAGATCTTCCCTGTAGTCCACAAGAGCGGCTCAGATTCAGCCATGCTGGACAACACCCTAGAGTTCATGTACATGAACGGAATCGACCTGCCCCTCGCGGTGATGATGACCATTCCCGAGCCCTGGAAGCACAACCACTTTATGGAGGAGACCAAAAAAGACTTCTACCATTACTACGCAACTATGATGGAGCCCTGGGACGGGCCTGCGGCAATACTTTTCACCGACGGCGACGTACTTGGCGCAACCCTGGACAGAAACGGACTTCGTCCTTCCAGGTACTACATCACTGACGACAACAGACTGATCCTCTCCTCTGAGGTGGGAGTTCTTGACATTGCCCCCGAGCACATTGTGAAGAAGTCAAGGCTTCAGCCCGGCAAGATCCTTCTGGTGGATACCAAGGAAAAGCGCATCATCTCCGATGAGGAGTGCAAGAACTACTACGCATCAAGGCAGCCCTACGGCGAGTGGATCGACAGGAATCTCCTCCATCTTGGAGAGCTTTCCGTTCCCAACAAAAAGATCCCTACCCACAGTCAGGAAATGAGAGATAAGCTCTACAAGGCCTTCGGCTACACCTATGAGGATGTGAAAAACGGAATTCTTCCCATGGCTGAAAACGGCATTGAGGCTACAGCCTCCATGGGACATGATGTTCCGCTGGCGGTACTTTCCGAGAAGCATCAGCCTCTTTTCTCTTATTTCAAGCAGCTGTTCGCCCAGGTAACAAACCCGCCCATCGACTCCTTAAGGGAGGAGATAGTAACGGATACCACCGTATACATCGGTTCCGACGGTAACCTCCTTCAGGAAAAGAGCGAGAACTGCCGGGTACTTGAGGTGAATAACCCGATCCTTACAGGAGTTGACCTTCTTAAGATCAAGACACTGGACCAGCCCGGATTTAAGGCTGAGACCATTTCACTTCTTTATTACAACAACACCTCCCTTAAAAAGGCGCTGGAGCAGCTGTCCATCAGCGTTGACAGAGCCTACAGCAAGGGCAGTAACATCATCATCCTCTCAGACAGAGGAATAGACGAAAACCATGTGGCAATCCCTTCACTTTTGGCGGTTTCCTCAGTGGAGCAGCATCTGGTCAGGACCAAGAAAAGAACTGCCATCTCTCTTATATTGGAGAGCGGTGAGCCCAGAGACGTACATCAGATGGCAACTCTTCTTGGATTTGGCGCAAGAGCCATCAACCCCTACCTGGCCCACGAGTGCATAGCTGAACTTATCGACATCGGTATTCTGGACAAGGATTACCACACGGCGATCAAGGATTACAATTTTGCGATCCTTCACGGCATCGTAAAGACCGCAGCAAAAATGGGTATCTCCACGCTGCAGTCCTACCAGTCCGCAAGGATCTTCGAGGCCATCGGCCTTTCGAAAGAAGTTATTGACGCATACTTTACCGGCACGGTCAGCAGGGTCGGAGGAATCGGCCTTGCGGAGATCGAGGAGGGCATTAAGTTCAGACATGACCACGCCTTCGATCCCATGGGACTTGTGACGGATACATCCCTTGACAGCACAGGCTTCCACAAGCTAAGAAGCGGCAATGACAAGGAGGATCATCTCTACAATCCCCAGACAATCATCGCCTTGCAGCAGGCAACCCAGTCGGGAAGCTATGAGAGGTTCAAGGAATATACCGACATCGTTGACAATGAGAAGCCTCACACCTTAAGAGGCCTTCTGGAATTTGTTCCGGTAAAAGAGCCGGTGCCTCTTGAGGAGGTTGAACCGGCAAGCGAGATCGTAAAGAGATTTAACACCGGAGCCATGAGCTACGGCTCAATATCTCAGGAAGCCCACGAGACCATGGCCATCGCCATGAACACCCTCGGCGGAAAGTCCAATACCGGTGAGGGAGGCGAGAATCCTGAGAGGTTCGGAACCATAAAGAACAGTGCCATCAAACAGGTGGCTTCAGGAAGATTCGGAGTTTCGGAGAGATACCTTTTAAGCGCACAGGAGATCCAGATAAAGATGGCTCAGGGCGCAAAGCCCGGTGAGGGCGGACACCTTCCCGGCAGGAAGGTTTATCCCTGGGTTGCAAAGACAAGATTCTCAACTCCAGGCGTATCACTGATCTCCCCGCCTCCTCACCACGATATCTATTCCATCGAGGATCTGGCACAGCTGATATACGACCTTAAAAATGCCAACAGAAAAGCAAGGATATCCGTAAAGCTGGTATCTGAGGCAGGAGTCGGCACCATCGCATCGGGTGTTGCCAAGGCGGGAGCCCAGGTTATCCTGGTATCCGGGTACGATGGAGGAACGGGAGCAGCACCCCAGAGCTCAATCCACAACGCCGGACTTCCCTGGGAGCTTGGTGTAGCAGAGGCCCACAGATCCCTTATTGAGAGCGGGCTTCGTGACCATGTCATCCTTGAGACCGATGGGAAACTCATGAGCGGAAGAGATGTGGCGATTGCATGTCTCCTCGGCGCCGAGGAATTCGGATTTGCAACAGCTCCCCTTGTTACCATGGGCTGCATGATGATGAGGGTCTGCAACCAGGACACCTGTCCTGTGGGAATCGCAACCCAGAACGAGTGCTTAAGGAAGCGCTTCAAGGGTAAGCCTGAATATGTAATGAACTTCATGCTCTTTATAGCCGAAGAACTTCGTGAGATAATGGCAAGCCTTGGCTTTAAGACCGTTGATGAGATGGTTGGAAGAAGTGACTGCCTTAAGGTCAAGGACAAACAGATCACAAAGCGGGCTGAGATGGTGAACCTTACTCAGATCCTTAACAGGGATTATGCGTCAGTGGAAGAAAGACATTTTAATCCCGCCAAGATATATGATTTCAAACTGGGGACTACAGTGGATGAGGCAGCTCTTTTACCTGCCTTTGAAAGCTTCATAAAGTCAGGCAAAAAACATGAGGCCTCCCTTGAAGTCAGCAGTACCGACAGGGCTGTCGGAACAATTCTTGGCTCCGTTATCACCGAAAACCTTGGCAGCGAACTGGAGGATGACACATTTGTCGTGAATTGCAAGGGCGGCGTAGGCCAGTCCTTCGGAGCATTCATTCCTAAGGGTATGACCTTAAGGCTTGAAGGTGACGCCAATGACGGCCTGGGAAAGGGACTTTCCGGCGGCAAGATCGTGGTGGTACCTCCAAAGAAAGCGAAGTTCAAGGCATCGGAGAACATCATCATCGGTAATGTTGCTCTTTACGGAGCCACCTCAGGAAAAGCCTATATCTGCGGAGTTGCAGGTGAGAGGTTCTGCGTAAGAAACTCAGGTGCCATCGCTGTTGTTGAGGGCTGCGGAGACCACGGTCTTGAGTATATGACCGGCGGAAGAGCGGTTGTCCTCGGAGATACAGGCAAGAACTTTGCGGCAGGTATGAGCGGCGGAATCGCCTATGTTCTGGATCTTCACCACGACCTGTACAGAAGGATGAACAAAGAGATGGTTTCCCTGGAGGAGCTCTCCGAGAAGTATGACATAGCAGAACTTAAGGACATCCTTGAGGATTATGAAAAAGAGACAGGTTCAGAGCTTGCAAAAGAGGTTCTGGACAACTTTGAAGAATATCTTCCTCACTTTAAGAGGATCGTTCCTCACGACTATCAGAAGGTGATAAGTGCCATCGGAAGATACGAGGAACAGGGAATATCTCACGAGAATGCTGTACTTGAGGCATTCAACGAGATCACAAAATAACCGGTGAAAGGAAAGCTGTAAAGATGGGTAAGCCAACTGGATTTTTGGAATATGCAAGGCGCGAAGACGCTGTAATCCCCGTAAAGGAACGCATATCAGGTTTTAAAGAATTTCATACCAGCCTTGATCCGGAAAAGAGGAAGGAGCAGGGAGCAAGATGCATGAACTGCGGTGTTCCCATGTGTCAGTCAGCCATAAGGCTTAAGGGCATGGTGACAGGGTGTCCGCTTCACAATCTGATCCCCGAGTGGAACGATGAGATTTACCACGACCACATAGCTCACGCTCTTTCAAGACTTTTAAAGACAAGTAACTTCCCGGAGTTCACCGGAAGAGTCTGCCCGGCCCTTTGCGAGAAGGCCTGCATCTGCGGCATGAACGATGACCCGGTGACCATCCACAACAACGAGCTGTATCTTATCGAATCAGCCTTTAAGCAGGGCCTTATGAAACCCAGGATCCCCGGAATCCGCAGCGGTAAAAAGGTAGCGGTAATAGGCAGCGGACCCTCCGGTCTTGCTGTTGCTGATCAGCTCAACCACAGAGGGCACAGTGTTACCGTATTCGAGAGGGAGGACCGAATCGGCGGGCTTTTAATGTACGGCATCCCCAACATGAAGCTTCAAAAGGAGGTCATTGACCGAAGAAGAAAGCTCATGGAAGAAGAGGGTGTTGTGTTTGAGACAGGAGTTAACGTCGGAGTTACCGGCAAGGATGCTTCCTTACAGGGGAAAACTACAGATCCGGGAGCAAAGGGCAAAACCGTAAGTGCTCAGGAACTTCTAAAAGACTATGATGCCATAGCTCTTTGCTGCGGTGCCAAGAAGGCAAGACCTCTTGGTGTAAAAGACTTCGATAAGGTTAAGGGCGTGTACTATGCAGTGGATTTCCTTAAGTCAACCACCAAGAGCCTTTTGGACAGCGGTCTTAAGGAAGGCACCTATATCAGTGCAAAGGGAAAGAAAGTCGTTATAGTAGGCGGCGGAGATACCGGCAATGACTGCGTCGGAACCTGCATAAGGCACGGCTGCAAGTCAGTTACCCAGCTGGAGATAATGCCTGCGCCTCCCGCAGTAAGAAGGCCTGATAATCCATGGCCCGAATGGCCCAAGGTCCTTAAGACAGATTACGGCCAGGAGGAGGCCATCACCTTATTCGGAGTCGATCCCAGGATCTATGAGACCACGGTAAAAGAGCTGATTACCAAAAATGACAAACTCACCGGGATAAAGACCGTGAAGGTGCAGTTTAAAAACGGAAAGCTCACGGAAGTTGAGGGAAGCGAAAAAGAGATCAAATGCGACCTTCTTCTTATAGCAGCAGGCTTTACGGGCTGCGAGGAATACACAGCCAAAGCCTTTGGAACAGAGCTGACTGAGCGGGGCGTAGTAAAGACTGAGGCCGGTAGTTACAGAACCGGCGTACCAAAGGTCTTTTCCGCAGGGGATATGCACCGGGGCCAGTCGCTGGTGGTATGGGCCATCGCAGAAGGCAGGGAGTGCGCAAGAGAAATAGATGAGTACCTGATGGGGTATTCAAACATGTGATGATACAGAGCCAGGCGAAGACATGAACATATGCAGATATCATGTTTACATGAATAGATGCATATGTGAATGGATTCATTTGGCGGATATCCGACAACGAGGAAATGCTTGCATTTCCGAGTCTGGCTCTGTATCAGAATAGAATTTTATTTTGGCAGCAATGGCGCTGCAGCAAGGTTTTTTAAAGACCGGCTGTAGCGCCTTTTCTGTATTTTTATCGCAGAGCCGCAGTAATGAAGATGTCAACTTCGTTGACCTGCGGCTCGCGACGAGCAGATTCCTGCTCAATCAAATTATAGGAGGAGAAAAATTATGACAGAAGAAGCTATCAGAAGTTTAGTATCTGAATCTTCAACAACAACTATCTTTGCAATCTGGTTCCTTATCGGAGCCGCGCTGGTGTTCTGGATGCAGGCCGGCTTTGCCATGGTGGAGGCGGGCTTTACAAGGGCCAAGAACACAGGAAACATCCTTATGAAAAACCTTATGGATTTTTGTATAGGAACCGTAATGTTCATTCTTATCGGCTTTTCCCTTTTGCTTGGGGAAGACGTTGCAGGATTTATCGGAAAGCCGGGATTTGATATCTTCACATCCTACGCGAATTTCGATTTTTCAAACTTTGTGTTTAACCTGGTATTCTGTGCAACCACAGCAACCATCGTATCAGGTGCCATGGCTGAGAGAACAAAGTTCCTTTCCTATTGTATCTATTCAGGTGTGATCTCAGGTCTTATTTATCCCATTGAGGCACACTGGATCTGGGGCGGCGGCTGGCTCTCGCAGATGGGCTTCCACGATTTTGCAGGTTCCTGTGCGATCCACATGGTAGGTGGTATCTCAGCTCTTATCGGTGCAGCACTTCTTGGACCCCGTATCGGTAAGTTTACAAAGGACAAAGACGGAAAGATCACTGAAGTTAACGCATTCCCCGGCAGTAACCTTGCTATTGGTGCCCTTGGATGCTTCATTCTCTGGTTTGGATGGTATGGATTCAACGGCGCAGCCGCAACAAGCGGACCTCAGCTGGCATCAATATTTCTTACAACAACAGTTGCTCCCGCAGTTGCTACCTGTGTCACCATGGTATTTACCTGGATAAAATACGGTAAGCCTGATGTTTCAATGTCCCTTAACGCTTCTCTTGCAGGTCTTGTTGCCATCACAGCTCCCTGCGATGTTACGGACTGTTTCGGTGCCATTGTTATCGGCTTTGTGGCAGGACTTTTAGTATGCTTCGGCGTATGGCTTCTTGATTATAAGCTGAGAGTCGATGACCCTGTAGGTGCCGTTGCGGTTCACATGATGAACGGTATCTGGGGAACAATTGCTGTAGGTCTTTTTGCAACACCCACTGCTCCCGGCAATGAGGAAACAGGTGTTGTAGGTCTTTTCTACGGTGGAGGCTTCCACACCCTTGGAATACAGCTTCTGGGATTTGTATCTGTAGCAGCATGGACAGCAATTACCATTACCATCGCATTCATGATCATCAAAGCGACCATCGGCCTTAGAGTTACAGAGGAAGAGGAGATCACAGGTCTTGATTCCACAGAACACGGCCTTACCTCCGCTTATGCAGGCTTCAGTATCATGGATATTTCAAACACTCTTACTGTTGATGTAAACGAGAACACAGATCTTGGAGAGAGCGAGTTTGAGGCAGCAAGCGAAGCCAAGAAGAATGCCGCTGTTCCTGTGGCAATGGAAGCTCCTCTTGCAGCAGAGTTTGACTCAGGCATGCACAAGGTTGCCATTGTCTGCAAATTGGCTAAGTTTGATACCTTGAAGAAAGCCCTCAATGAACTTGGTGTAACGGGTATGACAATGAGCCAGGTAATGGGCTGCGGTGTACAGAAAGGTTCTACCGAGAAATACCGCGGTGCTACCGTAGATTCAACCCTGCTTCCCAAGGTTAAGGTTGAGGTCATCGTATCCAAGATTCCTGTACAGAAGGTTATCGATGCCGCCAAGAAGGCTCTTTATACCGGACATATCGGAGACGGAAAGATCTTTGTATATAATGTAAGCCGCGTGGTTAAAGTAAGAACCGGCGAAGAAGATGTTGCAGCCCTTCAGGATGTAGAGTAAAATAGACTCTAAGGCAAGGGCGCCCACTGTGCAAGGCACAGTGGGCGATTTTTTTAAATGCGCACTCGCGTGCAAGGAATATGTTACCAAGGCAACCGCACTCGGCGCATGGATTTCGTAAACGAAATCCTATTCCAGGCACAGTGGGCGATTTTTTAATAGCAGGAGGACTTTACACATGGGCAAGTACACAAAAGAAGACATTTTCCGCATTGTAGAAGAGGAGGACGTGGCTTTTATAAGGCTTCAGTTCTGCGATATTTTCGGTGTTCCGAAGAATATTGCCATAGCTGCAAGTCAGCTGGAGAGCGCACTTAACAATGAGTGCATATTTGACGGCATATCAGTGGAGGGGTTTGTAAGAAGCGGGGAGAGCGACATGTATCTTTACCCGGATCTTGACAGCTTCGATATCTACCCCTGGCGTCCCCAGTCGGGAAAGGTTGCCCGAATGTACTGCAATGTCTATACCATGGACAGAAAGCCCTTTGAGGGAGATCCAAGAAATGTCCTTCGAAAAGTCGTAGAAAAGGCTGACAAAATGGGTATCCGCTTCAAGGTTAATCCCGAGGCGGAGTTCTTCCTGTTTGATTATGATGATGAAGGTCAGCCCACCACCCATACAAAGGAGAGGGGCGGATACTTTGATGTTGCTCCCGCAGATCAGGGCGAGAATGTCCGCCGTGACATCATCCTGAATCTTGAGGAGATGGGATTTGACATTTCATCCTCTCATCATGAGGCGGCTCCCGCCCAGCATGAGATTGACTTTAAGGCTGAGGATGCCCGGCGCACTGCAGATATGATCATGACCTTCAAAATGGCAGTTAAGACCATCGCCAAAAAGCACGGCCTCTACGCCACCTTCCTTCCAAAGCCCACGGAGGGTATAAGCGGCTCGGGCATGCACATAAATATCATCGCCACCGACAAGGATGGCCGCAATCTCTTTTCCGCAGGGGAGAAGGGAGCTCTTTCCGATGAGGCCAGAAGCTTTATTGCGGGTGTTCTTACCCATGTAAAGGGAATGACCCTTGTCACCAATCCCCTTGTTAACTCCTACAAGAGGCTGGTTCCGGGGTACGATGCTCCGGTGAATATCTCATGGTCATCGGCATCCTCCAACAGAAGTGCCCTCATCCGTATTCCTTCCAACCGCGGTGACGGCACCAGAATAGAGGTAAGAAACCCCGATGCCACCTGTAATCCCTACCTTGCCATAGCACTTCTATTGGCAGCAGGTCTTGAGGGCATTGAAAAGAAAATGACGCCTCCCGGGGAGCTTGATGAGAACTTAAATCACGCCACCTACGAGCAGCTTAGGCAAAGCGGCCTTGAGACGCTGCCCATGACTTTAGGGGAGGCTATCAGAGCCTATGAGGCGGATGATTTTGTAAAAGAAGTACTTGGGGAATCAATCTACGACAAGTTCCTTGATGCAAAGAGGGCTGAGTGGAAGGACTTTAGGACCTGTGTAACCCAGTGGGAGATCCAAAGGTATCTCAACCTGTTCTGAATCCGGTATTTAGAATCTATGTCATGGGGCGGACGTAAGTGAACATAATTGTAGCTTTTGCAAAGTCGGAAGATACGCAGAACTTCAAAAGCATATTGAATCGAGGCGGTATTGACGGTGTTGTAACCTGTACATCAGGTGCACAGGCCCTGTCCGCCATGGATGATCTTGGAAGCGGAGTCATAATTTGTGGCTACCGCTTAAGTGACATGCTGTATTCGCAGCTTTTGGAGGACCTTCCTGCGTACTTTAAGATGGTGCTGGTGGCATCGGAGAGCAAAGCCCCCGATGAACCGGAGACGGACAACTTTATTTTCCTTAAATCCCCCATGCAAAAGACAGATCTTTTCTCCACCCTGGACCTTATGATGGAAGGTGTAAGGCGTGACAAGAAGAGGGCCAAAGAGCGCCGCATGAACCGTACAGAGGCTGATCGTAAGGTGCTGGATCAGGCCAAGGCAATACTTATGGAGCGCCATCATATGACGGAGCCCGAGGCTCATAAATATCTCCAGAAATGTGCCATGGACTCCGGCACAGACATGCTGGAAACTGCGGAGATGATCATCTCCCTGACCAATATCTGAGTAAACGGCTGGGTTTTGACGCCCACTGCAGAAAACTCCTTTTAACTTTATATGTCCGATTTTGGCAACGAAATTCAAACTATGCCAAAATCGGACATTCTTTTTTTCTGTGGATTTTCTAAACTATAGTCAGAATAGAAAAGAATGATTCTTCGAAATAAGGTCGGCATTCCAAGGAGGATGATAAGAAGTATGCAGTACGGACATTTTGATGTAGAGAACAATGAATATGTTATAGACAGAGTGGACCTTCCCACTTCCTGGACCAATTATCTTGGTGTGGAGGACATGTGCGCTGTAGTAAACCATACGGCGGGAGGATATCTCTTCTACAAGACACCGGAGTATCACAGGATCACCAGGTTCAGGGGAAATGCTGTTCCCATGGACAGACCCGGTGACTATATCTACATAAGAGATAAAGAGGATGGCGACTACTGGAGCATTTCCTGGCAGCCTGTTGGCAAGAGCCTTGATAAGGCTAAGTACATCTGCCGCCACGGAATGAGCGTTACCACCTACGAGTGCGATTACAAGGGAATCCATGCATCGCAGAAGATGAGCATTCCCATCGGGGACAATGCCCTTATCTGGGACGTTACCGTAAGGAATGACTCGGATGAGGTGCGGAGCCTTGACGTCTTTTCCTATGCAGAGTTTTCTTATCATCATATCCAGATAGACAATCAGAACTACCAGATGAGTCTGTACTGCGCAGGTTCGGAATATAAGGACGGGACAATCCTCTATGACCTTTTCTACGAGGAAGAGGGTTATCAGTACTTCACCGCAAACTTTGAGCCCGACGGCTTTGACTGCCTCAGGGACGTATTCCTTGGAACCTACAACACCGAGACCAATCCGGCAGCAGTAATAAAGGGCAGGTGCAGCGGCTCTTTTGAAAAGGGCGGAAACCACTGCGCAGCACTCCAGAAGGGCATTGAGCTTAAACCCGGGCAGGAGCAGAGGCTTATATTCTTCCTTGGTGAAGGCAGATATGACGAGGCTGATAAGATCAAAGCCAAATACGCCGATCCCGCTGCTCTTGACAGAGCCTATGAGGAGCTTAGGAGATTCTGGGAAAAGAAACAGCAAAGCTTCAAGGTAACAAGTCCCGATGCCGGTATCGACACCATGATCAATACCTGGACACTTTACCAGTCCGAGATAAATGTAATGTTCTCAAGATTTGCCTCCTTCATTGAGGTTGGCGGCAGAACAGGCCTTGGCTACAGGGATACGGCTCAGGATTCCATGACCGTTATCCCCTCCAATCCCGAGGGCTGCA
Source organism: Butyrivibrio sp. (assembly GCA_015056575.1). Lineage (GTDB taxonomy): Bacteria > Bacillota > Clostridia > Lachnospirales > Lachnospiraceae > Butyrivibrio. The sequence goes on from SVGA01000019.1 coordinate 59,731, forward strand.
GAAAGCGCATTGTTGAACTCCTCAGAGCCCTGACCACTTCAGGCTACGGGATCCACCTCTTCGAGCCCCGCTGGTTTGCACCAAAGGATGAGAAGGAGAATAAGAAAAAGCCATTCAAGTCCCCTACGGTAATCCCGGAGGTTGAGGGCAGGAGCAGAGTTCACGGCCTTGATGATGCCTGCTCAGACGATGCTCTGTGGCTTGTCCCTTCCATTACCGAGTATGTGAAGGAGACCGGAGACTTCGGATTTCTTGAGGAGAAGTTCGGCTATGCCGACGGAGGCGAGGGCACTGTCTACGAGCACATGAAGAAGATCGTGGAGTTCTCTCTTCGTGAGGTTGGAAGCCACGGAGTATGCAAGGGCCTTAGAGCAGACTGGAACGACTGCCTTAATCTTGGGGGCGGCGAGAGTGCTCTTGTTTCCTTCCTGCTTTACAGGGCACTGGATTGCATGAAGGAGATCGCAGCTTTCCTTTCGGGAAAAGAAAAAGTGCAGGGAGAGGCAGGCAGCTCTTTTGCCAAGGATTTAGAGAGGTTTGAAGCCGGCATGAAGCAGCTTAAGGACATCACCGACAATGTTCTGTGGGACGGCGACTGGTTCCTTAGGGGCTTTACAGGAAACGGCCGAAAGATCGGAACCCATGAGAACACTGAGGGCAAGGTGCATCTTGAATCCAACGCCTGGGCTGTTTTGTCAGGGGCCGCAGATGAAGAAAAGAGCAGGAAGGCTCTTGATTCCATCAGAGAGAACCTCTTTACCCCCTACGGTATCATGCTGAATGCTCCGGTATACACTGTGCCGGATGATGATATAGGCTTTGTTGCCAGGGTTTATCCCGGTCTTAAGGAAAACGGAAGTATCTTTTCCCATCCCAATCCCTGGGTATGGTCCGCAGAGTGCCGCATGGGTAACGGAGATAGAGCCATGGAGTACTACCACAGTCTGTGTCCCTTCTATCAGAACGACAAGATAGAGACCAGGTGGGCAGAGCCCTATTCCTACTGCCAGTTCATTTCCGGCAAGGATCACACCACCTACGGAAGGGCTCATCATCCCTTCATGACAGGAAGCGGCGGCTGGGCATACTTTGCGGTGACACATTATATCCTGGGTGTAAGACCCGGCTTTGATGAGCTCACAGTGGACCCCTGCATTCCCGGAAGCTGGGACGGATATACCGTAAGCAGGAGATTCAGAGGAGAAGAGTACGAGATAAGAGTATCAAATCCCGACCACGTTCAGAAGGGAGTTAAGAAGATAGTTCTGGACGGAGCGGAGGTTGACAGGATCTCTTTTGACCGGAAAGAAACAGGAAAAAGACACATTGTTGAAGTTACCATGGGATAAGGGGGAGAAGAGATGATCAAATTCGGAACCGGCGGATGGCGCGCCATAATCGGTGATGAGTTCACCAAGGAAAATGTACAGATCCTGGCTCAGGCCATGGCCTGCAAGATGAAGTCGGAGGGCGTTGCAGACAAAGGAATCGTCATCGGATATGACAGGCGTTTTCTGTCAAAAGAGGCAATGAAGTGGGCAGGAGAAGTATTTGCGGCAAACGGTATCGTGGCAAGCCTTATCAATAAGTCGAGCCCCACACCTCTTGTAATGTTCTATGTTATGAAGCATGAGCTTCCCTATGGCATGATGGTGACCGCAAGCCATAATCCCGCCATCTACAACGGTATCAAGCTCTTTACCGCAGGGGGAAGGGACGCTGACGAGAGGCAGACCGCCGAGGTTGAGGAGTACATACTGGATGTGGCGCTGCCCGTTCCCGCCATGGACTACGACGAAGCTCTTTCAAAGGGCATGATAAAAGAGTTCTATCCCATGAACGAATACATCGACAACATCCTGGCGAGGGTGGATGTGGAGAAGATAAAGGCAGCAGGCCTTCGCGTTGCCTTAGACCCCATGTACGGCGTAAGCGAGACTGCCATAAAGACAATCCTTCTTACCTCGAGATGCGAGATGGATACCATCCACTCAAGGCACGATACACTTTTTGGAGGCAAGCTCCCGGCTCCCAACGAGGCAGCCATGGAGCCACTTAGAACCTGCGTTCTTGACGGAAGATGTGACATCGGTATTGCCACCGACGGAGATGCGGACAGGATCGGTGTTATTGACGACAAGGGAAGATATCTTTCCCCCAATGATATATTGGTGCTTCTTTATTATTACCTGACCAAGTTCAGGCATGAGAGGGGGCCGGTCGTAAGGAATCTTTGCACCACTCATATGCTGGACAGGATAGCCGAGAGATTCGGTGAGCAGTGCTATGAGGTTCCCGTTGGCTTTAAGCACATTTCCGCCAAGATCACTGAGACCGATGCCCTTATAGGCGGCGAGTCCTCGGGGGGACTTACGGTTCGCGGACACATCAACGGCAAGGACGGCGTGTATGCTGCAGCTCTTCTGGTTGAGATGCTGGCTGTAACAGGGCGGAAGATCTCAGAGATCTACGATGATATCGGAGAGGAGTTCGGAAGGCTCTACATGGCCGAGAAGAACTACTCCTTCAAGGCTTCAAGAAAAGAGGAACTGCTAAAGGTTCTTATTGAGAACAAGGAGATCCCGGATCTTCCCTTTGACATTCAAAAGACTTCCTATCTCGATGGCTGTAAGGTATACTTTAAAAATGGGGGATGGGTGAGTGCAAGATTCTCAGGCACGGAACCACTTCTTAGAATTTTCTGTGAAATGCCGGACAGGGATTCGGCAGAAAAAGTATGCGCTATCTACAGAGATTTTCTGGGGCTGGAAGGATAACAAATGAAAAGTAAAAAGACACTGAAATGGCAGATGCTTAGGTTCTTGGCGATCGGATGGCTTGTTCCTCTGACAGCTATTGTGCTGCTGTTTCTGGTGGTGGTGACGGGAAGGCTCGATCGTCAGAGCGAGCGGACCATTACCACGTCTATGGAAAAGGCGGCGGAGATTTGTATTCTCCGCCTTTCTGATTGTATAGATGCATCCAAGAACGCATCTTATCTTCCCTATGTCAGGGACGCCTGGAACGCCTATGAGAAAAGCGGCGATGAGGGTAAGCTCTATAACGACGTCACCGTGTTTCTTGCAGAGCAGTACAAGTACAATCCAAGTTTTGACATGACTGTCCTCATTTTTACAGACGAGCCCGAGAACATATACTACACCGGCAATACCACCGGCCGCGGCAGCGTTTCAAGGATCCGCTACTTCAAGGACTCCGTGAGGGCGGAGGTGCTTTTGCGCTCCCGAAACCTTGATACCAGGACAGAGTTCTTCTCCTCAAGGGGTCATGTGTACATGATAAGAAACCTGATGAACAGAAGCTTTCAGAGCTATGCGGTACTGGTGATGGAGCTTAACCCCGAGCAGATCTTCGAGAGTCTTAAGAGCGTCTGGGAGTACCGGGGAATGCAGATCTCTTTTGACGACACATTCCTGTGGGCCGAGGGGGATGAGTTTGACTTTGACGGAAAGATTTCCGGTGTCGATAAGGCCATAATGACAAGGCAGCAGGGAAAAGACCTGGTGGCATGCCGCAAGAAGAGTGTGGACGGCAATTTCACCTATGCCGTAGTCTACGATTCCGGGGCAGTTAACTTAGAGAAGAGGTCTATCAATGTGACCTTTGGAATCCTCATTCTTTTTCTGATACCGCTTATAGGAATGATGATCTACTTCTTTAACAGCAGGATCAACAGGCCGATCACCACACTTACCGAGGCCTCCAAGCAGCTGGCGGAGGGCAAGTACGGGATAAAGGTGGATGAGAGCAAGAAAAAGGAGGAGGGAGAGATCGCGGATCTTACTCACAACTTCAATCTTATGTCGGATAAGCTCAGTGAGCAGTTCAACAAGATCTTTGTTGAGGAGATCGCTCTTCGGGATGCCAATATCCACGCCCTGCAGTCCCAGATAAACCCCCACTTTCTAAACAATACTCTGGAGATCATCAACTGGGAAGCCAGGATCCACGGCGAGGAGAAGGTCAGCAGTATGATAGAGGCACTGTCCACAATGATGTCAGCCACCATGGACAGGAACAGGCAGTCCCTTATCACCATCTCAGAGGAGATGGAGTATGTAAGGGCTTATCTCTACATAATAGAATGCAGATATCAGGACAGGTTCACCTATGAGGAGGAGATCGATCCGCTGCTTCTTAATGTGAAGGTGCCAAGGCTCATCATTCAGCCTGTGATCGAGAATGCGGTAGAATACGGAAGCGAGGATAGCGGTGAGCGGCATGTGTCCCTGAAAATACAGGGAAGTGCCTATGGCGAGGAAGTTGACATGCAGATCATGATCATCAACCCGGGAGAGCCCTCCTCTGAAGATATGGAAAAAATCCGTGAGCTCCTTTCGGATGATTTGGAGATAAAGCCCATGGAAGAGAGATCAACCAGGATCGGTATCAGGAATGTTAACCGAAGACTTAAGATGATCTACGGGGGAGACAGTCATCTTACTATTGAACCTGATGGAAAAGGAAATACAATTAGCACTATTTTTGTCAAAAAATAACAATTTCAGCAATCCGCTTTAAAGCCCCTCCTTGGTATCCTTAAGATACAAAAAACGAAGGATTTGCGCACTGACAGCGCAGAAGGGAGAAAGTATGAAAATGAAAAAGCTTACCGCAGCTCTGATGACAGCAATCATGACTGCATCCATGGTAGTAGGATGCGGAAGTGCTGCTCCTGCACCTGCAGAACCCGCACCTGCCCAGACTGAGGCACCCGCAGCTGAGACACCTGCTGCAGAGGAACCCGCAGCCGAGGCTGAGACTGAAACAGCAGGACCCGTTGAACTGACCGTTACCACAACATTCGCAGGGGAGGACAGCAACGCTCAGAATTACAAAAATGCAGTTGCCGCCTGGGAAGCAGCTACAGGCAATACTGTAAGCGATACTTCAGCAACATCCGATGAGACCTTCAAGACAAGGATCATCACAGATTTTGAAACAGGCTCAGAGCCAGATGTTCTGTTCTTCTTCAACGGAGCAGACGCCAATGATTTCGTCAATGCAGGCAAGGTTGTTTCCATCGACGATATCAGAGCAGAGTTCCCTGATTTTGCATCAAACATGAACGATGACCTCATTGCGGCTTCACCTGCAGATGGTGTTAAGTATGCAGTTCCCGTAAACGGATACTGGGAAGCAATGTTCGTAAACACTTCAGTTCTTGACGCTGCAGGCGTAGCAATGCCCGGCGCAGACTATACATGGGATCAGTTCCTTGAGGACTGCCAGAAGATCAAGGATGCAGGTTATGCACCTATCGCAGCAGCTCTTGGCAACATCCCTCACTACTGGTGGGAGTTCGCCATTTTCAATCAGCAGACACCTGCAGATCACCTGGAAATCCCCGGTGCAGCAGATGATGCTGTAGGTTCACAGTGGGTAGCAGGACTTGAAGACATCAAGACTCTCTATGAGAAAGGCTTCTTCCCTGACAACACACTTTCAGCAACAGATGATGAGACCTTCGCTATGTTCACAGACGGCAAGGCAGCATTCCTTCTTGACGGTTCCTGGAAGGTAGGCGGTATCGTTGGTTCATGCCAGTCAGATCCCGAGGATCCTTCAACTCTTGACGCTGAGAAGCTTGCTAACTTTGATGTTACCTACTTCCCCAGCAAGGGCAATCGTAAGACAACCGATATGATCGGCGGCCTTTCAATGGGCTACTACATCACAACAAAGGCATGGGAAGACCCTGACAAGAGAGCAGCAGCTGTCAGCTTCGTTTCCTACATGACAAGTGATGAGGTTGTTCCTCAGTTCGCACAGCACACAGCATCAGCCCTTAAGAATGCTCCCGCTGTAGATGAGACACAGTTCAATGCTCTTCAGGTAAAGGCTATGTCCATGATGAGCGGTGTTACATCTCTTACAGGCGCAGTACAGGATCTCTTCAACGGAGACTGCAGAGTATCTACCTTTGACGGAATGCCCGACATCGTAGTTGGCAATGTATCCGCAGCAGATGCAGTTCAGGAAGGTATCGATGTTTATCTCGATGCTCAGTAATTTCTAAAGACAGTTAGACCTGTGAGTTTTTCGACCGGCAATGAAATAAATTGCCGGTCGATTTTTAAAGAGGGGTTATGTATGTCTAACATTTATAAAAGCAAAAAATATGTATTCTTTTTTCTTGCTCCGGCATTTATATTTTTGATCCTTTATCTGTACTATCCATTTTTTGTAAACATATACGGAAGCTTCAGGGCCATTAAGAACCTTGGCAATTACGGGACCAGATGGAACGATCCTTGGTATGAGAACTACGTGAAGCTGGTGACGGATCCTGTTGTACGCACTTCACTAAAAAACACATTCCTTATGATAATTGCAACCATCGTCGGCCAGGTGGGAATAGCTCTTTTGCTGGCGATCCTTGTTGACAATATAGAGAAAGGCACTCAGTTCTTCAGGACGGTTTATTTCTTCCCCATCGTTATCTCGGCTACCGCGCTGGGTCTTTTGTTCAACCTGATCTTTCTGTATGACAAAGGTATGCTGAATCAGTTTCTGGAGTTGTTTGGAAAGACCACTCTTACCGACTGGAAGGGAGAGAAGCTGGCGATCCTAACCATGATGATCCCTGTTGTGTGGCAGTATGTGGGATTCTATTTTGTGATCCTTGAGACGGGACTTAACAACATATCTCAGGAACTGTATGAATCGGCAGCCATCGACGGTGCCACAAGGTTCCAGAGAGTTATCTACATTTCTCTTCCGCTGCTTAGAAATGTTATCTGTACCTGTCTTACCCTGGGCGTGACCGGAGCTCTTAAGGTATTTGATCTTCCCTGGACAATGTTCCCCAAGGGTATGCCCCTTAAGGAGACCTTCCTTACCGGAACCTACATGTACTATCAGACCATGGAGGCCAAGAACGTTGACTATGGCTCAACCCTTGCGGTTCTCATCGTAGTTCTGGGTGTTGTGCTCTCAAGGATCACGAGAGCAGTGTTTAAGGAAAGCGAGGACTTCTGATATGAAAAGGAATAAACTGGGGCTTACAGCCCTCTATATCATATTGGGTGCCTGGGCACTTACAACCATTTACCCGCTTTTCTGGGTTTTGGAGAACTCCTTCAAGGCCAAGGACAAGATCCTTCAGCAGAGCTTTGCACTGCCTGTGGGAGAACTCTTTACCCTGGCCAACTACAGAAGAGCCTTTGACAGGCTTGATATCGCCCATGCATATATCAACAGTATTTTCATTTCCGGTTGCGTTACCGTTGGTGTAATGCTGCTGGCGGGCCTTGCTTCTTTTGCCCTTGTAAGGTTTGATTTCAGGATAAAAAAGCTGTGCCACACCATGGTAATCGCAGCCATGATGTTCCCTGTTTTTTCCACCATTATTCCCGTATATACCATGGAGACAAGCTGGCATATTACCAATACCGACAGCTGGCTTCTCAACATGGTATCGGTTATCCTTCCACAGGTGGCGGGAAACTTAAGCTTTGCAATCATCGTGCTCATGGGCTATGTGCAGTCTCTGCCCCTGGAGCTTGAAGAAGCGGCTCATCTTGAGGGCTGCTCCATACCACAGATCTTTTTCAGGATCGTGCTGCCTCTTGGCAAGCCGTCCTTTGTAACCGTAGCTATTTTCTCATTCCTTTGGAGCTATAACGACCTGTTCACCCAGATGTTCTTCCTTAGAAGACCTGAGATGCAGGCAATCACGAGGCTTCTTAACGAGCTGACTTCCAAGGAGGGGACCAACTACGGACTTATGGCTTCCGCAGTTACCCTGGTCATCATCCCTGTAATTATTGTTTATATTTTCCTTCAGAAGTATATAATTAAAGGTATGACAGCCGGTGCCGTGAAGGGATAAGTATGAGAAAGGTTATTATCGTGGACGATGAGCCTCTTATTGTTGAGGGGCTTCGCAAGATCGTTGAGTGGGAAAAATACGATTGTGTTGTTGTGGGGACAGCAGCCTCTGCCAAAGAGGGGCTTGCCATGGTAGAGAAGCACGATCCGGACATTCTTTTTACCGATATCAGAATGCCCGGTATGGACGGACTTACCATGGTGGCAGCCCTGCGCTCGGAGCACAGGGAGCTTCAGGTTGTGGTGCTGACCGGCTACAGGGATTTCGACTATGCCCGTCAGGCTCTTAATCTTGGCGTATTCCGCTATCTTGTAAAACCTTCCAAAATGAAAGAACTAAATGAGACCATGGAGGCACTGTCTGAGAAATTTTCCCTGATTGAGGAAAAGACCAAAGCGGCTCAGGCTCAGGGGCAGGATGACAATGCCAGTGCCAACAACTTTGTGGTCAAGCAGGCCATAAGCTATATGGAGCAGCACTACAAGGAGAAGCTTCAGCTTACTGATGTTGCAGAGAAGGTCTATGTGAGCCACTGGCATCTTAGCAAGCTCCTTAACAGCACTGGCAAGAGCTTTTCCGACGTTCTTAACGAGATCAGGATCGAGAACGCCAAGAAACTTATGGAGGACTCATCCCTTCATATCGCAGACATTTCCGAGAGAGTGGGATTTGTGGACACAGCCCATTTTTCCAGGGTGTTCAAGAAGTATACCGGGATGAGTGCCAACGAATACAGAAACAGATATCTGAGGTGATTAGGATGAAGATTACGAATGCTTTAGTTTTCGGAGCGGATCAGACTTTTGTAAAAAGAGATATCGATATAAGGGACGGAAAATTTGCCGACGCCTGCGATCCTTCGGATGAAGTATTTGACGCATCGGGGTACTATGCGATCCCCGGGCTTGTTGATATCCATTTCCACGGAGCAATGGGAAGCGATGTCTGCGACGGAGGCTTCGATGATTTTGTAAAGATCGCGGAATATGAGCTTTCAAGAGGAGTTACGGCCATTTGTCCCGCAACCCTTACCCTTCCTGTGGAAACCCTGAAAAACGTCCTTGCGACGGGAGCTGAGTTTGCAAAGGAAGACAGACCGGATTGCTCTGAGCTTGTAGGCTTTAACATGGAGGGCCCATTCATCAGCAGAGCAAAGAAGGGTGCCCAGAATGAGGAGTTCATAATAAACTGTGATCCTTCAATTGTTGATGGCTTTGTTGAAGCTTCCAACGGACTTCTTAAGATCATAGGGATTGCTCCCGAGTGCAATGAGGGATTCGAGGAATACATCAAAGCAGTGAAGGACAAGGTAACGGTATCTCTTGCTCATACAGCAGCGGACTACGACTTTGCCAAAAGAGCTATTAATGCCGGAGCCTGCCACGCAGTTCATCTGTACAACGCCATGACTGGAATGGATCACAGAAACCCCGGCGTAGTGGGCGCAGTGTTTGACAGTGACAATGTCACCGCAGAGCTCATCTGCGACAACATTCACATTCACCCCGCTGTAGTAAGGAACACCTTTAAGATCATGGGCAAAGACAGGATGATACTTATAAGTGACAGCATGCGTGCCACCGGTATGCCCGACGGGGAGTATGACCTTGGTGGAATGCTTGTTGAGAAAAAAGGAAGAGAGTGCAGGCTTAAGGAGGGTGGAAGTATTGCCGGATCGGGTTCCGACCTGATGGACTGTCTTACCATAGCCGTGAAGACAATGGGAATCCCGATTGAGGAGGCTGTGGCTGCGGCTACGGTAAATCCCGCAAGGCGTATTGGTATAGATGACCTTCACGGAGAGATAGCAGTGGGTAAATATGCGGATCTGGTACTCCTTGACAGGCAGAGCCTTGAACTTAAGGCAGTATTTAAGCGGGGAAAGAGGGTAGTATAACCCCAAAATGCAGGTAAAAGCCTGACATCGATACGATCGATACAATCCGCGACAAAAAAAGTACAATTTGCGACAATCATCGTTTCCTTGCAATCTTATGAGTTAGACTAAGATTGTAAGAGTGACAGTAGTTTTATCAGGGGGCACATGAGATGGAAGATCTTATGTATGATGAAATGGGAATGATGGTTGTATCGGAAAACCATTGTTGCGAACACTTCGAACCCAATGACGAGGTCCTGGTTCCCATGAGGGAGTGCTGGTGCTGCAAGTGGTCCAATTTCAGGGTAGACAGCAGAAACGGACTATCAGACGGCTATAGCATTTGCAATTATATCGGTAACGCCAAAGAGGCGGTAAACAGATGATTGAGGTGACGTTATGGGTGAGGAGACAAATAAAAAGATAAATATACAAATGTTTGGCGGGCTTGCGATCACATATGACGGAAGGAATGTTTCCATCGGCAAGAACAAAACCGCCAAGTATATACAGCTTCTGGAAATCGTTTGGCTCAGCGGAGATACAGGTATTCCTAAGGAGCAGCTCACCAACATTCTTTATGACAGGGAAGAGCAGTCAAACCTTAGCAACAGTTTCAACAACCTGATCTATCAGATGCACAAGCAGCTTAGTAAATCCGGCCTTCCCAATCACGACTACATTGTGAACAGGGACGGCATCTTCTTTATGGACGATGAAGTGGACTTGGAGCTCGATGTTGTAAGGTTCATGAGAAACATCGAGAAGGCCAGGAAAGCGGATGATCTTGCGGAGCAGATAGCTTTTTACCGTGAGGCCTTTGATGAGTATGTTGGAGAGGTTCTTCCGGAGCTCTCTACACAGGAATGGCTCATCATCAAGAGCGTACAGCTTCAGAAGATGTACACTGAGTGCGTGATAGCCCTCGGACAGTACTACGAGGACAAGCGTGACTACGACTCCATGTACCGGATATACAAGAGAGCAGCTGAACTTTATCCCGATGAGGAGTGGCAGATCGGCGAGATCAACGCCCTTATAGGTATGGAGTCCTTCAAGGAAGCCTATGCTGTTTATGACGAGACAGTAAGATATTACACCGATGAACTTGGAATAACACCCAGCAGCGAGCTTCTTGCCTGCTACGACAAGATGAGCCGCCAGATTACCAATACTCCCGGCAAGATCCTTCAGATCAGGGATGGTATTCTTGAGCAGAGAGATTCCGTGGGAAGACATGATGAAGGCGCATATGACTGCTCCTTCCCCAGCTTTATCGATGCATATCATATCCTGAGCCGCAACATGGAGAGAAGCGGTCAGTCGGTTTACATGATGCTTCTTAACATCGTGGATTACGAAGGCAAGAGGATCACCAACGCCGCCAAGCTTGAGACAAGAGCAAACCTCCTCCAGGAGGCTATCTCATTGACCTTAAGACAGGGCGATACCTATTGTAAGTACTCGGCATCGCAGTTTCTTCTCCTTCTGGTAGGAACCAACAAGGAGAGCTGCAAAATTGTTTACAGAAGAATACTGAACAAGTTCAAGACTCTGGCAGGTCCCAGAACAGAACTTGAATACAGTGTTGTTTCTCTGGCAGATCTGCCTGACAGGCTGCCTATAGCAAGCAATAATTAAGGTATACGACCCTGTAAGATAAGGGGGCTTGTGGTTTTTTTATGAGGGATTCCGCGCAGTGTAACAGCTGCGCGGAATATTTTTTTCAGTAAGAAAATCTTTATAATTCGTTCACAGAGTTTTAAAAGGATGGGATTATAATTAATAAAGAAACTACGGGAAAGGAAGTGAGTCTATGGCAGTAGAGCATTTAGACTACTCCGATATGAACTTCACCAGTATAACAGGGGGCGCTAATAAATATAATACTGAGGAGATTACACAGGTCGATGTAGAGAAGCTTCTCAAGATGAAAGATCAGATTGAGGACTTCAGAGTAATGATGATGAAATACGACTGTGCACTCTCAGAAATCAGAACCAAGCTTGATGTGCTTAACAAGGATCTGGCTCTTCGAAACAAGAGAAATCCATTCGAGGCTATCAAGATGAGGATAAAGACTCCGCTTAGTATCTACAACAAACTGGCGAGCAAAGGTATTGATTTCACTCTCGAGAACATTGAAAAAGAACTTTCGGACATTGCCGGAATTCGTGTTATATGTTCCTTTGTGGATGACATTTATATGCTGGCCGATTGTCTTGTAAAGCAGGATGACATCAGAGTTATACAGAGCAAGGATTACATCAAGAAGCCCAAGAGCAGTGGCTACAGAAGCCTTCATCTGATCATCGAGATTCCTATTTTCCTGACACAGGACAAGGAATACATGAAGGTGGAAGTGCAGTTCAGAACAATTGCAATGGATTTCTGGGCAAGCCTTGAACACAAGATGAAGTACAAAAAAGATATTGAAAACGCCGACGTTATAACTGAAGACCTGAAGTTCAGTGCAGACCTCATCAATCAGATAGATATGAGGATGCAGCAGATTCGTGAGAAGATCGACGAAACTGAATAAAATAAAAAACATGCACATTCTTTTCTCATGTATGATACGCATAAAGACAGGAAAGTAATGTGCATGTTTTTGTTATATGGAAGAACTTTTATTTGATGTGATCAGTAAGCAGTCCATCTTCCGCTGGCTCCGCAGGGAAGGATGAGGCCGTTGGACTTAACGGGAAGACCGATCTCACCGGCTTCCACGGTTCCCTTGTGAATGGGATCAAGCACTGTGTGGAGCATATAGGACAGAACAGCTGGCTGAAGTCCTGTGGTGTATGAATTGATAAGGAAGAACAGCGGATTATCCGAAAGGAGCTGAGCACTCAGTTTGATGAAGGGAAAAACAGATTCCTCAATCTTCCAGATTTCACCCTTGGGTCCTCTTCCGTAGGAAGGGGGATCCATGATTATGGCGTCATATTTGTTGCCCCGACGGATCTCACGCTCTACAAATTTGACGCAGTCGTCAACAAGGTATCTTATGGGAGCTTCGGAAAGTCCCGATGAAGCCGCATTTTCTTTTGCCCAGGCTACCATACCCTTGGCGGCATCCACATGTGTTACCTTGGCACCGGCCTTGGCAGCGGATACGGTTGCTCCGCCGGTGTAGGCAAAGAGGTTAAGGACCTTGATGGGACGATCTGCTTCCTTTATTAATGTAGAGAACCAATCCCAGTTGGCAGCCTGCTCAGGGAAAAGACCGGTGTGCTTGAAGCTGAAGGGCTTCAGATTAAAGGTGAGATCCCTGTAGGAGATGGACCATTCCTCCGGAAGCTTGTGGAATTCCCATTCGCCCCCGCCCTTGTTGCTGCGGTGGTAATGGCCGTTGGGCTTCTTCCATCCGAAGTGATTCTTGTCGGTGTTCCATATTACCTGAGGATCGGGACGCACAAGAAAATAGTTTCCCCACCTCTCGAGCTTCTCCCCCGAAGAGGTATCTATTACTTCATAGTCTTTCCAATTATCTGCGATCCACATATATATTTCTCCAATACCGTTTCATCTATAATAAATTAACACTTATATGATATACTAAATTAAATTTTGTTACAATTGCACGAAGCATTTTACCGTTTAGGGGTTGACAGGTCTATACGCAATGGGCAAAAGATTAAATTAGATCAAGAAAAACAGTCGTAAAACGCTGATTTTGGGATAAAAGAGATTAATTTATAAAAACTTGTTGCATATGCACAAAAAATGTTTTATACTAACAAACGCTGTGACATGATAGCTATGAAGCGTGAGGTTGCTGCTTTATCCAGTTAAGCAGGTTT
>SVGA01000020.1 GCA_015056575.1 Butyrivibrio sp.
AGAAGATGGAACCCTAAAATGGCTCCTTACATCTTCACAGAGAGAAACGGAATCCACATCATCGACCTTCAGAAGTCAGTTGTAAAGGTTGACGAGGCTTACAAGGCAGTATTCGAGATTGCACAGCAGGGTGGAACAATTCTTTTCGTAGGTACCAAGAAGCAGGCTCAGGATGCAGTTAAGACTGAGGCAGAGCGTTGCGGAATGTACTATGTTAACGAGAGATGGCTTGGCGGAATGCTTACAAACTTCAAGACAATCCAGTCAAGAATCGACAGAATGAAGAAGATCGAGAAGATGCAGGAAGACGGAACTTTTGATGTTCTTCCCAAGAAGGAAGTAGCTCAGCTTAAGAAGGAGCTTTCCAAGCTTCAGGCTAACCTTGGCGGAATCAGAGACATGAAGAGAATTCCCGATGCTATCTTTGTAGTAGATCCCAAGAAGGAGAGAATCTGCATCCAAGAGGCTGAATCACTCGGAATCACTCTTATCGGAATCGGCGACACAAACTGCGATCCTGAAGAGCTTGACTTCATCATCCCCGGTAACGATGATGCTATCAGAGCAGTAAAGCTTATCGTTGGTAAGATGGCAGATGCTGTTATCGAGGCTAACCAGGGTGCTGAGGCTGATGTTGCAGCTGAGCAGACTGCAGAGGAAGAGGCTACTGCTGAAGAGACAGTTGAGGCTTGATCCGGTCTTTTGAATTAAATAAAAACAATCTTACGGAGGATAGATAAATGGCTATTACAGCAGCAATGGTTAAAGAGTTACGTGAGTCCACAGGAGCCGGCATGATGGAGTGCAAGAAGGCTCTCACAGAGACTAACGGAGATATGGATGCAGCCGTTGAGTACCTTAGAAAGAACGGTATCATGAAGGCTGAGAAGAAGGCCAGCAGAATCGCTGCAGAGGGTCTTACAAGAATTGCAGTAAAGGATGACAAGACAGCAGCTGTTGTTGAGGTTAACTCTGAGACAGACTTCGTTGCTCAGAACGAGAAGTTCCAGGCATTTGTTGAGGCTGTTGCCAAGCAGGCAGTTGAGTCTGATTCTAAGGATATGGATTCCTTTATGGCTGAGAAGTGGAACGAGGATGGTTCCAAGACCGTTAACGATGCCCTGGTTGAGATCACAGCAGTTATTTCAGAGAAGATTTCCATCAGACGCTTCGAGAAGGTTGTAGCTGAGAACGGTATCGTTGTTCCTTACGTTCACGGCGGCGGAAGGATCTCAGTTCTTGTTGAGGCTGATACAGACGTTGTAAACGATGAGATCAAGGATGCGGTTAAGAACGTAGCTATGCAGGTTGCAGCTCTTAATCCTAAATTCATTTCTTCTGAGGATATTTCAGAGGAGTACAGAAACCACGAGAAGGAGATCCTTCTTGCTCAGGCTATGAAGGAGAACGAGGAGCTTCCTGAAGGAAAGAGAAAGCCTCAGGAGATCATTGAGAAGATGCTTATCGGTCGTCTTAACAAGGAGTTCAAGGAAATCTGCCTCAATGAGCAGGTTTACGTTAAGGCTGAAGATGGTAAGCAGACTGTTGCTCAGTACCTTGCACAGGTTGGAAAGAACAACAGCGCAAATCTTAAGATCAAGAGAATTGTTCGTTTCGAGACCGGTGAGGGTATCGAGAAGAAGAACGAGAACTTCGCTGAGGAAGTTGCCAAGCAGGCAGGTACACTTAAATAATAATTGATTTTTGATTGGAGCCTCGGGAACATCCCGGGGCTCCATTTTTATTCATAAAAAACATCCATTATTTATGTATTTTGTCGGTTTAATTTTAAGGTCAAATAGCATATACTTGTATATGGTGTGTTTGGATATGTCTGAACATACAAGATGTATGAAAAAAGGGTGGGTGATCTTAGTTGGAAGCAAATGTCACTATCAAGGGGACCAAATCCGGGATAATTCTGGTTTTGGATCCGTCTGTTCCTTTCAATGATCTTATACAGAAGGTTGCGGAGAAATTTACGCAGGCATCTTCATTTCTTGGCAAACATGATATGGGGCTGATACTCAGGGGAAGGTTCCTTTCAGATACGGAAGTTGAGGAAATTGTAAGGGTCATTGAGGAAAATTCCGAACTTCACATAATCTGCATTATAGATGAGCAGTCAGAGGAGGAAGAGCTGATCCGGCTCGGAGTTCTTCGCCGCAGCGGAGAGCTGAATGACATTCCCCAGGTTCCCGTGGATAATGATCTTTCCGATGGCGATGCGGTTATCTATAAAGGCAATTTAAGATCGGGTCAGGATTTCAAGAACGATAAGAGCATTATTGTTCTGGGAGATGTTAAGCCCGGAGGAAATGTGGTTTCCAAGGGAAGTATTTTTATTCTCGGAGAACTCAGAGGAAATGCTTTTGCCGGTTGTGAAGGCGACAATGATTCAGTTATTATGGCACTTAAGCTTGCGCCCATTCAGGTCAGGATCGGGGATGCGATCGCAATATCTCCTGACGCTGAAAAGGGAGCCAGGATCAGATCCAAGAAGAAATTTCTCGGAAACGACAAGATGGCTGAAGTGGCTTATATAGAGAATGGTCATATTGTAAAAACATCGTATGACGCTTCATTCTTGAGAAGATTTTACAGTATTTAAACGGAGGACAGTATGGGAGAAGTAATAGTTATCACATCAGGTAAGGGAGGCGTTGGTAAGACCACTACAACAGCCAACATCGGTACCGGCCTTGCCAAATTAAACAAGAAAGTCGTTCTTATTGATACGGATATAGGTCTCAGAAACCTTGATGTTGTCATGGGACTTGAAAACCGTATCGTCTACAACATCGTTGATGTTATCGAAGAAAACTGTAAATTAAGACAGGCTCTTATCAAGGACAAGAGATATGACACACTGTTTCTTTTGCCCGCAGCTCAGACAAGAGACAAGACCAGCGTAACACCTGAACAGATGAAGAAGCTTACAGAGGAGCTTAAGGCAGAGTTTGATTATGTCATTCTTGACTGCCCCGCAGGAATCGAGCAGGGATTCCTTAATGCCATAGCCGGTGCAGACAGAGCCATCGTAGTAACAACCCCCGAGGTATCGGCTGTTCGTGATGCCGACAGGATCATCGGGCTTCTTGAGGCAAAGGAGATAAAGAATCACCAGCTTATTGTAAACAGACTTCGTCCTGATCTTATCAAGAGAGGCGATATGATGTCAGCTGATGATGTGGTTGAGATATTGGCAGTTGAGCTTATCGGTCAGGTCCCCGATGATGAGAATATTGTTATTGCCACCAATAACGGTGAGCCTCTGGTAGGAGACAACTCCCTTGCCGGACAGGCTTATATGAATATTTGCCGCAGAGTTACCGGCGAGAACGTTCCTTTTCTTGATCTTGAAACCAAAAAGGGATTGTTTGGCTGGCTCTCAAGGAAGAGATAAGGAGAGAATAAAGTCATGAAAATATCTGATTTTTTTAAGAAGAAATCCTCCAGCGATGTGGCCAAAGACAGACTTAAGCTGGTCCTTGTATCCGACAGAGCGACCTGTTCTCCTGACATTATGCAGAAGATCCGCAGCGATATCATAGAAGTTCTGTCCAAATATGCAGAGATTGACATGGATAATATCGATATCAATATTACCCAGATGGATACTGAGGATAATACAGGCAAGACTGTTCCGGCGCTCTATGCAAATATACCTATCAAAAACATGAATCATACATCTAAGTGATTATGGATAACAGGATAATGGGACTTTCCTCTGACAGGGCAAAAGAGCTATATGACCAGGGGAAGGGTAATGTTCAAATTGAAAATATCGGCAAGACAAACGGTCAGATCATTAAGGAGAATATCTTTACCTATTTTAACCTGATCTTCCTTATTATGGCCATTTTGCTTATCGTATCCGGCGCCTTTAATTCGTTGACTTTTTTGCCTGTTATCATATGTAACGCACTGATAGGAATCTTTCAGGGAATAAGAGCCAAGAAGATCCTTGATGATCTTAAAGTTTTGAACCAAACCACCGTCACTGCGATACGTGACGGACAGGAGAAGACAGTTGCAATTGACAAGCTCGTTCTCGGGGATGTGATAGTACTTTCTGCAGGAAGTCAGATCTGCGCCGATGCCAAGGTCATAAGCGGAGAAGTGAACGTCAATGAGGCGCTGCTTACAGGTGAAGCCGATGAAATAGTAAAGACAGTAGGTGCATCTCTTATGTCCGGCAGCTTTGTGGTATCCGGTCAATGCCTTGCAAGGCTGACAAAGGTGGGACATGAGTCCTATATCTCTCAGCTTATGCTAAGAGCCAAGAAGATGCCTTCTTCCGAGCAGAGCGAGATGGTAAAATCCATAAACCGCATTGTGGCTTTTGCGGGGCTTATCATTATCCCCATCGGAATATGTCTTTTTGTACAGAGCTTTTATATTCAGGGCAATTCTTTTTCGGAGAGTGTGCCCTCTATGGTTGCGGCTGTCATCGGAATGATACCTGAGGGACTGTATCTTTTGCTGAGTATCACTCTGGGACTCAGTACCATAAGGCTTGCACGGCAAAGGGTCATGCTTCATGATATGAGGAGCATTGAGGCCCTTGCAAGAGTAGATACTATCTGTGTTGATAAGACAGGCACCATTACCGATAACAGCATGCTTGTAGCGGATGCTGTACTTCCCGACGGAACCAAAGATGGAGAGGAGTTCCTTAGAACAGTCGATATTGTTGCGGAGTATATAAGCTGTATTCCGGATGACAATATCACAATGAGAGCTCTCGAGGACTATTTTCCGTTAAGAAGCAGCCTCGGAAGTGTTTCTTTTCGTCCATTTACATCCAAATATAAATACAGTTCAGTCCAGTTTAAAAATGCTACCTATATACTCGGAGCCCCGGAATATGTGCTTACGGATAAGTTCCCTGTATATAAGGAGCTTATAGACAGCTACGCTGCAAAGGGACTGAGGGTATTGTGCTTTGCCAGATACTTTGGCGGAGCAAACGGTACCTTGGCAATAGAGGCAACAAATGAGAATACCTCCATTCCTGCACCGGAAGGCTATCTTGAGGGAGCCAATACTGTTCCCATGATGTTTATTCTTTTGCAGAATCCTATAAGAGAATCTGCTCCCGAGACCTTTGCGTTCTTCAGAAAACAGAATGTCAATGTCAAGGTGATTTCCGGAGATAATGCGCTGACTGTATCGGAAGTGGCAAGGAATGCCGGTATAGAACACTCAGACAGATTTGTGGACGCAACGACTTTGACGGATGAGGATATCCCTCATGCTGTCAGAGAATATACCGTATTCGGAAGAGTGACTCCCGATCAGAAACAGAAGATAGTAAGAGCACTTAAGGCTAACGGACATACGGTAGCAATGACAGGAGACGGTGTTAATGACATCCTTGCAATGAAGGATGCGGACTGCTCCGTGGCGATGGCTGCCGGATCCGATGCGGCTGTTCAGGCAGCCCAGGTTGTTCTGATGGACAGTGATTTCTCCAAAATGCCTATGATCGTGGCGGAGGGAAGGAGAAATATCAACAATATTGAGAGAACGGCCACACTGTTTTTGGTAAAGAATATTTTCTCACTGCTTTTGGCGCTGTTTTCCATTATAAGTGTAGTTACTTATCCTTTACAGCCTTCTCAGATAACCATGATAAGTCTGTTTAATATTGGGATTCCCGGATTTTTCCTGGCTATGGAGCCCAATAATAAGAGGATAGAAGGACATTTCCTCATCAAAGTGCTTCTGAAAGCCATGCCTGCGGCATTGACAGATTTTTTTGCCATAGCAGCCCTTGTTATCTTTGGTAATACCTTTGGGGTGAAGGCACAGGATGTATCGGTTGCGGCCACCTTCCTCCTGGCAATAGTGGGATTCATCATTCTTACAAATATCTGTATGCCCCTTAACAGATACAGACTAAGAGTTATTCTGGGGTGCGTGGTTGGTATAATAGCTGCGGCGTTTATATTCAATGATCTTTTTTCAATATCATATGTTTCAATAGAGTGCGTTATGTTGTTTGTGCTGTTTGCAATAGCAACAGAGCCTTTTATGAGATATTTGACAATGCTGTTTAGTTATATTGAAAATAGATTTGAAATAGATTTAGTTAAAAAGCTTAAAAAATAATAAGCGAAGTCTGTTTTTTGTGATATAATTAAATAGTATAAAATTTATTCTTAGGAGTTTTACATGAGTGCAAAAGAGGAAAAATACGATGCTTTAAAACTTGGGAATCAGCTTTGCTTCCCACTTTATGCCTGTTCCAAGGAAATCATCAGAAAGTATAAGCCCTATCTTGATGAGATCGATCTGACTTATACCCAATATATTACAATGATGGTGCTTTGGGAGCAGAAATCACTCAATGTAAAAACTTTAGGGGAGAAGCTGTACCTGGATTCCGGGACACTTACTCCTGTTCTTAAAAAGCTTGAATCCAAGGGATATATAACAAGGGAGAGATCCAATGAGGATGAGCGTAATCTTCTGGTTACCATCACCAAAGAGGGAGAGGAACTTAAAGAGCGAGCTCTTTCCATCCCCCCTGCAATGGGCTCCTGCGTTAAGCTCTCACCTGAGGAATCACAGCTTCTTTACAATCTTTTATATAAGATTATTGGAAATGTAAGATAATCTTTATTGCTTTTTTCAATTTATAGAAATATAATGATAAACGGTCATTTGTGCGTTTTATTTTTCTTTTTGTCCTAACAAGTCAAAAAATTAACAAAAACGCACATTCTTTATGGAGGTTTTTATGAGTTCTGCGAACCATGAACATCACCATCACCATGACCCTGAACATATGAAGGCAATTTCGAACAGGCTCTCCAAAGCCATCGGACACCTTGAATCCGTAAAGAGGATGGTAGAAGATGACAAGGACTGCAGCGAAGTGCTTATTCAGCTTGCCGCCGTGCGCTCAGCCATCAATAATTGCGGCAAGGAGATTCTCAAGGAACACATGAGTCACTGCATAGTTCATGCTGTTCAGGACGGTGATGAGAAGGCAATCATTGAACTCAATGAGGCCGTCGACAAATTTATGAAAAACTCATAGTCTTCAAAGGCTTTGAGAATATGTGAAAGGGGCGAAACACCTTGATTCCAATTCTAAATGTAGTCAATTTCTTAATTCTCTTTCCCTTCATCATGGCAATTGTGATAGGTCTTCTCAAGAAGGCAAGCCCTCTTAGAAGTGCTGTTATCATGATCGGTGGATTTACCATTATGATAGCTGCTGTATATATTGCCGTGACGGTGATAACTTCTGGGGATACATCACAATTTGTGTACTTGCAGGAGACACATATTCCCGACATCTTTGTTATGGTCGGTGAAGTATTTCTTATGTGCCTTGTTTGTTTTCTCAGCATCAAGTACAAAAAATATTATGCAATCCTGTTTTCACTGGCCGGAACAATTCCCGTAATGTGGATGGATCTTACAGGCAGAGTAGTAGAGGGTAATAATCATATCAGGATTGATACCTTTGCAGCTGTTATGTATCTTATCGTAGGTGTTGTAGGTATCCTTATCTGTATCTATGCATCAGGTTACATGAAGGATTACCACAATCATCATACTGATGTTCAGGACAGATCAAGCTATTTCCTGGCTTTGATGTTTGTATTCCTTGGAGCTATGTTTGGTCTTATCTCATCAGATAATCTCGGATGGATCTATTTCTTCTGGGAGATCACTTCGGTATGTTCATTCCTTATGATCGGATATACAAGAACTCAGGAAGCTGTAGACAATTCTTTCAGAGCGCTTTGGATGAACCTTTTGGGTGGATGCGGCTTTGCAGCAGGTCTTATGATCTGCAATATGAAGTTTGAGATATCAAACCTCAGCCAGCTTACAGTTATGGGCTATGCTCCTTATCTTGTTCCCGCAACCTTATTTGCGTTTGCGGCATTGACAAAGAGTGCTCAGTTCCCGTTCTCAAGATGGCTTCTGGGAGCGATGGTTGCGCCTACTCCGTCCAGCGCGCTTCTGCATTCCGCTACGATGGTTAAGATTGGCGTTTACATGCTTATAAGACTGTCACCTGTAATGAAGGACTCTCTTACAGGTGTAATGATCACAGTTATTGGTGGATTTACATTCTTTGCAGCATCTCTTCTTGCCATTACCGTTAGTGACGGTAAGAAGGTGCTTGCTTATTCAACAATTTCAAACCTGGGACTTATTACTGCCTGCGCAGGAACCGGAACAACCGAGGGTGTGTGGGCCGCAGTAATGCTGGTTCTTTTCCATGCTGTATCCAAGTCACTTCTTTTCCAGACAGTGGGTGACATTGAGAACTGTATGCACAGTCGTGACATTGAGGATATGCACGGACTTATCATAAAGCTTCCGAGACTTGCTTTTATCATGATCATCGGTATCTGCGGAATGTTCATGGCTCCCTTCGGAATGCTGGTATCAAAGTGGGCTGCTCTTAAGTCCTTCGTAGATTCAGGTTCTGTATGGCTTGTTATCTTCCTGGTATTTGGTTCCGGCAGTACGCTTTTCTACTGGGCTAAGTGGCTTGGTAAGATATGTACAGTTATCCATCAGTCCTTTGAACTTGAAGATATAACACCCAGAAGTGAGCTGGTTTCAATCTTCCCTCTTACTTCACTTATAATCATCATGTGCTTTGCTTTCCCCTGGATGTCAGGACACATGATCCAGCCTATCCTGAATGAGGCATTTTATACCAAGATTCCGGATGTTATCGGCGGAAGCGATGTAATCATCATGATGATCATGGTAGCAATGGTATTTATGATCCCTATCGGATCAAGATTCCTTTCTATCGGTAAGAATTCCAAGATGACAATGTCTTATGTTGCGGGTGTTAATGCAGGTGATGACAGACATTTTATAGACTCCTTCGGAAAAGAGAGAGCTCTTTACATGTCTAACTGGTATATGGTTGATTACTTCGGAGAGCATAAGCTCCTTAAGCCGTGTATCTGGGTATCTGCGATTCTTGTTGCAGTAATGCTAATCGTTGTGGTTGGAGGTGCTTTCTGATGGAAATTACTTTTATAATCAAAGCGCTTTTATATTTATTATTAGCTCCTTTTATCGGAGGACTGTTATCGGGCACAGACAGACTCTTTTCCGCCCGTATGCAGGGAAGACAGGGCCCGCCTATTGTTCAGCCCTTCTATGATGTAATAAAGCTGCTTAACAAACAGACCACCGTTGTTAACAGTATTCAGGTTCTGTTTGTTACCGGCTACCTTATCATGACCATATTCACCGGCTGCCTCTTCTTTGCAGGCGGTGATATGCTCCTGGTATTCTTTGCTCTGTCCATGTCTGAAGTACTTATGGTAATGGCTGCTTTCTCAACAAATGGACCTTACAGTATCATGGGTGCACAGCGTGAGCTGCTTCAGATGATGTGTTATGAGCCTATGACCCTGCTTGTTGCTATCGGTTTCTACTATGCACAGGGAAGTTTCATGGTAAATGATCTTGTGGCAGCTCCTATGCCTGCGATAATCAAGCTTCCCGGGTTTTTTATCGGATTTGTATTCATTCTGATCATCAAGCTCAGGAAGTCACCCTTTGACCTTAGTACATCACACCATATGCATCAGGAGATGGTTAAGGGACTTACAACAGATCTTTCCGGTAATAACCTGGCTTTTGTGGAGATAGCAGAGTGGTACGACACTGTTCTTATGATGGGTATTGTGGGAATGTTCTTTATCACAGCAAACCCCATCAGCAGAATCTGGGCAATTATAGCAATTGCTGTCGTATTCTTCCTTATAACCCTTGTTGACAATGTATTCCCCCGCGTTAAATACATGACAATGCTCAAGGTTTCCTGGGCTGTGATCCTTGTGTTTGCGGGAACCAATCTGTTGATTCTGAACGTACTTAAATAATAATCAGGAAGGGAATATAGATCGATGAATATTGCAAAATCACCATGGGTCTTACATTATGACGGATCCAGTTGTAACGGATGTGATATAGAAGTTCTTGCTACCATGACTCCCATGTATGACGTGGAGAGATTTGGTATCATCAACACAGGTAATCCCAAGCATGCTGACGTGCTCCTTCTTACAGGAGGAGTAAACGCGCAGACCGCCCCGGTCATCAGGCAGCTCTACAACATGATGCCTGATCCAAAGGTTGTAGTGGCCTGCGGTATCTGTGCATGTGACGGAGGAATTTTCAAGGAGTGCTATAACATTCTGGGGGGAGCTGACAAGGTGGTTCCCGTTGATGTATACGTACCCGGATGTGCAGTCAGACCCGAGGCTCTTATCGAAGGTGTTGTAAAAGCCGTGGGAATCCTTGAAGAGAAGAGGAAGAAACTCAAAGAGTCCATGAAGGCCGGATATTGTGCGGTTGACTACAGCAAGATGGCCATTCATATGACTGCCGATGACTACGATCCTACGGATCAGTACGATGAAGTCCTTACTGAAGAGGCGCTTCGTCAGCAGGCTGAGGAGAAGATCAAGGCTACAGCGAAACCTGCTCCCAAGCCCGCAGCACCTGTGGCAAATGCGGCAACCAAGCCTGCACCTGCAGTTTCGGCAAATTCTGAGAAAGGAGATAAAGCTTAATGAATACAGAGTTTATAAGTGTTAATCCCGAGAGCATTATTGACGAGTCTCAGAAGCTTAAATTCGCCGGATATCACCTTATCCAGCAGTGCGCAACCAGAGTTCCTGAGGCCTATGAGCTTATATATTCCTATGGAAAAGATCTGGAGATGAAACATCTTAAGATGACTCTTCCTGAGGATCAGGAAATTTCAAGTATCACCAGTATTTATCCCTGCGCATTTATTTATGAGAATGAGATGCATGATCTTTTTGGCGTAAACATTAAGATGATAAATATTGACTTTGAAGGCAAGCTCTATCGCACAGCGATCGAGACACCATTTAAATAATCGGAGGAAATAATGTCTAATAGAAGCGTAATCCCTTTTGGACCCCAGCATCCTGTTCTCCCTGAGCCCATACACCTTGACCTTGTAATGGAGGATGAGAAGGTTGTGGAAGCTATCCCTTCCATAGGCTTTATTCACAGGGGACTTGAGAAGCTGGTTGATAAAAAAGACTTCAACGAAATGGTATATGTGGCAGAACGTATCTGCGGTATCTGCTCACTTGGCCATGGACTTGGCTATGCTGAGGCTGTTGAGCACATTATGGATATTGAGGTGCCTTCAAGAGCTCAGTACTTAAGAACATTCTGGTCAGAACTTTCAAGAGTTCATTCACATCTTCTCTGGCTCGGTCTTCTTGCCGATGCTTTTGGTTTTGAGTCTCTTTATATGGAGTGCTGGAGACTTCGTGAAGAAGCTCTTGATATGTTCGAAGCATCAACCGGTGGCCGTGTTATCTTTTCCGTAATGAAGGTAGGCGGCATCAGACGTAACGTAAGCGATGAGATGCTTAAGGATTTCTATCAGAGAATCAATAAGATGGAAGAGGACCTTAAGACAATTTCCAAGCCTTTCCTTAATGATGCGGCTGTTCAGACAAGACTTCGCGGAGTTGGTATCCTCACTGCTGAGCAGGCTGATGCTCTTGGATGCGCAGGTCCTTTCCTTAGAGCCAGCGGCATAGTAAGAGATATCAGAACAACAGGTTACTGCGCATACGGCGATATTGATTTTGAGCCTATCATTTCAACTGAAGGCGATTCATATGCCCGCACAGAATGCCGTATCAAAGAGATCTTCCAGGCCTTTGATATCATGCGTCAGTGCATTGACAAGATGCCTGCCGGTGATATTGATGTTCCCGTTAAGGGAATGCCCAACGGCGAATATGTAATGAGAATAGAGCAGCCAAGAGGTGAGGCTATTTACTATGTAAAGGCCAACGGCACCAAGTTCATAGACAGAATGAGAGTCCGCACTCCTACTTTTGCGAACCTTTCAGGACTTGTGGAAGTGCTTAAGGGCTGTGACCTTGCAGACGTTCCGATCCTTGTACTTACAATTGATCCATGTATCAGTTGCACTGAGAGATGATATCTTGAATTGATAATTCAAGATGTATACAGAGTTCGATAAAAAGGAGATAGAAATGGCAATTGTAAGTTTTAATAAAACAGTATTACATAATCTCTTTTCAAAGCCCAAGACAAGAAAGGTTGAAAAAGAGTATCCCGAAGGGACAAGAGGACATGTCGAGAACGATATGGACCTTTGTATTCTCTGTGGTCTTTGCTCAATAAAGTGTCCTACTCATGCTATTACTGTAGACAAGAATGAGAAGACCTGGTCAATAAGACCCATGAGCTGTATTCAGTGCAGATGCTGCGTTGATAACTGTCCCAAGAAGTCACTTTCAATGGGACTTAGATTCCAGGAGCCCGGTTCCGAGAAGGTTACAAAGACCTTTAAGCAGTCCGAGAAGGCTATTGCAGCACAGGAAGCACTTATGAAGGCAGCCAAGGAGCGTGCGGCAGCCGCTGCAGCAGCAAAGGCAGCACAGGCACAGGGCGCAGCACCCGCAGCGCAGGCTAAACCGGCTGCACCTGCACCACAGGCTAAACCTGAAGAGAAAAAAGAACAGTAAATAATGGTAAAAAAGATTACAGTTAAAGGGGCGGTACAGGGAGTTGGTTATCGCCCCTTTATTGCAGAAATGGGAACTAAATACGGACTTTTGGGCTGTGTCAAAAATATAGGAGCAGCCGTAGAAATAAAAGTTGCCGGAGAGGACGACAATGTTCAGGATTTTATTGATCATTTGTATTCTGACATGCCTCAGGGAGCTTTTATTTTGTCTGTCAGTGTTTGCGATATTCAGGATGAGATTACTGAATTATTAAAGTTTAAGGGAGTTGAGATAGTTGAAAGTAACTCCATGGATTTTACCGGAGATATCCCTGTCTTTCTTCCCGATATAGGAATCTGCGACGACTGTATGAAGGAGCTTCTGGATAAGGACAACCGGAGGTATCACTATCCGCTTATAAGCTGTGCTGTATGTGGTCCAAGGATCAGCATATTGAACAGACTTCCCTATGACAGGGCTAATACCACCATGGATGAGTTTGACCTGTGTTATCAATGTAAGAGAGAATATCTTGAAGGCAGAAGATGGTATGCACAGACAATTTCCTGCAACTCCTGCGGTCCTCATTGGGGATTTAGCCAGAAAATAGACCCAAAGTTTTTCAATGCTTTTATGTATGAAAGCGGCATGAAACAGGCCATAAATGCTTTAAATAAAGACCTTATTATCGCATTTAAGGGTGTTTCGGGATATCAGCTTATGTGTAAGCCCATAAGTGATGCTGCCACAGAACTTCGGCAGATCAAAGGAAGGGAAAGCAAGCCCTTTGCCATTATGTATCCCACTATTGATGATATTAAGAAAGATGCAGATGTAAGCCCTCTGGAGGAAAAACTCCTTACGTCATCCGCAAGACCGATTGTCCTTCTTAGGAAAAAGAGGAATTTTCCGGAAGCTGTAGATATGAACAGCGCCTATATTGGTGCTTTTCTTCCGGCATCGGGGGCCCACAGGATGATCCTGGATGAAACCGGACCTCTTATTGTTACAAGCTGCAACAAATCCGATTCGCCTATTATCATAAATAATTCCGAATTTAAAGAGTCCTTTGAAATGCTTGTGGAGGGTGTGTATTTCTATGACAGAAATATAAACATCCCTCAGGATGATTCGGTGATGTTTGTAATTAGTGCAGGCGGTATTGAAGAAGCACAGTTTATAAGAAGATCCAGGGGATTTTTCCCGCTCCCTGTCACTATAAATACTGATAAGCTTCATCTTGGCTATGAAAAAGTTCCGGAAACAATACTGGCGCTTGGAGGCGATCTTAAGGCAGCGCCTGCAATTGCCTGTGGCGATAAGATAATGCCTTCTCAGTATATAGGAGACCTTGAAAATGAAAAGACATTACAGCTGTACAAGCAGACAATAGATAACTTCGAAAATCTTTTTATGCAAAAACCCACTGTAATTGTCGGTGACCTTCACCCGAGATATCATTCAACAGCTTATGGAAGGTCAAAAAGCAAGAATGAAGGCATACCTTTTGTACAGCTTCAACATCACTTTGCCCATATCTATTCCGTAATGGCAGAAAACAGCATGACTGAGGCCATAGGCGTTGCTCTTGACGGAACAGGCTATGGAGAAGACGGGAAGATTTGGGGCGGAGAATTTGTTTACTGTTGCGGCACCAAACATGAAAGGATGGGAAATCTTTGCAGTGTTAAGCTTGTTGGAGCAGATAGCGCCGCAAAGAATGCCAAAACTGTTGCCAGGTGTTATATTCATGAGTGTGTAAAAATTGGGCTTCTTTCTGAGGATAAAGGACAGATACTGCTAAAGGACGAGACACCTTTAGAGAGACAGCTTATAAATTCCGCTCTTGATAATGACATAAATACTTTTGAATCCTCCAGTATGGGAAGATTCTTTGATGCTGTCTGTGCTCTTTTGGGAATTGCCAATTACAATGACTATGAAGGCAAATGTGCGGTGATGCTTGAGCAGGAGGCTGCTAAATATAAAACTGAGCATCAGCCCGACAGCATTAGTAGGATCGGTGTCGGAACTCAGCTTTTCTTTAATGATGACTCCTTTGAACCGGATCCCTTCACTGCTTTTGCAGACCTGTTTACACTGAAAAATTCCTGTGATTACCCGCTGTCAAAACTGGCCTATTATTTTCATCAAACCGTGGTAAAGATGATCGTTATGGGATGTATGAGGATGAGAGAAAAGACAGGTGTTTCCAATGTATGTCTTTCAGGAGGCTGTTTTAATAACAGGATAATACTTGAAGGATCTGTAGAGGCTCTTATCAATGAGGGATTTTCAGTGGTCTGGAATCAGAAGGTCCCACTGGGAGACGGAGGCATTTCTCTTGGGCAGGCATATTATGGACTGCTTTTGGCAAGAGATGGTAGTTTAAAAAGATTGGAGAACTGATATGTGTGTAGCTATACCCGGCAAAGTTATCGGACTTGAGGGAACTGAAGCCAGCGTTGATTTCAGCGGCAATATTGTTAAGGCTCAGGCCGGACTTGTCAATGTTAAAATAGGAGACAGAGTTCTTGTCCACGCAGGCTGTATAATTCAGACAATGGACGAAGATATGGCCAATGAGATTGAAGAGCTTTTCAAAGAAATAGAGGATCTTAACTGATAATGAGTATCATGGATCTAAAAGATATAGTAAAAGAATTAAAAGAATACGAAGGCGACGAGGTAAGGCTGATGGAGGTCTGCGGAACCCATACCGCAGCCATCTCTGAGAATGGCATTCCTTCCATGCTTTCACCTCATATTAAGCTTATTTCCGGCCCGGGATGCCCTGTCTGCGTAACTGTTACGGCAGTGATAGACAGGCTTGTTGAGCTGTCTCTTTTACCGGGGACGACAGTCCTGACCTTTGGGGATCTTATAAGGGTTAAGGGATCGAAAATGTCACTGGCGGACGCCAAGGCAGAAGGAGCCTCCGTAAAGATGGTATATTCCCCCATGGAATCCATAAAGCTTGCAAAGGAAAATCCTGATCAGAACTATGTTTTTGCGGCAATAGGCTTTGAGACCACAACACCTGTATATGCCTTGCTCATTGAAGAGGCAAAAAAAGAGGGTCTTAAGAACCTTAAGCTTTTGACCTCACTAAAGACCATGCCTGAAGTTATAAGATGGGTCATTAAAAACGGTGGCGGAATAGACGGTTTCATCGCTCCGGGGCATGTTTCAGCCGTTACCGGCGGTGAATTGTTTAAAGAACTGGCAGATGAACTTGGAATCCCCTTTGTAGTATCGGGATTTGAGGGAAAAGAGCTGATCTTTACAATCTACTCCCTGGTTAAAATGAAGGGAAAGGCCGGTTATAAGAACCTTTACAAATCAGTGGTTACCAAAGAGGGCAATCTTAAGGCAAAAGAGCTGGTGGATAAATACTTTGAGGTTTCGGATGCCTCGTGGCGCGGAATGGGAAGGATCCCCGGCTCCGGCATGGTATTGAGAAAAGAGTACCGGGATTTTGATGCGGGAAGTATTGGCCTTGATGAGGATCATATGCCGGCAGGATGCTGCTGCGACAAGGTACTTGTGGGTAAATTGCAGCCAAATCAGTGTCCGCTGTTTGGCAAAAGCTGCACCCCGGACAACGCCCACGGCGCCTGCATGGTTTCAACCGAGGGCAGCTGCTATAACTACTTTATTTCCGGAAGAAGGTAATTTACATGAAGATAACAATGGCTCACGGAAGCGGCGGAGAGTCCACTTCCAGGCTTATAGAACAGGTTTTTTCCAAACATTTTCATAATGAGTATCTCTCAAAGCTGGAGGACTCGGCAGTTCTTCCGGGGGCCGGAAGGATAGCCTTTACCACAGACAGTTTCGTGGTGACACCGATTATTTTTCAGGGAGGAGATATCGGCAGGCTGTCCGTTTGCGGGACAGTGAACGATCTTCTCATGAGCGGTGCAAAGCCCATGTACATAACCTGTGGCTGCATCCTTGAAGAAGGTCTTGATATGGATATTCTGGATGAAGTTATTTCCTCAATGGCAAAAACGGCAAAGGAAGCCGGGGTCAAGATTGTTACCGGAGATACCAAGGTTATTGAGAACAAGGCCGGAAAGCCCGGACTTATGATCAATACCTCAGGTGTTGGATTTATCCCCGATGGTCTTGATGTGCCAGGGCCTTCAAGGCTTGAAGACGGAGATGTTATTATTGTCTCGGGTAATCTTGGGGATCACCATGCCGCTATCCTAAGCGCAAGAATGGATATAGATTCCAATATTGTTTCAGACAACGCACCCCTTAATGAAATAGTTTCAAATCTCTACAAAGAGGGCGTAAGAATTCACGCTATGAGAGATGTAACCAGGGGCGGCCTTGGAACTGTGCTCAACGAGTTCGGTGCTGCCTCAGGCTGTGAGATAGAGCTTGTTGAAAAAGATATTCCCGTATCAAAGGCCGTCAGGGATTTTTGCGGAATTCTGGGACTTGACCCTATTTATATGGGCAATGAAGGAAAAATGGTACTGTCTGTACCAAAGACAGATGCACAGAAGGCTCTTTTGGCTATCAGAAATTCCAAATACGGTGAAAATGCTGCAATTATCGGCACGGTCAAGAAGAAGGAAAATAATGCCGATAATACAAATGTGTCAGTTCTTACTGAAATCGGGGGCAAAAGAGTGGTAGGTCTTATGTACGGAGAAGGACTTCCCCGTATCTGTTAGTTATGGTAAAATATCTAAACAGGTTGTTTTGAGACTTATAAAAGGATTGAATATGGAATTCAGACGTATAAATAAAGATACTGTAACATGCATCATTACTGAAGATGACATGTTTGAACAGGGTATAAAATTAGAGGATTTATTTGAAAAGAAAAAAGAGGCCATGGATTTTCTTCACGATGTGATGAAGAAGGCCGAGGAGGAGGTTGATTATAAGCCCACCGGTGCCTTCATGCCGATGCAGATCACCGTACTTCCCGACCATTCCATTTCTCTTACGCTTTCAGAAAATGCCAGTGCATCTTTCGGGGAGATCCTTAAGAATCTTACCGAAAAGGCAGGTATCAAGATCCCTAAGAAGGTGCTTGAGGATATCGGCGATTCTGTTGATGAGGACCGTATCAACAGACTCCATGAGTATTTAAAGAGCATCAACGAGAAGATATCCGATACCGTTGGAGATATTCTTGAGAACAGCGGCCTTAACAAGAATGGCAAGGATATGGACGGCAGGCTTTCCGTAAACAGCAATGAGACCGCGGAAAATGCCGCAAGAAAAGCCGGTAAGATTTCCACCGGTGCTTCAAAGAAGCGATCACTTGAGGACAACAGTAAGAAAAGAGACAGGGAGAGACTTAAATTCCATGAATACGTTTTCTCCTTTGCGGATATGCAGACGGTTATTGCCTTCTGTCAAAAAGCTCCCAAATTCCTTAAGATCGATAGCTCCCTTTACAAGAATGAGGCTGACGGGCTCTATTATCTGGATCTGAAAAGGCAAGACGAAGATCCAAAACTTTTTGCTGCACTGTTTACAATGGCATACGAATTCGGACATTTTCAGGCCAGTAACCCACATGTAATTGCCCACATCACTGAGAGCTTCGACTGTATCATTAAAGATAACGCCATCGGGGCTTTAGCAGCTCTTTCTAACGGGTGAGGAAGGTCATATATAGGAACGGCATGAGATAAGCCGTTCCTTTTTTGTTTAAGGCGCAAGAATTTCGTAAGCAAAACTCTTTATTTTATAAGGCAGGAAAAATGTGCCTTGACATTATTTAACAGGGAAAATGAGACTAAATAAATACATAGCCTCCTGCGGCGTGTGCTCCAGGAGGGCAGCGGACAAGTTAATAGAGAGCGGTCGGATCACCGTAAACGGCGCTGCCCCTGTCATTGGCCTGGATATATCGGACAGCGACACAGTCTGTTTTGACGGAAAAGAGATATCACCCAAAAAGCAGCATGAATATCTTGCTTATTACAAGCCTGTCGGTGTTGTCTGTACCGAAAGGGATGTACACGCCAAAAGAACAGTCATAGATGATCTGGGGCTTGATGAAAGAGTCACCTATGCGGGGAGGCTTGACAAGGACTCGGAAGGACTTCTTATCATGACCGATGACGGGGATCTTATCCAGGCCATGATGAAAGGCTCCAAGGGCCATGAAAAGGAATATCTTGTCACGGTGGACAAGGATATAGACGACGGGTTTTTAAACAGGATGTCCGAAGGACTATATCTTAAGGAACTGGACAGAACCACAAGACCCTGCACTGTGAAGCGGACAGGCGACAGGTCTTTTGACATAGTTCTGACCCAGGGGCTTAACAGACAGATACGGCGAATGTGCGATTGCCTTGGCTATAAAGTCATTACCTTAAAAAGAATAAGGGTAATGTCAGTAAGGTTGTCGGATTTTGACCTTAAACCCGGCAATTTCGTTCGGCTAAACGAAAAACAGATAAATATGCTCCTGGAAGAAACAGGGCTTAAAAACAAATAAATTTGGGGGATTTAGTTATAATGGCATCTGAAGAGATCAGAAAAGACTATGAAAGTCTGTGCAAAGAGATCAGGCATCACATGGATCTGTATTACAACCAGGATGAGCCTGAGATTTCCGACTATGAGTACGATAAACTGATGCAAAGGCTTAAGGCAATGGAGAAGGAGAATCCCGAGCTTGTGACTTCGGATTCCCCGAGCCGCATTATCGGAGGAGTGGCCAAAAGAGAGGCCGGAGTCAAGGTTACTCATAATGTTCCCATGCTTTCAATTGAAGATGTTTTTAACAAGTCAGATGTTAACGCCTGGGTAAATAAGGTCCATGAAAGGCATCCGGATGCCATGTTTTCCGTTGAACAGAAAATTGACGGTCTTTCCATGTCCCTCAGATATCAAAGACAGGAAGACGGAAAGCTTCATCTGACATTAGCGGAGACCAGAGGCGACGGCCTTATCGGTGAGGATGTTACCGCAAATGCCCTTGTAATCCCGGATGTGCGGCAGGTGCTGGATCTGCCTTATGATAGCCTGGAGCTTCGCGGGGAGGTCTATATGTCCCATGAGGCCTTCGAAGCCTTCAATGCAGAACAGGAGAAGCTGGGAAAAAAGCTTGCGGCCAATCCCAGAAATCTGGCTGCCGGAACTTTGCGCCAGCTTGACCCCGAGATTACAAGAAAACGCGGTCTTAAGATGTTTGTTTTTAACGTTCAGGACGGCCCCGAAGAGATCAAAGCCTCCCATTGCAAGGGAATGGATATACTTGAAAAAGCGGGTGTTGCAACCGTTTTTCACAGACAGTGCAGGGATGCAAAAGAGGTTCTTGAAACTATTGAAGACATTGGAAATATGAGGGAAAACCTTGATTTTGACCTGGACGGAGCTGTTATTAAGGTTGACAATACAGCCTGGAGAGAGGATTTTCCTGCAGGCAGCAAATACTCCAGCGGACATATAGCATACAAATATCCTCCTGAGGAAAGAGTTGTTGTGATGGACGAGATAATGGTGGATGTAGGCAGAACGGGTAAG
Organism: Butyrivibrio sp.; assembly: GCA_015056575.1. Lineage (GTDB taxonomy): Bacteria > Bacillota > Clostridia > Lachnospirales > Lachnospiraceae > Butyrivibrio. The sequence continues at coordinate 20,049 of SVGA01000020.1, forward strand.
CTTACATTTACCGGAAGCTTTCACGACAGAGAAACGGGAAAACCTGCAAGACTGTGCGGCACCAGCGTTTCAAGGGCTACTCTTCATAACCAGGACTATATCAATGAAATGAAGATCGGTATAGGCGGAGAGTATAAGCTGTTTAAGAGCGGGGAGATCATTCCTAAGCTAAACGGATGTGTCAAGGAGCCTCAAGTTGTTTACAAGGCTCCCGAAAAGTGCCCTGTTTGCGGAAGTCATCTTGTCAGAGAGGAAGATACGGCAGATATAAGATGCATAAATCCTACCTGTCCCGCACAGGTTGTGAGAACAATTGCATATTTTACTTCAAGAGATGCAATGAATATCATGGGACTTGGTGATACACTTGTAGAAGCATTGGTAAAAGAAGGTTATCTTTCAAACTACGCTGATATTTATCACCTTGCGGATCACAGGCAGGAGCTTATAGAAAAGGGTATCATCGGCAAAGAGAAGAATACCGACAAGCTTCTTGGTGAAATTGAAAAATCCAAGTCCAATGATCCCGTAAGACTTCTCACAGGTCTTGCCATTAGGAATGTTGGAAAGTCCACTGCCCGTGAGATCATGAAACATTTTGACGATATGATGGATCTTACAAAGGTTACCAGGGAGGGCTTCCTTCAGATTCCGGATATTGGAGAGACCACAGCCGGGGATCTTTACGAGTTTTTCCATGACGACAATAATCTTAAGATCCTTGAAGTGATGCAGGAACTTGGGCTTAACATGAAAGCCGTAAAAGATGCTGATGCATCGGATAAGCTTTCGGGGATGACCGTTGTTGTAACAGGGACCCTGCCAACTCTGGGGAGAAAAGAGGCGGAGGAGCTAATTGTCAAAAACGGTGGCAAAGCTTCGGGAAGTGTATCCAAAAAGACTTCAATGGTGCTGGCGGGAGAAGCAGCGGGAAGTAAGCTGTCCAAAGCCCAGGACCTTGGTATCAGGATCATTGATGAAGCAGAATTTCTTAATATGATAAACAGCTGAGGGAGATATTAAAATGCCGATCAAAGTAAAGAATGACCTTCCCGTAAGGGACATACTTGAAAAAGAGAATATATTTGTTGTTGATGAAAACAGGGCGATGCATCAGGATATCAGATCATTGCAGATCTGTATTTTGAATCTCATGCCCCTTAAGGAGGACACAGAACTTCAGCTTCTTCGCTCATTGTCCAATACACCGCTGCAGATTGATGTTTCTTTTATGCAGATGAGTACCCATCATCATGCAAATACGTCTCCGAACCACCTGCACAGGTTTTATCATACCTTTGATGAGCTTAAGGACAATACCTACGATGGACTTATTATTACGGGAGCTCCTGTGGAACAGCTTCCCTTTGAAGAAGTCGATTATTGGGATGAGCTTTGCAGGGTATTTGAGTGGTCTAAGGTTAATGTAACCTCCACATTTCATATCTGCTGGGGCGCTCAGGCCGGAATTTACTATCATTACGGAATTGATAAGGAGCCTTTGGAGACCAAGAGATTCGGCATATACCAGCACAGGGTGATGAACAGGAAAGTGCCGCTGGTCAGAGGATTTGATGATATTTTTATGATGCCCCATTCAAGACACACAGAGACTCCCTCAGAAAAGATACATGCCTGTGAGGACCTGGTGGTTCTGGCTGAGTCCAAGATAGCCGGCATATTCCTTTGTATGAACAAGTCCGGAAGCCAAATATTTGTAATGGGTCACGCCGAGTACGACAGGCTCACTCTTGATTTAGAGTATAGGCGGGATCTTTCAAAGGGCCTTCGCATCGATATGCCCATAAACTATTACCCGGAGAACAATCCGGACAATAAGCCGGACCTGGTTTGGCGAAGCCACGCAAATAACCTGTATTCAAACTGGCTTAATTACTACGTTTATCAGAATACACCATATAAATGGGGCCAGATCCTTGATGAGGAAAAGAGAACCCTTGCAAGAAAGGATCTTACTCAGAAAATAGTACAGTAATAAAAAGGAGACAGTTATGACAAAAACAAAAAAGCTCCGCAAAATCTATACTTGTTTTCCGGAAGGAAAACACAAAGTACTGACCACCAGTTACGATGACGGCAAGATTCCCGACAGAAGACTTGTTGAGCTTTTTAATGAATATGGAATAAAGGGAACCTTTAATGTTAATTCAGGGCTTGAAAAAGAGGCATTTAAACATGACTACGATGAGAGGATCCCGCTTTCTGAGTACAAAAAGCTCTATGCAGGACACGAAGTTGCCTGTCACAGCGTAACTCACCCGACTATCGCAAGATGCCCCAGGGAGCAGATCGTGCGTCAGGTTATTGAGGATAGAAGAGCACTGGAAGAGGTTATGGGATATACCGTAAGAGGCCTGGCTTATCCTAACGGTTCTTTTTCCGATGAGGTTGTGGACGCTCTTAAAGCCTGTGGGATAAGACATGCAAGAACAGTAAATGCCACACATTCTTTTGATCTTCCGACGGATTATCTTCGCTGGAATCCCACCTGCAGACACGGGGATGAGGCCTTTGAGGATATCTACAAAGAGTTCATTAAATTCCATAAGACCCAGTACCTTTATATGCTGTATGTGTGGGGACACAGCTATGAATTTGACCGTGATGATAACTGGAATATAATCGAAAAATTTTCTAAAAAGATTGGAAACAAATCGGATATATGGTATGCAACAAATATAGAGATCGTAGATTATCTTGATGATGTAAGTCGCGTGCAAGTCTCTGTTGACGGGGATTTCGCCTACAATCCAAATGCGAAGAGTGTATGGCTGGAAGTGGATAAGAAGTCCGTGGAGCTTAAAGGGGGAGCTACAACAGAGTTGTAATTTTCATTTTAATAAGTTAAAATATTATTGTTAAGTCGTTAATTTTCAAAAAGGAGAAACCCCTATGCCTCTTAATATTGAAAACGATGACGTTGAAGTAAAGAACTCTGATCTTAAGAAAAAGCCTACTAAAAAGACCAAGGAAATGCTTGATGAAAACGCCAAAAAGATCGAGGAGCTTCAGGCAGAACAGGTTCGTCTTGAGGAAGAGCTTAAAGCCCTTGAAAAGGAACAGGACGCTCTTGGCGATAAGTCTGCCCTTAAGATGAAGGTATCTCACAAGAAGTTCGGTGAGGGCGTCATCAGTAAGCAGGACGGCAAATACATAGAGGTTAAGTTCTCCGATGTTGTTAAAAAATTTGTTCTTCCGGGATGTATAGCAGGCAAGTTCCTGGAAGTTGAAGATGACAGCATTTTGGATTACTACGCGAAGGCAAATGAGATCCATGAAAAAAAGATGGCGGTTGAGCTCAAGATCAAATCTGCTATCTATGCCATTCAGCGCCATGAGGATGCAATTGAGAGGCTTAACGCCAAGCTTAAATAAACTTTTACTGATGATTAGAAGACCCGCAGCATTATCGCTGCGGGTCTTTTTTTTAAATATCATATCAGATATGGCCATATTACTGAGTTCTTCAGCTGGCGTTGGCTTTTTTCTCGGGGCCTGCGTTTTCTTCTTTGACCTTTTTCTGGGCGGTTGAGAGCATAAGCTTGATACGGTTAAGCTGGTTAACCTCGGAAGCACCGGGATCATAGTCAATGGCTACGATGTTGCATCCGGGATACATATGACGCATCTGCTTGATAACACCCTTGCCCACAACGTGGTTTGGAAGACATCCGAAGGGCTGTGTACATACAATGTTGGTGGCACCTTCCTTGATGAGCTCAACCATTTCTCCTGTAAGGAACCATCCCTCACCGGTTTGATTGCCGATTGAAACGATGGGCTTAGCATATTCAACAAGCTTGTAGATACTTGTCGGAGGATCAAAATGCTTGCTCTTCTCAAAAGCTTTTGCAGCACCGCTTCTTAGCTTCTCGATAGCCCAGATGGCAACACGCATCAAAGCAGCAGTCTTTTTTGAGGTTCCAAATTCCTTGGCTTTGTAGATCTGGTTGTAGAAGCAGTAGAGCATAAAGTCGATAAGATCAGGTACAACTGCCTCTGCGCCTTCAGCCTCCAAAAGTTCAACAAGATGGTTGTTGGCAGCGGGAGCAAACTTAACAAGGATCTCACCTACAACACCTACGCGGGGCTTAACAACATCCGTAAGTTCGATCCTGTCGAAGTCTTCAATGATGTCGCGACAGATCCTTTGGAACCTTGTAAAGCTCATATGCTTGGCAGTAACAAATTCCTTGCAGACTTCCTTCCATTTCTCGTGGCATGCATTTACGGAGCCGGGGATCTTTTCGTAGGGACGCATCCTGTACACGCATCTCATGAATATATCACCGAAGATGGCACCGTAGGCAGCTCTTTGAAGCATTTCCAGGTTAATGTGGAATCCGGGATTGGCTTCAAGCTTTGAAAGGTTAAGAGATACAACAGGTATCTGCTCCATGCCTGCCTTCTTTAAAGCTCTTCTTATAAAGCCCACATAATTGGTGGCTCTGCAGCCGCCTCCTGTCTGGGACATTATAACAGCTGTCCTGTTAAGATCATATTTGCCTGAATGGAGCTCGTCCATGATCTGTCCAACAACCCAAAGAGAGGGATAGCAGGCATCGTTATTAACATATTTAAGGCCCATATCAATGGCGTGCCTGTTGTCATTCTGCATTACCACAAAGTTGTAGCCGCAGGCAGAAAAGGCGGGTTCAAGGATATCGAAATGTATGGGCGACATCTGAGGGCACAGGAGAGTGTAGTTCTTTCTCATATCCTCAGTAAAAAGCACTCTGTTATTGGCGGTGGACCTTATGGTCCTTTGCTGGTTCTTCTGTTTTCGTACCCGAATGGCGGCAAGAAGAGATCTGACTCTTATTCTTGCGCTACCAAGGCTGTTTACTTCATCTATTTTAAGACAGGTGTATATCTTGTCTGAGCCTGAGAGGATGTCGTTTACCTGGTCCGTTGTAACAGCATCAAGCCCGCATCCGAAGGAGTTGAGCTGGATAAGATCAAGATCGTCCCTTTCTCTCACATAGCTGGCTGCCGCATAAAGTCTTGAATGATACATCCACTGATCGGAGACAATAAGAGGCCTTTCGGGTTTCCCGAGATGAGAGATGCTGTCCTCTGTAAGAACGGCAACGCCATAGGAACATATCATGTCGGGAATACCGTGATTGATCTCGGGGTCCACATGATAGGGGCGTCCGGCAAGCACAATTCCGTGTCTACCGTTTTCTTCCATCCATTTAAGAGTTTCTTCACCCTTGATCTGGATATCTCTTCTGGCAGCTGCCATTTCATCCCACCCATCTTTGGCCGCAGCTATTATCTCCTCTGCGGGGATCTCGGAAAACTCTTTTACCAGAGCCTGGGTCACTGTAGAAAGATTTGTAAAGGCCATGAAGGGGTTGCGCAGCTTTATCTGGCCGCCTGTTATGGCTTCCACATTGTTCTTGATGTTCTCTGAATAGGAAGTGACAATGGGACAATTGTAATGGTTTGTGGCACCCTCAACTTCCTCACGCTCATAGAAAAGACCGGGATAGAAGATGAAATCAACCTTGTTTCTGATGAGCCACTCCACGTGACCGTGGGAAAGCTTTGCAGGATAACACTCTGACTCACTGGGGATGGATTCAATACCAAGTTCGTAAATCTGATGTGTTGACCTGGGTGAGAGAACAACCTTATAGCCAAGCTTTGTAAAGAATGTAAACCAGAAGGGATAGTTCTCATAAAAATTCAAAACCCTGGGGATTCCTACAGTTCCTCTTTTTGCATCGATATCTTCAAGAGGCTTATAGCCAAAGATCCTCTTGTACTTGTAATCATAGAGATTAGGGATATTATCGGCGTTCTTAACCTTACCGATGCCGCGCTCACAGCGGTTACCTGAGATGTGCTGACGTCCGCCGGTAAACTTATTGATGGTAAGACGACAGTGGTTGGTACATCCCTGACAGGTAGTCATGCTGGTGGAGTACTGAAGGTTATTGATCTGATCAATGGTCAGCATTGTTGTCTTATAGTCTTTAGTCTCGTAGAATCGTTCACGGGCAATGAGAGCAGCACCGAATGCGCCCATGATTCCAGCAATATCAGGCCTGATCGCCTCAGCGCCTGAAATCTTCTCAAAGGCGCGAAGAACTGCATCATTATAGAAGGTTCCGCCCTGAACAACAATGTGCTCACCAAGATCCTTGGCATCGGAAACCTTAATAACCTTAAACAGAGCATTTTTAATAACGGAATAAGCAAGACCTGAGGAAATATCGGCAACATCAGCACCTTCCTTCTGAGCCTGCTTAACTCTTGAATTCATGAATACGGTACACCTTGTTCCGAGATCTACCGGAGATTTTGCAAAAAGAGCTACCTTGGCAAAGTCCTGTACACTGTAATCCAGCGACTTGGCGAAGGTCTCTATAAAGGAACCGCAACCTGAGGAGCATGCCTCGTTAAGCTGAACGGAATCAACGGAGCCGTTCTTGATATGGATACATTTCATATCCTGTCCGCCGATATCAAGAATACAGTCTACCTTGGGGTCAAAAAAGGCAGCGGCATTGTAGTGAGCGATGGTCTCAACCTCTCCGTCATCAAGAAGAAGAGCTGACTTAAGCAGTGCCTCGCCGTAACCTGTGGAGCAGGAGCGTGAAATATGAACTCCCTTGGGCATCAGCTTATAGATTTCCTGAATAGAGGAAATGGCAGTCTTAAGAGGGCTTCCGTTGTTACTGGAATAGAAGGAGTAAAGAAGATCTCCGTCTTCACTGATAAGGGCGCACTTTGTAGTGGTGGAACCCGCATCAATACCAAGGAATGCATTTCCCACATAGTCATCAAGCTTTCTTGTCTTGACGCGGTACCTGTCCTGCCTTGACTTAAAGGCTTTGTAATCCTCCTCGGAAGTAAAAAGAGGTTCAAGACGTGAAACCTCAGCCTCCATTACGATCCTGCCGGAGAGCTTGGATACCATCTCATCCATAGAATAGAAGGTGTCCTCCTGGGCATTCATGGCTGAACCTATGGCAGCAAAAAGATGCGAATTATCAAGATCAATGGTGTGCTCCTCATCAAGATTTAAGGTTCTTACAAAAGCAGCCTTAAGCTGATCAAGAAAGTGAAGAGGTCCGCCCAGGAAAGCTACATGACCGCGAATAGGCTTACCGCAGGCAAGTCCTGAAATTGTCTGATTTACAACAGCCTGGAAAATGGAAGCGGAAAGATCCTCCTTAGTCGCGCCTTCATTAATAAGGGGCTGAATATCAGACTTTGCAAATACGCCGCAGCGGGCAGCTATTGTATAAAGTGAATTATAATTTTTGGCATACTCATTAAGACCTGTGGCATCCGTCTGCAAAAGAGATGCCATCTGGTCAATAAATGAACCTGTACCACCGGCACAGATTCCGTTCATACGCTGTTCAACATTGCCGTCTTCAAAGTAGATGATCTTGGCGTCCTCTCCGCCAAGCTCGATCGCCACGTCTGTTTTGGGAGCGAGCTCCTTTAACGATGTTGAAACAGCAACAACTTCCTGTACAAAGGGAACTCCAAGGTGTTTGGCAAGTGTAAGTCCTCCGGAACCTGTTATAATGGGATGGAGAGTGACATTGCCGCAAGTCTCCTTAGCTTCGGCAAGAAGCTGTGCCAGAGTCTCCTGTATGTTTGCGAAATGTCTTTTATAATCTGAAAAGACAATGTTCCTGGCACTGTCAAGAACTGCTATCTTAACAGTGGTGGAACCGATATCAATACCCAGTGTGTAATCCTTAGAAATCATTTTAAATCCTCTTATTTAATACTAAAAAATGACAATCTATAAGATTATAATGCACCGCGATTTAAAAATCAACGAACAGAAATTGCAGAAAAGTTCAAATATGTTATGATAGAGGATGATAACAACAAGGGGAAATTTCTGATGTTTAAAAAAGTAAAAAAATTAACAGCAATCTGTCTTATCGGAATATTCCTTTTGACATGTCTTTGTCCTGTTTCGGCAAAGGCTTCATCTGCAAACGATCCAAAACCCGTAAAAGTAGGTTACTACCAGAATGAAGTATTTGAGGACGGCGCTTCCGACGGTGAGGTCAAGAAGGGTTATGCCTACGAATATTATCGTAAGATCTCGGAGTACACGGGCTGGAACTATGAATATGTTTACGGAGATTTTGTGACCATCTATCAGATGCTTCTTGAGGGTGAGGTGGATCTGGTTGCCGGTCTTGCCTATACACCTGAAAGAGAAGAGCTTATCCTTTACCCGGAAAGGGCAATGGGATCCGAGAGATACGGCATAGTCAAACATGAGATGGATACCACTGTAACAGGAGATGTTAATACTCTTCAGGGCAAGAAGGTCGGAGTCCTTGATTCTGCCATCGTTGATGCCCTAAATGCTTTCCTTGAGGAAAGAGAGATATTCTGCAATATAGTCACCTACAACGATTACGAAAATCTTCTTTCTGCCTTTGACAAAAAAGACATCGATGTAATGGCCGCTGAGATAGACGGAATCTACGACAGGCATCATGCCCAGGTACTGTATTCCTTCGGACAATCCGATTACTATCTTTGCGTCAATAAAGAAAGAACGGACCTCATTGATGAACTGAATGCGGCACAGGAGCAGCTCTTTTCCGAAATTCCCGATTATCTGAGTTCACTGCGGAACAAATACTATACCACGTCTCTTTCCAGCAGGGCCTTAACAAGTGCAGAGCATGAGTGGCTCACCAATAACGGACAGATCAACATAGGATATCTTGATAACTATCTTCCTTTCTGCGCAACCGACAAAGACGGGACTGCTATCGGAATGGTTTCGGAGGTTTTCCCTCAGATATTCAAAGACCTTGGCATCAACAACATGTCTTTTTCATATGAAGGATTTGATAATTACGATGACATGGTTGCTGCAGTGGACGCCGGTAAGATCGATGTGGCTTTCCCTGTGAGCGGAGGACTTTTCTATTCAGAGGAGGACGGTCTTATTTTGTCCGAGCCTCTTACCTCTACACTTACTGATCTGGTGTACAAGGAGAATCACCCCGGCGGTGGTGAAATGGACTTTGCGGTAAACGAGAACAATAAGATCCAGTTTTACTATATTAAAAATAACTATCCGGAATCCAGCATTAAGTTTTACAAAAGCATAGAGGATTGTCTTAATGCAGTCATTAAGGGAGAGGTTTCCTATACAACCATAAATGGTCTTCGTACCAATTCATATTTAAGGCAGGGAGATTATAACGATCTTTCCTTCATGCAGCTGCCCTATGAGGAGGACACCTGTTTTGGGGTTAAGATAGGAGACAGTGGACTTTTAAAGCTTCTTAACCGCGGCATCAGCGTAATGGGAGATGACTACGCCCAGAACATGGCTTTCCGTTATTCCGAGAAGATGAATGAATACACCTTTAAGGACTTCTACAATCAGTATTCATGGGTGTTCATAGTGATAATTTTTGTCATCTGTCTGCTTATTGTTCTTGTGCTGGCCAATGATATAAATATTAATAAAAAGAGACTTCAGGAAAAGGAAAGAGCTCGGCTTGAGATAGAGAAGGCCGACCACGACAAGTTCGTATTCGTGAACAAGATGGCCAATTATATGAGCGAGCCCATGAGGAGCATGAACGGTCTTGTTGATCTGGCCAGGAAATCCGAAGACGTATCGACAATCAAAGGGTATCTTGGAGGCATATCCTCCTACAGCAGAGAGCTTGTCAGTATTATCAATAACATTCTAAATATGAGCCGTTTTGAGAGCGGCCAGATCCAGATAGAGGACAGAAATATCTCCAGACATTTTGCTGGTAAGCGTATGCTGATCGTTGAAGATACTCTTCAGAATCAGATGGTTACCGGCAGGATATTAAAGAGGTTCGGCTTCGAAATACAGGTTGCAACCAGCGGTAAAGAAGCCTATGATAAACTAAATGCCGCTCCGGAAGGGTATTTCGATGCTGTCATAATCGATATGGACATTAACGAAGGAAAAGACCTTGAGGACGCAGTTAGGATAAGGACTCTAAACAATGACGGAAAAGCTCTTATTCCGGTTATTGTCCTTGTATCGAATGAAACTGATGACCTTAAGAGTTATCTTGAGGAGAAGATTGTGAGCGGAGTCATATATAAACCCTATGACATCGACTCCATGACAGAGGTATTTACATTACTTTTTAATAAAGCAGAGGTTTGATAATGAATAATTTTCTTTATAATCTGGAGCGCAGATTCGGAAAGTATGCAATCCCAAATCTGACCAGAAACATACTTATTCTTTATATTGCAGGATTTATTCTGCAGCTTATGGGCAGAGTTCTGCCTATTAACATTACAAATTACCTGACCCTGGATGTTTACCTGATCCTTCACGGGCAGGTATGGAGACTGGTGACCTGGGTTCTTATTCCACCGGTGGCCCTTAGCATCTGGATCATAATCACTTTGTACCTTTACTATTTTATCGGCACTACCATGGAGCGCACCATCGGTACTTTCAAATATAACGTGTTTATCTTCGGAGGAGCTATTTTCATGATCATCGCCGCCTTTGTTACCTACGGTGTGCACGCGATCATGCTTAAAGGCAATGGAGCGCTTCTTGCAGCATATTCAGGATATATGGCACCTATTTTCTCGACCTATTATATACAGATGGCTGTATTCCTTACCTTTGCCATCAGTTATCCCGATATGCAGCTGCTTCTCATGTTCATTATTCCCGTCAAGGTTAAGTGGCTTGGCATTGTATACGCCGCATTCCTTGCTTTTGACGCAATTTACACAGGACTTATCTCGGGTGTTTACGGAGTACTGTTTGCTATCCTTTCACAGTTTATAAATCTATTCCTGTTTTACCTCTCAACCGGAAGGGCAAGTCACCTTAATCCCAAAGAGATCAAGCGCAGACAGGAGTTTAAGAGAAATGTAAAGATGGCTCCTCCCGGAGTCACAAGGCATAAATGTGCGGTTTGCGGCAGAACGGAGAAGGATAATCCCAATCTTGAGTTTAGATTCTGCTCCAAATGCAACGGCAATTACGAGTACTGCCAGGACCATCTTTTCACACATCAGCACGTTCAATAAGAGGATATTATGGGTAATTTGGAAAATAAGGAAAAAGAGTTTGCGCAGATCCTTAAGTTTGTAACAAGGACTGCAAGAGAGAACAGAAATGTTATTTCAAGGCAGGAGGTTATTGAGGCCTTTTCAGAGCTTGAACTTGATGATTCACAGATGGCCATGGTTTTTGACTATCTGGAGAAACACAAGGTCGGGATCGATGCTCCTGCAAAGATAGATGACAATCTTTCCGAGGAAGAGATTAACTATCTTGATGAATATCTTAAGGAGCTCAAGGATCTCCCGGTGTTATCCGACGGGGAGAAAAGAGCTGTTTCCATGGCTGCTATCGCCGGAGACAAGGAGGCTCAGCAGAAGCTTATAAGCAATTATCTGCCATTGGTTGTGGATGTGGCAAGAATGTACACGGAACAGGGCGTTTATCTGGAAGACCTTATAGGCGAAGGTAATGTGGCACTCACAAGAGGTGTTACAATGCTTGATGTCGTAGGTGAGCCCGATGAGGTGGAGAGCTTTCTTTACAAGATGATGCTTGATGCAATGGAAGCCGTTATAGAAGATAATCTGGCGGAGGATGCCGGTCAGCAGAAGGTTCTTAAGCTGGTCCAGGAAGTCGCCGATAAGGCAAAAGAGCTGTCGGGGGACCTGAGGAGGAAGGTAACCGTTGCCGAGCTTATGGAAGAAACAGGCTGGGATGAAGACAAGATAAGAACAGCCATTAAATTCAGTGCGGATAATATCGAAGATCTTGACAGCGGCGAGGATAAGAAGAAGTAATGTACGGCATTTCGGGGGAGAATGATTTTAAATATTACATGCAGGATATAGAGAGACATTACTTCGGATGCAGAGGCTCCTACAGATATCTTCTGGATAACGAGAGTGTTCCCTTTAAATTTAAATCTGTTATAACCAAGTATCTCAAGGACAGTGTGGATTTTGATACCACTCTGGAGAGTCATCTGTATTATATGGAGAAGGACAGCTTTGATTATGAGGTCTATAAACAACTAAAGGCCAGGGTCAGAGTAGTTCTTTACAAGAATCCTTCAAAAAAAGAGAAGGGATTTAAAGAAAAGCTTCTTACCATAGAGCAATTGGTGAGGATCCCGGCAGATGAGAAGGAAGCTTTGGGGATGATCGTAAGGGAACTGGTGCTTTCAAAGCTGGCTCTTTTTGCATTTTCAATCTAAAAATCTTAAAAAATACGGATTTTTTAAGATTTTGCTTGCAATATTAAAATTTATTTGCTAATATATCAATGTTGCGGAAAAATCCGCACTAAATTGCTATCAGAATTGATTACATGGCTTATAAGGAGGTGTCAAAATGGCTAAATGTGAAGTTTGTGGCAAGGGCGTTCATTTCGGAAACAACGTAAGCCATTCTCATAGAAGATCTAACAGAGTTTGGAAGTCTAACGTTCAGCACGTAGCAGTTAAGATTAACGGAGCTACAAAGAGAATGCACGTTTGTTCAAGCTGCCTTAGATCAAACAAAGTTGAGAGAGCATAATCTTAACCATCATGATCGTCCGGTTAATCCCGGACGATTTTTTTTATCAAAATTGTCTACAAATTAAATAGTAGACCACATTAAAAAATAATGGTTTATTTTTTTTAGAACTGATATTATAATAACAAAAGTATGCGGCTTTTTGAGTTCGTTTAAAAAATGGCAATTAAAGGAGGATAAACATGAAGAGTTCTTCAATGAATACTCACATGGGAAATATCTCAATTGACAATGAAGTTATTGCCCAGTACGCTGGCGCAGTTGCCATGGAGTGCTTCGGTATTGTCGGAATGGCCAATGTTAATGTTAAAGATGGACTTGTTAGTCTTCTGAAGCTGGATTCTATGACAAGGGGTATCAACGTTTCTCTTGATCAGAACAATAAGCTGAAGCTTGACTTTCATGTTATTGTAGCTTACGGCGTTAGTATTTCAGCTGTATCCAACAACCTTATTGATAACGTTAAATACAAAGTAGAAGAGTTTACGGGGCTTGAAATCGAAAAGATTAACATCTATGTCGAGGGCGTCCGTGTCATTGATTGATCGATTTCTAAGTTCAGGAGGATTTTGTTTTGAGTAATAATGCTATTGATGCAAAGCTGATTGCCAAGATGTTTCTTAGCGGCGCCAAGAACCTTGACGCCAAAAAAGAATGGATCAACGAGCTGAATGTTTTCCCTGTTCCCGACGGAGACACAGGAACAAATATGACAATGACCATTATGTCAGCAGCCAAGGAGGTTCAGAGTCTTGGTGATAATGCCAATATGGAGGCAATCTGCAAGGCTATCTCTTCAGGTTCCTTAAGAGGTGCCAGAGGAAACTCCGGAGTTATCCTTTCTCAGCTTCTTAGAGGATTTACAAAGGTTGTAAAAGAGCACGACGAGATCAATGTCAACGTTCTTTCACAGGCCTTCGATAAGGCTGTTGAGACAGCTTACAAGGCTGTTATGAAGCCCAAGGAAGGTACAATCCTTACCGTTGCCAAGGGCGCCAGCCAGAAGGCTCACGAGCTTGCTATGGAAGGCTGCGATGACATCAAGCAGTTCTGCGAAGAAGTTATAAAATATGCCGATGAAGTCCTTTCAAAGACTCCCGATATGCTTCCTGTTCTTAAGCAGGCCGGTGTTGTGGATTCCGGCGGACAGGGTCTTGTTCAGGTTCTTAAGGGAGCCTTCGACGGTTTCTTGGGTAAAGAGATAGATCTTTCCATCCATGAGGATGATGTAACTCCCGGTGCAAGGATCAAATCAAAGGGACAGGTTCAGAAGGAGGAGGATATCAAGTTCGGCTATTGTACCGAGTTTATTGTTCTTCTCAATAAGCCTTTAAACGTCAAACAGGAGATCGATTTCAAGGGATTCCTTGAATCTATCGGCGACAGCATCGTAATGGTAGCTGATGATGAGATCTGTAAGGTCCATGTTCACTCAAACGATCCCGGACTTGCAATTCAGAGAGCTCTCATGTACGGTCAGCTTTCAAATATGAAGATCGATAATATGTGGATGGAGCACAGAGAAAAGCTCTTCCATGAGAATGCAGACGGTTCCTGGTCAGAGATCAAGACAGAGATCAACGGCGCCGCAGAGCTTACACCTACTTATTCTGCAGGTGATGATATTCCTTTGGGAGATAAGGTGGATATGGATTCTGCTCCCGAGGACAGAGTTCCCGCAGAAGCACTTCCAAGAAAAGATGTGGGATTTGTTACCGTTTGTGCCGGCGGCGGTCTTGCTGAGATCTTCAGAGGCCTGGGAGTAGACTATGTTATTGAGGGAGGTCAGACAATGAACCCCAGCACAGCAGATATTCTTGATGCTGTTGCTAAGGTAAATGCCGATACTGTAATCGTTCTTCCCAACAACAAAAATATCATTCTTGCAGCCAATCAGGCAGCTATAATGTCTGAAGACAGCGATGATAACAAGAAGATCATAGTTGTTCCTTCCAAGACTGTACCTCAGGGTATTACAGCTATCATAAATTATGTTCCTGATGTGGCTATAGAAGATAATGTGGCAGCGATGACAGATTCACTTTCTACAGTTAAGACCGGTGAAGTGACCTATGCTGTCAGAGATACAATGATAGATGATGTAGCTATCAAGCAGGGCGACTACATGGGAATAGGAGATTCCGGTATCCTTGGTGTCGGAAGCGATATAGCTGATGTTACCTTTGACATGATCGGTAAGATGATGGATGAGGATCTTGAGCTTATCAGTATCTACTATGGCGATGAAGTTGATGAGAGTAGCGCACAGGCATTAAGGCAGAAGGTTTCTGAGGAATATCCTTCCTGCGATGTTGATCTTCAGTATGGCGGACAGCCCATCTATTACTATATTGTATCTGCAGAATAATTTTTAAAAAAGTCTAAGCCGGACCATCAGTGTCCGGTTTAGTTTTTATTGGGGGCTTAAGTGAGTAACGTTTATCTTAGCGAAAACATAACCGGCCTTAAGGGGATTGGCGACAAAACCGCCAAGCTCTTTAATAAGTGCGGCATCTATACCTGCGGGGACCTTTTGACGTATTATCCCAGAGGCTATGATAAATATGAAGCTCCCGTCAGAGCCTGTGACCTTAAGGAAGGCGTCATAAACAGCTGCAGTCTTACCATAATAGGCAATGTTGCAAGACGCCATGTTCGTAACCTTTCCATAGTTGCCTTTGAGGCCGCAGATAATACGGGAAGAGTCAAAATAACCTTCTTTAACGCCCCATATCTTGCTAGTTCCATAAAAAGCGGGACAACCTATATATTCAGAGGAATTGTTCATAAAAAGGGCAATTTCTTTTCCATGGATCATCCCAAAATGATAAAACCCGAAGAATATGCTGCGCTCATGGGCAGACTCCTGCCCAGATATCCCCTGACGAAGGGACTCTCCAATAATACAGTTATAAAGGCAGTAGAGCAGGCCTTTAAAAACATCGGAAGGCTTGAGGATTCTGTGCCGGAAAGCATATTACAAAGGCTTGATCTTATGTCTTTTGCGGAAGCTGCAAGAGGTATCCATTTTCCTAAGGATGACGAATATCTTGAAAGGTCCAGAAGAAGGCTTGCCTATGACGAGTTTCTTTCGTTTTTGCTAAGGCTTAAGCTGTTAAAGCTTGGCTCGGAGAATATCGAAAACACAGCTGTGATGATGGAGGTTGCGGATGTAAAAAGACTTCTTGAGAAGCTTCCTTACAGCCTTACTAAGGCTCAAATTGATGCCTGGAATGATATTATGAGTGATCTCTCCGGTAAGAGTGTAATGAACAGGCTTGTGCAGGGAGATGTGGGTTCGGGTAAGACTATCCTTGCGATGATGGCTCTTTTGACCGCGGCAGCAAACGGATATCAGGGTGCATTGATGGCTCCTACAGAGGTGCTGGCAGCTCAGCATTTCGAAGGCTTTAAGGAAATGATAGATAAATACGGGCTTGTGAATCTAAAGCCCGTACTTCTTACAGGGGCGCTTTCTGCAAAAGACAAGAAAGAAGCTCAAAGACAGATTGCCGAAGGCGAGGTAAACTGCATAATCGGAACCAACGCCCTTATACAGGAAAAGGTTAATTATAAAAATCTGGCTCTTGTAGTAACCGATGAGCAGCATCGATTCGGGGTACGGCAGCGTGAAGCTTTGGCCGGAAAGGGAATGAACACCCACGTTCTTGCCATGAGTGCAACTCCGATTCCGAGAACTCTGGCCATAATCCTATACGGTGATCTGCATATATCGGTGATAAACGAGATGCCACAGGGAAGGCTTCCCATCAAAAACTGCGTTGTGGGAACCAACTACAGACCAACGGCATATAAGTTTATAAAGGACCAGGTGGAAGCGGGAAGACAGGCCTATGTCATCTGTCCCATGGTTGAAGAGGGAGAACTTGACGGTGTTGAGAACGTCACCGATTATGCCCAAAAGCTTCAGGCGGCTCTTCCCGATACCGTAAGAGTGGAAGTTCTTCACGGAAGGATGAAGCCTGCTGTAAAAGACAGGATCATGGAGTCCTTTGCAAGGAGGGATATTGATGTACTGGTGTCCACGACGGTAATTGAAGTAGGTATCAATGTTCCAAATGCTACGGTGATGATGATCGAGAACTCCGAGAGATTCGGTCTTTCCCAGCTCCATCAGCTAAGGGGGCGAGTGGGAAGAGGCGAGCATCAGTCCTATTGTATTTTCATCAACAGTTCGGACAGTGAAGAAGCTGCAAACAGACTGGATATCATGAATAAATCCAACGATGGATTCAAGATAGCTGAGGAAGACCTTAGGCAGAGAGGACCGGGGGATCTGTTCGGAGTAAGACAGAGCGGAGAAATGATCTTCAGGATAGGGGATATTTATCATGACAGTGACCTTATCAAAGCTGCAGCCGGTGACGCTGACAGGATACTTAGTGATGACCCGGATCTTTCCTCTCCACAATATAATGTATTAAGAAATCTCCTTAGCACAAAATCTGCAAATTTTGTTGACTTTACAACTTTATAAAAGTAAGATTAATGTATGTAATTAGGTAGAAAATAGGAGGATTATCGGCATTTGTCGATATTGGTGTTATGTCAAAGATTGCTATCATTACAGACAGTAACAGCGGAATAACTCAGAAACAGGGAAAGGAACTCGGCATATTTGTTGTTCCGATGCCCTTCATGATCAATGACGAGGACTATTTCGAGGATATCAACTTAACTCAGCAGGAGTTTTACGAGAAGCTGGCTCAGGATGCCAACGTTTCCACCAGTCAGCCAACTCCGGATTCCCTCATGACCCTGTGGGACAACACTCTTAAGGAATATGACCAGATCATCTATATTCCCATGAGCAGCGGTCTTTCCGGGGCCTGTCAAAGCGCATTCATGATTGCCCGGGAGGAGTATGAGGGCAAGGTATTCGTGGTGGACAACCAGAGAATTTCAGTAACTCAGAGACAGTCCGCTATTGATGCCAAGGCCATGGCCGATGCCGGTTTTTCTGCTGAAGATATAGTTAAAAAGCTTATGGACACCAAGTTTGAGTCCAGTATCTATATAATGCTCGATACGCTGTATTACCTCAAAAAGGGCGGAAGGATCACACCTGCAGCTGCTGCGCTGGGAACGCTTCTTCGACTTAAGCCGGTTCTTCAGATCCAGGGTGAAAAACTTGATGCCTTTGCCAAAGCAAGGACTACAGCTCAGGGCAAATCTGTCATGATAAATGCCATCAAGTCCGACATTGAGAACAGGTTCGGCGGCATGGAGGCAGGAGATTTCTGGATTGCGGGAGCCTATACCAACAATATAGATGCAGCTAATGAATGGAAGAAGGAAATTGAGGCTGCTTTCCCGGGGCATGAGATCTACATGGATCCTCTTTCCTTATCCGTAGCCTGTCATATCGGTCCCGGCGCTTTGGCGGTAACCGTTACCAGGAAAATACATTTCTAAAACCACGGGAGTGGTGTGAATTAAGTATAAAGGGGTTATTTAAATGGCAACACAGGAACAATATGGCGCTTCCAGCATTACCGTACTTGAGGGACTTGAGGCAGTTCGTAAAAGACCGGGAATGTATATCGGAAGTGTTACCACAAGGGGACTCAATCACCTTGTATATGAGATCGTGGACAATGCGGTGGATGAACATCTCGCCGGCTTTTGCTCCAGGATCCATGTGTCTTTGGAAGCCGACGGCTCTGCTACAGTAGAAGATAACGGCCGAGGCATTCCTGTCGGTATGCACGCTAAGGGCATTACAGCAGAGCGTGTAGTTCTTACCATGCTCCATGCAGGCGGTAAATTTGATAACAATTCATATAAGACCAGCGGAGGTTTGCACGGTGTAGGCTCCTCCGTTGTTAATGCGCTTTCAACCAGAATGAATGTTCGGATCAAAAGAGACGGCTTCATTTATGAAGACAGCTATGAAAGAGGATATCCCACCACTGAGCTTGAGGGAGGACTTCTTAAGCCTGTTGGGACGACCAAGGAAACCGGTACGACCATCAATTTCCTTCCCGATGACACCATCTTTGAGAAAACCAGATTTCGTGAGGATGACATTAAATCAAGGCTTCATGAGACCGCTTACCTTAATCCGGAGCTTACCATCATATTTGAGGACAAAAGACCCGGTGTTGAGGAGTATATTGAATTCCATGAGCCGGACGGGATCACAGGCTTTATCCGCGACATGAATAAATCCAAGGAAGCCATTCATGACGTTATCTCTTTTTCCGGAGAGAGCGAAGGGGTAGAGGTAGAGGTTGCCTTCCAGTATGTGAACGAGTTCCATGAAGAGGTTCTTGGATTCTGTAATAACATCTATAATGCCGAGGGTGGTACTCACCTTACCGGCTTTAAGACCATGTTCACGAACCTTATCAACCAGTATGCCCGTGAACTCAATATACTTAAGGATAAAGACAACAACTTCACCGGAACCGATGTTAGAAACGGTATGACAGCCGTAGTTTCCATCAAGCACCCGGATCCCAGATTTGAGGGACAGACCAAGACCAAGCTTGATAACCAGGATGCTGCAAAAATCGTATCTCAGGTTACCGGCGATGAATTGACAAGATATTTTGACAGAAATCTTGATACCCTTAAGGCCATAATAGGCTGCGCCGAAAAAGCCGCCAAGATCCGTAAAACAGAGGAAAAGGCCAAGACCAACATGCTCACCAAGCAGAAGTACTCCTTTGACTCCAACGGAAAGCTGGCCAACTGTATCAGCAAGGATGCAAGTAAGTGCGAGATCTTCATCGTAGAGGGAGATTCCGCGGGTGGCAGTGCCAAGATGGCAAGAGATCGTAATTATCAGGCGATCCTGCCTATAAGAGGTAAGATCCTTAACGTTGAGAAGGCAAGTATCGACAAGGTTTTGGCCAATGCCGAGATCAAGACCATGATCAATGCTTTCGGATGCGGATTTTCCGAAGGCTACGGCAACGACTTTGATATAGCCAAGCTTCGCTATGACAAGATAATCATCATGGCGGATGCGGACGTAGACGGTGAGCATATCTCCACCCTTTTACTGACTCTTTTCTACAGATTCATGCCTGAGCTTATTTATCAGGGGCATGTATATCTGGCCATGCCTCCTCTTTACAAGGCAATGCCTTCAAGGGGCAAGGAAGAATACCTCTACGACGATTCAGAGCTTGCCAGGTACAGAAAAAATCACAAGTCCAGCTTCACTTTGCAGCGATATAAAGGTCTTGGTGAAATGGATCCCGAACAGCTTTGGGAGACCACACTGGATCCCGAAAGAAGACTTCTTAAGCTTGTTGAGATCGAAGATGCCAAGATGGCTTCTCAGATGACAGAGCTTTTGATGGGAGTTGATGTACCGCCCAGAAGAGAATTTATCCATCAGCACGCAACAGATGCTGAACTTGATATATAAGGGATTTAAAGTCGCAAGCATTCATGCTTGCATGAAAATGCTTGCGATCTTGAAGACCAAACGAACATGAGGAAAAAAGATACGCGAAGAATGAGCGGATCGATTTCCGAATGTCCGTCGGATTGCGAGAGTGCAACGGAGCAATCCGTATATATATTTATATACTAAGAGGAATCACATGGAAGACAGAATCATACGAACCGAATATTCCGAGGTAATGCAGAAGTCCTTTATCGACTATGCCATGAGCGTTATTATCGCAAGAGCACTTCCCGATATTAGGGATGGGCTTAAACCCGTTCAGAGGAGAACCCTCTACGATATGTACGAGTTGGGCATAAGATACGACAGGCCTTACAGAAAGAGCGCCAGGATCGTAGGCGATACCATGGGTAAATATCATCCCCACGGCGACAGTTCGATCTACGAATGTCTTGTGGTAATGACTCAGGACTTCAAAAAGGCAATCCCTCTTGTAGACGGCCACGGAAACTTTGGCAATATCGAGGGGGACGGAGCAGCTGCCATGCGTTACACCGAGGCAAGGCTCTCCAAGTTAACACAGGAGAATTTCCTTGAAGACCTTGATAAGAACGTAGTTGACTTTCTGCCCAATTTTGATGAGACGGAAAAAGAGCCGTCGGTACTTCCGGTAAAAATCCCCAATTTCCTCATCAACGGATCCGAGGGTATTGCCGTAGGTATGGCAACAAGCACACCTCCCCACAATCTTGCGGAGGTGATCGATGCAGAGATTGCCTTTATGAAGGATGACACCCTTACCACCAAGGACCTTATGAAATACGTAAAAGGCCCCGATTTCCCGACAGGCGGTATTGTCATCAATAAAGACGAGCTTCTTTCAATTTACGAGACAGGAACCGGCAAGATCAAGATCCGCGGCAAGGTTGAAATTGAAAAGGGCAAGAACGGACATACAAATCTGGTGATCACTGAAATTCCCTATACCATGATAGGCATGGGTATCGGCAAGTTTATGGCAGATGTTGCGGAGCTTGCAGAGAAGAAGGTCACAAATGATATCGTAGATATATCCAATCAGTCCTCCAAGGAAGGCATCCGTATTGTTATTGAACTCAAGAAGGATACGGACATTGAAAACTTTACCAATCTGCTTTATAAGAAGACCAAGCTTGAGGACACCTTTGGCGTAAATATGCTGGCCATAGACAACGGAAGGCCCGAGACCATGTCTCTTCGTGAGATAATGAGAGCCTGCGCTGACTTCCAGTTTGAGATAACCACAAGGAAATATCAGAACCTTCTTCAGAAGGAACAAAACAAAAAAGAGATACAGGAAGGTCTTATCAAGGCCTGCAACGTAATTGACCTTGTTATCGAGATCCTTCGTGGTTCCAAGGACAGAGCTATGGCCAAAGACTGCCTTGTTAACGGCAATACCGAGGGCATCAACTTCAAGTCAAGAGAATCCAAGGCTATGGCCGCGCAGCTTCTTTTTACAGAGGCTCAGGCGGACGCCATTTTAGAGATGAGACTATATAAACTCATAGGTCTTGAGCTTGAAGCTCTTATCAAAGAACATCAGCAGACTGTTGCCAATATCTTTAAGTATGAGGATATTCTTGAGAGCCATGACTCAATGTCTATGGTGATCCAGGACGAGCTTCTTAAGATCAAGAAGGAGTATCAAAGGGCAAGACGCACCGAGATCGATAACAGAGAGACTGCCGTATACGAGGAGAAGCCTGTAGAAGAGACAGATGTTGCTTTTATCATGGACAGATTCGGCTATGCCAAGACCATAGACGTCAACACCTATGAGAAGAACAAGGAGACTATTGAGAACGAGTTCAAGTTCTCCTTTGTCATGAAGAACACGGGAAAGGTATGCTTCTTTACCAATACAGGTAATCTCCATACCGTAAAGGCCATGGATCTTCCCCAATGCAAGATGCGTGACAAGGGTGTGCCCATCGACAACATCAGTAATTTCGATACATCCAAGGAGATGATCGTCATGGCAGCAAGCCAGTCGGATCTTAATCTCTTCAGGATCTTATTTACCACCAAGATGTCCATGATGAAGATAGTGGACGGCGGAGAATTTGATGTCTCCAAGAGGACTGTGGCCGCAACAAAGCTTGCAGAGGGAGATGAGGTTGTAAGTGTAGAGATCCTTCACACACAGAAAACTGTTATCTTAAGGTCCAACGAGGGATATTTTCTGCGCTTCCTTATTGAACAGGTTCCCGAGAAGAAGAAAGCGGCTGTGGGTGTAAGAGGTATGCGTCTTACAAAGAATGATTTCGTTCGCGATGTCTTTTACCTGGAAGACATGGAGAACAAGGTGATAGAACATAACGGAAAAGAGCTGTCTTTGGGACACCTAAAGGTGACGGGCAGAGATACAAAGGGAACAAAGGTGAGATTATGAGAGTAATAGCCGGAAGTGCCAGAAGGCTGCGCCTTGTTACGCCGGATGGCAATGATACAAGACCCACACAGGACAGGATCAAAGAGACTCTGTTTAACATGATCCAGAATCAGGTGCCGGGTGCGGTGTTTGCGGATCTTTTTGCAGGAAGCGGCGGGATAGGCATTGAGGCCCTTTCAAGAGGGGCGCGCAAAGCTTATTTTATCGAAAACGCTCAAAACGCTTATAAGTGTATATTGCAGAATCTTAAGACCACACATTTTGAAGAGGTATCAACGGTTCTTAAACAGGACGTTGTTCTGGGTCTGAGGAATATTCACGAGGAAGAAGTAGATGTTATCTTTGTGGATCCTCCCTATCACGGTGAACTGTATGAGAGAACTCTGTCGCAGCTTGCGCAGATGCCCTATGTGACTGAGAATACTATGATCATTGTAGAGAGTGCAGTAGATATGGACTTTTCTTTTGCCGAAGGATACGGATTTGAAGTAAGAAGAGAAAAGAACTATAAAACCAACAAGCATGTATTTCTCTACAGAAAGGAGAACGGATGAAGGTAGCTGTTTACCCGGGAAGCTTCGACCCTGTAACCTACGGACATTTGGATATCATAAAGCGCGCATCCCTGATGTTTGATGAGGTTATAGTGGCTGTGATGTGCAATTCCGCTAAAACTCCATTGTTTACCCTTGATGAACGTGTTAAAATGTTAGAGGAAAGTCTGAAAGACCTTGATAATGTGCGGATCGAGTCCTTTGACGGTCTTTTGATCGACTATTGCAACAAGGAGAATATCCATATTGTGATCAGGGGACTTAGGGCGATCACAGATTTTGAGTATGAGCTTCAGATCGCTCAGACCAATAAAGAGCTTTCCCACAACAAGGTTGACACGGTATTCCTTACAACGAGTCTTATTTATTCGTACCTTAGCAGCTCTGTTGTAAAGGAGATCGCAAGCTATAACGGAGATATAACGCCCTGCGTTCCTGAATCCGTGGCGGACAGACTATACAGGAAATTCGGGCATAAATAAAGTTTGGGGGACAATCCTATGACCAGCAGAATAGAACAGCTTATTGACGAGATTGAGACCTATATAGACAATTGCAAGCCTCAGCCTCTTTCTCAGACCAAGATCATCGTCAACAAGGAGGAGATCGATGAGCTCCTTAGAGAGCTTAGAAGCAAGACTCCCGATGAGATAAAGAGATATCAGAAGATAATCAGCAACAAGGAAGCGATCCTTAATGATGCCAAGAAGAAGGCTCAGGAGCTTATTGATGAGGCAACAGTTCACACCAACGAGCTCATCAACGAGCACGAGATCATGCAGCAGGCCTATGCACAGGCCAATGACCTTATTGCTCAGGCTGCTTCAAGGGCTCAGGGCATTCTTGATGATGCCATGAAAGAGGCCAATGATATGAAAGCAGCGGCTGTTGCATATACAGACCAGCTTCTTGCTGATGTCGAGTCCATAATCAATCAGTCTGTGGATGTTACCAACAAGCACAATGAGAATATTATTGAGGCTATTAAGCAGAGCAGTCAGGAGGCCATTAAAGAGGTTACAGCCAACAATGATGATATCCTGACAGCCCTTACACAGTACAGCGAGGTTATTAAGTCCAACCGTGCAGATCTTGTTCCTCCAACAGCAGTATCACAGCCTGCAGCCGGCGGCTCTTCCAAAAGCGGTAACGGCGGATCTGATGCCGGTCAGGGCGAGGGCATAAATCTCGATATGCTTGGCTGATCCTACAGTAAATGAAAAGCTGCCGCAGATTGCGACAGCTTTTTTGATAAGTCTCATTTCCGTTAAGCTTTTAAAAACCACAAGAATGGAGAATGGTCCTTATGAACATGGGGAAAAGAACTGTTTCCGTATTACTGATACTGATAAGTACTTTAGCTATGATCTTTACTTCGCTTATAGCTACGCCTGTAAAGACGCAGGCTGCAACTCCCATAACCATTGTGATAGATCCGGGACACGGCGGAGTAGGGGAAAAGAATCTTGGGGCTCAGTATAACGGTTTTTCGGAAAAAGATCTGACTATGCAGCTGGCAATTGCACTTAAAGCCGAACTCGAAAAGTATGATAATGTCACAGTTCTTTTGACCAGGACCTCCGATACCATATTAAGTCTGGACAGCAGAGCCGAATATGCCAAGAATGTGGGGGCGGATTTTGTTTTCAGCATCCATTTCAATGCCTCTGAAGGACATGAATTTTACGGATCTGAGGTTTGGACTTCTACCTTCGGGAATTATTATCAAAGAGGTATGGATTTCGGCAGGATCGTATCCGCCGAGTGGAACAAGCTCGGACTCTATCAGAAGGGCGTAAAGACCAGGATTGGCAATAAGGGACAGGACTATTACGGAATTATCAGAGGGTGCGTTAATAGGGGTGTTCCCTGCGTTATATTGGAGCATGCATATCTTGACCATGATTACGACGTGGCAATCCTAAGGACCGGTGGATTTATAAATAAGCTTGCCGTTTCCGATGCCACAGCAATAGCCAAATACTATAATCTTAAGTCTACGGCGACCGGGGCCGATTATTCAGGTTATACCTACGAGCATGCAGCAAAGCCCTATGGAAGGCTTTATCAGGACGAAACCGGACCTGAGACCTGCAATATCAAGGTTTTGGCTCAGGATCAGGCCAGCGGCAATATCCTTATAGAGATGACCACTCACGACAGCCAGAGTCCCGTGATCTACTTCAGCTACAGCTATGACGGAGGCAAGACCTTCAGCATATTACAGATGTGGGACAGGACCAAGGATACGCAGTCCTTTAACATCAAGGTTCCTTCCGGCACTGCGAATCCCGTCATTGTCTGCAGGGCCTACAACAACTACGAGAAAATGAGTGAGAGCGCTTCAGTGCAGGTTTCAGGCTCATTTAACTATTAAAGGTAAGAAAATTGAGACTTGATAAATATCTTGGGGACCAGAACATCGGAACCCGCAAGCAGATAAGAGAATACGTTAAGAACGGAAGATGCAGGGTCAATGGTGAAGTGGCCACAAAGGCTGATATTCATATAGATCCCGAGAGGGATGTGATCGCATTTGACGATATAGAGCTTACTTACAGTAAATATCATTACTACATGCTCAATAAGCCCACAGGGGTCGTCAGCTCCACCAAAGACGGCAGGACCATGACTGTTATCGACATTCTTAAAGATGAGAATGTCAGGGACTTAAGTCCCTGCGGAAGGCTGGACATAGATACAGAGGGGCTTCTTCTTATCACTGACGACGGAGAGCTTATTCACAGGCTTCTTTCTCCAAAGAAGCACGTGGACAAGGTCTATGAGGTCCATATGGATCACCCATTGACAGAGTTGGATATATCCAGGCTTGAGGAGGGTGTTGATATCGGGGACAAAAGAAATGACGGCTCCGCCGATAAGACACTTCCTGCGAAGGTTCTTTTGACCGAGGATGATGAAGAGGGAAATCCTGTAATACATCTTTCCATCAGAGAGGGAAGGTTCCATCAGGTCAAGAGAATGTTGGAGGCTGTAGGTAATGAAGTTGTATTTCTTCGCCGTCTTTCCATGGGGAGCCTTGAGCTTGACAGGGAACTTGAACCCGGGGAGTACAGACCTCTTACAGAAGAGGAAATAAATAATCTTAAGAAATAACGGTGTTTTTTGATGAATGATATAAAACTGGATAATTTTGAAGCGGTAATTTTTGACCTTGACGGTTCTTTGGTTGACTCCATGTGGATGTGGAAGGCCATTGATATTGAGTATCTAAAAAATCACGGAATTGAGGCTCCGGCCACTCTTCAGAAGGATATCGGCGGCAGGAGCTTTATAGAGACCGCAGAGTACTTTAAGGAGAGGTTTGGAATCAAGGATTCAGTTCAGAAGATTGGCGATGATTGGAACCGGATGGCTCGGGACAAGTATACCAATGAGGTTCCTCTTAAGGAGGGGGTATTCGAGTTTCTTGAGCTTTGCGATGAGAAGAACATAAAGCTTGGCATTGCATCAAGCAACTCAACAGAGCTTATAGAGCAGGTACTTGCTTCCCATGGGATAAAGGAAAGATTTGGAAGTATTAAGTCGGGGACGGAAATCCTAAAGGGCAAGCCGGCTCCCGATGTTTATCTTGCGGTGGCGGATGAGCTTGGAGCTGATCCCGCAAAATGCCTTGTGTTCGAGGACCTTGTGGACGGGATCAAGGCCGGCAAGAACGCAGGTATGACCGTAGTTGCCGTAAGTGATGATTATTCAAGGCATAGCGATGAATTAAAAAGAGAGCTTGCCGATTGCTATATTGAAGATTACCGGGGATTTTTGAAATGAAAAGAGTATATAAAGGGGAATTCGGATACGTCAAATACCGCAGAAAGGTGGCTGTCATAAGAACGCTTATAATGCTTGCGATAGCAGTGGGCTTTTTCCTGGCAGGCCTTATCATTTACGGGTCTCAGAAAAACGTATTAAGTATTATTGCAGCTTTATGCTGTCTTCCTGCCGGCCTTAGTGCCGTTAACATGATCATGTTCCTTCGTGCAGGTTTTTGTAAGGACGAGGATCACCGGAAGATCCTTGAGCACTGCAAAGGCCTTCTTATTCACTACGATCATGTGATAACCTCCTATGATAAAAACTTCAACGTACATGCATCCACTGTCCTTGACAAGAACATTTGTCTTTACAGTGATGATGACAGTTTTGATGCCTCAGACCTTGAGAAGCATGTAAAAAAGATGATGGCTGGGAGCGGCTATTCCGATTACAGCATAAAGCTCTTTAACAATATTGATAAGTACTGCGAAAGGCTGGATCAGCTTGAAAAACTTCGCATGGACAGGGGGATCGACCCCAAAGCCATAGAAGATGCATGGGTTGCCGGAACACCTGAAACTCCCGCATCGGTTCTTTTGTCCATATCCCTATGAGGCGTTTGGCTAGATGAAAGAGATAATTATCGGAGCAAATGAGGCACAAAAGCGGCTGGATTCATTTCTTAAGTCCTATTTGAAAGAGGCTTCCGGCGGCTTTATCTACAAAATGCTCAGGAAAAAGAATATAACCCTCAACGGCAAGAAAGCTGAAGGGACAGAGAAGCTTAGAAGCGGAGACAGCATTAAGATTTTCTTTGCCGATGAGACCCTTGATAAGTTCAGGGGCACCGGAAAAGATAGCGCTTTGGCAGGTGCTTTAGAGGACAGAAAGGTCTTTGAAGCTATCGGAAGTCTTCAGATCGTCTATGAGGATGACAATATCCTTCTTGTAAATAAGCCTGCCGGAGTGCTTACTCAAAGGGCAGAGAAGAAGGATATCAGCCTCAACGAATGGCTTATAGGGTATCTCTTAAGCACAGGTGAAATATCCGAGAAAAGCCTTGAAACCTACAGACCTTCAGTTTGCAACAGGCTTGACCGCAATACGAGCGGGCTGGTGATCTGCGCCAAGTCTTTGGCCGGAGCCAGAAAGATGACACAGCTTATTAAGACAAGGGCCGTAGACAAGTACTACAGAACCGTAGTCAGCGGAAGATTATCGGAATGTGTCTCTTTAAAAGGCTTCCTTTACAAGGATGAGGCCAAAAACAAGGTCTATATCAAGGATAAGGATCCGAAGGATGAGCGTTATTCCTATATAGAGACTGAATACAGGCCCGTTTCATATATTACGGATAAAGACCTGACCCTGCTTGAGGTTAAGCTCGTTACAGGTAAGCCCCATCAGATAAGAGCCCATTTATCAAGCATAGGTCATCCCATTATAGGTGATGCCAAGTATGGCGGGAAAAAGGTATCAGGCCTTAAATATCAGCTGCTTCACAGCTACAGACTGGTATTTCCGGGGGTTCTTGAGCCGCCCTTTGATACACTGGCGGGAAAAGAATTTACGGCCGATCTGCCAGACATATTCGAAAAAATCGTTAAGTGAGGTTGTTATGCCCACATGGAAATCCAGGGGACTTAGAGGTTCCACTTTAGAAGAACTGATAAACAGGACCAATGAGAGATATCTTGAGCTGGGACTGGCTCTTATCCAAAAAATACCTACACCTATTACACCTATAAATATCGAAAAGGAAACCCGGCACATTACACTGGCCTATTTCGACCAGAAGAGTACCGTTGACTATATCGGCGCAGTGCAGGGGATTCCTGTCTGTTTTGATGCAAAAGAAAGCGCTGTCAAAACCTTTTCTCTTCAGAATATTCACCCACATCAGGTGAGGTTCATGGAGAATTTTGAAAAGCAGGGCGGCGTTGCATTTTTTCTTATCTATTACACTGAGGAAAATGAATATTATTATCTGACCTTCAGAAAGCTCAAGGAGTTCTGGGACAGATCAGAAGCAGGAGGCAGAAAGAGCTTCAGGCATGAGGAGCTGGAAGAAGATTTTTTTATAAAAGCGCCGGGAGAAACCGGGATCCTTATACCTTATCTTGATGCCCTGCAGACAGATCTGAACAGCAGAGAATAAAAACGTTGACATAGCTGCGGTTTATAATGTAAACTCTTTTCTATGATAGCGAATTATCAAATTAGCACTGTGCATTACTAAAGTGAGGTTAGCATGAATAAAGTCTTATTACATACACCTGACGGTGTCAGAGATATCTACGGATCGGAGTGCAGCGACAGACTTCTTATTCAAAGCAGGATCCATAACAAGATGAAGAGCTTCGGCTTTCAGGATATCGATACTCCCACTTTTGAGTTTTTCGATGTGTTTGCGGAAGAGATCAATGCCACAGATGCAAGGGAACTCTATAAGTTTTTTGACAAAGAGGGGAATACTCTGGTACTTCGACCGGATTTTACTCCTTCCATAGCAAGATGTGCATCCAAAGTCATGCTGGAAAACGGTGATCCTGTACGAGTTGTATATCAGGGCAAGTCATTTCTTAATACTTCCAATCTTCAGGGGAAGCTTAAAGAGAATTGTGACATTGGTGTCGAGCTTTTTAATGAGGATTCTGTCTATGCCGACGCTGAAATGATAGCTCTTTTGATCGAATCCCTTAAAGCTTCAGGCCTCTCAGATTTCCAGGTCAGTATCGGAGATGCCGATTATTACAAGGGTATATGCGAATCGGCCGGAATAGACGAAGAGACTGAGGAACTGATCAGAGGACAGATCGTTCAGAAGAACTATTTCGCAGCTGAGAGCATTATGGCTGAGCGCGGCATTCCCGATAAATACAAGGATCTTCTTGTGAAGGTATCCGAGTTTATCGGCTCTGACGAAGCTCTTAACAACGCAGAAAAGGAAGTTACAAATGAGAGATCCCTTGCTGCGATCGCAAGACTTAAGAGATTATATCAGGTTCTTAAAGAGTACGGATGTAACCAGTATGTGTCCTTTGACCTTGGGATGCTGAGTAAATTCAATTATTACACAGGTGTCATTTTCAGCGCTTATACATACGGAGTAGGGGATGCCATTGCAAAAGGCGGCCGATATGACTCACTTCTTGGGAAATATGGCAAGGATGCGCCTGCTATCGGTTTTGTGATCATAATCGATGATCTTATGTCTGCTCTTTACAGGCAGAATGTTGAGATCGAGCATGAGGAAGAGGTCATCAACATCGGATATAACGAGGAGAACTTCTCGGAAAAGCTGGCTGAGGCTGAAAAACTCAGAAAAGAAGGCAGGAAGGTTTCCTTAAGCTTTAAGAAAGGCAAAGGGTGAGCCTATGAGATATCTTACTTTTGCCCTGGGCAAGGGCAGACTTGTAAATTCCACAATGGAAATACTGAAAAAATGCGGCATTGAATGCGAAGAAATACTGGACAAGAAGACAAGAAAACTCATATTTACAAATGAGGAGCTTAAGCTTAAGTTCTTCCTTGCTAAAGGTCCGGATGTTCCCACCTATGTTGAATATGGCGCCGCTGATATAGGAATCGTAGGCGCAGATACCATACTTGAAGAGAACAGACGGGTATATGAGGTCCTGGATCTTGGATTTGGTAAATGCAGAATGTGTGTCTGCGGTCCCCATGAGGCAAAAGAGCTGTTGGAACACAGGGAGATGATAAGAGTAGCCAGCAAATATCCCAATATTGCCAAGGACTATTTCTTTAACCGCAGGCATCAGACCGTTGATATTATCAAGCTTAACGGCTCGGTGGAACTTGGACCTATCGTAAATCTGTCGGATGTTATCGTTGATATCGTAGAGACCGGTTCAACTCTTCGCGAGAACGGCCTTGAGGTTCTTGAGGAGATATGTCCCCTTTCAGCGAGGATGATAGTTAACCAGGTAAGCATGCAGATGGAAACTGAGCGTATCAGAAAGCTCATCAATGATATTAAGGAGAACCTTGAATAATGCGTACATTAAGATTAACTGAAGAGACCAAAAAAGAGCTTCTGGGCAATCTCTTAAACAGGAATCCCGGAAGCTATACCGAATATGAGAACACTGTAAATGATATAATAAATGATATCCGCAAAAACGGGGATAAAGCCCTTTTTGAGTACACTCAGAAGTTCGATAAATGCACTCTTGATGCCAATACAGTGAGGATCACTCCAAAAGAGATCCAAGAGGCTTATGAGGCCCTTGATCCCGAATTTATCGAGGTTATGAAAAAGAGTGCCGAGAATATCAGGGTATTCCACGAGAAGCAAAAGAGAAATACCTGGATCGACACCAGGGAGGACGGAAGTATCCTTGGTCAGAGGATCCTTCCCATCGAGATCTCCGGTGTTTACGTTCCGGGAGGCAAGGCTGCATATCCTTCCAGCGTTCTTATGAATGTTGTTCCCGCCAAGGTTGCCGGAGTTGAGAAAATTATAATGTGCACACCTCCCGGCAAGGACGGTAAAGTAAATCCGGGAACACTGGTAGCAGCTGATATAGCCGGCGTTACAGAAAGCTACAAGGTAGGCGGAGCACAGGCTATTGCAGCTATGGCATTCGGAACCGAGAGTATACCCAAGGTTGATAAGATCACCGGCCCCGGCAATATATTTGTTGCCCTTGCCAAAAAGGCCTGCTTCGGACACGTTTCCATCGACTCCATCGCCGGCCCCAGCGAGATACTGGTTCTTTGCGATGAGACTGCCAATCCCAGATATGTGGCAGCGGATCTTCTTTCCCAGGCAGAACACGATGAGATGGCAAGTGCCATACTTGTTACCACATCGCAGGAGATCGCAGATAAGGTGTCCCTGGAGATAGAAGGCTTTTTGAAGACTCTGTCAAGGGCTGAGATCATAAGAAAATCTCTTGATAATTACGGATATATCTTTGTTGCGGACAATATGGAGGATGCCATAGAAGCAGCCAATGCGGTAGCCTCCGAACATCTTGAGATCATTACCAAAAATCCCTATGAGACCATGACAAAGATCAAAAATGCCGGTGCGATCTTCCTTGGGGATTATTCCTCAGAGCCACTTGGAGACTACTTTGCAGGTCCCAATCACATTCTTCCCACCAACAGAACCGCAAGGTTCTTCTCGCCCCTTTCTGTTGATGACTTTGTGAAGAAGACCAGCATCATTTCCTATTCCGAGCAGGCTCTTTACAATGTGCACAAGGATATTGAGCTTTTTGCCAAGCAGGAGGGATTAACTGCCCACGCAAATTCCATAGCAGTCAGGTTTGAATGAGCCCAAGTTAATAACAATATAATGACTGATATGGTAAACACAGATCAGATAGCAATTTGAATTGTTAAAAATTGTTTTAAAAATGCAAGTTAACTTTCTAAAATAGCTATAAAGTGCAAGTTTACACAATATTTATAGTTGTGAACAACCATATATAGCATTGTTTTATAAGGAGACACAAGCTATGGATAATCGAAGGGCAACAGTAGAGAGAAAAACGCAAGAGACCGACATAAAAGTTGACATCAACATTGACGGAAGTGGTACCTCAAAGGTACAAACAGGCATCGGTTTTTTCGACCATATGCTCAATGGATTTGCCAAACACGGCTTTTTTGACATTGATGTCATCTGTAACGGAGACGTTGAGGTAGATGGTCATCATTCCGTTGAAGATACCGCAATCGTGCTTGGACAGGCCATTTCAAAGGCTTTAGGGGATAAAAAGGGCATAAAGAGATACGGAAGCATGATACTTCCCATGGACGACGCCCTGGTTCTTTGCGCCATTGATCTTTGCGGAAGGCCCTATTTTTCCATGGATGCCGAGTTTTCATCACCTATGGTTGGAGAATTTGACACCCAGCTTGTAAGAGAGTTTTTCTATACGATTTCCTATTCCGCAGCCATGAACCTGCACATCAAGGTTTTATCGGGGCTCAACGATCATCACAAGATAGAGGCAATATTCAAGGCCTTTGCGAAAGCCCTTGATGAAGCCACTTCCTACGACCCCAGAATAACTGATGTACTCAGTACCAAAGGAGCGCTTTGATATGTCAAACATAAGAAGATTTATTGGAGCTGTTTACCTTAAGGATCTTAAAGTGGTGGACAGCATTACAGATAATAACGTTATTTCCGATGATCCCGTAGCCTTCGCCACTGCTTTATCCGATGGAAACGTTGACGAGATAATGGTCTTTGACCTGTCGCCTTCGGGAGATGATAAGGCCCACGAAGCTTCTCTTGATATGATCAAGGACATTTGCAAGGCCGTCGATGTCAATGTCACCGGAGCCGGCAACGTAAAGCGCATGGAGGATATTAAGAAGCTCCTTTATGCAGGCTGTAAGAGAGCCTGTCTCAATTACAAAGATGCAAAAAACGCCGATATATTACAGGAAGTAAGCGAGAAATTCGGCCAAGATAAGATCGTAATCTGTTATGATGACGAAAAGGTTCTTGAATCAAACAAAGAGCAGCTTGAAAAATATGCTTGTGAAGCTGTCTTTTTTGCCCGGGGAAAAGAAATAGCGGCTCCGGCTGCACACATTCCTTTAACGGTGCTTCTTGATAAAAAAGACTATGACAGGCTTCCCGATAATATTTTTTACGAGAATGAATCCGTCATGGGAGTAACAGGAAATATCATTTTCGAAAACCTTTCGAAAATGGACGAGCTTAAGAAAAACTGTTTGGAGAAGGGCATTAGGATCTGTTCTCTTGAACCGGCCTTTACCTGGGAACAGCTCAAGAAAAACTCTGACGGAATGGTTCCTGTTATCGTTCAGGACTACAGAACAGACCAGGTGCTGATGCTGGCATACATGAATGAGGAGGCCTACAACAAGACTCTTCAGACCGGAAAGATGACGTATTTTAGCCGGAGCAGAAATCAGCTTTGGCTAAAGGGAGAGACCAGCTCCCATTTTCAGTTTGTAAAAGAACTTACAGCGGACTGTGATCTTGATACCATTCTTGCAAGGGTTAAACAGGTAGGCGCGGCCTGTCACACAGGTAGTTATTCCTGCTTCT
The DNA here is from genome assembly GCA_015056575.1 of Butyrivibrio sp. Taxonomy (GTDB): domain Bacteria; phylum Bacillota; class Clostridia; order Lachnospirales; family Lachnospiraceae; genus Butyrivibrio. The sequence goes on from SVGA01000020.1 coordinate 53,846, forward strand.
TTAATGAGATCGCCAAAAAGGACTATAGTGAAAAGAACCCTCAAAAAGTGCTGGACAGTGTATTTGAAGTTATTAAAGACCGCAAGGTCAATCCCAGAGAGGGCTCCTACACAAATTATCTCTACAGCAAGGGTCTGGATAAGATCCTAAAGAAGGTTGGTGAGGAAGCCACCGAGATGGTCATTGCCGCCAAGAACCCGGGCAGTAATGAGATTGTTTACGAAATGTCCGATTTCCTGTATCATATGATGGTACTCATGGCTGAAAAAAATGTCAGCTGGGAGGATATAACCGACGAACTGTCAAGACGATAAGGAAAAGATATGAATTATAATTTAGCACTTTCAGATGAGACACTCCTTGGCATAGAAAAGCCCGAGAGATACATAGGTAACGAGGTCAACAGCGTCACCAAAGACAAGGACGTCGTTGATATAAGATTTGCCTTTTGTTTCCCGGATGTCTATGAGATAGGAATGTCTCATCTTGGCATTCAGATACTTTACGGACTTTTTAATTCTTATGAAGATGTTTGGTGCGAAAGAGTCTATTCACCCTGGATGGATATGGACAGGCTTATGCGCAGCGAGCACATACCTCTTTTTACCCTGGAATCCCAGGATCCGGTAAAAGAATTTGATTTCCTTGGATTTACACTGCAATATGAGATGTGTTATACCAATATCCTTCAGGTCCTGGATCTGTCCGGCATCCCTTTTATGTCTGCAGACAGAACCTGGGAGGATCCCATTGTTATAGGCGGAGGGCCCTGCACATATAACCCCGAACCAATAGCAGACTTTTTTGACCTTTTCTATATAGGTGAGGGCGAGACCAGATACAGACAGCTCTTTGACATGTATAAGGAGGCAAGAAAAGAAGGCATTTCAAGACAGGAATTTCTTCACAGATGTGCAAAGATTCCCGGAATGTACGTACCTTCTCTATACAAGGTAGAATACAATGAAGACTGGACCGTTGCTTCTATAGAGCCGGTTGCGGACGATATCCCGAAAACTGTTGAAAAAGAGATGTGCACAGATCTTTCTTCCGTATTTTATCCCACAAAGCCTGTGGTACCTTATATCAAAGTGACTCAGGACAGGATCGTGCTTGAGATCATGCGCGGCTGCATAAGAGGATGCCGCTTCTGCCAGGCGGGGCAGCTTTACAAGCCCCTTAGGGAGAAGGATGTTGATCATCTAAAGAAGCTGGCCATTGAAGCGCTGAATAATACCGGTTACGAGGAGATTTCCTTAAGCTCATTAAGCTCCAGCGACTACAGTAAACTCCCCGAGCTTCTTGACTTCCTTATAGAGCACTGCAGGGACAAAAAGGTCAACATATCCCTGCCTTCTCTTCGAATAGATGCCTTTTCTCTGGACGTAATGAGTAAGGTTCAGGATGTTAAAAAGAGCAGTCTTACCTTTGCTCCTGAAGCCGGAACCCAGAGGATGCGTGACGTTATAAACAAAGGCCTAACGGAAGAAGACATTTTAAAGGGCTCACACGATGCCTTCCTTGGAGGCTGGAACAAGGTCAAGCTTTATTTTATGCTTGGTCTTCCCACTGAGACGGATGAGGATATATACGGAATCGGTGACATAGCAAACAAGGTTGCCAAGGAGTATTTTGAGACCGTTCCCAAGGAAAAGAGAAACGGAAGAACGGTAGATATTGTTGCCAGCACCTCTTTCTTTGTGCCAAAGCCCTTTACGCCTTTCCAGTGGGCTCCCATGAATACCAAGGAGGAGTTCCTGGATAAGGCCAACAAGACCAGAAAGGGCATCATGTCCCAGCTTAACCAGAAGCACATCAAATACAACTGGCACGAAGCTGACGCCAGTATGATGGAGGGAATATTTGCAAGAGGAGACAGAAGACTGGCAAAAGTCATATTAAAAGCCTACGAGAAGGGCTGTATTTACGATGCCTGGAGTGAGTACTTCAAGTTTGACGTATGGATGGAGACCTTTGAGGAATGCGGCATAGATCCTTTCTTTTATACAATCAGAGAAAGAGCCGACGACGAGATTTTTCCCTGGGATATCATAAGCTGCGGAGTAACCAAGCAGTTTCTTTTAAGAGAATGGCACAATGCCCTTGAGGGCAAGCCTTCAACCAACTGCAGAAAGGGATGCCTTGGCTGCGGAGCGGCTGCTTACGGAGTCGGCGTTTGTCTGGAGAGTAAGAAATAATGATTAAACTTCGATTGAAATTTTCAAAAAACGGACCCATAAAATTCATCGGTCACCTGGATGTTATGCGCTATTTCCAGAAGGCCATAAGAAGGGCCAACATAGATATTAAGTATTCCGAAGGTTTCAGCCCTCATCAGCTTTTGTCCTTTGCTCAGCCTCTGTCGGTTGGCGCTACCAGCGATGGTGAATACCTTGATATGACAGTCAATTCCATGGTCAGCACCGAAGATATTATGGAAAGACTCAACAGTGTTATGAATGAGGGTATCAAAATAGAAGCGGTCACTGAGCTTCCGGAGAAGGAAGAAAAAGCCATGACTTTGTCCTATGCCGCCAAATACAGGATAAGGTTCAGGAAGAGCCTTAAGCCTGATTTTGACTGGATATCCGAACTTGAGAATTACCTTTTGCGTGACAGGCTTCCCACCATGAAGAAGACCAAGAGCGGAGAAAAAGAGATCGATATGAAGGAGATGATCTTCGATCACAGTCTTAATGCCGATAAGGAAGAAGCAGTTTTCCTTCTTGCCATGAGCAGCTCGGCAACCCTTAAACCGGCACTTCTTTTCGAGACCTTCTTTAAGGATCTTGGAAAGGATCTTCCCCCCGGAGCACTGGATATTCACAGGATTGATATTTACAGATCCGGAAATGATGATAAAGGCTTTTTTGTTGAACCCTTCATACCCGCTTCCGAAAACGAAAGAGTGTATTTAAATGTCTGAAATATATACCTCGACATACAAAGATATTCCGATTGTTACCGCATATGTGGACGGCAGGATGGAATATCTTTCTGTTGTCAGTAAGAATAATGTAGGTAACATATACCTTTGCAGGGTAGATAATATCGTCAAAAACATAGGCTCCGGCTTTGTGAAATTCGAAGAGGGACTGATCGGATATGTTTCCCTAAAAAACATAAATCCGTCCATGGTGCTAAACAGAGATCCAAAGACCTTTGAAGTACTAAAGCCCGGTGACGAAATCCTTCTCCAGGTGGAAGCAGATGCTCTCAAGACCAAGAAGGCCAAGATGACATCAGCCGTTTCAATATCCGGCAAATACTGCGTGGTAACCCTTGGGAGGACCGGCGTAGGCGCAAGCCTTAAGATCCCCGAGGAAAAGAGAAAGAGCCTGATAGCCGGGGTTAAGGAAAGGTATACTGATAACAAAGACAAGTTTTCCGAAATGCTAAGGGGATCTTCCTACGGGATCATAATCAGAACCGAATCCATGGAACTTGATGTAAACGAAGCAGTTTCTGAGATAATTTCGGATATGACAGAGTGTATTTATAAGCTTTCCGATATTATAAAAGAGGCTTCTACAAGAACCGTGGGCTCCTGTGTATATGAGAACAGGTCAGAGGATATGGATTCCCACATCAGCAAAGCTAAAGGTTTCTTAAGGGTCTTTTGCCCGGAGGAAGAGATAAGAGTCCTTGAGGATAACGGTATCCACGGCATAAATTCAGATATGGACAAGCTGTTCCAAAGCAGGATCTGGCTAAAGAGCGGAGCTTTTCTTATAATTGAGCAGCTGGAGAGCTTCAATGCGATTGACGTGAATACCGGCAAGGCAATCCGGGGGAAAAATAACATTATAGAAAAAGTCAATCTTGAGGCGGCAGAGGAGATCATGAGACAGATAAGGCTTCGAAATCTGACGGGCATGATACTGATCGATTTTATAAATATGAAAAACAACACTGCCTCGGGTGAGCTTATCTCAAAGATAAAGTCCCTTGCTCTCAAGGATGCGGTCCATACGGAATTCATTGATATAACAGGTCTTGGGATCATGGAGCTTACAAGAAATAAAAATAATAAGTCACTTCGAGAGCTTTTTGATATAATTTGTTGACAATATCAATTTGTAGTGATATTATTCTATGGTATGCCGCATAACTAGGCATAAGTGGGCCCGGCCCCGCCGACGTTAGCGAGTTTTTGAAGAAGGAGGATAACTTATGTACGCAATTATTGTTACTGGTGGTAAGCAGTACAAAGTTTCCGAAGGCGATGAGATCAAGATCGAGAAGCTTGATGTCGAGTCTGGAAAAGAAGTAGTATTCGACAATGTTATTGCAGTTAGTGATGACAACACCCTCAAGGTTGCTGATGATGTAAAGGGCGCTAAGGTTAACGCTACAGTACTTGAGCAGGGTAAGTTCAAGAAGGTTGTTGTTTACAAGTACAAGAGAAAGACCGGCTACCACAAGAAAAACGGCCACAGACAGCCTTTCACACTTGTTAAGATCGACAAGATCACAATGTAATCAGATTTAAACGAAATACGATGACTACGATCACAATTATCAAATCATCCGATGACAACTTCAAAAGGATAGAATGCAGCGGACACGCAGGATTTGCGGATAGCGGAGAAGATATTGTATGTGCAGCGGTTTCCGTTCTTGCCATCAATCTTCTTAATTCCATCGAGAAGTTCACCGATGACGCAATAGTAATCGAACAGGATGAGAAAAAGGGTTTGATCACATTAGAGTTTAAGGATATTCCTTCAAGGGAAGCGGATTTGCTTGTAAGATCCTTTGAACTTGGTGTCACAAGTATTTCTAAGCAGTACGGTAAGAAATTTTTGAACATTAAATTTAGGAGGGAATAAGTCATGATGAATATGAACCTTCAATTTTTTGCTCATAAGAAGGGTGTTGGATCAACCAAGAACGGCAGAGATTCAGAATCCAAGAGACTTGGAGCAAAAAGAGCTGACGGACAATTCGTAAAGGCTGGTAATATTTTATACAGACAGCGTGGAACACACATTCATCCCGGCGCTAATGTTGGAATCGGCAGCGATGACACATTATTCGCACTTGTTGATGGTGTTCTCAGATTTGAGCGTAAGGGCAGAGACAAAAAGCAGGCCAGCGTTCATCCTGTAGAGAATAAGTAATTTGTTTTTATCAGGCTTCAAACAATCTGTGTTTGAAGCCTATTTTTTACTTAATGTGTTTGGATTATCGTAAAGAGGTACAATATGCCTGTATTCGTAGATAAAGCAAAGATTTTTATACAGAGTGGTAAAGGAGGAGACGGACACATCTCCTTCAGAAGAGAAAAATATGTTCCAAACGGCGGCCCGGATGGCGGTGACGGCGGAAACGGCGGAGATATAATTTTTAAGGTTGACGAGGGTATCAATACCCTTGCCGATTTCCATTACGGCGGTAAGTATAAAGCCGAGAATGGTCAGGATGGAAACAAGAGGCGCTGCCATGGCAAAAACGGAGCAGACCTCATAATCAAGGTTCCCGAGGGAACTGTTATAAAGGAAGCCGCTTCCGGCAAGGTAATTGCCGATATGAGCGGCGACAATAAAGAAGTTATCGTGCTTAAGGGCGGACATGGGGGAAACGGAAACATGCATTACGCAACATCAACAATGCAGGCTCCCAAATATGCACAGCCCGGTCAGCCGGCTATAGAGCTTGAGGTGCTTCTTGAGCTTAAGGTCATTGCTGACGTGGGACTTGTGGGATTCCCCAATGTCGGAAAGTCAACTTTCCTTTCCAAAGTATCCAATGCAAAGCCCAAGATTGCCAATTATCATTTCACAACCCTTTCACCAATGCTTGGTGTTGTTGATCTTGATGGCGCACCGGGCTTTGTTGTAGCTGATATTCCGGGACTTATCGAAGGGGCTTGTGAGGGAGCGGGACTTGGCCACGAGTTTCTTCGTCATATCGAAAGAACCAGAATGATGATCCATGTGGTTGACGCAGCTTCAACGGAAGGAAGAGATCCCCTGGAAGATCTTGAAGCCATCAATAAGGAGCTGGCCGGTTATAACGCTGACATATCTCAGAAGGTTCAGGTTATTGCAGCCAACAAGATCGACATGCTTCCCGAAGGTGAGGATTCAGAGGTCATAGCAAAGATCAGGGATAAGTATGAACCCCTTGGAGTTAAAGTATTTCCTGTTTCCACACTGACTGGAAAAGGGCTCAAGGAATTGTTATACTATGTAAGTAGGACCCTTTCTGAGATCAAGACAGAACCCGTCACCTTCAAGCAGGAATTCTTCCCTGAGACAATGGTAAGAGGCAATGACGAGGCGTTCTCAGTATATTACGATAAGGATGCTGCGGAATATGTCATTGAAGGTCCCAAGATTGAGAAGATGCTTGGTTACACCAATCTCGATTCTGAGAAGGGCTTCATGTTCTTCCAGAACTTCCTTAAGGATAACGGTATACTGGATGAACTGGAGAAGCTCCATATCGGTGAAGGGGATACGGTCAGAATGTATGGATTCAGCTTTGAATATTACAAGAATGTTGAGACCATGCCTGAATCCGACATAGCTGAAGATGATGATGATTTTGAATATGAAGATGAGGATTGATAGATGCAGTTTACAAGCAAGCAGAGAGCTTATTTAAAGAGTCTTGCAGCCGATCTTGAACCGGTATTTCAGATCGGCAAGCTGAGTGTTACCCCTGAAGTAACAACAGCCATCGAAGAGGCTTTTAACACCCACGAACTTATAAAGATAACGGTACTGAAGAACTGTCCCTATGATATCAAGGAGGTTGCTGTCACCGTGTCTGAGAGAACAAGATCCGATCTTGTTCAGGTTATCGGAAGGAAATTTGTCCTTTACAAACCCTTCAAGGATGACCCCAAAATAATTCTTCCCAAGGCTAAAAAGAATTCCTGATAAAATCTAATACCAAACGGAGGCTCAACTATGGAATGCAGAAAAATTGGTATATTAGGCGGCACTTTTGATCCTATCCACAATGCTCACCTGCTTCTTGGAGAAGCTGCAAGAGAGCAGTTCGGACTGGACAGAGTTATCTATATTCCAAACAACCTGCAACATCTTAAGAACCGCACCGAGATCACATCCGGGGACATAAGGTATCAGATGGTCAAAATGGCCATAGCTGACAACCCTTATTTCACCTGCTCAAGAATAGAGATAGATAAGGAAGGCGGAACCTATACCTATGACACCATCCGGAATCTAAAGCTCATGTATCCCGGCGATGAACTTTACCTCATTCTTGGCGGTGACTCCGTAATAGGAATAGATACCTGGTATAAAGCCGATGAGCTTTTAAAATCCTGTATAATCCTTGCAGCAATGAGAGAAGAGGATGATCTGAAAGCTCTGGACAAAAAACGCAGAGAATTAAATACACGTTTTGGGGCGGATATACGTATTCTGACCTTTAACAGACTTGATATTTCATCAACAGATATAAGACAGAGGGTAAAGACCGGCAGATCAGTAAGATACCTTATGCCGGATGAATGTATCGAATTCATGTGCATAAAGGGGCTTTACAGATGAAGACCATAGAGATTTCCAGAAAACTTCGAAAAGCTTTGGAGAAAGAGCTTAAGCCTGACAGATATGAGCATACCATTGGAGTTGCTTATACTGCCGCAAGTCTTGCCATGGCTCACGGAGCTGATGTTGAGAAGGCTTTGATCGCAGGTTTTTTGCATGACTGTGCCAAGTCCCTTTCCCATGAGGAACAGATCAAGATCTGCGAGAAGAACAACATTGATATAACAGATGTAGAGCGCAGGAATCATTCTCTTTTACATGCCAAGGTGGGGATGTACCTTGCAAGGACCAGGTACGATGTATATGACACTGAGATCCTTAATGCCATAAGATGGCATACCACAGGAAGAGAAGATATGACTCTTCTTGATAAGATCGTATATATAGCAGACTTTATTGAGCCCGGAAGAAAGCCTTTGGAAAACATGGATATAATAAGAGCTGAGGCCTATAAGGATTTAGACAGATGTCTTGCTCATATTCTCCATGATTCCGTGTGCTATCTTAAAACCATCGACAAAGAGATCGATGATACCACCATGAATGCCTACGAGTTTTATAAAAAATACTATAAAGAAGGAAAATAATTTATGTCAGATATTGAACTTTCAAAAAAGATGGCTGCAATGGCCATAGATGCTCTTGAAGACAGAAAGGGCGAGGATATAAGAGTTATTGATATCAGCGAGATCTCAACTCTTGCAGATTACTTTATCATTGCTGCCGGAACCAACAGAAACCAGGTTCAGGCGCTTGCTGACAGTGTTCAGGAGAAGCTTGGAAGAGCAGGTCATATGACCAAAAATGTAGAGGGATATGATGCTGCAAACTGGATCCTTCTGGATTTTGGCGATATCATTGTCCATGTATTCGATAGCGAGAACAGGCTCTTCTACGACCTTGAGAGAATATGGCGAGACGGTAAGCTGATCGAAACCTCAGATCTTAAGAGCGAATGATCACAGCAATGATCATATAATACAATGTTATTACACTGAAAAACCCGGGGCAGCGACGCCTCGGGTTTTGTTATATTTAATAAAATCTCATTACTCCGAATACCTTACCCAGTATCTTGCAGTCATCTACGATGATGGGATCCATGGTATCGTTCTCCGGCTGGAGTCTTATGTGGTCCTTCTCCTTGTAGTAGGTCTTAACAGTAGCAGAGTCATCAATAAGTGCCACTACCTGGTCACCGTTCTTGGCAGTGTTGCATACCTGAACGAAGAGCTTGTCACCGTTGTATATTCCGGCGTTTATCATAGAATCGCCTTTGACATTCAGAATAAAGGCATCAGCACCTCTGGGGCACATCTCTGCAGGAATGGGAATATAGGAATCAATATTCTCCTCGGCAAGTATGGGTGTTCCCGCAGCAACCTGTCCTACAACAGGAATACTGACGATTTCGGTTCTCACCATATTGAAGCCGTCGTCACATATCTCAATAGCACGGGGCTTGGTGGGGTCTCTTCTGATATATCCGTTTTTCTCCAAAGTTTCCAGGTGAGAGTGAACAGAAGAAGTGGATTTAAGATTAACGGCTTTGCAGATGTCTCTTACTGCAGGCGGGAAGCCTCTCTGAAGAGTCTGCTCCTTGATAAAGTCGAGTATTTCCTGCTGTTTAGGACTTATCTTACCCTTGGACATACTTTACCTCCCTTATTATCAAACAAATACTTTTTATTTAGTATATCATACAGACAGGCAATAACGCAAATGTTTGTTCGGAAAATATGTTCGAAATTTCATAGTTTCCAAATTGTTTCCGATTTTGACAATATTTAGAAAAACTTAAGAAAAATACGGCATTTCACTATGATTATTTTGCTATACAGATGATACAATTAAATATATGTCGTTGCCCCTTTTTATTCGTATAAAATATAAGAAACCATGATAAATATGAAAGTAGCATATGTTGGAATAGATATTCTCTATCCGGTTCTCACAAGCCTTTACGATACCGGATGTGAAATTATCAAAATTGTAACCTGCAAAACAGACAATTATACCGAATTTAATACACAGACCATTGAATTTGCAAAAGATCATAACATTCCCTTCGAGATCAAAAAGCTTACAACAGACGATCTTTATGAGCTGGCAGGCCTTGGCTGCAAATTTGTCTTGTTCGGAGGCTACTATCACAAGGTCCCGGTGATTCCGGAACTTAAGATAGTAAACACACATCCGGCTCTTTTGCCCTTCGGAAGAGGAGCCTGGCCCATGCCTTTAACCATATTAAAGGGACTTAATGAGAGCGGCGTAACCATGCATCAGATGGAAAAAGAGCTGGACACAGGGAAGATTCTTCTTCAGGAAAAATGCCCTGTATATCCCGATAAAGACGACCTTATCTCATTGACCAGGCGGCAGTGGAGCCTGATCCCGGGCATGGTAGACCGGCTTGTTCGGGATTTTGACAACCTTTGGGACAATGCTTATCCCCAGGAGGGAAACGTGCAATACTGGGATATGCCCACCAGGGAAGATTATACGGTTACAAGCGATATGTCTTTTGACCGGGCAGATCTGATCCTAAGAGCCTTTAAAAGCTATGAGGTGTTTTATTTTGACAGGGATAGTAAAAGAAAGTTTGAAATGATAGATGCAGCAGCTTATAGAAAAAAAGACGATCAGATCATCCCTGAAGATGCATTTACAATAAAGGACGGCTATATCGTCTGCGAAAGGATCCGTGAAGTTTAAATTATGTCGCTTATAGAGACAACAGATATTGAGCTTTGGCAATCTGCCGCAGTGGAAGAAATATATGATAAGTATTCTGCCCACGATGCAGCTCACTCTTTCAAATCTCTTTTTATCTGGAAAAAAGATATGGAGCTGTCCATATACATAGATGCAAAAATATACAGTGTGAGATCCACGCAGGAGGACAGATTCTGGTTCTTTCCGGTGGGAAGGGATGATGCAAAAAAGGACTTTATAGAAAAGCTGATCTCATCAGGTGAACGTATAGTTTTCGAATACGTTACGGAAAGTGATGTCTCTTTTCTCAAAAAATACTTTCCCGGCAGGTTTGATATCGTTCCGGCCCCTGACAACAGTGAATATATCATGGACAGGGAAATTATGGAGAACCTTCCCGGCAAGCATTTTGCCAAGGACAGGGGGCACGTGAATAAGCTTTTAAAGGAGCACAAACTGGAAACGGTAGATATACATTCCGTTTCCAAAGACAAGCTTCTGGATATTACCGAGACCTGGGATAAAAACAAAAGAGATTATGAAGAAGTTATAGATAAATCGGCTACCACGACCATTTTAAATCACATACAGGAGCTTGAGCTTCAGGGCATAGCAATAATAATGGACGACGAGCCTTATGCGGTAATAGCCGGATTTGCGCTGGATGATGAGCTTGTGGACTGTTGTCTGCAAAAGTGCAGAGAAAATGTTCAGGGCTTATCCTACTATCTCAGGCAGGAATACGCCAGATCCCACGGCAGTAACGTGAAATATTTCAACTGGGAAGAAGACCTTGGTGTTGAGGGCCTTCGGCGGGCAAAAGAGCTGATGAAGCCCGTCAGAATGCTTGATATGTATACAGGTTACTTGCGATGAATATAAAAGGTAAAGTCTCAAACTTCACAAGGCAGATGTTCGTAAGGCAGTATATTCCTGCGATCATTTCAGCGATCGTTTTTGCCATAGCCGATATGGCGGATGCTCTTGTTGTGGGAAACAGAATGGGAACACTGGGCCTTGCCGCCATAGCCTTTTCAATTCCCGTATACATGTTTTTCAACGTGATCATGCATTCCTTTGGCATGGGCGGATCCATTATGTATGCCAGAAGGATGGCGGAAGGAGATGAACAAAAGGCGGTGAGATCCTTCCAGGGAGTCTTCACCGTGCTTATGGTCATAAGCATTGCCATAGCGGTTTTGGGCAATGTTTTTATTGATAAGGTTTTGTTTATCCTTGGTGCCAGTGCCTCGGGAGATTCGCTGAAGGAAGCAGCAAGGACTTACCTGCAGCTTATACTTACTGCGGCGCCGTTTTTCTTTTTTGACTACAGCCTGGGATATTACCTTAGAAATGATGATATGGAAAAAGAGGCATCGATATGTTCCACGATAGGAAATATCACCGATTTTTCCCTGAATATAATACTGGTTCTTTTCCTGAATCTGGGCGTTTTCGGAGCCGGACTTGCCACATTTATCGGAGTTGTACTGACAAGCTGCATTCAGCTGGTATTTCTTTTGCAAAAGAAATCGCACCTTAGGCTTTATCCCTTCAGGCCGGGATTTTCAGATGTGTGGAAGAGCTTTAAAACCGGGTTATCCTCCTGCATCAGCTATATTTATTCCTTCGTCTTTATATGGATCGGAAACAATGCCATGGTAAGGCTTGCGGGAGAAACCGGTGTAGCAATATTTGATATAATTCAAAACTTAAGTAATCTGATGATCTATATATTCGGAGCACTTAATCAGGCAACCCAGCCTATACTCAGCACCTATGAGGGAGAGTGCAACTATAAGGAATGCGACAGCATGCAGGCCAGAGCTCTGGTTATTGCCGCAGGAAACTCGATATTATATACGGTCCTGGTATGTATATTTGCTCCATGGATCTGCCGGCTTTTTGGCATTCATATGAATTATGCCATTGCGATGGGGGTATATGCCATAAGGGTCTTTAGCCTGTGTATCATATTTGTAGGGCTGAATATGGTGATCGCCAATTACTACACATCAAGAAGCATCTTTGTACCGGCATTTATACTTTCCACCCTAAGAGGTGTTGCAATTATCCTTCCGGTTACTTTTATATGTATCGCCATCGGAAAAGACGCTTTCTGGTTTGTTTATCCGATCACTGAGGCTGTGTCGCTGCTTATCATATTTGTATATATCTCTTTTATCATGAAAAAGACAAAGCGGCTTGAGCCGGAGCGGGTATTTACAGCCACTCTTTTCAACGAACCCGAGAAGATCGGCAACGTTACGGAGCAGATTGACAGCTTCTGTGAAAAGTGGGAAGCAAACGTTAAGCAGCAGTATTACGTCCAGATGACAGTGGAAGAGATGTGCTCTGCAATCATGGCTAAGGGATTTTCCCGGAAAATGCTTGTACCGGGTGAAATACAGCTTACGGTTGTGGCATCCGATAAAGGTGAGTTCACCCTCCATATCAGAGACAATGCTACAACCTTTGACCCCTTCAGCATGGAGAAAGCGGTACTTAACGACGACGATGACTCCGAGACGGATTTCAATGCCCTGGGCATGGATGTTATAAAGCAAAAGGCAAAGTCCTTTTACTATAGAAGATATCAGGGATTCAATACAATGGTGGTGAAAATATGAAGAAAGTAAAAAAGTTATCATTGGGTTTTAAAACTGTTATTTCCATTCTCATCATGGTAGTCCTTTTAAGTGCCATAGAAGGGTCGATCGCAAAGATCATTTTTGACAGGACTATCAATAGTGAGTATGAGAAGAATGTCACTAATCTGGCTGAAACCGTAAGTGTGGCAATCACCAGGAATACCGCTCTTAGGTTAAAAGAGAAAGTGGCTGATGTTTTTGCTGCTTCCTACAATGCTGATGCGGGTGAGATGGATGAAGCTGAATATGAGGCATATATGTCCAATTTCGCAGGCCTTTTGGAGGATCCGGATTATAAGGAACTCACATATCAGCTGGATACCATCAGGGTCAAGAACGATGTGGAATCGGTTTATCTTATCTATGTGGACCCGGATGTGCTCAAAACCATATATATAGCCGACGGGTCGGATGACCCCTGCCTTCCCGGTGATTTTGACGCATTGTATGAAAGCAATATGTTCATTCTTGATGATCCTGACTTGGGCTTTCCCGCATATATAACCAATACTCCGGAATACGGATGGCTGGTATCCGCAGGAGCTCCTATATATGATGACGAGGGGAACGTATTTGCCTACAGCTTCGTTGATATATCCATGAACGATGTAAAGGCTATAGCCTCCTCATTTGCAGCAATTCTCCTTGTTACAACAATAGTTATAGTTTTGATCTTCAGTTTTATCTATATTCAATTTATCAGACGCACAGTTGTTAAGCCCATCAATTCACTTTCTGATGCGGCATTAAGCTATACTGAATCCGAGAATAAGAATGTATTCGAAAAGCTCAAGATACATACCGGTGATGAGATCGAAAACTTGTCCGATGCCATGAAGCAGATGGAAAAAGACATTGATAAATATATCAACGATATCACCAGCATCACCGCGGAAAAAGAGAGGATCGGTGCTGAGCTGAATGTGGCTACACAGATCCAGGCCGACATGCTGCCAAGAATTTTCCCGCCGTTCCCGGATATCGATGCCTTTGATCTTTATGCATCAATGGATCCTGCCAAGGAAGTAGGGGGAGACTTCTATGACTTCTTTATGGTTGATAATGATCATCTTGGACTGGTAGTGGCTGATGTATCAGGTAAAGGTGTTCCGGCAGCTCTTTTCATGGTTATCGCAAAAACACTTATCAAGAACAGAGCTCTTACGGGAGGAACTCCTTCTGAAATATTAAGCTATGCCAATGAGCAGCTTTGTGAAGGCAATGAGGCCGAGCTTTTCGTAACCGTATGGCTTGCGATCCTGGATATAAGAACGGGAAAGGGAGTAGCAGCCAATGCCGGTCACGAGCATCCGGCGCTAAGAAGGGCTGACGGAAGCTTCGAACTTGTTATGTACAAGCATTCACCTGCTGTTGCTACCATGGAGGGAATGCGCTTCAGAGAACACGAATTTGAGCTTCATCCCGGAGATACGCTTATGTGCTATACTGACGGTGTTACGGAAGCAACCAACAAGAACAATGAGCTATTCGGAAATGACAGACTGCTTGCTGCCCTTAATAAGGATCCGGATGCCGATGTTGAAAATATTATCAGGAATGTTAAGGATGATATAGACGCCTTTGTCGGAGAAGCGCCTCAGTTTGATGACATCACAATGCTGTGTCTAAAGTATAAAGCTGAATAAGAGCGGGGGTTGATCAAAGCTTTTTCATATCTTTATCTTAATAGAAGACTGCGAATATTTGTTCGGAAAATATGTTCGAATTTTATTGACAAGAGAACAGACGTTTGTTATTATATTTTTAGAACAGTTGTTCGTGACATTTGTTTGGGTTTTCTGTGAGGTATGGATATGAGCGAGGCAATGAGAGCAGCAGCAAGTTTGTACAATAATCCCAGGTATTTCAGCGAGAGTGAGATACGTATTCGCAGGAATAAGATCAGAAGGCAGAAGATTTACAGAAGGCAGCTTTTTCTGATAAGCCTTGTTGTTGCTATGATGGTGTTTGGTGGCGTTTTCGCCGCATCATCCATGCTTACAAATGCTCAGGCTGATGATGCTAAGTTTGATTATAAGTATTACAAGACAATTACCGTTCATGCAGAGGATACAATGTGGGATATCGCCCGGGTCAGCTATTCCGGGGATCATTATCATGACATGAATTCCTACATCAATGAGATCTGCAATATCAACGGTATTTCCGACAAAGATGATCTCAAGGCCGGCGAAGCTCTGATTGTTCCCTATTATTCAACGGAATTCAAATAAAATACTTAAATTCTCCCTGCCGTTAAGCTATAATAAACTCGCAGGGAGATTATTTTATGAAACTTTCCAGTCTTTTGGATCACAAATCGATCACCATACAGTGCCATGACAATCCTGATGCAGATGCTATCTGTTCGGGATATGTTTTGTACAGATATTTTGAGAAACACGGCGTTAGAGTCAGGTTCATCTATTCAGGTAATTTTGAGATCAGCAAGAGCAATCTTGTTTATCTTATCAAGGAGCTTGGGATAGAGATTGAATATGTTGAGAAACTACGTTCCAAGCCCGAGCTGCTTCTTTTGACCGATTGTCAGTACGGAGAAGGCAATGTACGTAAGTTCAATGCAAAAGAAGTGGCTGTCATAGACCATCATCAGGTATCAGGAAATCTCCCAAAATTAAACGAAGTCAGAAGCAATCTCGGAAGCTGTTGTACAGTAATCTGGAATCTTCTTAAGATAGAGAATGAAGCTGATTTTATAGACAAGAAGATAGCTACAGCCCTTTATTACGGCCTGTATTCCGACACCAACGCATTCTCTGAAATATCACACCCTTTGGACAGAGATATGATCGAGTCTCTTGATTACGATCATGCCCTTATCCTGAGGCTCAAGAATATGAACCTTACCCTTAAGGAAGCAAAAATAGCCGGTGTTGCCATGCTGGGAGTAGAGTACCACAAGGATGATCACTATGCCATCCTAAAATCTGACCCTTGCGATCCAAATATTCTCGGACTTATCGGAGATTTTATAGTTGCTGTTGATTCCATTGATGTATGTCTTGTATACAGCAAGCTGAATTTTGGCGTTAAGTTCTCAATAAGAAGCTGCGTTTCCGAGACTAAGGCTGATGAGCTTGCCTCCTTTATAGCAAATAAAATAGGATCCGGCGGCGGACACAAGGAAAAGGCCGGTGGAATAATAAAGACTGAACTTTTAAAGAAGGTTTATCCTTCTTATACAGAGATAGATGACGATTCTGCCAAGTATTCCACATCCAATATCATAAGGATGAGGATGAAGGATTACTTTGAAAATTCAGATATTATCTATGCCCGTAAGACCAAAATTGATCTGGATGGTATGTCCAAGTACGTAAAGAGCCCCCTTGTTGTAGGTTATGTAAGACCTCAGGATCTTGTTCCTGAAGGGAATATGGCAATAGTCAGAACTCTTTCGGGAGACAATAATCTGGAGATCAAGAACAATACTGTTCTTATAATCGGCATCAAGGGAGATGTATCGGCCATTACCGATGAAGAATTCAAGAGCGCTTATATCAAGACCGGCAAGAAGTTCTCCTTGAACCTTGACTATACGCCTACCATAAAGGATGCCGATAACGGCAAGACCTATTCCCTAATGAAGAACGTCAAGGGATGTATTTCCACAGGGGATATGAATGTCTACGCCAGGAAGCTTACAAGGACCACAAAGGTTTTTCCTTACTGGGACAGTGAGAATTATATGATAGGACGCAGCGGAGATTTCCTCTGTATAAGCGTAGACGATCCAAATAATGTATTTATCATCGAAAAGAATATTTTCAAGAAAACCTATACAACGGTTTGATGAGGGGTATTTACAAAAACACAAAAATATACGCCGACTGCAGATATAAAAGCAGCCGGCGTTTCTTTTTAATTATTTATCATCAACATCTTCCCTCAATCGTACCATTCTTGCAGCTCTTCGACGATTTTCATCATCCTGAGCCGCATAGTGCTTCCTGGTAGTATTCACATCCTTGTGGCCAAGAACATCGGCAACAAGATAAATATCTCCGGATTCCTTATAAAGATTGGTTCCAAAGGTACTTCGAAGCTTGTGAGGAGTTATCTTTTTAAGAGTAGTTACGTTTCTGGCGTATTTTTTTACCAGTTTCTCAACAGCCCTTACAGATATCCTTTTGTTCTGTAAGGACAGGAAAAAGGCGTTTTCATTACCTTCTACAGGGATTATGGTCTTCCTGACCTCATAATAATCAATAAGAGCACGTCTTACTTCGTCAGGGAAGTAAACGATCGTATTATATCCGCCTTTCCTGTGGATGTTCAATCCGTTGGTATCATAATCAATATCCTCTATATCTATTCCCACACATTCCGAAACACGGATACCGGTGCCAAGTAGAAGAGTAAGAAGTGCCACGTCCCTCACCTTGGTTTTTTCATGGTATTTAAGCTGTGATTTTGTCAGCTTTTCACCGGCTTCCACCTGATCAAGAAGAATGGCAACTTCATTGGGCTCAAGTCTAATGATCTCATGTTCGTGAAGCTTTGGCATATTTACAAGCTCGGGAGTGTTCTTGGTGATAAGCTCGGCCTTGTAAAAGTAGGAAAACATGGAACGAAGAGCTGACATCTTTCGCTTTTTACCTTGCTCGGTATTGGTCCTTTCTAAGGTAACTTCTTCCTCCTGTTTCTCATAAAGTGAGAGATATTCGAGATATTCTTCGATATCTTCTCGTTCGGTCATCTCCAGAACATCCAGTTTAAAGTTCTTAACCTCGGTGTTCTTAAGAGCCGGATTCACATTATGAAGGTACTCAAAAAACACCCTCAGATCGTATGCATAGCCAAGTCTTGTCCTGGCTGAAGTTGTAGGCTCAATCCCTCTGAAATACTGTTTGCAAAATGAAGGAAGGCAGCTTAAGACTTCACGCATCTTAAGGGTATTTATCCTGTCCTGTTCGTTATAATATTTTGGATCATTTCCATTGGTCTGCATGTACATATTATACCACTAAATATTGTATTGTTTTAACCTTGAAGTACCCTTTGAAAAAATGGTAATATATCAATACATATTTTTTTCGGGAGATCTATTAAAGTTGGGGAATACAAGAGCTAATTATCGCAAAAAGGATGGGCAGCGCCTTTCTGCATCAGAATACAGAGCCAGAAGAAAAAGAGAGATCATTTTTCATATAAGTTCGCTTGTAGCCATACTTTTGGCGGTTACAGTGGGAACTGTCTTTATAATTCACAGTATCAGCAAATCCCATAATAATAATGAGGTAAACGAAGCATCTACAGCGGATACAATACAAGAACTTCCGCAGGAGGTTGCGATCGTTGATACCATCATAGATGATGTTGAACTGTCACAGGTAAGTAAATATCAGGATAGATCCGATGAATCAACCAGCTTTTTTGATGGTTATATAGTCGAACAGGACAGCAATACAGCCTATATTTCCAGTGATAATGTAAAAAGTAATTACGGTCTACTAATTAATTTGGACACTGGCAAGGTTGTTGCCTCAAAAGATGGAAATGAGAGAATAAATCCGGCCTCAATGACCAAAATCCTTACATTGCTGGTGGCTGTGGAGCACTTGGATGACATTGACAATACTTTCACAATGACCAGAGAAATAGGAGACTACGTATTTTCCAACGATTGCAGTCAGGTGGGTTTTGAAGTTGGAGAAACCGTTACCATAAGAGATCTTCTTTACGGAACGATCCTTCCTTCAGGAGCCGATGCAGCCCTTTGTCTTGCTGAATATATAGCCGGATCTCAGGAAGCCTTTGTGGATCTTATGAATGAAAAACTCAAGGAGCTTGGGCTTTCAGATACAGCACATTTTACAAATTGTGTCGGCGTTTACGACAAGGATCATTATTGTACACTGATGGATATGGCCATGATCTTAAAGGCCGCAGAGGAAAATAAGTTGTGTCATGAGGTACTAAATGCAAGAACATACCTTACAACAGCAACTAATGAACATCCTGATGGAATTCAGATATCAAACTGGTTTCTTAGAAGAATTGAGGATAAAGATACCCACGGCGAGGTTGTCGGAGCAAAAACCGGATTTGTAAATGAATCCGGATGCTGTGGAGCAAGTTATCAGGTTTCCAATGACGGATCACATTATATTTGTGTAACGGCAGACGCCTGGAGCTCATGGAGATGTATTTACGACCACGTGGATATATACGAGACTTATACAAGCTAAAGCAATAAGGATCCATAGGTTTGACGAATCAATTGAAGTAATAGATCCCTCAGGTTTTACGAATTAGTTGGACTATGTGATTCTTATTTATTCCTCAGGTTTAACGAATTAGTTAGGCCTTATGGAAATATTATCGGCAAAATATTGTAAACATAGGCTTAACTATTCGTTAAACCTGTGTTTTGCGAATAGTTCTCAATCTTTATTCATACTCTTTTTCTCTAAAATGAAGTTTTTAACGCAACTTTTGCTTTCTAAAAGCCCCAAAATGGTTGCGTTAACTTCTTCACTGTTCGT
>SVGA01000021.1 GCA_015056575.1 Butyrivibrio sp.
TGTGATGGGGATTATGTAACTAATGAGCAAATGAATGATAAGAAGTTTTTAAAACTGGTCAATGCAAATCTTTAATTCATTTGCCGGAAGCCTGTTCATGGCTTCCGGTTTTCTATTTGAGTCAGCTTGCTATTGTCGTGGTTTGACTTCAAATCAAGTATTCTTCAATATGAGTCAACTAATTGCTCGGTTATGGTTGACTTCAAACCTGGTATTTCCAATATGAGTCAACTGCTTAGTAGGAATCTATTGACTTCATATTTGTAATTACACATAATGAGTCAATCCCAGGCATAGTGCTTGGTTGACCTAAATTCTATTAGTGTTCTTATTGAGTCATATGCACCGGCTAAAAGATATGACCTATTCTTGATAAAGTCTTATTTGAATCAATTTGGATTGCTGATTGTCAAGTAAAAATGACCCCGGCGGGCTGGCGACGGTATTTTGGACAGGGTAACCTGGGGGAGATAACTGCAAATATGCGATAAGGGAATGGCATAGGAACTTTCCAGGCGAAATTTTTTTGTATTATCTAAATGATCTTCCGCTTCGTCTCAGAAACAAAATATCCCATTAAATATTTATAAAAACCCTTTTTGTTTGACGAAATTACGGTTATGATTATGTTTAGGAGGCAAATAAAAAGGGATGTATTATTCATTAATTGCATTACTTGCAATGACAGTGAGTTTAATATTGAACTGGAAATACATCGGGCTGCTCTTTTCCGGGGCTGATGCGAAGAATGAGCAGCAACGGATAGGAATCCGCTACAGCCATTTTTTGTGTGCGGCAAACCTGTTCTATCTTGCGGAGATTGGATGGGGTATTTTGTATGGGAATCATGATAAGCCTGAATTCTTTACGTTTATATATATAAATACTATTTTCTATTTCATCTTTATGATTCTGACCATGCTGACATGGTCACGGTACATAGTTGTATATCTTGGCGGGAAAGGCCGTGGCTCCAAGATGCTGACTACCGGGTCCTGGGTGGCCTTTATACTGAGCATTGCCTGTCTGTTGCTCAATCGCTTTTATCCCTTTATTTTTTCATTTAATGATGCCCATGAGTACGTAGCGGAATCGGGAAGATATCTTTTGTTTACCTATCTTCTCATCTCCTATGTGATAGTTGTTGTTTACATGCTGATTGCAGCAAAGAAGTCTACAGGCCGCCAACAGATAAGATGTCTGGCAGTGGCGTGTACCAGTATAGCGCTGGGAGTATCCATGGTTCTCCAGATCCTGTATTCTTTTTACCCTCTGTATGTGATCGGACTCCTTATCGGAATATGTATGGTACATTCCTTCGTGGAAATGGGAGAGAAACAGGATAAAGAGATCCAGGATCGTATTGCGCAGGTTATGGCTGAGGACTACATCGCCATATATTATATTGAAGTGGCTTCCGGAGAATATCTCGAATATGCCGGCAGACAGAGAGAATATATGGACATGCCTTCATCGGGAAAAGACTTCTTTAAGGCGTTTAGGGATAATATTGCCCGGAATGCATTTGTAGAAGATATGGAGCCCGCCGAGAGTTCTTTTACCAAGGAAGCGATGCTCAAAAACCTCGAAGGCCGGCGGTCTTTCTCCTGTAAATACAGATTTATGGTATACGGAGAACCAAGATTTTTCCTTATGACATACATGTACGCCGGAATCGATAAGCACCATCTGATCCTGTATGAGAAGGACATAAATGATGAGCTTATGGCAGAGAAAAAGCGTAAGGAGAGTCAGAAGAAGACCATTACTTTTACTCAGATAGCCGAGAGTCTGGCTTCCAACTATGATGAGATCTACTATGTGGATATGAGGGACGACTCTTATGTGGGGTATGAAGCCAACAATATTTACGGCCAGCTGGAGATAAGCAAAACGGGAAAGAATTTTTACGTAGAATCCCTGGCCAATATTCCTCAGGTCGTTCATAGACAGGATCAGGAAATGCTGTACCAGTTCATGGACAAAGACACCATGATATCGTCTTTGGAGGACTGCAAGGTTCGCAGTATCGATTACAGGCTTGTGGTAGACGGTAAGTCCAAATACGCCAGAATGACCGTCAGAAAAACCAGTGACGGTTCTCATTTTATCATTGGTGTTGAGAATATCGATGATGAGATCAAGCGAGAGAAGCAGCATCTTAAGGCTCTTAAGACCGAGAAGGAGCTGGCAAGGCGGGATGAGCTGACGGGAACAAAGAACAAAAACGCCTACAAGGAGCTTGAGGCTTCTGTGCAGGCAAATATAGAGAACGGCATGGACTGTCTGCCTTTTGCCCTTGTGGTATGTGATACCAACAACCTTAAAAAGATCAATGATACTCAGGGGCACGCTGCGGGTGACGAATATATCAAAGCCTCAGCGAAGCTTTTGTGTGATACCTTCGTGCATAGTCCCGTATTCAGAGTGGGAGGAGACGAATTTGTTGTGTTCATGCGCGGCGATGATTATGCAAGCAGACATGAACTGTTTGGCAAATTGAAAGACCGGGTTATCAAGAACCAGGAATCAGGCACGGGTCCCATACTGGCTGCCGGTATTTCGGAATATGTTCCGAGCAAAGATGCTACAGTTGCCGATGTATTTGAGCGTGCCGACAAAGAGATGTACGAGAACAAGCAGAAATTAAAAGAGTCGGATAAAAATGCCTGAGGGTTTTTGGCAGAACAAAAGCTACACAGACACATGCAGCATAAAGGCATTGATAAAGGCGGGTTACCGGCCGAATTAACCGAGGAATTGTGGAATAATCTTCCGTTTCGTTGTAATATTATCTAAGGGGAGAAGCGGGAGATTTAGTGTATGAAAAATGAAGATTATTCTTTCTCAGACTATCTGAAAGAAAACAAAAAGAAGCCCATGATCATCGCGATTGTTGTTTTCGCTTTGATCGCGCTGGTTTTTGTGTGCACCGGGGTATTCACACACAGGTACGGCGTCAAGCAGCCGGGGGCTGAAACATTAGATGATGCAGCCGATGAGCTGTCCCGGAAGGCTTTAGAGCCCATTGACCGGGAATCTGTAGATCTTTCCAACGTCAAAATCATAAGCGAACTCGATAAGGTAGACCTTACCGCCAGAAAGCACGCATCCGGTTCCAGACAAAGGGGGATGGAATGGGATGAGGGCTTTTTGACCATGTCCGGAGATAAGGCCCAGTACCTTTTTATTGACAAGGCAGACGGAAAAGAGCTGTCTTGTGAAGTTTACTCAGCCGATGGGGGAGGGACCATCAACAGGATCGTTACCTATAAGGAGGCCGGCGACGGTCGCCCCGAGATAATCGAGTATTTTTACAGGGACAACAAGCCCTATTTTATATCCAAGAGAAATGAGGAGGTCTATACTCCGGCCTACGATTCCACGGACAAGCCGGGAGTAAGGTTCTACTTTAAGGACGACGTCCTTGTAAGATCCAGGACCGTTGTTGAGGGTACTATGCTGGTAAGCCAGACAGGTCTTTATATTGACAACAATCCCGACTATGAGGAGTTTGAGTACTACACGGCTCCTGATGTTGTCAAGCTTCAGTATGACAGATTTGAGCAGGAATGGCTCAACAAGGCTTATAACATCCTTGATGCTGTACGAAATACCAAAGCCATAGGCAGAGTAAGCGGTAAGGTCACTGACGATCAGGGAAAAGAGCTGGCTGATATAAAGGTACTTATCCAAAAAGCCTCGGACGGGAACATCATCTATGGGACGCAGACCGATGCCGAGGGGCATTTTAGCGTAAATGTTAAGCTTGATAAGGACAGCTATCGCATATGCGTTCTTGGAAATGAAAAACTGAGCGATGCATATATCTATGATTGCGTATTGGATTTTAGCAGCGGTGTTCATGAGTACAACAATATTGTGCTTTATCCCAAGGATGCTGAAGTCTGTGATGTTTCTTTTAACGTTTACGACGCAGAAGAATATCGCCATGACAGTTCTTTTGCC
Organism: Butyrivibrio sp.; assembly: GCA_015056575.1. Taxonomy (GTDB): domain Bacteria; phylum Bacillota; class Clostridia; order Lachnospirales; family Lachnospiraceae; genus Butyrivibrio. The sequence continues at coordinate 3,970 of SVGA01000021.1, forward strand.
GGCGGTGTCTTTTCCAGGATATGTATAAGAGAAGGCAAGGGCAACAGACTTGGGGATAAGATAGCGGAGTGCTACAGCAATACAAAGGGAGAGGTTGAGACCGCGTTAAAGCCCGGATTCTATACTCTGGAGACCATCAGTGAAGGCTATGCCACAGGATACACCAACATCGAGGTGACAAAGTACGGCTGCAAAAAGAAGCTCTATGTGGTAAAGACGCCCTCTGAGAATACCGCAAAGCTGGTCCTTGGCTGGGACCGGGATATAGATCTTGATCTGACAGTTTTTACCCCGGCATACGAAGCCCGGGGGGACATGGCAAGGATAAGCAGGGATACCTTTGAGGATGCCCTTGGAAACAGACTGGTCGCCGATAATGCCGGCGGCTGCGAGGCCGCTGTTGTAAACACTGCTGCCGGTGGAGGCTACAGGGCTTATGTGAGCTGTTATTCGGATATAATTTCCGGAGCCTACGGCAACAATGACCTTAGTAAGAGCAGCCCTACGATCTATGTATATTTTCCTGACGGCACCTGCAAGGCAGTAGAACTTGGGGGCACCCCGGGAGGCGTTCTGTGGGAAGCTATGGAGCTAAATGGGAGTACGGTGACTTTCGGCAATCGCTTCTACAATACTGTCGGCGGCAAGGAATGGTGGCTGGAAAACAAGTCCATAAGCGGTGGCAGCGAGAATGTGCGCTATAAGAGCGGAATGCAGATCAAGGGAAGACTTGAATCCGATTTCTCATATGCCTATGCAAACAAGGACTGGATAAATAACAAGAAGTTTTTCCTAAGATTTGATGATGAGATCAATATAGTTGTTTCCGACGGTGAACAGGAACAGACTGTAAATACCGACAGAGTGGATGTAAGGCTGGATCTTGCAAAGGATTACAATATCCTAAGCCACCTTGACCTTCATATTGGCCAGTATGTAGAGGGCTCGATCAAGGAGATAGGAACTTCCGAGGAGGGCAGGCTATATCTGGTGCTTGAGTCGCTGGCTCTTTTGCGGGATAAGACTGACAGCGAGCCGGCTGTGCCCATGGAATACCTGGGACTTCTGGCGGACAGTATAAAGGACGGAGCGGTGGCATATTCGGTCATCTATGTCAACGATAACCCGACGCCTGAGCTGGTTATCCTTAATCCTCAGGGGGCATCTCATGAGAGCGGAGCAAAGATCTACACCTATGATAACGGCAGCGTGGATCTTATAGGTTCCTTTGGATTCTGGGGCGGAAGCTTCACCTATTACCCCATGAAGAATCTTATATGCGTGGAGGAGACCGGCGGCGGAAGTCATATGGAGAGCTACTGTTCCTTTGACCAATATACTGTAAATACAATCGGCTACGAGTCCAGTCTGGACTTTCCCGAATACGGCATTTCAAAGGTGAACGGACAGTACACCATGAACGGCACGGAATATGTCAATCCTATGCCCGGAAGGGGCAATGTGGTGCCTGTGACCCCCGAGGAATATGAGAAGCAGATCAGGACCCTGTTTAGCGGAATAAGCAGGAACACCGGAAGATATATAGACCTTGATTCCTGCAGACTGGCATCAAAGATTGAGGACATCAGATTCAATTGATCATGGAGGCAAAAAAGAGGGACCTGTCGTAGATGGCCGGTTCCTCTTATATTAGTATTTCGCACAAAAATGTATTAAAATATAATGTATGAACCAGAAAGAGAATGTGATCGGACATTATCTTAATCCACTTCAGGTATGGGCGCTGTCCTTCGGCTGTGCTGTTGGATGGGGCGCTTTTGTCATGCCCGGCAACAAGTTTCTTCCTTTGGCGGGACCATGGGGGACGGCTCTTGGGATCCTGCTGGGCGCCTTTATCATGCTCATTATCGGAGTCAATTACCACTATCTTATAAATAAGTACCCGGAGGCCACAGGCGGCACCATGACATATACGGCAAATCTCTTTGGGTACGATCAGGGTTTTTTGAATTCCTGGTTCCTGATGCTGGTGTACATCGCCATAATCTGGGCCAACGCCTCGGCCCTTGGCCTTATAAGCAAGTATCTTCTTGGAAATACCTTCAGGTTTGGCTTCAGATATGAGATTCTTGGCTACGAAGTGTACATGGGCGAAGTCATGCTGTCCATGGCGGCCATGATAATCTGCGGAGTTATCTGTACCTACGGGAAAAGATTCGCCGCCAACCTCCAGGTTCTCTTTGCACTGATACTTATCGGAGGGATTCTTCTGTGTTATTTTGTGACCTGCAGAGCCTCAGGTTCTTTTGTGGGTATTGACGCTTCACCCGGGTTTGCCGCCACCGGCCGGGGAAAGGCAATACAGGTCATTTCCATCGCTGTTCTGTGTCCCTGGGCTTTTGTGGGATTTGAGAGCATATCCAATTCAAGCCTTGGTTTTAACTTTTCTACCAAAAAAGTCTTTGGGATCATTCTGACAGCTCTTTTCAGCAGTGCTCTTGCGTACATCCTGCTGACCTTCCTTGCAACCTCCGCACAGCCCGAGGGCTTTATGGGATGGCGGGATTACATCAATAATCTGGATAGCCTTGATGGGATCAAGGGCCTTCCGGTGTTCTTTTCGGTGGGCAGCAGCATGGGACCGGCAGGGATCGTTATCCTGGGGCTGTGTGCTTTTGCCGGTATCATGACCGGTATCATCGGCAATCTTATCGCCTGCAGCCGGCTTATCTATGCCATGGCAAAGGAGGGGTTCCTTCCCAAATGGTTTGGGGAGCTTAACAAGGAAAAAGCCCCAAGCAATGCCATTATCTTCATCACGGTGATATCTCTTTTCATCCCTTTCCTGGGAAGAACCACCATTGGCTGGATCGTAGATGTCACCACTGTGGGTGCGACCATTGTCTATACCTACACCTCGGCTTCTGCCTACGCCGGTGCAAAAATGGACCGTAACCTGCCTGTTCAGATCACAGGCGTTGCGGGAATTGTATTTTCTATGTTTCTTACGGCATACTTTGTTATATCCTCCAATGAGATCACTGCAACAGAATCATACCTGATCCTGATCATATGGAGTGTGCTGGGCTTTATCTATTTCAGATTCCTGTTTGACAGGGATACGAAAAACAGATTCGGTAAATCCACGGTTGTATGGGTCTCGGTTCTTATTCTGATCTTTGCCACGTCTCTTATGTGGATCAAAAAGACCATGGATGTAATGACTCTCAATATCGTTGAAAACATCAGGAAATACTACGAGTCCCTCGGCTTTTCCGGAAACATGGCGGTAATAAGGCGAACGGAGAACTTAATAGATTCCCAGCTTCGCTACGCTGACAGGACCATGACCTGGAACAGTATAGTCCAGATGATGATCATCATATTATCCCTGATCATAATGCTCAGCCTGTATGCCATTATTGAAAGGCGCGAGCGCAAAGCTGAGATCGATAAGATCAAGGCCGATGAGATGAATAAGGCCAAGACCGTTTTTCTCTCCAACATGTCCCACGATATCAGGACCCCTATGAACGCCATAATCGGCTACATCAATATCGCTGAAAAAGAGGCTAAGAACGAGGAGGAACTTCGGGATTACCTTCAAAAGATCAAAGGTTCAAGCCATCATCTTCTTGCACTTATCAATGATGTCCTGGAGATGAGCAGGATCGAGAGCGGCAAGATGGAACTTGAGCCTGTGCCCACCAACTTAAGAAAAACGATTCTGGGAGTCAACGATCTGTTTGCGGTACAGATGTCGGAGAAGAATATCGATTTTGAAGTGGATGTCGAAGGTATCAGACACAGAGGCGTTTACTGCGACAGGAACAGGCTTAACAGGCTTCTTCTGAACCTTATCAGCAACGCATATAAGTTTACTCCCGATGGCGGGAAGATAACTGTACGTGTAATGGAGATGCCCTCAGACAAAGAAGGCTATGCTCATTACGAGCTGCGGGTAAAGGACAATGGGATCGGAATGAGCGAGGAATTTGTGGCCAGGGTTTTTGATGCCTTTGAGAGAGAGCGCAGAAACGAGGTTGATGAGATTCAGGGAACCGGTCTTGGAATGAGTATCTGCAAGAGTATCGTGGATCTTATGGGTGGAACCATTGAGTGCAGATCAGTGCTGAACAAGGGCACTGAGTTCATAATAAACCTGGAGCTTAAGCTTCTTGAAGAGGATAAGCTTGATATCGTAATGGCCACTGACGGTAATAAACACAGTATTCGGACCATGGTGGATCTTTCCTCAAAGCGGGTCCTTCTTGTGGAGGATATTGCTGTCAACAGGAAGATAGCAACCGTGCAGCTTACGGGACTGGGCCTTACGGTGGACCAGGCGGAAAACGGGCAGGAAGCCGTGGATATCCTTAATATTACCGAGCCCGGGTTCTATGACGCGGTCATTACGGATATACAGATGCCTATAATGAATGGGTATGAGGCTGCCCGGGCCATCAGACATTCAGACCGAAAGGACCTTAGGACGATCCCCATTATAGCCATGACAGCCAATGCTTTTTCCGATGACATAAAACGGGCCTTCGAGGCAGGAATGAATGCGCATGTTGCAAAACCCATAGATATGGTTATACTTGAAAATACATTGAGAGATGTTTTTGCAGAAAAACTAAAAGAGGAGAAAAAGGCAAATGAGAAGATTTGAAGGTTACCAGAAGGGCGTTAATCTGGGCGGATGGCTTTCTCAGGCAGATGAGAAGACCAAAGAGCACTATGACACTTTTATCGGAAGGGAAGATATTGAGCGCATTGCCGGCTTTGGCTGCGACCATGTGAGGGTTCCTGTGGATTATATAGTGATCGAGGGCGAAGACGGCTCCATGTTGGAGGAGGGATATAAGTATATTGACAATGTTATCGCCTGGTGCAGAGAGTTTCATCTTAACGTGCTTATTGATATGCACAATACTTTCGGATATACCTTTGATCCACTGGAAGTAAACGGAGACAAGGAGATTTTCTTCAGAGACGAGAAGCTCCAGGAGCGTTTCTATACCATGTGGGACAGGATTTCAAAAAGATATGCCGATCAGGAGGATGTAGCCTTTGAGCTTTTGAACGAGGTTATCTCTCCCGATGTTAAGGACAGCTGGAATGCCATCGCGGACAAGGCTGTTGATGTTATAAGGAAGAATGCTCCCAAGGCTTACATTGTTATCGGTGGTGTTTGCTACAACAACGTAAGGAGCGTGCCCCTTCTCAATCCTCCCAAGGACGATCACATCGTATACAACTTCCATTGCTACGAGCCGATGATCTTTACCCACCAGAGAGCTTACTGGATGGAGGAGATGCCAAAGGATATTACTGTTACATATCCCGCTACCATTAAGGAATACTCCGAGCAGTCCAAGGGATTCGATCCCAACTGGGCAGGAGCTATTCTAAACATGAAGGCCAAGGAGACCAACGCAGACTATTTTGCGGAGCTCTTTGAGCCCGCTGTGGAAGCAGCCGTAAAGAATGATGCGCCTCTTTACTGCGGCGAATACGGTGTTATCGACCAGGCTCCCGCTGAGTCCACCATCAAATGGATCAAGGATATCCACGATGCATTCGAAAGATATGGGATCGGAAGATCACTTTGGAACTACAAGGAAAAAGACTTCGGGCTTATCGGCCCTCATTATGACAGTGTTCGTGATGAGATGGTAAAGAGTCTCTGACATTCCTTCGGGGACATTCCGTATTCTTTTTTGAAGGCTTTGAAGAAGTTGGAATAATCTCCAAAACCGAACCTTTCATACGTCTTGCTGATGTTCTCACCGCTTATAATGGCGCTGCGGCACTCGGCAAGACGTTTTTTTATGACGTACTGGTGAAGCGAGATGCCAAGTGTTTCCTTGAAAAGATGGGACACATAGTACTTGCTCACATAGAATTGTTCCGCAATTTCATCAAGAGACATGGGCTCTTCAAGATTCGCCCCAATGTAGGAGAGAATGCTCTGGAAAAGAGCCAGCTCATCCCCGCCCTTCTTCTCGTGCTCGTTGTCGTAGATGATGCGGTTGACGGTGAGAAGAAGATCGCACAGGCACAGGTGCCTGGCAGCCATGGTGCCGTATCTTTCGTAGGATATCTCCTCGAGAAGGCGAAGAAACTTTGACTCCACCTGATGAAAATCAGCCGGAGCAAAGTGATAAATGTTTTGGCGGAAGGCTGAGGCCTTCTGAATAAGATAGGTATAATCCGCGGATTCATTCATGAGACTCTGGCAGCAGTCCCTGCTTATCCAGAAGACGAACCTCTTGTAGATGGCATCCGGGTCATCGATTATCGCATGGTGAGGCACTCCCGGAGGCACGACCATAAGATCCCCGGGAGACATTTTGCATAGGATGGCAGAACCGTCTTCATTAAAGACCTCCATGGTGATATCACCCTCGGCGAACAGATAGAATTCATAGTAATCGTGGGTGTGGGGGCTCAAGGTCTGAAAACCCTTGTCGGAATAGTAAAAGATCTCAAAATCCGAGGAGACCATGTATTGTCTTGTGTTAAAGGATGACCGCAGCCTGTTTTTCATCTGTTTACTCCGAAAGATTACTCCTTGATATATCATTCATCGATATGGAAGACGTTTTTATTGAGGAATCTGCCAACGGAAGTGATGACAGGTCCCAGTAAAAGAGCCATGAGCACAATGCCTATGTTGGGCTTGCCCCCAAGGAGTATACCCACAACGATGGCGGTAAAGTCATATATTATCCTGATGATCGAGAAGGGAACCTTCTTAAGAATGTACTTCTTTATCATCATGGGGATGGCGTCATAGGGAGCGACTCCCATATTGGCGTTCATGTAAAGTGAGGCTGATACCACAAACATAAGAAGTGATACCGCGAAGATGGCTATCCTTGAAGGCCACTGTGTAAAGAGGGTATCGGGAAGAGTCCTGCTCCATACCCATCTGAAAAAGTCTATGGTATATCCGATGAGGAACATGTTGGCCAGAGTTCCAAGCCCTATGTGTTCCCTGCCCCAGATGAGTACCAGGATCAGCAGCACGGAATAAAAGAGCACCTGCCATGTTCCTATGAGGATGCCGAGCCTTTCCGAAATAGTAACGTTCATGAAGGTACATGGGTCGGTGCCAAGATCCACAGGGATAAGAAACGATAGCCAGAATCCCATGAACACAACTCCCAGCATCATTATGAAGAATCTTTTCCCGAAATCCTTGGAAGTGAAATAATTATGCAGTGCAGTCTTTATCTTGTCCATATCACACCTCGTGAAGAGCATAGTACGTATTTTTGTAATTGATGAGGACGGGGGCATTGGCAAAGGTCTCGTCTCCCACATAGCACCTGTCCAGCTCCGGATTTAAGGCGTATTTTCGTCCTTCCTTGTCGGTTTCATTGATGATATTAAGAGCATCCTCGAGGGTTTCATCCCCCTGACATAAATGAATATTCATAGCATTACGTCCTTTCTGTTTATGTACTTTTATATCTTATCATTTTTTTACTTGTAGCAATAGGGCATATGTTTTGATAGAATTAAATTAGATTACTATGCATTATTATGCTATATTTTGGGAGCCTTGATATGGATGAGAAGGATATTTTAAAGCTGCTTGAGCAGGTAAAGAAGGGAGAGATCCCGGTTGATGACGCGGTTCTTAAACTCAAGGAAGCTCCTTTTGAAGACATGGGATTTGCAAGACCCGATCTTCACAGGGGCCTTCGGCAGGGCAGGAGCGAGGTGATCTACGGCCAGGGCAAGACCCCTGAGCAGATACTTAAGATCACAGAGCATCTTATAGCCCACGGTCAGGAAAAGGTCCTTATCACCAGGATGAGCAGTGAGGCTGCACAATATCTTGATAAGGGCAGAAGCGAAGCGGTTTCTGAGTTTACCTACCACGAGCTCAGTCGTGTAGGCATCGCCTGCGGCAAGCCGGATACCTCTGCAAAAGAGCCGCCGCCTTCAGGCAAGATAGTGATAGCCACCGGGGGGACCAGCGACATTCCCGTGGCTGAGGAAGCTGCCCTTACGGCCGAATTTTACGGCAACAATGTGGTTAGGCTCTACGACGTGGGAGTAGCAGGCATTCACAGGCTTCTTCACAAGGATGCCATGGATATACTTATGACCGCCAACGTGGTGATAGCCATAGCAGGAATGGAGGGTGCGCTGGCCAGCGTGGTTGGCGGTCTTGTGGACTGCCCTGTCATAGCAGTGCCCACCAGTGTGGGATACGGAGCATCCTTCGGCGGGCTGTCAGCTCTTTTGTCCATGCTCAATTCCTGTGCCAGCGGAGTCAGCGTGGTGAATATTGATAATGGATTTGGAGCCGGATATCTGGCCAGTATGATAAATCAAAAATGAAGGAAGGTAATTTGAAAATGGAAACATTAAGAACAGGAAGATTTAAAAAGACAGTTTCATTTATCGCACTTTTTCTGATCCTTGCCATGGTTCTGGGATCTCTTGCAGGGGCACTTACAGGGTGCGGAGCGCAGAGCGGATCCGGACAGAAGACCAAGGTGAGGATAGCGGCACTTAAGGGACCTACAACCATAGGACTGGTTCATCTTATAGATAAGGCAGAAAGGGGCGAGGCAAAGGGTGACTATGAATTTACCATGTACACTCAGGGCTCGGACGTAATGGCAGCTATGGCAGCAGGCGAGACGGATATAGGCCTTGTTCCTTCCAATGTGGCATGTGTCATGAACAAGAAGGTTGAAGGCGGAGTGACAGTGATCGACATCAACACATTAGGAGTCCTCAACTGCGTTACGGGAAACGCTGAAATAGCATCGATCGCGGATCTTTCCGGCAAGACGGTTTATATGACAGGACAGGGGGCAACTCCCGAATATACCATGAGATATCTTCTTGATATGAATGGAGTTACAGACTGCAACATTGAGTTTAAATCAGAGCCCACAGAGGTGGTTGCGCTGCTTTCCGAGAATTATGATGCGGTAGGGATACTTCCTCAGCCCTTTGCTACAGCGGCGCTGCTTCAGGACAGAGCCTTTAACATAGCATTCTCACTGGATGATGAGTGGGCCAAGGTCAACGACAGCTGCAATATCATCACCGGTGTTACCGTTGTCTCCAATAAGTTCTTGGAGAACAACAAGGACGCTGTGGATACATTCCTTTCAGAGCACAAGGATAGCGTGGATCTGGCCCTTTCAAATGTGGACGATACCGCAAGGCTTGTAGTGGAGCAGGGAATCATTGCCAAGGAGCCTTTGGCCAAGAAGGCAATTCCGAACTGTAATATCGTATGCATCACGGGAAAAGAGATGAGGGAGTCTCTTGGCGGATACCTTCAGGTGATCTTTGATATGGATCCCAAGACTCTGGGAGGAAGTCTTCCGGAGGACGGTTTCTACTATGAAAAGTAAGGCACTTATAACGAGAACGCTGCTGCCCACAGCGGCCTGGCTTGTTATCTGGCAGCTGGTGGCAATGGCGGTACATAACCACGTACTTCTGGCGGGGCCGATAGATACTCTGAATGCACTGATAAGGCTCTCCGGGGAGCAGGAATTCTGGAGCTCCGTTTGGAGCACAACTTTTAACATCCTGCTGGGATTTCTGATAGGAAGCCTTCTGGGAGCAGGACTTGCTATGCTTGGATATTTCAAGGAGCCTGTGGGAGATTTCCTCAAGCCTCTGATCCTTGCAATGAAATCCGTTCCGGTGGCAAGCTTTGTTATCCTGCTGCTTATATGGTTCGGAAACAGGAACATTGCGGTGGTGATCTGTGCCTTGGTGGTTTTCCCGGTTCTTTATCTGAATACCTTCGAGGGGCTTTGCGGCACCGATGTGAAAATGTTGGAGATGGCAAAGATCTATCGCATACCGGCGCTTTCAAAGATCCGATATATCTTTTTGCCACAGCTTCACTCATTCCTTCGGGGGGCGCTGAAGCTGGCCATAGGAATGGCCTTTAAAAGCGGCATAGCTGCCGAGGTCATCGGACAGCCGCTGCACACCATAGGTAACGGTCTGTATCAGGCCAAGATATTCCTGGAGACAGGTGAGCTTTTTGCCTGGACCATAGTGGTTGTGGTCATTTCTTTTATCTGTGAAAAAATACTGATGGCAGCAGTGGACTGCTTTAGAAGGTGACAAATTGACAATAGAAGTAAAGGACGTTTCCAAGAGCTTTAACGGCAAAAAGGTCTTGGACAACTTCAATCTGAATATAGAAGAGGAGCACTCCTATATCATTACGGGGGCCTCGGGCTGCGGGAAGACAACACTGCTTCGGCTTGTTCTGGGGCTGGATAAACCCGATGAGGGAACGGTAAAGCTCCTTGGGGATTACAAATATCCCTACATCAATGCCGGAGTGGTATTTCAGGAGGACAGACTCTGCGAGGACTTTGATGCGGTCACCAATGTGACCATGGTCAGCAGGAAGATATACAAGGAGAATGCCATTCGTGAGCTAAAATGTCTTTTGCCGGAGGAGGCTCTCTATAAGCCGGTAAGGGAACTGTCCGGCGGGCAAAAGAGAAGGGTGGCCATAGTAAGGGCTTGCGCGATTCCAAGCGATGTGCTTATTATGGATGAGCCTTTTACGGGGCTGGATGAGACGGCAAGGCAGACAGCCATCGATTATATAAGGGACAAGCAGGGCTCAGGGCCGCTTGTTATTACGTCCCATGATGTTACGGGACTTGATTTCGGAAGAGTTATAAATGTGGAGAGGAGATAATCAGAAAGTATGGGAATGGTAACGAATGATGCCAGCATGAACAGCTTCAAGCATAAGATCATGGAAGAGGTTTGCAGGCTGGAGTGGAACGGACAGAACGATCAGGAACACATTGAGGAGCTGGTGCTCAAGATGATCCCGGGTCCCAAGCCGGAGTACAGATGCTGTATTTATAAAGAGAGGGAGATTGTGAGGCAGAGGATAAACCTGGCTAACGCCAAGGCTCCGTCCTATAACCCTCATTCGGAGAATATTGTGCAGGTGATCGATCCTGCCTGTGACGAGTGCCCCATTGCGGCCTACTCGGTTACAGATAACTGCAGATTCTGCATGGGCAAGCCCTGTCTTAATTCCTGCAAATTCGGTGCCATCACCCCCGGTGATACACACATGCACATAGATCCCGCAAAGTGCAAGGAGTGCGGAATGTGTGCAAATGCCTGCCCTTACAACGCTATCGTTCATCTGGAGCGGCCCTGTAAGAAGGCATGCGCTGTAGGCGCCATCACCTATGATGAGTACGGCTACTGCAAGATAGATGAGGACAAGTGTATCCAGTGCGGTCACTGTATCCATAGCTGCCCTTTCGCAGCGATCGGAAGCAAGACCTTCCTGGTTGATATCATCAAGGCCATCAAGGAGGGCAAGGAAGTTATCGCCATGGCTGCTCCCGCAACAGAAGGACAGTTCGGTGAGGATATTTCCATGGGCTCCATCAGGGAAGGCCTCAAAAAAATCGGTTTTGCCGACATGGTTGAGGTAGGTCTTGGCGGTGATATGACTGCTGCCTATGAGTCTGCCGAATGGTCCGAGGCATTCAGAGAGGGTCACAAGATGACCACATCCTGCTGTCCCGCATTCATCAATATGTTAAAGAAGCACTTCCCGGATCAGTACAGGGACAACATGTCATCCACAGTTTCTCCCATGTGCGCGATTTCCAGATACTTAAAGGCCACAAGACCCGGATGCGTAACTGTATTCATCGGCCCCTGCATTGCCAAGAAGTCTGAGGCTCAGGACAAATCCGTACCGGACAATGCAGATTTTGTAGTAACCTACGGAGAACTCAGAGCTCTCATGAGATCCAAGGATGTTAAGTTTGAGCCTGTTCACGAGGGATACCAGGAATCCTCCATCTGGGGAAAGAGATTCGCTGCCAGCGGCGGAGTTGCCAATGCGGTTATCGAATGCATGCAGGAGAGAGGCGAGGATACTTCACAGCTCAAGCTCCACAGAGCAGCAGGTGGAGCCGAGTGTAAGAAGGCACTTACACTTCTTAAGGTAGGAAGACTCCCCGAGGACTTTATCGAGGGCATGGTCTGTCCCGGAGGCTGCGTAGGCGGTCCTTCCAGACACAAGAATATAAGCGATATCAACAAAGCCAGAGAGACACTGCTCTCACAGGCTGATGACAGAAAGGTACTTGAGAACCTCAAGAATTATCCGATGGACAAATTCTCAATGCACAGAGACGGGCACTAACTTCAAACTTAAAAGGTTGGGTCAAATATGGGAATGCTGATTCGTAAGCTGACAACGCCGATGGATAAAAAGGAGAAATTAAAGATCATCATCAATGTGACGATGGTGATCCTGACTGCTTTTTATACCATCAAGTACAATCAGAAAATGTACCATGTGGACAGTATGGGTTTTGGCATTGCGGGGATAATCTATGCCTTCAGGTATCTTCCGGTGCTGGTCACTACTGCCCTTGGAGGCGCTGTCCCGGGAATGATGAGTGTTATTCTCGTTTTTATTCATTATTCCATTGCTTACAGCAGCTTCTCATACCTTACCTTTATCTACCTTCTGGCGGTCTGTGTTACGGATATCCTTACAAGAAGAAAGTGGTTTGACAGATCCTGGAAGATATTTCCGGTTATGATCTTTTATATGAACCTTCTTGGAACCTTCTGGGGGATCATCCTGCTTATTCTTAGCGATTACGGAATATATACCATTTCCTGGAGACAGCTCCTGCTTCTTTTCCTTAACGAGATGCCGGGAAGCTTTCTGGGGACCGTTGTGATCTTTCTTCTTCTGAACAGGCTTCCGGAAAAGACGCTGCTTCTTTTTGGAAACGGTAAGTACTATGTGGATCCGGAGCATCTGTCAGAGGATGACAGGTATGTGGTTGAGGGCCGTTCCAGGATCGGAAACGTAGTGATGAACATCATTGTTCTTGAAGCGCTGGTTCTTGGCATATTTGCTGAGCTTGCATCCAATACACTTATTCCCACCATGCAGCATCATGAACAGAACGTGGCTGCCACGCATTCATCCTTTGCAGACGTCGGAAGCACGGATCGTATAGAGAGTATCATAAGCCTTGATATTCTGAGGGAATCCCGGGCGGAGAGCAGCTATATAACGAGCCTTCTGTCATCCGGCGACACCAGGATCATCAATATTAAATTCAGTGTTCGCCTCGCAATGCTGATATCCATCATCGTAATTCCCATGGCAGTTCTCATGAACAGATATGCCCAAAAAAGGATAGTTGCTCCCATAAGGCTGATGTCCAAGTCCATGAGTGCGATCTACAATTCCAATGAAGAGAATCTTGATGAAAATATCGGGAAGATCCATGACATGGATATTCAGACAGGGGATGAGATAGAGGAACTCTACCATACCATGGATCTGACGGTTTACAGGCTGGTGGAGTACATTCAGCTGGTGAGGACAAGGCAGACCATCGAGGATCAGCTAAGGATAGCCAAATCCGCCAGTGAGGCCAAGTCAAGATTTCTTTCCAATATTTCCCATGAGATAAGAACTCCCATAAATGCCGTCCTTGGCTTTGATGAAATGATCCTGAGAGAGAGCAGGGATGAGAATGTCCTCTCTTATGCAAAGGACATCCAGGATTCCGGCAAGACACTTCTCGCCCTGATCAACGATGTTCTTGATTTTTCAAAGATAGAGGCAGGAAAGATAGATCTGATTCCGGTGGAGTACGAACTGGGGTCCCTTCTTAACGATCTTGTAAACATGTCTCAGATGCGTGCCAGGGAAAAAGAGCTTGCGTTTAACATCAATGTTAATGAGAATATCCCCCACGTCCTCTTTGGCGATGAGATCAGGATAAAGCAGTGTATCCTTAACATAGTCACCAACGGGGTCAAGTACACCGAGAAGGGAAGCGTAACCTTAAATGTAGATTACGAGATAGTAGAGGCGGAGAATCCTCAGACTGAGGAAGACAAAATCTTACTTAAGGTGTCCGTAACGGATACCGGTATAGGTATCAAAGAGGAAGATATGGACAGGCTCACCACTGCTTTTGAGAGAGTGGACGAAGCCAGGAACAGGACAATTGAGGGCACCGGGCTTGGAATAAGCATTGTTACCAGTCTTCTTGAACTTATGGGTTCTAAGCTTGAGATCAGGAGCAAATACGGAAAGGGCTCCGAATTTTCTTTTAAAATACTTCAAAGTGTAATCGATTGGGAGCCCATCGGAGATTTTGAAAAGAAGGTAAAGGAGGTTCGCGGTGAGACAGATGCCTACACAGAATCCTTTCATGCTCCCGGTGCCAGGATACTGGTGGTTGACGATACCAGGACCAATCTTACTGTGATCAAGGGACTTCTTAAGTTCACCAAGATGCAGGTGGACACCGCAACCAGCGGCGTTGAGGCTATAGAAAGAGCCAGGTTCAACAAGTATAACATGATCTTTTTGGATCACAGAATGCCTGAGATGGATGGAATACAGACCTTCCATGCCCTGCAGGAAATGGCTGAGGATACTAACAGAGACACTCCGGTTATTGCCCTTACGGCCAATGCAATTTCGGGTTCCAGGGAGATGTACTTTAAAGAGGGCTTTACCAACTATATGGCCAAGCCCGTAGATCCCGAAAAGCTTGAGGAGATGATACTTATGTATCTTCCTCCGGAGATGGTTTCAAGACCCGGAGATGAGGGCTTCGAGACGGAAGGCACCACCACCGACGAGGAAAAGGAAGCTCTTGGGCAGCTTCTCGGACTTACCGGAGTGGACGTAAATGCCGCCATAAGCCGCTGCGGTTCAGCTACCCTGGCCAGGGATGTAATGAGGGATTTCTGGCAGACCATCGGGGAAAGGGCAGATAAGATACAGCACTATGAGGAGATAAAGGACATTAAGGACTACACCATTTTTGTCCACGGCCTCAAGAGCTCGGCAAGGGCAATAGGCGCACTGGACCTGTCTGAAAAGGCCAAGTATCTTGAAAACTGCGGAAACGGCGGAGACATCGATGAGATAGAGGAGCTGACTCCGGATCTTCTTGAACTCTACAGAAGCTATCTGACCAAACTGGAGCCCATCATCGAGAAAGAGGACAACGAAAACAAACCCATGATAAGTCCCGAAGAATTGGAGAATGGCCTTGCTTCCATAAAGGAATTTGTATCGGCCTCGTATTTTGACAGCGCGGACGATATCATGGCAATGCTTGAGGGCTATTCCATACCTGATGAATACAGGGAAAAGATGCGGGATGTAAAAAGACTGCTTTCCGCTGTTGACAGAGATGGGCTTTTAAATATACTTTAGTATAGAAAAAAGAGAGGAATCAAATGGAAAAGAGAGTTTTACTTATCGGTTTGCAAAAGAGCTTTATGGTAAATGCCATAGTGGTCGGCCTTGAGAAGGCTGAGTACGAGGTGGTTCCCGTATCGCCCTTCCAGAGTGCGATAGAAGAGATAGACAACAGGCCCCAGATCTACATCCTTTATCTGGGTGATCTTACCATGGAGCACTCTCCTCTTTTTGAGTATCTGAATTCCGCAATAGATGCCGATAAGTTCATGCTTTATCTCATAGGCAACAACGATGAACTTCTTGGTGCTCAGTCAGTGATTTCCAAGACTAAAATAACACAGACCTATTTAAGGCCACTGGATATCAAGCTTTTGGCGGACCATCTCAACATGGTGGTTGATTACAGTGCAGTGGATGAAAGTCTTCGCAAGAAGATACTGATCATCGATGATGACGGAGCTATGTTAAGGATGATGAAGACCTGGCTCTCCGTTAAATATCATGTATATATGGCAAGCTCAGGCAAGATAGCGCTTTCCTTCCTGGCCCAGACACCGGTGGATCTGATACTCCTCGATTATGAGATGCCTGTTATGTCAGGCCCCGATGTATTAAAGACAATAAGGGAAACTCAGGCTATCAGTAACACTCCGGTCATCTTCCTTACCGCTAAGGATGACAAGGAGAGTGTTATGAAGGTCATAAGCCTTAAGCCCGTCAAATATCTTTTGAAATCAATGCCCAAGGACAAGCTTATAGGCGCCATTGACGATTATTTCGCAGCTGTGGACGCAAGACATAATAATTAAGAGGAGAAATAAGACATGATTTCCAAACTGATCGACAAGATTAAAGAGACAGAAGCTCCGATTGTGGTGGGACTTGATCCCAAACTTGACTTTATACCGCCAAGGATCCTTTCAAAGTGTTTCGATGAACTGGGACAGACACCGGAGGGAGCAGCAGAAGCTTTCTGGCAGTTCAACAAGGAGATCATTGATAATATCAGGGATATCGTTCCTGCGGTAAAGCCACAGATCGCCATGTATGAGGAGCTTGGGATCCCGGGACTTGTCACCTTCAAAAAAACCGTTGATTATTGCAGGGAAAACGGACTTATCGTTATCGGAGATATCAAAAGGGGAGATATAGGTTCAACCTCCGCATCCTACGCGGTGGGACATCTTGGAGGAGTTAAGATAGGGGATACCATATACCACGGATTTAACGAGGACTTTGCCACAGTTAATCCCTATCTTGGGAGCGACGGTGTAAAGCCCTTTATCAATGTCTGCAACCTTGACGACAAGGGAATCTTCGTTCTTGTTAAAACTTCAAATCCTTCCAGCGGCGAGTTTCAGGACCGCCTCATCGATGGCCGTCCCTTATACGAGATCGTGGGCGAGATGGTCGAGGAATGGGGAAAAGAGTCAATGGACGGAGCCTACAGTAACGTGGGAGCAGTGGTTGGTGCTACTTATCCCGAAATGGGCAAGGTGCTCAGGCAGATAATGCCCCATGCATATATTCTGGTTCCGGGCTACGGAGCTCAGGGCGGAACAGGCAAAGATCTGGTCCACTTCTTTGATAAGGATGGACTTGGTGCCATCGTCAATTCTTCCAGAGGCATAATCGCTGCCTGGAAGAGCGATAAGTACACCAGGTTTGCGGATGGTAATGTGGGAGAAGCCGCAAGGGCTGCTGCTCTTGATATGAAGGCTGATATAGCTTCCGCCCTTGGATAAAACTTTTCTATTTTTATAGTGCAGTATTCCATTAATTGCACTATAATCAATTAGTAGATTTTCTAGACAACAAAGGAGTCCCGCAGTTATGGAAAGATACAAGGAAGAATTTATTGAGTTCATGGTTGACAGTAATGTTCTTAAGTTTGGTGAGTTCACTTTAAAGAGCGGACGTAAGTCACCCTTCTTCATGAACGCCGGCGCATATGTGACCGGAGCCCAGCTCAAGAAGCTTGGCAATTATTACGCCAGGGCCATTCACGATACCTTCGGTCTTGAGTTTGATGTCCTCTTCGGACCCGCATACAAGGGTATTCCCCTTGCAGTTGCCACCAGCATGGCCATCAGCGAGCTCTACGGAAGAGAGATAAGATACTGCTCCAACAGAAAAGAGATCAAGGATCACGGCGACAAGGGAATCCTTCTTGGAACCAAGCTCCGTGATGGAGACAGAGTACTTATCATCGAGGATGTTACAACTTCAGGTAAGTCCATCGAGGAGACAGTACCCATCATCCAGGAGCAGGCTGACTGTGATATTGTTGGTCTTATGGTTTCTCTCAACAGACAGGAGAAGGGCCAGGACAGCGACATGAGTGCTCTTGACGAGATCAAGGACAGATACGGATTTTCCGCGCATGCTATCGTAACTATGGAGGATGTGGTCGGGTATCTTTACAACAGGCCCATTGACGGTGAAGTCCTTCTCACCAAGGACATCAAAAAGGCCATCGATGATTATTATGCAGAATATGGGGCCAGGTAATACCGACTGATGAACAGGAAACTCAGATTAAAGATCAAAAAACTGGAACCGGTAAGAGACCGGTACATGTTCACAGATAACAGACATCCCGAGAAGGGGATAATGTCTGCAATTTTAGGATGCATTTCAGTGGGAACACTAATTGTGGCTGTCCTCTTTACCTACAGGGACGGAGGACAGGCACAGCTCAGATATGCCGCAGCGGCTTTTGTTGCGGCGATTTTTTCTGTAGTGGGGCTTGTTCTCGGAATCATGTCAAGATTTGAACGGGATATTTTCAAGCTTTTCCCGAACCTTGGCATAGCGCTGAATTTGGCATCCATTATTTTTGTGGCCATCCTTTTGGTGCTTGGACTTACCTGAAATTGTTAATAAAAATGTCATAAAATTTAGTAGCACAATATTTTGTGCTGTGTTATTATACAACTGACTAAATATAGAAATACATTTGTTGGAGGACGTCATGGCTTTAGTTGGAATTGTAATGGGGAGTGATTCGGATATGCCTGTTATGTCCAAGGCAGCAGATATACTGACTGAACTTGGAATATCTTTTGAGATGCGCATTATTTCCGCCCACAGAGAACCTGATGAGTTTTTTGAGTATGCAAGGACTGCAGAGGATAGAGGCTACAAGGTCATAATAGCCGGAGCAGGAATGGCAGCCCATCTTCCGGGCATGTGCGCAGCTATTTTCCCTATGCCTGTTATAGGTATTCCCATGCATACCACTTCACTTGGCGGTAGAGATTCATTATACAGCATAGTTCAGATGCCCTCCGGTATCCCGGTGGCAACTGTTGCTATAAACGGCGGAGCCAATGCAGGACTGCTTGCAGCCAAGATCCTTGCCACATCCGATCCCGAGCTGTTACAGAAGCTCAAGGATTATTCAGCATCCCTCAAGGACAGCGTAGTGGCCAAGGACGCAAGGCTTCAGGAAACAGGATACAAAAACTATTAACTCATAAGAGGAGAGTGTATGGCACTGGATTACAAGAAAGCCGGAGTTGATATCGAAGCCGGCTACAAGTCTGTGGAACTGATGAAAGCTTATGTGAAGGAGACCATGAGACCCGAGGTTTTAGGCGGTCTTGGTGGTTTCTCCGGAGCATTTTCACTTAGCAGGATCAAAGAGATGGAGGATCCGGTTCTTTTGTCCGGAACCGACGGCGTAGGCACCAAGATCAAGCTTGCATTCCTTTTGGACAAGCATGATACCATCGGAATCGATGCGGTGGCAATGTGTGTCAATGACGTAGCCTGCGCGGGAGGAGACATGCTCTTTTTCCTGGACTATATTGCCTGCGGCAGGAATATCCCCGAGAAGATCGCTGAGATAGTAAAGGGCGTAGCAGAGGGCTGCAAGCAGTCCGGAGCGGCTCTTATCGGCGGGGAGACGGCTGAGCATCCCGGTCTTATGCCGGAGGATGAGTATGATGTGGCCGGATTTGCGGTTGGTGTCGTTGACAGGAAGGATATGATCGACGGCAGCAGCATCAGGGAGGGAGATGTTCTTATCGGTGTTGCTTCCTCCGGTGTTCACTCCAACGGATTTTCACTGGTGCGCAAGGTCTTCGATGTTACCAAAGAGAATCTCGATGTTTACTACGATGAACTTGGAATGACTCTTGGGGAGTGCCTTCTTACACCCACCAGGATTTACGTTAAGATGATGAAGTCCGTAAGGGATGCGGGCATTATCGTTAAGGGATGCAGCCACATTACCGGAGGCGGATTCTATGAGAATATTCCCAGAATGCTCCCTGAGGGCACGAGGGCAGTTGTCAAAAAAGACAGCTATGACATCCCGCCTATTTTCGGCCTTATGCAGAAGAAGGGCGATATTGAAGAAAAGATGATGTACAACACCTTCAACATGGGTCTTGGCATGGTCCTTGCAGTTGCAAAGGAAGATGCGGACAGTGCACTGAAGGCTATAGAGGCATCCGGGGAGAAGGCCTATATTGTCGGAGAAGTAGTATCCGGCGAAAAGGGCGTTGATTTGGTTTAAGAGTGCGGGGAAGTATGAAGATTGCAGTAATGGTTTCGGGAGGCGGAACAAACCTCCAGGCCATCATAGATGGTATTAATAACGGACTTATAACTAACACAGAGATCTGCCTTGTCTACAGCAATAATCCCAAGGCTTACGCCCTTGAAAGGGCAAGGCTTGCGGGAATTCCCTGCATTGCTAAGAGCCCCCGGGAATTTGAGAACAGGCAGGACTTTAATAAAGCTCTTTTGCAGATCCTTAAGGATGCCAATCCGGACCTCATTGTGCTGGCGGGCTGCCTTGTGGTGATTCCCGAGGAGGTTGTTAAGGAATTTGAAGGCAGGATCATCAATATCCATCCTTCACTGATCCCGTCCTTTTGCGGCACAGGATATTACGGCCTCAAGGTTCATGAGAAGGCGCTGGAAAGAGGAGTAAGGGTTTCGGGAGCAACCGTTCATTTTGTGGATGAGGGAACCGACACAGGTCCCATTATTTTACAGAAGCCCGTTATGATAAGACAGGACGATACTCCGGAAGTCCTCCAGAAGAGGATAATGGAACAGGCAGAGTGGAAGATACTTCCCATGGCCATAGACCTTATTGCCAACGGCAGGGTTTCGGTCAGGGACAATAAGGTGTTTATTGAAGGCTACGAAGAGGAGAATTTTTTCTGATGAAAGTTTTGATCGTTGGTGGGGGCGGCCGTGAGCATGCCATTGCAGAGGCAGTATCCAGAAGCAGCAGAGTGGACAAGATCTATTGTGCGCCGGGTAACGGCGGTATAGCAGAGATTGCCCAGTGCGTGCCCATAACTCCCATGGAATTCGACAAGTTGGTTTCTTTTGCTAAAGAGAATGCCATTGACCTTACAATTATCGGCATGGATGATCCGCTGGTGGGCGGAATTGTTGATGCCTTTGAGGCAGAGGGGCTTCGGGTTTTCGGCCCCCGCAAGAATGCCGCTATCCTTGAGGGAAGCAAGGCTTTCTCCAAGGACCTTATGAAGAAATACGGAATTCCCACCGCAGCCTATGAGACCTTCGATGATCCCAAGGCGGCCCTTGAATATCTTGAGACAGCCAAGTTCCCCATTGTTCTTAAGGCTGACGGACTTGCCCTTGGAAAGGGGGTTCTCATCTGTCAGAACCTTGATGAGGCTAAGGCAGGGGTCAAAGAGATAATGCAGGATAAGAAATTCGGAAATGCCGGTAATCACATGGTTATTGAAGAATTTATGACAGGCCGGGAGGTATCTGTGCTTTCATTTGTTGACGGCAAGACCTACAGGCTCATGTCTTCAGCCCAGGATCACAAGAGAGCGGGAGACGGTGATACAGGACTTAACACAGGCGGAATGGGTAATTTTTCACCCAGCCCCTTTTATACAGAGGAAGTTGACAGGTTCTGCCGTGAGCATATCTACGGCAAGACTGTGGAAGCCATGGCCAAAGAGGGCAGGGAGTTCAAGGGAGTTATCTTCTTCGGACTTATGCTCACAGACGACGGTCCCAAGGTCCTTGAGTACAATGCAAGATTTGGTGATCCGGAGGCCCAGGTAGTGCTTCCGAGACTCAAAACTGATATAATCGATGTCATTGATGCCTGCATAGATGGCACTCTTTCAGACCTTGAGCTGGATTTTGAAGACAAGGCGGCAGTATGCGTAGTTCTTGCCATTGAAGGTTATCCCGTAAGCTACGAGAAAGGCAAGCTTATTACAGGGCTTGAGAACTTCAAGGGCAAAGAGGGGTACTACTGCTTCCATGCAGGAACCAAAAAGACACCGGAGGGTATTGTAACCAACGGCGGCAGGGTACTGGGTATCACTGCCAAGGGTGATACTCTTAAGGAGGCCAGAGCCAAGGCATATGAAGCTACCGAGTGGGTAAGCTTTTCAAATAAGTATATGCGCCATGATATCGGTAAGGCGATAGATGAGGAGGTATTATGAAAAATAATCTGAGAAAGAGGCTTGTATCACTGGGACTTTCGGTGATAGTATCAGCTGCATTATTTGTAACAGCTTCTACTACGGCTTTTGCGTACACGGAGACAACAGGAACGGTTTCAACAGACAATGTTAAGGTAAGAGCATCAGCAAGCACCACAGCTTCACAGGTTTCCAGCCTTAAGAACGGAGACAAGGTAGACATTGTTGATGAGTCCACAGATGCTTCAGGCTACGTATGGTACAAGATTCGTGTCAATAAGAGCGAGTTCGGATATGTAAGAAGCGATCTTATAAGCAAGGCAGGCGGTTCCGCTGCAGCAGCACCTGATGCAACCACAACCACTACATCAGCGGCATCTCTTCCCGAGACAGCAGTTACAGCCACAGAGGAGAGGCCGGCCACCATCACCGCAGACAGCGTTAACGTCCGCAAGGGTGCAGGCACAGGCTATGACTCAGTGGGCAAGGTAACAAAGGGAACTACTGTAACAGTCACAGGAGAAGCTACAGGAACAGATAACAAGACCTGGTACCAGATAAAGTTCGGCAACGACAGAACAGGATTTGTAAGAAGCGATCTTATTGAGGTCGGAGCAGCAGCTCCCGCAGAAGGTGCTGAGGGTGGTGAAGTGACCGAAAATCCTGAAGGCGGCGAGGCAGCTCCCGAAGAGGGAAGCGAAGCAGCTGAGGGCGACTCGGAATCAGAGGCATCCGCTAACACTGCTTCTGAAGCCGGAGACGGCAACTATGCTCTTGTCTATACACCCGACAACGAGGGCAATGATTCCTGGTATCTGTATGATAATTTTGAGGGCTACAGAGTAAAGGTTAACGAGCTCATCGAGGCAGCCAAGAGCAGCGATGAAGTTAACAAACTCAGGAAGACCAACAACAACTACAAGACCATTATGATCGCTCTTGCAGTACTTATCGGTGCACTTGTGATCGGTCTTATCTTCATGGCTCTTAAACTCAGAGATTCTCTCTACTACGAGGACGAGGATGAAGAGGAATATGACCGCTACGAGCAGAATCCCAGAAGGAGAGCAAGGGATGATGACGAGGATGATGACAGATCCAGAGTAAGAAGAACTTCTGAAGAGAGAACTGTAAGACCCACAAGAGAAGAGACCCAGAGAACTTCAAGACCCGTAAGAAGAGATGAGGATACAGAGGAGAGAACTGTTCGTCCCACAAGGCGTCCGGCTGAGCGCGACGATGACAGACCTGGAAGACGCTCTGCAGAGGAGAGATCAGCAAGATCTGCAAGAAGAGATGAGTACGAGGACGAGCGTCCCGCAAGACGTACTTCATCCTACAGGGATCAGGATCAGGCTCCTGCTCCCAAGGAAGCTCCCAAGCGCAGAGCCCGCAACTTCCTCGGAGATGAGGACGATTTTGAGTTCGAGTTCCTGGATCTTGACGATGATAAATAATTGATCAGAGAATAGTATAGATTTCATTGATGCCCTGTGAGTCCGGATTATGACCGGATCACAGGGCTTTTTATGTCGGATTCCACAATTCTGTAATATATGTTATACTAAACATATCACAGAAAGGAGGCGGAACATGATCATCGAGATAGATTTTAACAGCGATGAGGCTATTTACATACAGCTGTGCAATCAGATCATTCTGGGCATAGCGACGTCTCAGTTCAGGGAGGGAGAGCAGCTCCCCAGTGTGAGACAGCTGGCAGAGACCATCGGTATCAATATGCACACTGTCAACAAGGCATATTCAATATTGCAGCAGGATGGCTTTGTGAAGATAGACAGAAGGCGGGGAGCGGTGATCGCCATTGATATCAACAAGCTCCAGGCTCTTAAGGAAGCCAGATCCGAACTGGCCGTGGTACTGGCAAGGGCCATATGCAAGGGCATTGGCCGGGATGACATCCATGCGCTGGTGGACCAGCTTTATGACAACTACGAAGCAAACACACGGATTTAGGCACTGTTGTGAAGCAGATATCCGGATTTATACGCGACTGCCGGGCCTATACCCGAATAACAACGAAAGGAAATGATATATGGATTCTAAATTCACATTAATGGCAGCGGATGCACTTAAACTGGCCAGAAAGACAGCCAGAAGTCTCAAGCTCAATTATGTGGGCACGGAGCATATTCTGATGGGACTTATCCTTGAGGACGGCTGCGTTGCATCCAGAATACTTATCGATAACGGAATCGATGAGAACAGGATGATGGATATGATAAGGGATCTGATAGTGCCGGACAGCAACGTCAGAACCCTTGATAAAGACGGCTTTTCACCCAGAGCCGAGAAGGTGCTGGAGGAAGCCCATAGACAGGCTGAGAGGTTTCGAGCTGACAAAACGGGAACTGAGCATATTCTTTTGGCCCTTATCAAAGAGGGAGAGAATGTAGCCGTCAGGCTTATCAGTACATTGAATGTGCCTGCCCAGAAGATTTATGCCGAGACCCTTGCAGCCATGGGAGAGGACCCGAACCTTGTGAAGGAGGATCTTGGCAGGAAGAACGCCCAGGCCAAGAGTGGCAAGAAGGCATCAATACTTGCACAGTACAGCAGGGATATGACAGCTCTTGCAAAAGATGGGAAACTTGATCCTGTTATCGGAAGAGAGAGGGAGATCAAACGTGTCATCCAGATCTTAAGCCGCAGGACCAAGAACAACCCCTGCCTTATCGGAGAGCCCGGTGTAGGTAAGACCGCCGTGGTAGAGGGACTTGCACAGCGTATCGCCTCAGGTGACGTGCCTCTTACGGTACAGAACAAGCGCCTTGTGACTTTGGATCTTTCGGGCATGATCGCCGGCTCCAAGTACAGAGGCGAGTTCGAAGAGAGAATCAAAAAAGTCATAAAGGAAGTTTACGAGGATGGCAACATCATTCTTTTTGTGGATGAGATGCATACCCTTATAGGTGCCGGCGGCGCTGAGGGTGCCATAGATGCTTCAAATATCCTAAAACCCTCTCTTGCAAGAGGTGAGATCCAGATGATCGGTGCCACCACCATCACCGAGTATCGCAAGCACGTGGAGAAGGATGCTGCCCTGGAGAGGCGCTTCCAGCCTGTAAATGTGGATGAACCCACCAGGGAAGAGGCTATTGATATCCTCAAGGGTATCGTTGGCAAGTACGAGGAGCACCACAGGGTTACCGTTACTCCGGAGGCTATTAAGGCAGCTGTTGAGCTGTCGGAGAGATACATAAACGACAGGAATCTTCCGGATAAGGCCATCGATCTTATCGATGAAGCTGCATCTGCGGTAAGGCTGCGCACCATGGGCACATCTCCCAAGGTTAAGCAGATGGAGTATGAGATCAAAGAGCTGGATTCCGGGATCGAGGAGGCTTTAAAGAACACTGATTTTAAGACCGCAGGGGAGCTTAACAAAGAGCAGAACAAGCTGATCGCCAGACTTAGCCGCGTAAAGAACGCCGAGAAGCGAAAGGACAAGACCTCAGGATATATAGTAAACGAGAATGACATAGCGGAGGTTGTTGCCGAGTGGACAAGGATTCCCGTTAAGAAGATCGCGGAGAAGGAATCCGAGAAACTCCTTAAACTGGAGAGCGTCCTTCACAAGAGAGTGATCGGCCAGGAGGATGCGGTTAAGGCTGTATCCAAGGCCATAAGAAGAGGAAGGGTTGGGCTTCAGGATCCCAACAGACCTATTGGCTCATTTCTTTTCCTGGGACCGACAGGTGTCGGTAAGACAGAGCTGTCCAAGGCTTTGGCAGAGGCTATGTTCGGAGATGAGAATGCTCTTATCCGAGTAGACATGTCTGAGTACATGGAAGGTCACTCCGTATCCAAGATGATAGGATCACCCCCCGGATACGTGGGCTATGACGAGGGCGGACAGCTTTCCGAGAAGGTGAGAAGGCATCCATATTCCGTTATTCTTTTTGATGAGATAGAGAAAGCCCATCCCGACATATTCAATGTGCTTTTGCAGGTTCTTGATGACGGACACATCACCGATGCCAAGGGCCGCAAGGTCAGCTTCAAAAATACCATCCTTATCATGACTTCCAATGTTGGAGCCCAGAGGATCGTTGATCCCAAAAAGCTGGGATTCGGCGCCGGAGATGATGCCAAGAAGGATTATGAGGATATGAAATCCGGTGTTATGGACGAGGTCAAGAAGCTCTTTAAGCCCGAGTTCATAAACCGTATAGATGAGATCATGGTATTCCATACTCTTACAGAGAAGGAGATGATGGATATTGTCACACTGCTGTCCCGGAATCTCTCAGACAGATGCAAGAAGCAGATGGACATTGACCTTACCATTTCCCCTGCTGTTAAGAAGTACCTGGTAACCAAGCATTCCGATGCCAAGATGGGTGCAAGGCCTCTTAAGAGAGCCATTCAGTCTGTCATCGAGGATCAGCTTGCCGAGGAGCTTCTTAAGGGCACCATAACTGCAGGCATGGGAGTTACAGTATCCCTCAAGGACGATAAGATCGTATTCGTGCCAAAGGACGGCAAGAGCACCTCTGTAAGGAAGGTGAATGTAAGGACAACAGGTACTGCCAGAGCCACAAAGAGCAAGACAACGGTCACCACAAGAAAGCCAAGATCTAAAAAATCTCAGACCAAAAAATAAGAAAAAATTCATTTAATATTGCATCTTTGTGGAATATAATATAAGTGACATTTATGTTTGTTCATCACACTTTAGGAGGACGACTATGGCTGTCATTGAGCAGTTGATCAGAGCTGAGAGCGACGGGACCATCAGCTTTGGTAATTATGAGCTTCCGGAGAAGAAGAAGCTTGAGAACTTCCAGCACAACGGCAATATTCTGAAGGTTAAGACCTACAAGGATATCACCAAGCTGGAGAGCAACGAGAATTTCGTTTATGAATCGGTTCCCGGAACAGCTGTTACAGGTTTCAAGGAGACAGAAAACGGAGTGGAGTTCAAGGTTGAGGGCGACAGTGATGCCCAGATCACGCTGGGACTTCTTGAGAACACCGAGTACAGCATATTTATAGGCGGCAACAGTATCGGCAAGATGACCACCAATCTTGGAGGAAAGCTGAATCTGAGCGTTGAACTTTCCGGCAACGGACTGGTAGACGTGAAAGTCGAAAAGTAACTAAATAAAAACAAGGGGCTTTCCCATCAGACGGAAAGCCCCTTTTTAAGTTTTGCAGGGGAGTTAATATTATTTATGGCAACAAAGATTAAGACAGTGTTTTTTTGCCAAAGCTGCGGGTATGAATCCTCCAAGTGGATGGGACAGTGCCCCGGCTGCAGGGAGTGGAATACTTTTGTGGAGGAGGTGGCAAAGCCGGCCATAAAGACATCCAAAGCGGCTGTACAATCCGGCGTGGGCCTGGGTATGCTGGCCGGAGGCGAGTCCGGTCCCAAGTCTCTTTCCGAGATAGAGATGAATGATGAGGACAGATATGATACCCACATCGGGGAGCTCAACAGAGTGCTTGGAGGCGGCCTGGTAAAGGGCTCACTTATTCTGGTGGGCGGGGATCCGGGTATCGGAAAGTCCACGATTCTTTTGCAGGTGGCAGGGAATGTTTCGGGGGATGGTAAGGCTGTCCTCTATATATCAGGCGAGGAATCCCTCAAACAGATCAAGCTCCGTGCCAACAGAATAGGAAGCTTTTCCGACAGCCTTAAATTCATGTGCGAGACCAATCTTGGCGCGATAGAGGAGATCATCACAAGGACCAAGCCACAGGTGGTGGTCATCGATTCCATACAGACCATGTACAACGAGGCGGTTTCATCGGCTCCGGGCAGTGTGTCCCAGGTCAGGGAGTCCACCTCGGTCCTCCTTCGGATCGCAAAGAGCCTTGGAATTTCCATCTTCATCGTCGGACATGTTACCAAGGAAGGACAGGTGGCAGGCCCCAGAGTTTTAGAGCACATGGTGGATACGGTGCTGTACTTTGAAGGAGACAGACACGCGTCCTACAGGATACTGAGGGGAGTCAAGAACCGCTTTGGATCCACCAACGAGATAGGCGTATTCGAAATGCAGGAGAAGGGACTTACAGAGGTTTCAAACCCCTCCGAGTTCATGCTGGAGGGAAGACCTGAGGATGCCAGCGGCTCCATTGTTACCTGCTCGGTAGAGGGCACCAGACCTCTTCTTATAGAAGTACAGGCCCTTGTCTGCAGGAGCAACTTCGGTTTCCCCAGACGTCAGGCCAATGGCACGGATTACAACAGAGTGAACCTTCTTATGGCAGTTCTTGAGAAGAGGATAGGTCTTCAGATGGGAGAGTATGATGCCTACGTTAATCTGGCGGGAGGCATGAAGATCGCAGAGCCGTCCCTTGACCTTGGGATCTGTCTTGCCCTTATCTCCAGCTTCAGGAACAGGCCCATTGGCTCAGACGTTGTGGCTTTTGGTGAGGTGGGTCTTTCCGGAGAGGTAAGGTCCGTCAATATGGGAGAAGCCAGAGTATCCGAAGCCAGAAAGCTGGGCTTCAAGACCTGTATTGTGCCTTCAGCCCTTGCTGGGAAACTCAAGAAAACCTTTAATGATATAGAGATCATCGGCGTATCTTCCGTAGCCGATGCAATGAAACTGATCTGAATATGAAGCCCGGTATCCGACGCTAATGTGCACCTTGGGTAATGGGAATAGAAGTGTCAAAGCAGACTGCTATGTCCTGCTTTGGCACTTTTTTTATTTAAAAGTATTAATTTTCTATAAATAAATGACGATATGTATTGTGAGTATTGTTACAGGTAATTTTTGTGCGCCTATTTTGGCGGGATGGAGCATTTATATGAAGCTGTTTGCAAAAAGAGTATTCAGTCTTACCCTGGCATTTATCACAGTAGCAGTTCTTGTTTGTTCACAGATGTTCAGCCTTTCTGCGGAGGCTAAGGACGATCCCTATACCGCCCTTTCGAAAGGAACCACAGTATATAACGGAGTGGATTACAAAAACGAATATAATCCCCTTTTCTATTATCTGAATTATGAAGACTTAAGAGAGGCCTTCGGCGCTGATCCCAACAGGCTCATAGAGCACTGGGTCCTCTTTGGGAAAAAAGAAAAGCGGGTAGCCAATAAACTCATCGGAGACAATACCGAGTATATTGTTCCAACCGGTGACAAGAGCGTTACTATCATCAAAAAGACAAAGCATGACAACGGCGGCATGACCTACGAGCAGGAGATCATGGCAAGAAGCATAGCCAAGCAGATCGCAGATGCCATTAATAATGCAGGAACAGCAAGCGCAAGCTCCTCTTCAAGCAAATCCTCATCCAAGGCAAAGACCATCAAGGACGTAGAGAAGGTGGCTTACGCAGCCGGCGTTGTAAAAGCCTACTGTGACCTTGGAACCTACACCACTGAAGGCAAGATATACAGAACAGCTTACGGCGTTTTCATAGGCGGTGAGTATTCCTGCGCGGGAGCAACAAGAGCTCTCGGCCTTGTCCTTGATTATCTGGGGATCACCTGGGTCCACGTAAACATCAATACTTGGGCAGATCAGTACTGCAGAGTGATCGTAGACGGCAAGGAGGGCTACGGCGATGCCATGATAGAGGCTGCCGGTTACGGTAAGCACCCCAACGAGGGCGGTAAGGCCTCAGATGCAGTTACCTATGCAAAGATCAGATACAAATTCGATGTAGCAACCCAGAGATGATGACCTTATGAAAAGAAACAGCTGCAGAGCATTTCGCAATTTCATAGCCATAGTACTTACGGCGGCATTGATAGCTCTTTTCCCGAAGACGGATGCAGAGGCGGCGGAGCTTACTGCCATAGATTCATCAACCTTCCGTGGGCAGACTGAGATCTCTACGATCCATATAGGAAGCAATGTGACACAGATTTCCTCCGGAGCTTTCAGGAATCTGATGAGGCTAAGGTCCATAACGGTCAGTGAATCGAATCCCTTTTATGCATCCTACAGCAACTGCCTTTACAACAAGGAGATGACGGAGCTTATTTGCTACCCCGCAGCCCTGCCCGGAGCGGTGATCCCGGAATCGGTGGTATCCATTGCGGATTATGCGCTGTATGGTCTTCCAAACACCCTGAAGGAGCAGATCAGAAGCGTTGTGGGCGGACAGGCACAGGAAAGCATGATGGAATGGCAGGTTCCCGGCGCACATTTTGTGCACACCGATTCAGGCGTCAAGTGGCGCATGGAGGACGGAAGTCTTAAGGAGCCCGACACGGAGCTCATGAAACTTACGGCTTTAGTTGTGGAAGCCTGCACCACCGGAAATATGAGTCAAAAGACACAGCTTCTTAACTGCTTTAACTATTTTGTGGAGGCTTCGGAATATGAGCGCAAGATGGATGTCCCTCTGGGCAACTGGACAGGAACCTATGCAACGGACATTCTTTCAGGCGGCAAAGGAAACTGCTACAACTACGCAGCGGGCTTTGCCTATATTGCTAAGGGCCTTGGCTATGACGCCAGAGTCGTTACGGGAACGGTAACTTCTTCCCTGGGCGGAAGAACGCCCCACGCCTGGACTGAGGTTCGGATGGGAGATGACTGGTACATATTTGATGCCGAGATGCAGGATGCAAAAGGCCGGGGTTATTACAGACAGACCTACGAAAGCTACCCGGCAGGGCCGCTTGTGGCGGCAGCAGCCTACACAGTGACTTACTGATAAGTTGTAAAAAATTAAGATTTTATGATCAGGAGGATAGAGGATATGAACAAAGCCTTGACGTTTACAACTATTTTTATGGGAACAGTTTTTACGGTTTTTATTATGAATATCTTCCTGTATGCGGCTGTTCCGGAGTATCACAATCTGATATCTTCCATAGTATCCCCTGATGAAGAGAACATTCCTGTGGTGGAGGTCAACAGAGCTGCTGATACGTATGAGGTTACAGAGCCTTCTGAGGGAAAAGAAACAGCTGCTGCATATTCAGAATCTTCCGGGAGAAAAGAGACAGAGCCTTCAATGGAGTATCTTAGGGACGAGGAGGTTCCCATGGCAGAATCTGCTGTGGATGCAACAAAAGCCGCATCAGAGAGCAACACAGCCACAGCTCTTCAGATAATAAACAAGGAATATCACGAGGACTGCGGTACAGGCGATGGCTACTGGGTTATAACCTATTCCGACGGAAGTGTTGGAATCGAATAAACAATTTAGTGAATTAATCAAAACGACGACACCCGATTTTAAGATAACGTTTCCGAAAAGGAAATGTTACTAAAAGCGGGTGTTTTGTTTTGTGCAAAATACATAAAATCAAATAAAACAAAAAAGGATTTCTAAGATTCACAGAAGAATTCTCTATGTTTTTGCACAAATGCCATTGCTATAATCATCAATGTAAACAAAACATTGGGGCTGTGCTTATGGTGCGTCCCAAACATATCTTAAGGAGGATGTATTAAATGAAAAAGAAATTGGTTAGTCTTTTAACAGTTTCAGCTCTGACAATGGCTATGCTGGCCGGTTGCGGCAATGCTGCAGCAGATACAGCTACACAGACAGCTGAGACAGCTGAGACAGTTGCTGACACAGCAACAGATGTAGCTGAGACAGCAACAGAAGTTGCTGAGACAGTTGCTGATGCAGCACCTGCAGGTGATCTTGCAGACAAGAAGGTTGGCGTATGTATCTACCAGTTCGCTGACAACTTCATGACACTTTTCCGTAACGAGCTTGAGAGCTATCTCGTATCACAGGGATTCTCAAAGGACAACATTACAATCGTAGATGGTGCTAACGACCAGGCTACACAGACAAACCAGATCCAGAACTTCATCACACAGGGTGTAGACGTTCTGATCATCAACCCCGTTAACTCTTCATCTGCTGCAACAATCACAGACCTTGTAGTTGGCGCAAACATCCCTCTCGTATACATCAACCGTGAGCCCGATGCAGACGAGGAAGCAAGATGGTCTTCAAACGGCTGGAACGTAACATACGTTGGATGTGACGCTCGTCAGTCAGGTACAATGCAGGGCGAGATCATCGTTGACCTTGGTCAGGAGACTGTAGACCTTAACGGCGACGGCAAGATCCAGTACGTTATGGTTGAGGGTGACCCCGAGAACGTAGATGCTCAGTATCGTACAGAGTTCTCAGTTAAGGCTCTTGAGGATGCAGGCTGGACAGTAGATTGCCTTGATGATCAGGTAGGTAACTGGGATCAGGCTACAGCTCAGCAGCTGGTTGCTAACATGCTTTCAGCTCATCCTGAGACAGAAGTTGTATTCTGCAACAACGACGCTATGGCTCTTGGCGCTCTTCAGTCAATCGAGGCTGCAGGACGTAAGGTTGGCGAGGACATCTATCTTGTAGGTGTTGACGCTCTTACAGAGGCTCTTGAGGACGTTATCGCAGGAACAATGACAGGTACAGTATTTAACGATCATATCGCTCAGTCTCACGGCGCAGCTGATGCAGCTATCAACTACATCACAGGTGCAGGCAACGAGTACTACATCGGATGTGATTACGTTAAGGTTACAACTGACAATGCTCAGTCAGTTCTTGATTCACTTAAGTAATTAAGGCGAGTTAATCTCGGGCATATTTTTAGAACTATATAATCCTGGTGCGAGAGCGCTTTTGCTCTCGCACCGATTTTTGAGAAAAGGGGACTACGTATGGCATCGGAGTACAAGTTGGAACTACGGGGCGTATCCAAGTCCTTTCCCGGTGTAAAGGCACTGGATAACGTACAACTGGCAGTTAAGCCCGGTACCGTCCATGCACTTATGGGAGAGAACGGAGCCGGTAAATCAACACTTATGAAATGTCTCTTCGGTATTTACAAGATGGATGCCGGAGAAATCTATATCGACGGAGAAAAAACCACAATCGACAATCCTGATGAAGCAATGAAAAAAGGTATTGCAATGGTGCATCAGGAACTTCAGCCGGTACTTGCAAGAAGCGTTGGCGAGAATATGTATCTTGGAAGATTCCCGGTTAAGAAATTTGGTCCACTTCAGATAATCGACCACAAGACAATGTACGAACAAACAGAGAAGTGGCTCAAGGAAGTTAACATGGACTTTGATCCTAAGGCACAGCTTGATACACTGTCCATCGGACAGATGCAGTCAGTAGAGATTGCAAAGGCAGTATCACATGATGCCAAGGTTATCATTTTTGATGAGCCAACATCTTCTCTTTCAGATAGCGAAGTAGAAGCGCTGTTCAGGATCATGGAGACCTTAAGAGAAAGAGGTGTTGCCATGATCTACATATCCCACAAGATGGATGAGATCAAGCGTATCGCAGATGATGTTACCATCATGCGTGATGGTACATACATCGGAACATGGCCGGCAAAAGAGCTTACCATCGACGATATCATCGCAAAGATGGTTGGACGTGAGCTGACCAACATCTATCCTCCCAAGGACAGAACTCCGGGAGAGGTAGTAATGGAAGTCAAAGGTATTTCTTCAATCCATGAGAAATCCTTCCAGGATGTGTCCTTTACATTAAGAAAGGGAGAGATCCTTGGATTCGGAGGACTGGTAGGAGCTCAGAGAACAGAGCTTATGGAAGGAATCTTCGGAATCAGAAATCTTTCTGCAGGAGAGATCAAGATTCATGGCAAGGTGGCCAGGATCAAGAGCCCCAGAGATGCCATGGATGCCGGAATAGGAATGATCACAGAGGACAGAAGAGGAAACGGTATCTTCGGATGTCTTTCAATTAAGGATAATGTAGGAGTTTCCGTATACAACAAGTATCTGATGGGCGGTTTCGTCCTTGACCACAGCAAGATCAACAAGGTTGTGGACGACAGCATTGAAAAGCTTTCCATCAAGACTCCCAGTATGCAGGAACACATCTCTAATCTTTCAGGTGGTAATCAGCAGAAGGTTATCGTATCAAGATGGCTTGCCAATGATCCTGACATCCTTATAATGGATGAGCCTACAAGAGGTATCGACGTAGGTGCCAAGCATGAGATCTACGAGATCATGACAGATTTGGCCAAGCAGGGCAAAGCTATCATCATGATATCCTCCGAGATGGCAGAACTTCTCGGTATGT
The DNA here is from genome assembly GCA_015056575.1 of Butyrivibrio sp. Taxonomy (GTDB): domain Bacteria; phylum Bacillota; class Clostridia; order Lachnospirales; family Lachnospiraceae; genus Butyrivibrio. The sequence goes on from SVGA01000021.1 coordinate 37,652, forward strand.
CAGACAGAATTTATGTAATGTGTAACGGTAAACTTCGCGGCGAGATAACCGAAGAGAGCGATATGACTCAGGAAAAGGTTATGAGCTACGCTACCCAATTCTAAGATCGGAGAGGAAAGAAAATGGTTAAGACAAAACAACAGAAAGCAATAGATTTTCTTATCAATAACGGTGTTATCATCGTTATGTTCATCCTGGTAATTTATACAGGTATCACAAACGACAGGTTCCTTACATCCAACAACCTGTTCAACATTCTGATGAACATGAGCTCAAGACTTGTTATCGCTCTTGGCATCGCAGGATGTGTTATCACCGCAGGCTGCGATCTGTCAGCAGGACGTATGATAGGTTTTGCAGCATGTATTGCAGGAACACTTCTTCAGAAAATGGATTATTCAGGTAAGTTCTTCCCTGATATGCAGCCCCTTAACATCTTTGTGGCGCTTCTGATCGTTCTTGTTATCACAGGAGCATTCGGATCCATCACAGGATTCTTTATCGCATTCCTTCACGTACCTCCTTTCATCGCAACCCTTGCCATGATGGAGATCGTTTACGGACTTGCACTTATCTACACAGGTGCTACACCTCTTGGTGGATACACAACTGAGTATACAAATATTGCTACAGGCAAGTTCCTTGGTATCAGTTATCTGATCTGGATCGCGATCATCGTAGCTGCAATAACCTGGTTCATCTTCAACATGACCCGTCACGGCAAATACATGTATGCCATCGGCGGAAACCCTCAGGCTGCTGAGGTTGCCGGTGTACCTGTTCGTCTTACAATGGTACTCATCTACATGAAGGCAGCAATGATGTACGGTCTTGCAGGATTCATGCTGGGCGCTAAGGCCGGCGGTGCATCCGTAAACCTTGGACTCGGTTACGAGATGGAAGCTATCGCAGCCTGCACCATCGGTGGTGTATCTGTTACCGGTGGACGTGGTAAGGTTTCATCAGCTATCATCGGTGTTGCGGTATTTGAGCTTTTGAAGGCAGCTCTCCAGTATCTTGGTGTTGATGCCAACGCGCAGTACATCGCTATTGGCGTTGTTATCTTCATCGCAATATCACTGGATATCCGTAAGTATGTTGCTAAGAAATAATACGAACCCTTTTACTCAAAAAGAGGAAGCTGCGGCTTTTGTGCCGCAGCTTCCTCTTTTTTTCAGTATACATAGCTGAGTTTATTGCGAGTTAAGAGTGAACCATTCAAGTCAAATCAGTGAGGCTTTTGTCAAGATTGTTAGGCCTTGAGATATCTGACAGAAATTACAAGAAAACACTAATCCTTGAGATAATTAATGACGAGGTCCAGGTTGTCTATCACTGCCTCCGCAAGACTTTTCATCTCATCGTCTGCGGGCAGAAGATCGGGAACCATGATAGGCTTTAGCTTCCCTGAATGGGCTGCTCTGATGCCGTTGTAGGAATCCTCTATGGCATAGGCACGCTCAGGGGAGACACCGATCTCTTCACAGGCCTTTAAGTAGATTTCCGGATCTGGCTTACTCTTTGAGATCATATCCCCGCAGACAAGCTTATCAAAGTAGTGCAGCAGTCCTGCGTCACGAAGCTCCTGAGCCACTATTTCTTTTCTCGTGGAAGAGGCGAGGGCAATCTTCTTGTTCTCGGATTTAAGGAAATCCAATATGTGAAAAATGCCCGGTTTTATTGGAAGATTTCCGTTATCATACTTCTCGTGGAAGAGAAGAGATGACTCTTTGGCATACTCATCGTAGGGAAAATCTTCTCCGAAGGCTTCAAGGACTATTTCTTTTGTCTTCTGATCATTGGTGCCAGTGCAGGCAAGAAAGACCTCTTCTATGTCAGAAAAGCCATGGCGCTGCGCTACAACTTCCCAGCACTCCAGCACGCATCTTTCGGAGTCGAAGATAACACCGTCCATATCAAATATTACTGCATCAAAATCTTTCATACATTCTCCTTGTGGGTAAATTCCTAATTCAAAATCATCATAAATATAGTTTGCATGCATTCTTTCCTGATAAAATCTGCAAACTTTACCGATTCAAATATTCTAACACAGTCTGATACAAACTGACAGGACTTGATGCGACCTGGCTGGGGGTACGCAATGTGATACGGCCTGACTAAGGCTTATGCAAGTGACACGGCCTGACTAGGGTACGCAATGAGATACGGCCTGACTGGGGTACGCAATGTGATACGGCCTGACTGGATATTACGCAAACTGAACATTCGAACACCATTTAGATAATTAATCTGCCTCAAAGTGACTTTGAATCGTATAAATAAATATGCGATAATAATTGTGATGTTTTGGAGGTAATGCAAAATGAATAATATTGAGAATGAGAAGAATTATGGCAAGGCAGAGATGATTGGCGGGAAGGAGAATGCTCGCGGCAATGCCGGGTTGACCGGTGGGAAAGGTACGTTTGGCGGTAAGGCCGCGATGATTGATGATGAGGATCTTTCTGATGTTACCGGAGGCGCCACATTTGGCACAGACGTTATCCGTGTGGCCTGCAGCCATTGCGGCAGGTTCTTTCCGATAAAGATCTCGCATTCCAGGGTAAAATGCCCTTACTGCCAGGAGATTAATACATTCGAGGGGTGAGGGATGATCTAAGGGATCAAAGACGCTTCGAGGGATAAGAGACGATTTGAGGGAATGGATGACCTCACATTTGAAAGGGATGATCAGCTTTTTTATCTTTGAATTTATTTATATGTGAATGGGATTCCGCCGCAATTTACCTTTTTGATTATTGCGGCGGACTATTTATGTCCCTGTTTCCACTACAAATGGTGAAAATATCTATTTGCGGTGGAATCTTATAATGCTGACTCCACCGCAAATGGGTCCCAAATGGAAATGCGTTGGAACACCTCCTTGCAAAGGTCCACCGCAAATGGGGCCAAAACAGAAATGCGTTGGAACACCGCCTGTAAAGGTCCACCGCAAATGGGTCTAAAATGGAAATGCGTTGGAACACCTCCTTGCAAAGCTCCACCGCAAATGACTCAAAAACGGAAATGCGTTGGAACCCTGCTTTGCAAAGGTCCACCGCAAATGGGGCCAAAACAGAAATGCGTAGGAACACCGCCTGTAAAGCTCCACCGCAAATGACTTAAAAACGGAAATGCGTTGGAACACTGCCTGTAAAGCTCCACCGCAAATGGGTCTAAAATGGAAATGCGTTGGAACACCGCCTGTAAAGCTCCACCGCAAATGACTCAAAAACGGAAATGCGTTGGAACACCGCCTGTAAAGCTCCACCGCAAATGGGCTCAAAACGAAAATGCGGTGGAACACTACCCAAAGAGCCATCGCTTCAAATGCCCCATACGCTGTCTAAAAAAATACATTTAAAGAACACATAAGTTATACTGTAATCATGGCTATTCTTGCCTGCGCACAGTATAATTATATAGATAGTTATCAGAAGGAGAAGTCTCATGACATTTCAAGAAATAATCAATCAGATGGGAATAGAGCTGCTCTTGTTTGCAGCCTGCATGTTCTTTGGGATCAGACTCATTATCACAAGGGATGTTCAGATACTTAATAAGAAAGAGGATCCCGCAAATATCAAGCATCCACGTGAATACGCGCTGTACGCGGGGCTGGTTATCATTTTCCTGGGAGTGTCTGCCATCATCATGGGAATCATATCTTTTTTCAATCCCAGGATCGCCCTGGCTTTCATTGTTATCGCTGTTGTGGCCATGGGAATAATGTGGAAATTCATCTATGAGAAGTTCGTATTGGGAAAATAAGCCCCCTACGCCCAAGAAAACACATGCAATATCAGCCTGCCAAGGCGCACGCAGTAAACAACAGCATGCGAAGTGCACATAGCAATATCGTGCCAAGGTACAGGCACGCGTCGGAGTAATAATCTATGAACAAATATCGTGTAATGCTTGTTGACGACGAAGAAGACGTCGCTCAGGCAATTCTTAGAAAACTTGACTGGGAAGCCATGGGCTTTGAAGTCCCAAGGTATGCCAGAAACGGTCTCGAGGCGCTGGAACTCTCGGAGGAGCAGCGTCCTGACATTGTCATGACTGATATCAAAATGCCTTATATGGACGGTATGGAACTCTCAAGGAATCTGAAAAAGCTCTATCCCAACATCAGGATCATCTTTTTTTCCGGGTTCGATGAATTCGAATATGCCAAGGAGGCCATCCGCCTTGAGGCCGAGGAATATATTCTAAAGCCCATTGATTCGGACGAACTCAAGACAGTATTTACCAGGGTTCATGAAGCTCTGGACAGGGACATCGATGAGAAACTCAACGTGGCTAAGCTTGAGAATTATTACATGGATTCGCTGCCCCTTTTGCAGGAGGATTTCTTTGCGTCTCTAGTGGAGGGCAGGATCGCTCAGAATAAGATACAAAAGTTCATGGATGACTACCGCATCGACCTTAAAGGACCCCTGTATCTCACCGCCATAGTTCATATCAGCATGTCCAGTATGCCCGAGGGCATAAACCCGGTGCTTCTGTCGGTTTCCGTAAGGAAGCTTTTGGAGGAACGCCTTGACTCCAAGTGGGGATGCAGCTTTTTCTCATATCTTGGGAGCACTGTGCTGATTTCCCAACTGGAGACAGAGAAGGATGCCAAGGCTTTTACCGATGAATGTGACAGGCTCTGCAGGCTGGCTGAAAGCATCTGTAAGGCCAACGTCACCATAGGTATCGGCGAGGTTGTGGACAGCCTTTCAGGTATTGACGATTCCTACAAAGGCGCCAGGGATGCGGTTTCATACAGGGTTTTGTACGGACACACCAAGGCCATCAACATCTCCGAGATATCTCCCCTTGAGAAGGAGAGCGAAGCTCAGGAGTCCGGAGACAGTCTCACCGACGTTTTCAAGAAGATGAAGATGGGAGACAGCGAAGCGGTGGAGGCAGCAGCCCGGCAGTACATAGAGAACAACCTCGAGAAACAGGGCTCCATTCAGAACCACAGGTTTTTTGTAATGGAGCTGGTCAGCGAGCTCTACAAGTTCCTCCGGGGCAATCAGCTGGATGTCAACGAAGTTTTTGATGCCAACAGTGACGTGTACGCCCTGGTTCAGCAGATGGAGGGAAAAGAGCTGTCGAACTGGCTGAGCACGGTATGCCTTAAGATCAGGGAACTCATAGACGACAAGCGTTCCGACAATACCAGGTCTTTTGTCACCAAGGCAAAAGAGTATGTGGCTGATCACTACGCGGATCAGGATCTTTCAATTGACTTCATCTGCAACTACCTTGGGGTGAGCAGTGCTTACTTTTCAACGGTATTCAAGAAAGAAACCGGCAAGACCTTCGTGGGATATCTTACTGACTTTCGCATGGAGAAGGCGGAGAAGATGCTGGTTGAGACCGATGAAAAGACATATATAATAGCTCAGCAGGTGGGATATTCCGATCCCAACTACTTCAGCTATGTCTTCAAAAAACAGTTCGGGGTTTCCCCTTCAAAATACAAGGCCGGCAGGGAATCATAAAAGTGGAATCCAAAAATTTTCTGAAGGAAAAAGCAAAAGAGCTGCAGGCTCGCTGGAGGCTTAGCCGTTATATGCAAAGTCTCGGCCCAAGAAGCGTTCAGGCTACGATCTCGGTTTCTTTTACCATCGTAGCTTTAGTCTGCATGCTTGCCATGGGCGTAGCACTCTATCAGAGGTTTTATGTGCGTTCCGAGAAGATGCTCACCGACAGCGCACAGACACTGCTTGATCAGACCGTTGTTAATCTTGAGGATTACCTTCGCAGCATGCGAAGGGTCTCGGATGCCATTTACTACAACGTGATAAAGGATGAGGATCTTTCGGAGGATTCCCCCAGCAATCAGATGAATCTTCTTTACGAGGCGCATAAGGACTATCTTATAAGCCTTGCTCTTTATAACGAGGACGGGACTCTTATCAGCGCATCCCCGGTAGGCGTAGAAAAGCCGGGAGTTGATGTCACAACCCAGGAGTGGTTTAAGACGGCGCTCCAAAAGCCCGAAAATCTCCATTTTTCCCTTCCTCATGTTCAGAATATCTTCGTAGACGATCCAACCTTCAAATACTATTGGGTGACCTCCCTTAGCCGTGCTGTTGAGCTTAACCGGAGCGGCGTTCCGGGGCAGGGAGTTCTTTTGCTGGATATGAATTATGCTGTGATCGAGCAGATGATGGAGGATGTTAACGACAATCCGTCGGAGCAGTATGTGTACCTGTGCGACGGGAACGGCGCCCTTATCTATCATCCGATGCTGGCCCAGATCAGTGCGGGAGTTTTTTCCGAGAACAACACCAGCATAGCGGGCTATGACGATGGCAGCCACAAGGAGGATTTTGAGGGAAACACCAGGATCGTCACTGTCAACACCATGAGTTACACGGGCTGGAAGCTGGTGAGCGTGATCCCTACCAGTAATTCTTACATGGGCCTTAAGGATATCAGATACTTCGTTGTGATGATCGTATCCATCACGCTCCTTGCCATGCTGATCCTCAACAGGCTTGTGGCAAACAGGGTTACAAGGCCCATCAGAAAGCTCAACGATTCCATCAGGGATATCGAGATGGGGAAGGTCAATCCCACGGTTTATATCGGTGGTCCCTCAGAGGTGGAGCATCTTGGAAGAACTTTGCGCTCCAGCTACGATCAGATAAATCAGCTGATGAAAGATATGGTGGCTTCCCAGGAGGAGAAGAGAAAGTCGGAGCTTGATGCGCTGCAATCCCAGATAAATCCCCACTTTTTGTACAACACTCTCGACTCCATCGTCTGGATGATAGAGGGGGAAAAATACAACGATGCGGTGTTTATGATAACGCAGCTGGCCAGCCTTTTCAGGGTATCCCTCTCGGGTGGCAAAACCATCATCCCGCTGGAGGATGAGATCAGGCATGCCATGAACTACATGAATATTCAGAAGGTAAGGTTCAAGGATGCCTTTACCATTGATTTTGATATCGATGAAGAGATAAAAAAATGTTGTACCGTGAAGCTCATTGTTCAGCCTATTCTGGAGAATTCCGTGTACTACGGAGTTAAGGATATGGAGGACGGTGAGATCAAGGTGCATGGCTACAGGGGCGAAGACGGTGACATCTACATAGAAGTCTCCGACAACGGCTTTGGAATGAGTAGTGAGCAGCTGGAATTTCTTTTGACCGACGATACCAGAGTGCGTAAGCATGGCTCCGGGGTTGGCCTTATTAACGTGCACAGAAGGATACAGCTGCGTTTTGGGCAGCAGTATGGTCTTAAGATAGAAAGTGAGCCTGATGAGGGCACGACAGTTACCATCCATATTCCGGCAATTCCCTATAACGAGGAGAATCAGAAGCGCCTGGAGGGAGGAAAGGAGCATGAGTATGAGTAACAGGAACATGTTCATTTTGATATTGTCAGCAATACTCATGATTATTCTGGCGGCTTCCACTTCGGCGCTGATCCTAAGCGGCACAAGGGATGATCAGGTGAAGGTTTCGGTTATTGTGGATGACAGTGGCTCGGGAAGATGGTCCTCCTTTATGGCGGGCTTAGAGCAGGCGGCAAAAGACAATGGCGTGAAGCTCAACGTTGTTTCCACAGGCAGGAATCTTACTTTGAATCAGCAGTACAACCTTATAAAGGGTGAGATAGCGGCGGAAGCTGACGGGATAATTCTTCAGGTCATCACCAGCAGGGGAACCGAGAGCATGATCACTGATATCAGGGGCAAAGTGGTGCTGGAGCTGGTGGATACCGGCGCAGACATGGAGGTTGACGTTGAGGGAAAGTCCGCCTGCATAGAGGCAGACAACGTGGAGATCGGAAGGGCGCTGGCCAACGAGGTCAGGATCGCCTTTGGCAATAGACTTGAAGGACATAAGATCGGAATTGTTGCCGGCAATCAGAAGCTTCATTCCATACAGCAAAGGCTCCAGGGCTTTAACGAGAACATAGAGTCCTCGGGAGCGGAGGTTGTATGGATCGAATCCAATAACGTGAGTCTTCAGGACAGAATTGAATTCAGACAGGTTCTGGGGCAGGCGGATATTATCGTTGCCCTTGAAAACGGCGGCCTGGAAGCTGCCAGTGAATATGCCCTTCGAAGCGGAAGTGAAGTCAGCATTTTCGGCGAGGGCACGTCAATTAAGAATGTCAGCTATCTTGACGATGGGATAATCACCAGCATGGTTGTGCCCAATGAGTACTATATGGGGTATCAGAGCGTGACAGCCATAGTAAGAAGACTGGAGAACAGGTTGACACCTATGCAGAACGAGACCATTTCATTCAGGGTGGTGAACAGGGAGAATCTTTTTGATGAGAGCAACCAGAGAATGCTGTTTCCGGTTGTGGAATGACGGCGACGAGAGAACAGCTATGCGGTTGCGGAATGATAGCGACAAGAGAACAGCTATGCGGCTGTGGAATGATGGCGACAAGAGATCAGATATGCGGCTGTGGAATGATGGCGACGTATGAGGGTGCCTTTTTGGTGCCATGGAATAATCAGGAGTTTAGTGTAAATGGGGAAGATATGTAAAAAGTTTATGATATTTCTTTTGACCGTGGTGATGACAGCAGGGCTTTTAGCAGGCTGCGGCGCAAACAGCGGATCAAAGGTCGCAACGAAAATAAAGATCGGAGTCACGCTGTACGACCAGTACGACACTTTTATCTCCCAGCTGATGGAGTGCTTTACGCAGCAGGCTTCCGAGAACGTGGAGGTGGTGGTCTACAACGCCTCCAACAGCCAGCAGACCCAGAATAACCAGGTCAAAAAAATGATCGAAGACGGGTGCAACGTGATCTGCGTTAATCTGGTTGACAGGACGGACCCCACTGCTGTCATTGATGCGGCCAAAAAGGCAGATGTTCCCATTATTTTTTTTAACCGTGAGCTGGTTGAGGGGGACATGGGCAGATGGAACAAGCTCTTTTACGTGGGGGCGAATGCCATCGAGTCAGGCGTTATGGAAGGTGAGTTGGCGGCTGAGGCTATAAAAAGCGACGATACCATCGACAGAAACGGCGACGGGGCTATTCAGTTCGTAGTCCTTGAAGGTGAGGCAGGGCACCAGGATGCCATTGTGAGAACCGAGTACTCCGTTGATACTTTGATCAGGAGCGGCGTAGAAGTGGACAAGCTTGGCTATGCAATTGCCAATTGGAACAGAGCCCAGGCTCAGACCAAGATGTCGCAGCTCATTGAGCAGAATGGCAATAGCATCGAGCTGGTGCTGTCAAATAACGATGATATGGCTCTTGGCGCCATTGATGCATACGAGACGGCAGGCGTATCCGAGGACCTTATGCCGGTGTTTTTTGGTATAGACGGAACCGACGTGGGACTCGAAGCTGTGGCCGAGGGTAAGCTTGGGGGCACAGTCTACAACGACAAGGAAGGCCAGGCGGGAGCCATGTACAGCCTTGCACTCACTCTGGCAAAAGGCGGCAGCATCAGGGACCTTGAGAGTATTTATAACGTAGAGAATGGGAAATATATCCGACTTCCCTATACCAAGATAACCAATGAGAATATCGGGGAGTACCTTAAAAAGGCTGTTGCGAAGAAGAATGCCGGAGAGGATCAGGAGGGAAAAGAACCTGCTGAATCCCCGGAGCCTGCGTCTTCGGATTACCCAATGTTTAAGCAGGTTACACTTAAGTATGACAAGTACTACGAGGGAGACCTTGTGGATGAGAATTATTATGGCGACGACAAAGAGCACCGCCTTTTGTACTATTCTGACGAGCAGTATCTTCTGGTGACGGATCCTTATAAAGAAGCATATCCCGAGCTTGCGGGCTTTCTTCAGGACAGGGTGTTGGACAGAACGGCTGCGGACGGCAATGGTGTTGGCGGAGACTGGGGAGAACTTGATATTGTTGCGGAATATGAGGAGCTGGTTTCCCAGGGGTACAATTTCATCGGGCCCTGGTATGATGTTCAGCGGGAGAACATAGCTCTTTTGAATGATAAGATACTGAGCTTTGTAACATATTATGAGAACTTTGCGGGCGGGGCCCACGGTTATCATTGCAGGATGGGCACCACGGTGGACGTTAAGTCCGGGAAGGAATATGAACTCAAGGAAATTCTGGATGTCTCCGACGAACAGCTTCGCGCCATGATCAGGGACAGGATCAAGATTGAGGATGCCGATGAGTATGAGGATTACTGGGACCTGGATGACAGTCTGGCCTCCTACTATATAGACCCGGATGCGGCAAATGAAGCGGGGAAGGATTACGTTAATCACTACAACTGGACCATGGATCCGAAGGGGATACATTTTTACTTTAATCCCTATGACATTGCGGCTTACGCCTTTGGTATCATTGATGCCACCGTGCCCTACGATATGCTTGGAGATTTCTCGGGGAAGGATCTGGTGGAAGGCGCCTCTGGCGAGGATTCGGCGGAAGAGAAAGGGGACGGTTCTGAAGATGCTGCGACGGGGAACAACGGAGATGGTTCTGAAGGTACTGCGGCGGGGGACAACGGAGATGGTTCTGAAGGTACTGCGAAGGGAAACGAGGGGGATGGTTCTCTTGACACCGTGGAAGGAAGTGGTTCGGGCAAGGATGCAGCCCAGACTATTGATAGCCATGGCTACGTGACGTATGCGGGCTTGTACGTGTCTTCCTCGGAGTGGGATAGCGGCGACTATAACGGACTTTCTCTTTATTATGTTCCCGGCAAAGAGGGCGAAGGACTTGCAAATGGGCTTTATCTAAAGAAGGGAAATAAGAAAGCTTCTTTTGATGAGTCCTTTATGATGGAAGACGAGAGCTCCATCAGCACCTGGAAGGTCGTTACCGGTGACGGCCGCGAGTTTATCTATGTTACTTCCAAGAGCTTTGGCTACTACTATGACTTTTTTGCCTTTGAGGTTACGGACGGGGAGCTTAAAACCTGCGGAAGAGCGGTATTTACCAAGACGGGGCTGGAGCCTTATGCGTACGACGGCGAGTGGCTCAGCGAAGGTGCAGCAGTGGATGCGGAGCACATGTATTTTGGCGAGATAAATACCATTATTGGAGACTTCGTGCTTGTGGGACAGTACAGAGTTGGCGATGACGGAATGCCCGTGTTCAGCGGAGATTACAAGTACGTGACGGAATGCTCAGACCACATTACCCTTAAGAAGGGCATTAAGGCGGATGTTGTGGATGAAGCCGGAAACGTAATAACTGCCGGAGAGGAGCTGCCCGACGGCACACACGTTATGCCATGGAGAACGGCAGGAGATAAGTTTGTGGACTGCTACCTTGATGACGGAAGAATTGTTCGCATCTCCTATAACCGGGACGGGGACGAGCCGGATATAGACGGTGAGTACCTGATGGATATATTTGAGGGCGAGAGCTACGTTGGGTAAGGAGACGCTTTGGAGAGGCTTTTTATATGAAAGTCGTGTGAATTGGGAATATTGCAGGGTATGAGTATTGTGATGAATTGACAACAGCGGCGTGCGGGAATGAATGCGTGCGGGAAAGAGTGCGTGCGGGAAAGAGTGCGTACGGGAATGAATGCGTACGTGTATGAATACGTGTGGGAAAGAATGAAGTCTTTTATTATGTGATTCGCATGTGGCTTTACGGCACAGATTTGGATTTTGATTCTGCGCCGTAAGCCCTTTTTTTCATTACTGTACAGAAATTAAAAATATAATCCATACAGTAAATTTGAGCGGAATCAGTGATAAGCTCCCTGGAAATATTACTGAGTATTACTGTAGAGAATAGAAAATAGAATCTGTGCAGTAATATGTACGGTACAAAATGGGAAAAAAGTTTTGTGCCGTAATTTTTTTACTGTATAGAATTGAAAACATGATCTATACAGTAACAGCACAGATACTGCCTCGGGATAAAGCATATGTCTTTTGCATGAGGGTGCTTTTTCAATATGAAATGTATTATAAAAAAGAAGCGTGACAGATATTCTGCTTATAATAGAAATTCCTGTACTTTTTTCTCAACAAGCTCGATATCCAGAGCTCTTTCATTGGTCTCCAGTGTTACGATCAGGTTATCTCCAAGGATGAGACCGCTTTTTTCGTAGTCCATGAGCTTGTCAAAGTTCCTGGTGGCATAGTTTGCATCCCCGACTTTCCCCAGATGCTCCCAGTAAATTGTTTTGTTTTTTCTTACATTGAGGATAACGAAGTCAGGATACACATTATCTCCTGAGAAAAGGTGAAACTGAGGCTCATACTGATATGGGATGCCCAGCGAAAAAAGATAATCTGCGATGATCTTCTCGGATTTTGAACGAACGTATTCACCACGCGAAGTCTTACTATCAGGTTTCTTTTCATAAGTATTCATATTTCCGGGATGACTCTTCATCCACGTGTCTATCAAGGCTTCCTTTGTGGGCTTTATGGGAGTGATGAGATTCTGTCTCGCCTCGCACAGGTTTTCAAAGTATGTATCTAAGCAATCTGCCTCGTAGTTATTTAAGAAACGATGCAGCCTGCCTCGCATAGTTGTGAGGAGTTCATAGACTTTTTCATCGTATTCTCTCTGGGCAAATAGTTTAACGCGTTCCTTATCGATGGAAGGAATGTATTTTGAGTGAGTTGCTCCTTCTGCAAGAAATTTGTATTGTGTTACACCGTGGCTTGAGGTTACCTGGAGTTTTCCTTTCTCGAGATTCTTGTATTGCTTTTTTCGTTTTTCGGCTCTTTTCAAGAGAAAATCAAGTTGGTTGAGCTGCTTCTGGAGCTCTGTTTTGTAACTTATCATTGTGAATCAGTCCTTTCTTAAAAGAGATTTTAGTGCCGGATGCACCGGATCGAAAAAGTAGAATTTATAGAATATGAATGAGCATTCTTTTGTTCAGCCTATTTAGTTTTAGCGTTTTAGATGAGTTGCAAAAAACACTGGTATAATGTTTAGGGCTGAGCTCATTGTTTGAGGGCACTTTGATCATGTAGGTTCGCTGCACAGATTTGGATTTTGATTCTGTGCCGTAAGCACTTTTTTTCATTACGGCACAGATAATAAAAACAAAATCAATACAGTAAAGTGAAATGGGATTTCTACTAAATCAGCTGGAAAAATTACTGTAGAAAATTGAAAAGTGAATCTGTACCGTAAAAAGAGCAAATGATTACGGCATAGATTAGAAAATCTGATAATGTACAGTCATTTTTTTACTGTACAAAATGAAAAAATAAAAACATGCAGTAAATCCGCAAATGTCTGAATCTTAGCTTTTAGCCGGCAAGAATAAACCAAAGCTGAAACCGCATAGAGAAGGGCGAATCCGAGAGTAGCAGGATTTATATTGCGAGTGGTACGAGCTTCCACGCCAGCACGAAGCTGATAATAGAACGGATACAAATGCACGACAATTACAAATGTACTACCAATACAAATGCACAATCAGATGCAAATGCACAATCAGATGCAAATGCACTACCAGATACAAATATGTAATGGATACAATCGATACAAACAATACAACCAATACAAACAAAACAATAGATAAAAAAACCGCTCAAATCTGAGCGGTTTCATCATCCAAATCGGAGTGACGTGATTCGAACACGCGGCCCCTACCTCCCTAAGATAGTGCTCTACCAACTGAGCCACACCCCGATGCGCGATTGCTATATCAATCAGCGACATTGACCATTATATATCCCTCTCACAATAAAAGCAACCTTTTTTTTCAAAAAAATCAAAACTTTTCCCAAAAATCGTTATGTGGCATAATATTATTATTAAATATCGACAAGGCGGAACAGAATGCACGAGGCAACGCAGATAAGCTATGGCTACGGAGTGGTCAATATAATAATGAATTCGGAGAGCGCAACGGAGATTCCGGCGCCGGACATCAGGTTTGGTGATTACAAGGAGGCGGTGAAATCCTGCTTCACTGACAAGGAGCTCAGGGAAATAGAGGCCGGGGGCACAGCAGAGCTTACCTTCGACTTTGTGATGATAGACGAACCAAGTGATGCATCCGAGGTGGCAATTTTCGATGAAGCCATACAGGCGGCTGTCAGGAAGAACGGCATCCTGGAAAAAGGCGTCTACTTTGAAGCGCAGGGCTCCAAGACCATTGGCGACGGAGAGGTTGAGGAATTGAGCTACTTCTTCCGGGACGTGGAATTCCAGATAGATATTCCCCTCTATCTTGTTAGAGATGAGAGAGACTACTACACCATGATAGATATCATGGGCGAGTGCCAGCTGGAAAAAGATATAGATAAGGACGCCGATACCATAACAATAGCCACCAACGATCTTGGAACGACGCTGATCCTATACAAGGACACGGACTCTCTGGCCGGGGACGATAGCAGTGTACGACTCAACGGCAACTACATAATACTGGCGGGCATCGTAGCCCTGGTGCTGGCGTGGTTCTCGGTGGACCGCCTGCACCGCAGGGAACGCAACAAGGAAGAATAGTTTCGGGTGGATTTTAGTACAAAAACACAGTAAACTAAAGCTATGGGGACGGAGATGCTTTTTGGCAAAAAGACATATTGCTATGACAACAGCGCTGATCCGGGCGAACTCGCCAGGCTTCTTTCCTATGGCGTTCAGCAGGTGGACCAGGGCGTTATTTTTTTCAGTGAAAAAAGAAAGATCCTCTATGCCAACAAGTATGCCTTCACCATGTTCTATGTCCGTGACAACCTGACAGAACTCGGCAAGACCTTCAGCGGCTGGATCAACAGGTTGGGAATAGAGCCACATGCCACGTCCTGGTGCAGGGTCTATGCGGTGGACGGCAAGGAGAGGCTGTACAAGGTCCGCTATCGTCACCTTATCGATGAGGATGCCAGGCCTCTTGGCCACATGTATATCATCCAGAACCTTTCGGATATTGTGGATAACGGCTCAGGCGAGCAGTACAGGCTCACCCACGACGAACTGACCCACCTCTATAACAGAGAGGGATTCACGGCGGCCACAAGGCAGCTTCTCAGCAATATTAAAGATGACAGAAGATATCTGCTTCTTTATTCAAATATCAAGGATTTCAAACTTATAAATCAGCTTTTTGGTCTGGAAAAGGGCAACGACATCCTTCTGAACATAGGAGAGATGCTGGCTCAACAGGTTAAGGATGACGACGTATACGGCAGGATAAACGGCGACCATTTTGCCCTTGTGATGCCCAAGGAGCGTTTCGAGGAGAAGACCTTTAAGAAAGCGGTTAAGGAGATCACGGGAAGGCTCACCAGCAAATCCTATTCTCTGCATTTTCAGATAGGTGTCTATGAGATTACCGATCCGGACATGGACGTGACTCTTATGTGCGACAGAGCCTACATGGCCTGCAAGTCAATCAAGCGTGACAATGTCTGCGAGATCGCCTGGTACAGCGACGAAATGCTGGTAAATGCTCTTTTGGAAAAAGAGATCCTGTCGAGCTTCGACTTTGCTATCATAAACAGACAATTCGGAATCTATCTCCAGCCTCAGGTCTACGAGGACGGAACAATCTACGGTGCCGAAGCGCTGGCAAGGTGGATCCACCCCGACAACGGTATCATTCAGCCCGGAGTTTTCATTGACGTTCTGGAGAGGGCGGACCTTATCTACAAGCTGGACAGATACGTGTGGGAACTGGCGGCAAGGCAGCTTGCTGACTGGAAGGGAACTGATAGAGAGGGCATCGCCATCTCGGTAAATGTTTCACCCAAGGATCTTTACTACCTGGATATCAAGAAAGAGTTCATGGATCTGGTAAAGAGATATGATATCGATCCCAAGTACCTTAATATAGAAATCACGGAAACTGCAGTAACATCGGATGTAAACAAATGCTCAAGGCTCATTCTGGATCTGCAGAAGAGCGGCTTTGTTGTAGAGATCGATGACTTTGGCAGCGGATATTCATCACTGAACATGCTAAAAGACATCAACGCCGATGTACTGAAGATTGACATGGGGTTCCTGAAAAAGACAGAGAACCTTAACCGTGCCCGGGTCATCCTCAACTACACAGTAGAACTTGCCCATGATTTGGGGATGGGTGTAGTTACCGAGGGCGTGGAGACCAAAGATCAGCTGGAGTATCTAACGTCTATCGGATGTACGATGTTCCAGGGCTTCTACTTTGACAAACCCATGCCGGTAGATGAGTTTGAGGCTAAGTACAAGGGATTACCCAATAATATGACAATGTAGATATGGAGGAGAAAAGTATGAAAATCGGTATTAAAGAAGTAGTAGCAATGGGTATAGGAACTGCTCTGTTTGTAGTTCTTACAAATGTGCAGATTCCTGTGTTTATCGTGCCTAACACAGCACTTCAGCCCCGTATGGCGATCCTGGCATTCCTGGCAGCAGCCTTCGGACCTGTTGTTGGCGCTGTTGTAGGATTCCTTGGACATGCTCTCGGTGACGCAGTATTCTACGGTTCTGTCTGGTGGAGCTGGGTATTCCCGGAGGCAGTTGTAGGCGCAGCCATCGGTGTCTTTGCCAAGAAGTTTGCTGTTAAAGAAGGCGGCTTTACAAACAGCATGAACCTGATCATTTTCAACGTGGTTCAGATTGTTGCCAACGCAGTGGCCTGGATCCTTGTAGCTCCCGTTCTTGACATCGTTATCTACAAAGAACCCGCTAACAAGGTCTTCTCACAGGGCGCAGTTGCTTTTGTTCTGAACATCATTATCATCGGTATCCTCGGAACAATCCTTCTTCTTGCCTACAGCAAGATCGCAGGAGGTTCATCCGAGCTCAAGGCGGAGGAGTAACTTTTGGAAAGTGACCGCGAGCCGATCATAGAATTTAATAACGTGTCCTTCAAATACAGGGTTCAGAGCGAGCCCACTTTGAAGGATATTAACTTGAGAATCTACAAGGGTGAGAAGATCCTGATCGCCGGCCAGTCCGGCTCCGGAAAATCCACCCTTGCTCATTGTCTCAACGCGCTTATTCCCTGCTCTTATCCGGGGGAGATAACCGGCACCCTTACTGTTGATGGCAAAGAACCTTCAAAGCTCGGGGTTTTTGGCATGTCCCGGATCGTGGGAACTGTGCTCCAGGATACCGACGGCCAGTTCATAGCACTTACGGTGGCCGAAGATATCTCTTTTGCCCTGGAAAACGAATGCGTACCCCAGGACGAGATCTTTGCCAAGATAAGGGATGTGGGCGGAAAGCTGGAGCTCTTGCAGGTTATGCGCAATTCACCCGGAGCCCTTTCCGGGGGCCAGAAGCAGCGCGTATCTTTGGGCGGCGTAATGGTGTGCGACGTCAAGATCCTGCTTTTTGACGAGCCTTTGGCTAATCTGGACCCTGCCACAGGGAAAAGAACTATCGCTTTGATCGACGAGATCATGAAGCGGGAGGATCTTACTGTGGTCATCATCGAGCACAGACTTGAAGATGTGCTCTACAGGGACGTGGACCGGGTAATCCTTATGGACGGAGGCAGGATAGTGGCGGATAAGACACCGGATGAGCTTCTGTGCACGGATCTTTTGCCGTTGAACGGTATCCGTGAGCCCTTGTATGTGGCGGCTCTTAAGGCGGCAGGGGCTAAACTTATTCCCGAAAGCCACCCCATGCACATGGAGACTCTGGACATAGCGCCTTACCGTGAAACAGTCAGAAACTGGTATCACTCCATGCCAAGCCACGAGAAGCCTAAGACCGGTGATACCGTTCTTTCGGTGCGAAACCTGAATTTCAGCTATGACGGATCAAGAAAGATACTCAAGGATGTTTCCTTTGATATAAAGAGAGGTGAGATGGTGGCCCTTGTTGGCAAGAACGGTGCGGGCAAGTCCACCTTGGCTTCCCTTATCTGCGGTTTCCATAAGCCGGAGTCCGGGACCATACTCCTTGAAGGCAGTGATATATCGCCCCTTTCCATCAAAGAGAGAGGTGAGAAGATAGGCTACTGCATGCAGAGCCCCAATCAGATGATAAGTAAGCCCATGATCATGGAGGAAGTGGGGCTGGGACTTACCGTCCGGGGAGCTTCCGATGAGGAAGCTTATGATAAGGTATGTGACATCCTGAAGATCTGTGGGCTTTATCCTTTCAGGAACTGGCCTGTTTCAGCTCTTTCTTTTGGACAGAAAAAGAGAGTGTCCATCGCCTCCATACTCGTGATGAATCCGGAGATACTGATCCTGGATGAGCCTACAGCCGGGCAGGACTATATGCACTACACAGAGATCATGGAGTTTTTGCAGGAGATAAGAAGAAAACTCCCGATCACGATCATCATGATCACCCACGATATGCACCTGATGCTGGAGTACACAGACAGGACGCTGGTCCTAACCGACGGACAGCTCCTCAAGGACGCTACGCCCTATGAGGTCCTCACGGACAGTGATGTTTGCGACAGGGCATATCTAAAGACGACTTCACTATATGACCTGGCTGTTTCCTGCGGCATAGACGATGCGGGAGAATTTGCCGCCAGGTTCATTGATTTTGAGAGGAGCAAAGGAAAGGAGGTGTCCCATGGCCAGAATGATATCCTATGAGGACAAGGACACGCCGATCCATAAGCTCAGCGGTTTTACGAAGCTTGTGTTCTTTATCATATGGTGTATGTCCAGCGCCCTGACCTTTGATACAAGGATCCTTATCCTGATGCTGGTTATGGGAGCTGCCATCTATGTGGTTTCAGGAACGAAATGGAGCCAGGTCAGCACGGTGTTCAAGGCCATCATGATATTTATGGTGATCAACCTTACCTGTATTTTCTTTTTTGCCCCTTATCAGGGGTGTGAGATCTATGGGACCAGAACAGAGATCGCGCATCTTTTCGGTAACTACACCCTGACCGCGGAGCAGCTGTTCTACGAGATGAACGTTTTCATAAAGTACTTTACGGTTATTCCTGCGGTGTTCATTTTCCTTGTGACCACCAATCCCAGTGAACTTGCGGCTTCCCTAAACGGTATCGGAGTTCCTTACAGCATCGCCTATTCTCTGGAAATCGCACTGCGGTACATCCCTGATGTTCAGGATGAGTTCATAAGGATAAGAAATGCCCAGGAAGCAAGGGGGATCGAGATGAGCTCCAAGGGTAAACTCCTTGACAGGATCAGGAACACAGCCAGTATCATCTTCCCGCTTTTGTTCTCCTCAATGGAGAGGATAGAAGTAGTGAGTAACGCCATGGAGCTTCGCGGCTTTGGCAAAAAACCGAAGCGGACGTGGTACAGCAGAAGAAAGCTTAAGGCAGCAGACTTTTTGGTACTTGCCTTCATTATCCTGTTCTTTGCAGGAACCGTGGCCCTTACCGTGAAAAACGGCAGCAGATTCTACAACCCGTTTACATGATCTTTCCACATGATGACCACCCGAGACGATTTCAAATAAATAAAGGCTTAGCATGGAATAATAACAAACCATGTTAAGCCTTTTCCTTCGCTATAGAGTGCATCACTGTATACTTACTGCGCACCTGAGTGCAAGTCCAAATCACAGCGTATACGTCATTACTTTTTGTCGGGGCAGTTGCCGCTCATCATGCTGACTCTGCTTCCCGCAGGCACGGAGGCTGTGATGAAAGCGTTGGCTCCTATCACTGTATCTTTTCCGATAACGGTCTCACCGCCCAGAATTGAAGCACCTGCGTAGATAGTGACATTATCCTCGATGGTTGGGTGTCTCTTCACTCCCTTAAGGGCCTGTCCGCCTCTGGTGGAAAGACCGCCGATGGTAACACCCTGGTAGATCTTCACGTGCTCGCCGATAATGGAGGTCTCGCCGATAACGATGCCTGTGCCGTGGTCGATCATCAGGTACTTGCCGATGGTGGCGCCGGGATGGATATCAATTCCCGTCTTGCCGTGGGCATATTCCGTCATCATCCTGGGAATCAGCGGCACCTTAAGAAGGTAGAGCTCGTGGGCAATCCTGTTTACTGTTGTAGCAAAAAGACCCGGATATGAGAGGATGATCTCTCCCTTGCTGTAGGCTGCCGGGTCGCCGTCGTAGCAGGCCTGTAGGTCAGTGTCCACATACTCCCTGATCTTGGGGAGTTTCTTAAAGAACTCGTGGGTGATGCGGCGGGCACCGCATTCCAAAGTCTCGTCCGATGCGTTGGCATAGTCGGGGCTGTGATGGAAGGCAATGGCTATCTGCTTCTGCATGTTGTAGATAACATCCTCGATCACCACGGCTACACGGTTGTTGTCATTATAGCTCTTGTAGACCTTGTCTCTGTAATAGCCCGGGTAAATGATACGTATCAGTTTTATCACTATATCTTTTACCGCATCTCTGTCGGGCTGATTGTAGACGTCCAGCTGATCCACATCCCGGCCCTTCTCGTAGTCGGAGAGAATAAGATCCACGATGTCTTTGATCTCGGTCTTGAGCTCGGTATCGCTGCAATTCTTCTTATAATCCATAAGGAATTACCTCGTCATTTCAAAATATATGCTTCATTATACAATACTATTGTGCTCAATATGCAAAAAATATTGCTGCTGCCCCTAAATTTGTTAACAAAATGAGCCGATAAGAAAAATAGCAGGTATTATAATGTTCTTTTCCGGCAAAAGGATCTTGAAAAAAGGTACAGGGACGTACATCAGGAAGAGAAGGCTCTTTTTACGGAGGTACGTGTACTATGATGAGATCACTTTGGTCCGGTGTCGCCGGTCTTCGGACACATCAGCTTGAAATGGATGTTATCGGCAATAACATCGCCAATGTCAATACAACAGCATATAAGTCTCAGGCAACGGGATTTTCCGATGTCCTTTATCAGACGGTAAAGAGCGGAACAGGCGGCGGAGAAAACGTGGGATCCACAAATACATCCCAGGTTGGTCTTGGCTCCAAGGTTGCGTCCATATATACCAATATAGCAGCCCCGGGCTCCATGCAGACCACGGGAAATGCCTTTGACATGATGATAACCGGGGACGCCTTCTTTATCGTAAGTACGGACGGAGTCACAAGGAATTATACAAGAGACGGCTCTTTTACCATTGATGCGGAAGGTAATCTGGTGACACAGAATAACGGGTACTTCGTTATGGGCACCATGGGCGACGGCGGAGTGCGGGACGGAGCAGCGACCACCAGACTGCAGCTCATCACTCCCCGAACAAATACCATTGCAGGAACCGCAACATCCGAGGCTTATTTCAAGGGAAATCTTGACAGCCTTGATCCTACACTCAGCAGTGAAGAGGGAAAAAACCTTGTTATAGAAGTTTTCGGAACCGACGGCGAAAGATACACCCTTAAATTTGCCATGACTGACGGAGGCGACAGCGAGGACAACACCTTTAACCTAAGCCTTACATCCATAAAGGATATGGATGGCAATACAATTAAGAATGACTCAACAAACAGCTTTGATCTTGTGTATGACAAGCATAACGGTCGCCTTATGTCTGCAGGAGGAGGCACCACAGGATTCGTTCAGCTCGCCTTTTCCGGCGATGCAAGCGTTATAGGCCCTCTTAATGTAAATCTTAACAACACCACAAACTACGCGGGTTCCATGTCTGGACATTCATCTACTGTAACCGGCTACAAGGGGGATGAGCAGGGACTGAATCAGGGATTTGCCAACGGAACCATGAGCGAGCTGTCCATTACCGATAACGGATCAGTCCATGCAAGATATACCAACGGTCAGACAATTAAGATCGCCCAGATCGCGGTGGCGCAGTTCAATAATGCCATGGGTCTTGAGAAGGCGGGAGACAACCTCTACGCCGAATCCCTCAACTCAGGAGCGGCGCAGGTAATGGATGTCACCAGGGACGGCGGATATATGAGCTCGGGAGTGCTGGAGGCAAGTAATGTCGATCTGGCAAAAGAGTTTACGGATATGATCACCACACAGAGAGGGTTTCAGGCTAACAGCAGAGTCATCACCACCTCCGACGAGATGTTGCAGTTGTTAAAAAGTCTGAAACGATGAAGCGAAAACAACGTTTAAGTAAAGATAGCTAAATATAGTCACTATGAATTAGAGGAATTAGATAAAAGTCTAGTTCCTTTTTTCATTTTTGGTGTTATTTTTTTTATATTAATATTGATTTTATAATCCGTTTATATTATATTTATTAAAGCGATAAGGGGAACGCGATTAAAAGTAATTGTGTGTAGGGTAAATTTAGTTGTATTCGGAGGTAGAAACCTCGAATACTCCGGCACTAAGGGGATAACTGCCGGAGGCTTATTATTGACAAGTAATTTATCCGGTCATGCGATGGGTTTTGTGTCAGCGGATACCTTTCGAATATAAAAGAAGGTATTATGTGCTGTGAGCCGGTGCATAGTGCTATTTTTTTGCGCCAAATTTGAAAGAAAGAGCAGTTATGGAAGAAATAAATCTTAAAAAGCTAAAAAGATCCGAGCTTTTGGAGATGATGATAAGCTTCTCCGAGGAGGCGGAGAGCTGCAGGAAAAGGGAGGCGCTTCTTACAGAACGTTTTGAAAAAGAAAGGCTTGAACTGCAGCAGCAGATGGCTGATGAGAGAGCAAGGATGCTAAAGGACTTCGATGAAGAGAAGGCTTTGATGCGCGATAAGTTCAACCAGCAGAAGACAGCCATGCAGGAGAAGTTCGACAAAGATATCCGGGGACTTAAGGAAAGACACGAGAGGGAAACGGCTGAGCTCAAGGCTCAGGTCGACAGCTCGATCAAACAGATAGATGAGGCAGGAAGCCTTGCCGAGGCCGCGGTTGCCATAAGCGGGATCCTGGAGTCAGCGCAGAAAGCGGCTGACATTTATTTAAAGGCCCTTCAGGAAAAGGCAGAAACAAAGGATGAGTGAAGATAACGATCAGGTTTTAAAACCCTCGGTTGATGAGCTTAAGGCAGAACTCAAGAGGGAAAACAGGAAAACTGAATACAGGAACGTCCTTCGCAACACCATGATGATCGTTATCGTGGTGGCCGCCCTGGCAGTTCTCATATCAAGCTTTTTTATCACAGTGCTTAAGGTCACGGGAGACTCGATGACGCCTACTCTTGATACCGGAGAGATAGTCATAGCCCGGAACTCAAGCAGCTTTGAGCCGGGGGATCTTATAGCCTTCTACTATAACAATAAGGTTTTGGTGAAAAGAGTCATGGGTTCCCCGGGAGACTGGATCACCATTGATGACGATGGATTTGTATCAGTGAACGGAGTGCAGCTTGACGAGGACTATGTTTCCGACAGAAGCCTTGATCCCACGGATCTTGAGTTTCCCTATCAGGTCCCCGAGAACAGGTACTTTGTCCTTGGAGACCACAGAAGCGCTTCCATAGATTCAAGGTCAAGTGTTGTGGGCTGTGTCACTAAGGAGCAGCTCATAGGCAGGATTTTTTTCCGGGTATTCCCGTTTAAGAGTATCGGTAAACTGTAAAGATTAAAAATAACAGCTTTTTTTATCAGGAGTGTAAGATGCGCAGTAATGAAATTGTTCGCGCAAAAAACTACATAAAAAAGCATGAGCGCCGCAAAAGGTGGATCGCCTTTGCACTGTGTCTGTCTCTTTTGACAGGGACACTTACCATGTACGGCCTAAACAAGCCCGCCACGGCCATGACCGCGGATGGGGCAAAAAAGCTTGGCGTTGTTCTTGAGACTGCAAACTCTGAGTTCGAGGAAGGCCTCATCGAAGAGACATTGCAGAACAAGGAGAGCAGCGAGGCCGGAGAGAGTCAGGATCCTGAGGATGGTATATCCAAGGGAACGGATGCAGAAGGTACTTCTGAAGTGACCGGGGGCAGTGACAATGCCGGTGGTAATCCCGACGAGGGAAAAGAAATAGCGGCTGAAGGCGAAGAATCCGAGGATAGCAGCAAATCCAACGAGACGGCCGAAACTGATCCGGAATCCGGGACTGAGGAAGAAGGTAAAGCGGAAGACGCGGAGGCTGATGAGATTATCGCAGATGATGATAGTGACTCCGAAGAGACATCTGACAGCAAAAACGGTGAAGCAGGCAATGTCAACGACAAGACATACTTTGTGGCTGAGTGTGGAGATATAAAAGTAGAGGCCAGGGTTTCAAATCCTGAGGTATTCCCTGCAGGAATCGCTCTTAAAGCAGGTATTTTAGACAGCAGAACCGAAGGCTATAACTACGATGCATACATGGAAGCCTTGAATGCAGCGGATGCATCCGAGTATACGGAAGATAACACCATTCTTCTGGATATAGCATTCATGTTAGACGGTGTTGAATATGAACCGGAGAACAGTTCCGTTTCTGTAAAGATAGAGTTTACGGATAGCAGGATCACAGATGAGCTTAAGGCAAGCAGTCCGGATGAACTCGTGCTTGTACACCTTCCCGTGGATTCACTGGTTATGGATAAAGTGGATTCCACAGAAGAGGCTACGGATATCACAGCCGATGATATTACTGTTGAGTCGATGACTCTTGGTGACGTTGTCCTTGGCGAGGACAAGGATACGGTATCTTTTGAGGCTGATTCTTTTTCCGTATATGCGCTGTCCAAGATGATAACCAGAAGTGATGATAAATATACCTGGAGCGGAGAGGGACTCAAAGATAATTCCGCACCTGCCATCATAGAAAGCCTCGGTAATGCCATTTATTTCGGTGTTGTTGCCGATTACTTTACAGCAGAGAGGCATTTTGAAGCTAACGTTGCTGTTAATACTCTTAGCGGAGTTCCTGAGGATACGCTGTTTGACTACGGCAACTACATAAAGTCGGAGGAGTATGCGACCTATCAGGTTGAGGTGACCAAGAAGTCCAATGTCCCCGGAACCTTCAGTTTCGGTATCTTTGACAACAAGGACGGAACGGGAACCCCCCTTAGGACATTTGATATTGAGGCTACAGAATTTACTGACGGAATGTACACGGGAAGCATTTTGCTGGATGATTTTACCGGACAAAAGGGCGACCTCTATGTATATGAGTATGATTCTTCAGGGCGGGTTGTCACGGATTCCTGGATTGACGGATCCTATGAAGTTGAATACAGCAGTGTCTTCAATGCCGGAAATGATGCCACTGATGCACTTCTTAGCAGCTATGTGACAAACGGAGGATCGATCAGCGATTCAACTTTGCTATCGGCTCTGCATCCCGGATCTTCTATATATTACCCCACATCCACGGGATATATGAAGGTCACCAATATCAATGACGATTACCTTGAAAAGACACCTATGGAAGGTAAGATACCGGTAAAGGCGGGAGACCTGTTGTCAAATGCAGCTGAGCTGTCAAAGGTTTTGCCTTATGCAACAGTTTCAGACACCGTTGATGTTCTGAATGTTGTGGCCACCACAGGGGATTTCATGACCGATCTGTACAATGCCGGTAAGGCTAAGTATGGCTGGACAGATCAGAATGATGTTCAGAATAGGGAGAAGGGAGTAAAGATTCCCGATGGTAAGATCCTTGTTATAAATCTTGATCTTACCCAATATGCGAATTCCTCATATTCCACGACACATTTTGTTATCAACGGCAAGAACAGCGGTGATCTTGATTTTGACCAGGTATGCGGACGGGTTATCATCAATCCTGTAGTGGATACAGGGAACGGTGTTTTCAGTCCATACGCAGGAACTTTTGAACCCTTACAGGCTGTCGGAACGGTCCTTGCGCCTTATGCAACCGTGATCGAGCATGAGGTCAACGGCTCTGTTATCGGTAAAAATGTTTCCATAGGAAACGGTGAGATCCATAAAACCACCCTTATAAGCTACCTGAAGATCAAGGGAAGGGTCGGCGTTGTAAACAAGAATGACAGACCTAAAGGCAAGATTGTTAAAAAGTGGGATGGTGTAAAACCTTCATACGGATATATCTACGCCTATGTCTGTGCGAGGACCCTTGGATATTCCACTAAGTCCGGAGACAGTAAGTATAAGGACCTTCCGGAATACAGTTTCCTGGTGGAACTTAATGAGAGCAATAACTGGACAGCGGAGATAACTTTCCCCAAGGATTACTACAATGACATCGAGGATGAAAATCATAAGATCATCTACAGAGTTGTGGAGATCGATGACGTAAAAGAGGATGGCGTAAGCAGATATTCAAGGCAGGAGCTGGAGACTATTCTCAAGAACATCGAGGATCCAAAAAGAAAGAGTAATACCGAGGGCGGAATACTCATATACGATGATAAAGAGTATGAGGGAATCGACGGAGTTACATATAAGGTAACCTATGATTCCAACAGCCCCGAAAAGACCGGATACAGTTCGACCCAGAGAATCATCTACTATGCCGGAGACAATACAGATACCTATGAAGTAAAAATCACCAATTCGGTAAAAGAGGAAAAGCCATACACATTGGAAGTTCTTAAGTATGTAGACGGTAAGGCTGCAACCTCGGATCAGACATTCTCATTCACATTAAAGTACTGGGATGCGGATAAGCTGCAGTGGCAGGTTCTTGCTACGGATATTAAAAACGGCTCCATAGTGGACGGGAACGAGACGGAAAAAGATTCGTCACATACAAACAAGGTGTCCTATGTGGTCCATCCTTCCGCTTTGGGAATGGAGGTCGGCGAGAACAACGACTATTACTTCATGTTCACCGAGAACACTTCGGGGGTGACAGGATATACTACAGACCCCAATAAGATCCTGGTAAAGATAAAACACTACAAAGAAGAAACAGACACCGTAAAGAACGAGATCTGCTATTACATTTACACACCGGAGGATGCAAAGTATCTGACTATTGAGACCAATCCTTCGGAAGATGATGCTCATTGGATCAGTGATGCGGAAAACATTGCATTCTACAACTACTCCTCAACCAGTATCGAGGTGATAAAGAAGTGGGGAGAGAACGGATCTCATAACGGACATAGCAGTACCTTTGACATAACTGCTGTTCTTAAGCGAAGACATGTGGGTGAGGATGGCAGTAAGTATGTTGAGGTTGCAAGAAAGAACATAGCTAAAGGCACCACATATGCTCTGTTTAATGACCTTCCTGTCTATGACAAGGATACAGGAGGAGAATATGAATATGCCGTAGATGAGTATTATGGCGATGAGATATTGGTTCTGAACGGCGAGAGCGTAAATGGATATAAGCTTACAGACTATACGGTAAGCGAAGACGGAAAGGTTATAACTCTTGTTAATCAGCCTGTAATAATCATCGAGAAGGAATGGACCAAAAACGGAAAACCCATTTTGGAAGAAGAAGCAAAAAGCTTTGGTACTGTCTTTGTAAATGTTTATCAGGGCAGGAGTAATAAAGACCCTGTTCAGATAGCAAAAGCGCTTCCTCTTAGCGGCGAGAATAACTGGAGACAGGAAATCGTTGTCCCCAGGATCTATATCAATGGCAATGGTAATGCACAGCAGTATATGTACTATATTGTGGAGTGCAACAGAGATGGTGAGGAAACAGGAACAGGTTATATTACCACCTATAGTGCCTCGGGAGGCAAATCCGGACAGGAACAGGGAAATGCAGCCATTGTTTACGGTAGTTCGCATTTGGCAGAGCTGAAACTTATGGTAACAAACGAACGAGGAGTCAACGTTCTTCCGGATTCCGGCGGTATCGGCGATGTGCCCTTTAAGGCAGCAGGTTTATTCCTGGCTATGTTATCGCTCATTGGAGCGATTATATATAGTGCAATACAAAAAAAGAACAAGGTTCAAAGGAGAGGAAAAGGAAATGAAAGGAATTAAGAAACTACTAACAGGTATTCTTGCAGCAACTCTTGCATTTACAATGAATGTAACCGCATTTGCTGCAGAGACAGATCAGATTCCCGTTGGAACAGCGGAGGTAGGAACCGGCGAGGGAACTATCACAGTTGACAGCTCAGTTGCGGGAGAGGTTTACAGCCTCTACAAGATCTTTGATTTTGAGGCTGCTACAAACGCTGATGGAACAAAGAGTACAACAGAGGGTGTTTACACAATTGCTTCTGATAGTTCTTGGCTTGATTTTGTTACTTCAGGTGCTGGAAAGGATTACGTTACAGTAACAACTGTTGGTGGAAAGAATTATGTAGAATGGGTAGCAGATACAACACCAAGTACTACAGGAAAAGATGAAACAGCAATCGCAGCTTTTGCAAAGCTCGCTTATGAGTATGCCCAGAACTTAACTGCTGATGCTCAGGTTAAGGCTGATGAAAACGGCGCACAGTTCACAGAAGTTAAATATGGTTACTACATGGTTGGTTCTTCTGTTGGTGCTATCGTTGGTATCAACACAGCAACTCCCAATGCAACCATCAAAGAGAAGAACGATCAGCCTACTTCCGAGAAGAAGGTAGAAGAGGATTCAACAGGTAACTTCGGCGACAAGAACGATGCAGATATCGGACAGACGGTAAATTATAAGAGTACTGTTAAAATCCCTGCAGGTGGTGCACTTAACGTAGTATTCGAAGATAAGATGACAGATTCTCTTGATCTTGTTGAAGATTCCATTAAGATCGACAATACACTTGCAACTGCATCAAGCGTTGTAAAAGAAGTAAAGATTGTTAAAGGTGAGGGTGAGAACGAGACAAAGTCTCATGAGTTCTCAATCGTTTTCAAGGATGAAGTTACATCAGTTCTCAAAGAAGAAACAACCTACACCATCACATATTCAGCAGTGCTCAATGAAAAAGCAGTTATTTTTGGTGCTGAAGGAACTGAGTTCGGTACAGGAAACGACAACCATTCAAGAATCACATACGGTAACAACGGACATACTGAGTGGGATTGGACAAGAACTTATACCTATCCCATCAAGCTCAGAAAGGTAAATGATAAGGGAACAGTTCTTCCCGGAGCAGTATTCACAATTGCACGTACTTCTGATACAGATACACTTATAACACTTGTTGAGAAAGATGCAGGTGATGATACAAAGGCTGCAACATACAGAGTTGCCAAGGACGGAGAAACAGGCGTAACACAGATGACAACTCCAAAGTCAGGTCTTATCACAATCGAAGGACTTGATGCAGACAGCTACACACTTACAGAGACAAAGGCTCCCGAGGGATACAACCTTCTTGAGGATCCTATCACAATCACAATCACATCTGAGACAACTCCTGCAGAAAAGCAGGGTGATAACAACAACTACCAGACAGAAAACTCAGCAACATACACAAGCTCAAGCCTTATCGTGAAAGAAGGCGATACAGGAGCTTACACAGGCACACTTGATATCCTGAACCTTACAGGAACACTCCTTCCTTCAACAGGTGGAATCGGAACAACCATCTTCTACATCGTTGGTGGTGTGCTCATCGTTGCAGCAGCAGCTTACTTCATCCTTCGCAGAAAGGCTGATGCCGAGTAATTGGTTTTAGGGGTATGAAAAAGTATATATATATTTGAATCTTGTTTCGTAATAGAAACTTACTGTATTTTCCGGGCAAAAGAGACAGCTCTTTTCCCGGAGAATACAGATTTGATTCAAAAGAAATGCAGATTTTTTAATGAACAAAAAGCTTAAGAAGATATTACCCAACATAATATTTGGAATCATATTTCTGGTGGGGCTTTCGATATTTCTTTACCCTTCAGTCAGTAATTATATAAATTCCAAACACCAGAGCCGTGCTGTGGCGTCCTATGACGAGGCAATAGCGGCATTATCCAAAGAAGATTATTCGAAGTTCTGGCAGGCAGCAGAGGAGTATAATGAGGCTCTTGCCAAAAGACCTTTAAGCTTTAATCTAAGCGATGAAGAGCTTGAGGAATACAGAAGTATTCTGGATCCCACAGGAACCGGAGTTATAGGAACAATAGAGATACCAAACATCGGAGTGCACCTTCCGATCTATCACGGAACAGAGGAGTCTGTTCTTCAGGTAGGAATAGGGCATCTTGAAGGGACATCTTTTCCCACGGGAACACCCACAACTCATGTGGCGCTGTCCGGACACAGGGGACTTCCTTCATCCAAACTTTTTACGGATCTTGACCAGATGATCGAGGGGGATTCCTTCCTTTTGCATATTATGGACAAGACCTTTGCATACCAGGTGGATCAGATCAGCATTGTACTCCCTGAGGAGACACAGGATCTGGTGATCCAAAATAACAAAGAATACGTCACGCTGGTGACCTGCACGCCCTACGGCGTCAATACTCACAGGCTCCTTGTTAGAGCAAAGCGTGTTGATTATAATGAAGAGACAAAACTTATCGTACCGGCGGATGCCACAAGGTACGGAAATCTTACGGTTGCTCCATTTATAGGAGCACCTGCACTGCTGGTAATATTTATCATTTTCCTGATCAGGACCTCCGGGTGGTATCGCAGGAAAAAGAAGAAGTAACTAAAGTTTACGAGGAACGATATGAAGTGTTTTAAGAATATTCATATTCGAATATCGGCGATGATAGCGGCCCTGCTGCTGTTTGTCATTGGGATTCCCTTCGGGACGGTGAATGCGGCTCCGAATTCTTGGGCGAGCATTGATCTTTCCAGGAAGGGAAGCCTTACCGTTACCCACTATTCCGTGGATGATGAGCTTATGGCAGATGTAAGGTCCTACATTTATCTTGTCGCCACCATTGATGAAAACGGCACTTACACCATAACGGATGAGTTTAAGGGCTGTTTTGAAGACCCTGAGTTTTTTAACAACGATTATGATTATGACGCCTGGAAAACCTGCGTCGATTATCAGACTGAAAGTGATTCGGACAATCTTTTGACCTATATTAAGGCAAACGGCATAAAGGAAGCAGATAGCAAGGTTTCCGATGCTGAGGGCAAGACCTATTACACAGGTCTTGAGCTTGGAGTTTACTATGTGCTCAGCGACAAGGTTGTGAAGGATGAATATACTCATTCTTTTGTGAATTTTGTTTATCCTGTGCCGATTCTGGAGTATGATGAGGCTACCGGACAGATCATCAAGAACTACGATCCATCCGCTTCTCCCAAGAAGGCCAAGCTCAAAAATGATGTGGTAACTCACTGCCACCTTCTTAAGAGATGGAATGACAGCGGCAATGAGAAGAGGCGCCCTCAGGCAGTAACCTTCAATATTTACTGCGACGGTGAGCTGATGGAAACCGTCACTCTTTCAGACGACAACAACTGGTACTACGAATGGTCCATGGAGGGACTTCATGAATTCAAGGTGGAAGAGGTCAGTGCCGGCGAGGGCTACAGCGGAAGCATCAAGGTACAACAGGAGGGACACAGCTTCTGGTATACCTGCACCAACAGCTATAAACCTGATACGCCTCCGGATACACCGCCCGATACGCCAAATCCTCCCGACAATCCGGGAACTCCACCTGATTTTCCCGATGTTCTTGGAGCCATAAGAGAGCTTCCCGCAGTGCTTGGGGCAAGAAGGCTTCCTCAGACGGGACAGCTTTGGTGGCCTATTCCGGTGCTTGTGATCGCGGGGATCGTGTTTATAGTCAAGGGGATCAGAAAGAAAAACGGTAATGCAAAATAAAAGGAAAATCGGATACATCTATATAGCGATAGGAGCTGCCTTGATCATTGCGGCAGCTCTTTTGCTTAAGAATAATATTGATGAAAATACCGCAGCAGGAGAGGCCTCTGAGGAGCTTTTGACTGAGGTCATAGAGCAGATGCCCGAGGTTGTACTGGAGCCGGAAGTTTCAGGCCCCATGCCCGCGGTTTCGGTTGAAGGCAGGAGCTTTGTGGGAACCGTAGAGATCCCCTCATTGGGACTTCTTTTACCTGTACAGGATCAGTGGAGCAACGACAATGCAAAGGTTTCTCCCTGCAGGTACAAGGGCTCGGCCTATGATAACGACCTTATTGTCTGCGGCCACAACTATGCGGAACATTTCGGAACCTTGAATGAGCTTGAGATGGGAGCTGAGGTGGTTTTTACGGATATGAGCGGCAGGAGCTTCTACTACGTGGTGACCAATATCGAGAGCCTTGGGGCATACGATATTGAAGAGATGGAGGCAGGGGAATGGGATCTTACTCTGTTCACCTGTACCGTGGGTGGCGCAAACCGTGTCACCGTCCGCTGCGAGGCTACCGGGAAAATGAGCGAAACCGGCGCAGTGCCCGATGTTCTTGAAGCCGCCAAAAACAGCCATCACACAAGGTAAACTTTAATATTGTTAATGGAAATTTAACCATCCCCTTCGTGGACAGTGTATTGAATGCGTACTATAATTACAGTACAAGGAGTAATAGACTGTCCACGGAGAGGAGATGATGCAGAGTGATCATAGTAAAAATGAATGAAACCACAGTTGAGTGCAGTATCGCTGCATCAGAGCTCCATGAAATCGGGCTTACCCCTGAGGCTGTTGTAAGCGGTGCGGAGAACACCACATCCTTTTTTGCCCAGCTCAACAAAGAGGTGGGAGCGCAGCTGGATTATGACCCCGAGACAGAGGTCATGATGATGAGCAAGAACATGATGATGGACGGAAGCGTTCGCATCTTTGCCGTAAAGATGAGCAACGACGACATTCAGAAGGCTACGGACCGCATTCGCGGCGCCGCTGAGACCGTTCTTAAGATGCTGACCCAGGAGCGGGTGGACGAGATCAAGTCCAAGACCGGAAGGGACAAGGGCGTGGCCCTTAACGAGGTCATCACCAATGTGACGGATACCATCAACAAGATCTACGGCCACGGTGAGCAGGAGGAGATCGACCCCGAGAATGCCAGCTTCAGCTATCAGCCCCTTTCCGAATATGCGGGCTATATGATGGAGTTTGAGGATCTTGAGGATGCCAAGCGCTTTTCCAAGGTGGTGCAAAGACTCCCCATCGTGGATTCATCTTTGTACAAGTACAAAGACAGGTTCTACCTGATGGCGGGACTTATGTCTTCCAAGGACAGCATAATCTACGATATGCGAAGGGCCGGAGTTGAATACTCCGAGGTGCTGACGGTGAATTCTCCCGAGGCGATGCTGATACAGGAGCACGGCGAGTGCATCATAGCGCAGGATGCGGTGGTGCATCTGGCGGATCTGGCTAAATAAAGAAAATCGATTTTGCGGCGGGCCTTACAAGGGCCCGCTGTTTTAATGTGGTCTGGTTAAGTGTATATTTGTATATAACGGAAAGGGGATTGCGGGGACCGGTACCCGCTCAACAGGGGATTGGGATGGCCGGGGCCCGAGATGAGAATATGAACAGGAATATAAGCGTTTTAAGTCTGTCGGGGATATATGAGGCGCAGACCTTCTATAAAGGCCTTGATGGCGTTAATTTCATCGATTTAAGGGATGTTCCCGGCACCAACTGCATGTGTGATGATGCGGCAAAAGAGACATTGGCAGCGGCCATAAGAGGTGCCGGTGGGGACGGTTCTTGTTGGCGCAGCGCCGGGGCATCAGCTCCCGGCAAAGACAGCGATGGCAGTGGGGACGGCGCTCCCGGCGGGCTCCACTTCATTGATAATGGGAACTATCATTATCTGTCTGCGCTGTTTCTAGAGTTTGTCAGGGAGCCGTTTTCTCTGGTGGTCCTTGACCATCACCCCGATATGCAGGCGCCTATGTTCGATATCCTCTCCTGCGGCGGCTGGATCCTTCATGTCATCGAAAATAACCCTTACGTCCGCGATATTCATGTTATCGGGGCAGACCCGGCACTTATATCACGGGTGGATGAAAAGACCCGGGAAAGGGTGAAATTTTACGAAAATGCCATGGAGCTTCCCGTGACAGAGCATCCTGTGTATATTTCAGTGGATAAGGACGTTATAAGAAGGGATGAACTTGTGACTAACTGGGACCAGGGAGAGCTGTCGGTTTCGGAGGTTCTGGGGGTTGTGAAGGATCTTTTCCAAAGGGAGGAGTCCGAAGGTGGAAAGGGAATCATCGGGATCGACATCTGCGGAGAGTGCGCACCGGAGCAGCAGGACTGTGATCTTGACGCTGCAATTGCGACAAATCAGAGGTTCAATGAAGAGGTGATGCAATATTTTGTGCAGACACAGACGTTATAGCGTATAATAGAAGAAAGACATTATCCGAAATCGGAGGAAATTGATGGAAAAGAGACTGAGAGACTATTTACGACATTTGGAAAAGCTTGATTTTGAAGTGATCTCAGAGGAGGAAATCTGGGAAGAAAGAGAGCGGCTGGAGCTTCGGCTCACCGAGATCCATCAGGAAATGATGAGACTTCTTTTGCCCATGATGGCGCTGGTTATCTGCGCATGCATCTTTCTGGCTGCGGGATTTGTGAATTTCTTCATCGGAAGCTTTGTGGCAGCTGCGGTGATGGCCGTATGTGCCGCCTGGATCGGTCTTCGCTACAAGACCATGTCGGACGCAGTGAAAAAAATCTGCGTATACATAGATAAATTGACGATTAAATAATGATGGAAGAATGCTCTTAAAATGCCTTGACATCTCGCCTCAAAATGGGTATCATTATTTTTGTCGCTTGCAGAAGTGGCGGAATGGCAGACGCGCATGGTTCAGGTCCATGTGTAGGCAACTACATGAGGGTTCAAGTCCCTTCTTCTGCACTTGATATGGAGGCTCTGAAGTACATGAAGTATTTCAGGGCTTTTATTTTTGCTTGAAAGGAGAGCTTTGATGAAGATAAACACTGTGATATTTGATATGGACGGGACGGTTCTCAACACCCTTGAGGACATCACAGATTCCGTGAACGTTATTCTTGAAAGGCATGGCTTTCCCGAAAGGACCATTGACGAGATCAGGCACTTTGTGGGAAACGGAGCAGTGGTGCTGATGGAGCGTGCCCTTCCTCATGGAAAAGAGACACCGGATTTTGAGGCAATTCTTGAGGAGTACAAGGTTTATTACGAGGAGCACTGCAACATCAAAACCGGTCCTTACAGCGGGATCAAAGAGCTTATGGCGGCTCTTTCACAGCGAGGCTATAAGATGGCCATTGTTTCCAACAAGCCCATGGGAGCGGTGAGGGAGCTCAATAATATTTATTTCGGTGACTACATTGATGTGGCTATCGGTGTTACCGACACCCTGAGGCGTAAGCCTTACCCTGACGAGTGCTTTGAGGCTATGAAGCTTCTGGGAAGTAGTGCTGAGGAGTGCATCTATGTGGGAGATTCGGAGGTGGACCATAAGACTGCGGTGAACACCGGTCTTAAGTGTATATCATGCCTCTGGGGATTCAGAACCAAGGAAGAGCTTGTTGCTGCCGGAGCGGGAGATAACTTTTTTGCGGAAGATCCCATGGAAATTGTGGGGATTCTGGAAAAGCTCGGGTGAAGTTAGCGGTATAACGCGGGTTAGCAATTGGCAAAACGATTTTTGAAAAAATTTTTAAAAATAGTGTTGACGAAGACTTTCAAGTTTGCTATTATATGAAAGTCGTCACGAGCGATAAGCCATGACGAAGGGAAATGCGGAAGTGTCGGAATTGGCAGACGAGCAAGACTAAGGATCTTGTGATGCTTACATCGTGTGGGTTCAA
>SVGA01000022.1 GCA_015056575.1 Butyrivibrio sp.
TTTTAGAGCGATAGACGGGGCTCGAACCCGCGGTCTCGACCTTGGCAAGGTCGCGCGTTACCAACTACGCCACTATCGCATTTGAAGTCATTTATAATAACTGCGACAACGAATTGATTTTAGAATATAATTAATGTATTGTCAACATATATTTTGGATTTTCATCATTCATTGATTTTCAGTATTAATCAAAGAGAGGTTTAAATACATGGTAGGATCAAGGCAGATCGTAATAGCTGACGCAAGGGCATATCTTAAGAAGGGGCAGGGCCGCGAGTTCAAAGCCGGCGGAGCCTGGATCTACGACAACGAAGTGGACAGGGTCGAAGGCTCTTTTGACAACGGTGACGTGATAGAGCTTCTTGATTTCGACGGCTATTTTCTGGGCTATGGCTTTATTAACACAAAGTCCAAGATCAGGATTCGCATGATGTCTAGGAAGAAGGACCACCCCGTAAACGAAGAACTCATAGAGCGCAGGGTTCGGGATGCATGGAACCACAGAAAGACCGTAATGGCAGGCTATATGGCGCAGTACCTCGCCCCGGAAGGCGCTGCCCATCAGGGAAAAGAGTTTACGGCCGACGAGTATACACGGCTTTCCTGCAGACTGATCTTCGGAGAGGCAGACTTCCTTCCCGGAATTACCATAGACAAATTCGAGGATGTTCTGGTCATAGAGTCTCTGGCTCTTGGTACAGACAGGATGAAGAACATCATTCTTGACGCCTGCAGGATGGTGCTTTTGGAGGATGGGGTCATCCTTCGCGGTATCTATGAAAGAAGCGATGCCAAAGTAAGAGAGCTTGAGGGCCTTGAAAGGACCAAGGGCTTTATCGGAGAGCCTTTTGATACGAAGGTTCTTATAGAGGAAAACGGCGTTAAGTACTATGTTGATGTAGAGAACGGCCAGAAGACCGGGTTTTTCCTTGATCAGAAATTCAACAGACAGGCCATAAGAGGGCTGTGCAAGGGGGCTAAGGTCCTGGACTGCTTTACCCACACCGGCTCTTTTGCCTTAAATGCGGCAGCAGCCGGAGCGGCATCTGTCCTTGGAGTTGATGCCTCAGATCTTGGCTGCCGGCAGGCCGGGGAGAATGCGGCACTTAACGGACTTGAGAACATAGCGACATTCCAATGCGCGGATGTATTTGAACTCCTTCCGGTTCTGGAGAAAAAGGGCGAGAAGTTCGACGTTGTTATCCTTGATCCGCCGGCATTTACCAAGTCCAGGGCCTCCATCAAGAAGGCTGTCACCGGCTACAAGGAGATCAATCTTCGCGGCATGCGCCTTGTAAAGGACGGGGGCTACCTTGCCACCTGTTCCTG
Source organism: Butyrivibrio sp. (assembly GCA_015056575.1). Taxonomy (GTDB): domain Bacteria; phylum Bacillota; class Clostridia; order Lachnospirales; family Lachnospiraceae; genus Butyrivibrio. The sequence goes on from SVGA01000022.1 coordinate 1,330, forward strand.
CTCACATTTTATGGATGAGGAGCTGTTCCTTAAGACCATAGCCGACGCAGCACGGGATGCCCACAAGCGCCTCAAGCAGGTGGAATTCAGGCAGCAGGCTGCAGATCACCCAATTCTCTGGGGCGGAGCGGCGTCTTACTATCTTAAATTCTACATCTTCCAGGTTGTAGATGAAATGTGAGGACCTGAAAAGTCGGAAAATGCAGATGTTTTCAGGTGATATGGCTGATGGTTAGAAAATTGAAAGTATCGTAACTTATCGCAAAATACCATAATTTTTTACAAAAATGGTGTAGTAAATGGTGTAGTAGAAACACTTGCAGGATTAGAGACCGAGTGGGAGCTTACAACTTTTGGGAATAATTGAGCGATAAGCAGTTGTGTTATGTTATCATAGTAGTTAAGAAGAGTCCTGCCAATAAGTGGACTGCTAATAGCGTTAGGAACTCTAATGGAGTTACTACATGGTGGCTATGCCGATTGGCATGGCCACTTTTCTGTTAAGCAGGAAGAAAATACAATACAATCTGAAATTTGATTGTCATATGAATTGTAAGCGCATATAATAGCATTATAATTAAAATTTGGCGGTGAATATGAGCTATAAGACAACTGATGCTTTAATGAAGCATTTAAGAAATAATGGCATTGCTATTGGTGGCACTAAGCAAAAAAGACAGCTTATTAATACTGGTTATTACCATGGATATAAGGGATATAGATTTTTCGGAGATGCCAGCAAAAGACTTCCTTTTGTTTCATATGATGAAGTCTATGCAACAATACAGTACGATTCCGAGTTAAAAGCTCTTTTATATCCCAAAATGATGTACATAGAGACCGCTGTTAAGAACATTTCTTTAGAAAGCATTCTAGTTAAGGCAAATTCTGAATCTATTCAGGATATGTATGATAAGGTTGTGAGCAGTTATAAAAATGCTCCTGCCAATGCAACATCCGAAGAGAAGAAAAAACTACAACAGAACAAACTAAATCTACAGAATTCTATTCAAGCAAATTTGGCGGTCGCGTACAGGAAAAACAACCCAAAGATTACGCATTTTTATAATAATGTTGGATATTCAGACGTACCAATATGGTCTCTGTTTGAGATAATGACCATGGGAGATTTGGGATACCTTTTGTCCTGCTTGATATATGACGTAAGAGATGACATCTCAAAAAGACTTGGACTGAATGTATCTGCAGACACCAACAGGCAGCTTATATACAAGTATATTTATACACTTAAAGACTTAAGAAATGCCATTGCTCATAATGCAGTGGTTTTTGATACCCGATTCAGGAATATCGAGCCAAACAAAGCAATGAAGCAATGTCTTGTACAAGAGATAGGATTACCATATGTTAATTTTAAAACCATAGGCGATTATATAATCCTTATGACATATTTCATGATTTTACTTAATGTTCCTCGAACGGAGATAAAAGCTTTTCTCAGGGAGTTTGAGAATACTACGGATAAATACAGAAAAGCTGTGAATGCAAACGTTTCAGCCATTGTAATTCATCCGGATTTGGCCAGCAGAATCTCTGTTTTAAGGACATATGTTTTAACCCATTGAATAAAGGTTTGTCTTGGTGTATACTATGAGTACGAATTGGGGTATGTGTTTGCGGACACATACTTGAGAGGGTCGGAGTAATCTGGTCCTCTTTTTAATTAATGATTTATATAGTGTTTAATGATGAAAAGCGGAATACAAAAGAAAAGCATTCCATTCAGTTATTAAATGCTGAATGGAGTGCTCTTTTATTTTTCATTTTCCATTTTCTTGATTGCCTGACGTATCAGGTAGATTATTTCTCCGTTGATTGATCTGCCTTCATACTCGGCAAGATCTTTCAGTTTTGCATGTGTCTCTGAATCTATACGCAAACCTATATGCTTATCCTTTTCTTTATTCATAAGTTGAAATCTCCATACTTAAAACTTGATATAAGTACATTTTAAGTATTAGATGGTGCTATAATTTCATTATGTACTTAATATAAGTACACTTTATTTTTTATGATGTTCAGATTGCCTACTTTTATATTTATCAAAATATAAAGGAGGGCAGACGATGGCTAAGTATGGATATGTAAGGGTTTCTACAAAGGAGCAGAGAACAGACAGGCAGATGGAAGCAATGCTGGAATATGGTGTGGATGAAAAGCACATTTATGCAGACAAGCTTTCAGGTAAAGACTTCAATAGACCAAGCTACCAAAAGTTGATGAAAAAGCTCAAAACGGGTGATCTTCTGGTTATAAAGAGCATTGATAGGCTTGGACGTGACTACAGGGAAATACTTGAGGAATGGCGAAAGATTGTCAGAACCAAAGAAGTGGATATAGAAGTCATTGATCTTCCGTTATTAAATACCACGCAGGAAATTGATGGTATTGCAGGTGTCCTGATAGCGGATATTTTGCTTAGACTTCTGGCTTATGTATCTCAGACAGAGCGTGATTTCATAAGGCAGCGCCAGGCCGAGGGAATAGCCATAGCAATTGCTAGAGGAATTCATTTTGGAAGAGAAAGGATCGAACCATCAGATGATTTTGATACGTGGTTTGATAAGTGGATTTCCGGAGAAGTATCGTCAAGAGTTGCGGCTGAAAGAGCGGGGATGAAGCATACTACTTTCTATCGTAGATGCAAAGAAAAACTAAGCGAAAGAATACAAAAATCTTGTTCCAAAAAGTAGACAATCTGAAACATCTAGAATAGCTGTTCTGGCAATTCTAAAAATCCCTTAAATCGCATCAAATTCATTTTAATAATTCTGTTTCAAAAAGTCTACTTTATGAAACAGATATTGAATTGTTTAGATAAGAAATGACAGTGAAATTTAGATTACAGGAGGATAGCAATGCCTTATAGTCAAACAGGATACCCTTCAGTAGATAGGCCATGGCTAAAGTATTATAAAAAAGATATTTATGAGTTGCCTGATACTGATACAAGCATGTTTAGATTTTTGTATGAGTGTAACAAAAACAGACTTGATGATATAGCGCTAAATTACTTTGGGAAGCAAATTAGTTTTAGGTCAATGTTTGTTCATATTGATTCAATTGCATTGATGTTAAGAAATCTTGGTGTTAGGAAAGGACAATATGTTAGCTTATGCGCATTGAATATACCGGAGTTCTTTTATCTTCTATATGCCGTTAATAAAATTGGAGCAGTATGCAACTGGATCGGGTTAACATCGCCTATAGCAGATATTCATGAACAGCTTGTCACAACGAAAAGCGAAATTGTGTTTACGGTTAGCATTGCTTATGAACAGGTATTAGATGCTGCAATAAACACAAATGTTAATAGAATCATTGCTATCCCTGTCAATAATTCAATGCCTATATTTATGAAAACGATTATTGAAGCTTTTTCATTTTTCCAAAAAGGAATTAAATTTCGAAAAAGCGATTTTATAGAAACTATTAAATGGGGAAATATCTATGATGTGAAAAAGAATAAAGAGGTGATGGCATTAGATCAAGCAGATTCCCAATTAGAGGGTAATAATATTGCAATGATTGAATATACCGGGGGAACAACCGGGGTTCCCAAAGGTGTTATGCTATCCAACAAAGCACTCAATTCGTATTACATCAATTTTGCATTGAGCAATATAAATGGTATGTCACATTATAAAGAACGAGAATCATATTTTAGCGGTGTACCGTTGTTTTTGGCATTTGGAGTTTCTGCTTGTTGTCATGGGCCACTTTGCCATGGGATGGAACTAATACTAGCTCCTGATCCTAGCCCTAAGGCTGGGATGAAAATTATATTAAAATCGAGAGTTAATCATATTATAACTGGCAGAGTTATGATTGAAGGAATTATTAAGGAACTATCATCTCGGAAGAAAGCGGACCTTTCACATATATATTCTGTAATGTATGGTGGTGAGGAAAGTAATAAGAAATGGGAAAAGTCTGTAGAAGAAAGGCTATCACATTACAATATGAGAGCATCTGTGCTAAATGGGTATGGAATGACAGAATGCGCAGCAGCGGTAATGATTGAACTTAACAATGAAAAAGGTGGAATGATACCACTGGGTAACGTTAATGTTAAAGTAGTGGATCCGGATGACTTTAGAATTGAACTTGGATATGGCATTGAAGGAGAACTTTGCATTTCGTCTAACACAATAATGGAGGGATATTATGGACGCATTAAAGAAACTAAAGATGTGATTTTTGAAGATAAGGGTGCTAAATGGCTTAGAACACATGATCTTGCTGTGATTTCAGTTGAGGGATATATCACGATAACAGGAAGGATGAAAAGGATTTTTTCAAAGCTCACCTCAGACGATATACAAGTACGGGTCTATCCGATGAGAACTGAAGAAGTGATTATGTCAGACAAAGATGTGAAGATGTGTGCAGTTATTGGTATTAAAGATGATATAACAGCTTATAGGACTGTTGCGTATATAATCAGAAATTCCATAAAAGAGGATGAAGAGTCGACTTTACAACGGATAGATGTATTATGCCGTAGAAAACTACCAGAGAGCCATGTGCCTGACAAATACATTTTTGTGGACGAATTCCCACTTACAAGAGCAGGAAAGGTTGATTATCGGGAATTGGAGTCCAGAGCCGGTAAACTCTAACGTGAAATTAGGAAAGTATAATGTTATATAGCTTATTGCTATGGAGATGCAATGATAGCTCATATTAGGTCTTTATTGTATATGTTGTCTTTAAACCAAGATGAATGTGAGGTGTACTGCCGCGAGAAACGACTGAAAGTTTATCGGCTAAGAGGTGGCTTTGTTAGGTGGATTGGCTTTCATTCTCTGATGCATCACATTCTTATTCCGCTATTGTGGTGCAATCAATACTTATCAGGTAAAAGACTGACGATAGTTAGTGATTGTCATAAAAAGAGTAGCCATCCAATTATATATTGCCCAACGCATATAGGCGGTGTTGATATAGAGATGTCTTTTTTGGCAATACAAGTCCCTTGTTGGTTAGTCCTTGGTGATCCAAGAGAATTGTATCGCAGTATTGATGGTTTCTTACTTCAGGCTAATGGCGTAATATTGATGGATGTGTCATTTAAGGAAGATAGAATTGCAGCTAAGGCTCAAATGAAAGATTTGCTTAATAAGGGTGGTAATCTGCTTCTTTTCCCAGAAGGAGTGCAAAATATCAGTCCTAATGCATTAGTGAATCCATTATTTCCAGGTGCAGTTGACCTGGCAATAGAATGTAACGCGGATATTGTCCCAATAGCATTGTGTAGAGCTAGTAATAGGTATTATGCAAACATCGGTGAGAATATCAGCTATGAAGGTTGTGACCACGAAGAAAAATATAAGCTTACCGAGGAGCTGAGAAACAAAATCGCTACACTGAAATGGGAAATAATTGAGTCTATCCCTGGGATCAGAAGACGGGATGTGAAGGAGGCTTCTTATGAAGAATTTTTGCAGGAAGTATTTTCACTGGATGCCACATATACTTGGACGATGGATGATATAAAATCCGGTATATTTAGACCCAAGGGTGTGACTGATCCGGATGAAGTATTTGATTTCATGAATAGAATTAGTCCTGGTCTACAGAATGCTTTTTTATTCAGTAAAGCAGATGGATGTAGTAAATAAAAATGACACCAGAAAAGTGATAAAGATGTCTGAGAACGGCATGTGATGTAAAATGGTGAAGGATTGTGAAAGCTAAATCTGTATCAAAAGAAGGATTTCTAAAACCATATAAAGAGGTAGAGGCCTTCTCTCCTCAGGTGAGAAGATTATATTTTGCTGGAGTTCAGAGATATTGTAAGTTCAGACGCGCTCAAAGAACGACGAATGATACTATAACAGATTTGATTGCCAAGATTGCTCCATCCCTTAGAAACTATGAGATTGAAATATATGGTGTGGAGAACATTCCGGATGAAACAGCAGTTTTTTTATGTAATCATTCGAATTCACATGATTTTTTTACGATACGAGAAGTTTTTTACAGGTTAAGCAAACGAGTTACGCCGCTTGGGGCATGGGATGGACTTAACCTTTGCTCACGTCTATTGTTTAGATTGGGTGATGTTACTTTAATCAAGAGAGACAGCGCAGAATCGAAACGAGAAGGGATTCTGGATTTTTGCAGTAAATTTTAAGTGGGGAAAATGGCTTTGTTTTCGGAGAAGCAACTTGGAATCTACATCCGGTCAAGCCTATGCAGGATGTTAAAGCTGGCATTGCAGAGATTGCACTGATTACTGGTAAAGTTGTTGTGCCTACTATCTTTGAGTATGTTGAAGTGGATCATGTCTGTAAAAAGGAAAGTGAACTATATAAAAAGTGCATTGTCTCTTTTGGAAAACCTGTAATAATTTCTGCTGACAAAGGTTTGTTTGAGCAGACAGAAAATCTTCAGAAGATTATGGAATCGATGCGCCGGGATATCTGGGAGCAGGAAAATATCCATAAGAATGCTTTATCATCTGAAGATATGGAAAGGTATGTTAATCATACATACTTGAAAAAGTATAAAGCGTTTGGATTTACTTATGATTCTGAGTGGGAATCTTCTTATTTGCTACGAAAGGGCAAAGCGATAGAGAATGAATACTATATAGATTCCCACGGTGATTTTGTACCGGGTATTATTGAGATGTAGATTACATTTTTATTTTCTACTATTTATGTTTCTTTTTGTTTTTCTTTGAATTCATGACCTGCTTATAGTTCTTTGACCTGGCAAAGATGCCCTGAAGGGTTTCAATTTCCATAGGAGAAAGATTTTTTGGATTCATGCCAAGTTCACGGCAGAACTGAAACGTCAGGATGCTCATGAAATCATCTTTATGCTTTTTAACGTTATCAAATAATTCATTTACTCTATCGGCCACGGTTGTATCCGTGGCTGTTTCTTTATCACCGACATGAGCTGTGCGGATATCTTTTACTATAGGCTCCAGGTCAAGCTGGAGCTTATTAAGGAAGTAACGCTCTTCTTCAATGGTGCAGGCATCAAGTATAAGAAGCCCTGCATCGTCAGCAGAGGGATTGAATTCTCCCATGATTCGCTTTCTTAGTACATCAGCATAGGCATTTACAGATTGGACAGACTGAGAGGCAACACCGTCCACAAAGATCTCTGTGTCAGCCATAAGTTTTTTGAATGCTGGGTGGCAGATAATCTCACCAAGGAGTCTGTTGTTGATTTCACCGCTTTTCAGTACGTCAAGAACCGGATCGCTGAGATTAAGCTTTGCGATTTCTCTTCCGGTATTCTCCCGGACTTCGGATTTGTCAAAAAGGTAATCAAGACTTACATTATAAAAATCAGCAAGGGCAACCAGAACATAATGTGGTATGCCCTTGTTTTCGTCTGTTTCATATTCTCCAAGGGCTGAACTTGAGATGCCGGTCTTGGCTTCAAGCTCTTTTAAGGTAAGCCCTTTTTCTGTTCTTAAATCTTTTAATCTTTCCTGTAGTGTTATATGTGATTTCAACTTATTATCCTCCACTGATACTGACAAAAGAAAGTATATCATCATTATCTCTTTTCATAAATGATCCGTTTCCGTAATCTCGGAAAAACGATTCCTGAAAGAAAAAATCCTACATAAAGGATATACGGGATGACCCTCTCCTTTTTGGGACAATCAGAAATGTAAAAACTACATGAACGTTCCAAATGAATACTATTTCAGGGAAGCCAAGCGATGATACCAAAGTGGTGGAGCGGGCCAAGGATAGAAAAACGACAAAGCCCAAAACAGTCTATATGGCTAAAGGAACCAGAGGATACTTGTCAGGAACTCAGGCGGGGAGACGGCACTTAAGAATTTTTTTGATGATGAGCAAATGAATGGTCACCAGTTTCGTCAATGAGCTGGTGACTTTTGATTTGCCCATCATGAACAAAATCCATGCTCAGGATTTTGTTCCGAAGCTTTTACAAACTTTGCTGCCGGGCAAACAGCAGAGTTTGTCAAAGCGTGACGCTGTGATTAGCAGCGTCTTCAGAAAATGCGAGCGCAGCATTTTCTGAACAAGGGGTCAAGGGGAGCAGAGCACCTATCGAAGTCCTTTTGAGATTGGTGCGAGCCCTGGGTGAACACTTGACGAGGTTTTTTGAGTCTAGTGTGAATCCCTGGAGCCAGGCTCCCTTGTCAGGTCCAGGGTGAAACCTTGGCCCAGGGAGGTGTGTTGAGTATCGACACACCGTACTGGGTATTACTTGTCGGCTCTGTATGGTGGCAGGGGGCTGGGGGTTCCCTCGGCTGACAAGGCTTTTGAAAAACCAAAACAACTATCGGAGGTAAAGAATTATGATGCGTGCTACAAGGCACAACGGAAGATCAGGTGCACATGGAACATATAATCCGAAGCACAATGATCGTGAATTTGATCTTGATAATGCTGTTGACATCAATAAGGAAATGACACCTAACAATATTTATTGGAACTGCTATCAGGGATTCACTTTCCATAAAGACAGACCGGATGACTGGATGTCTTTTAAGGATGTGGAACTTCTTTTTTACAAAGAGCAGTTTACAGGATGGCTCGATGCACAGAATGAGCGTCACAGAAAGGAAGGCCACAGGAAAAGAATAAAGACCATGGAAGAAGTAGTCATGAATAAAAAGTGGTGTCCCGAAGAAACAATTTATCAGATTGGAAACATTGATGGAACGATTGACTACAAGGAACTTGCAATGGTTGTGACCGAGACAATGCAGGAAATTGACAGAAGGTTTGGCGAGTATTGCAGGACCATGGACTGGGGGCTTCACATTGATGAGAAGACTCCACACATCCATGAGCGCCATGTGTTCTTTGCACCTGACGAGTATGGATTTGATATGCCACAGCAGGAAGAAGCCTGCAGGAGAATGGGGCTTGAACTTCCTGATAAGGAGAGTGAGCCTGGGAGGTATAACAACAGGAAGATGACTTTTGATAAAGAGTGCAGATGCATTTTTCTGGAGAAATGCAAAGAGCATGGGATTGAACTGGAGGTTGAACCTATCTATGGTGGAAAGAAATATCAGGAAAAGCAGGAGTTCATCACAAGCCAGATCAATATGAAGAACCAGAATGTTCAGATTGAAAATGGACAGCTTCTTATTGATAACAGCATCCTTACTGAAACAAAAAGTGACCTTCAGGGTGAGATAAGAGATTTAGAAGATGAAAAGCTCCAGAAAGAAATGCAGCTTCAGGATGTGAACGAATTTATCAATGATGTCACGAAGATTGCCTATGACAAAGCCTGCGAGACAATTATTGAAGATATCGCCGACACTGTCAGCAGGGAGGAATCCAAAGAAATCTCGAAACTGAAGGCTGAGATTACTGATTCCGACAATCTTATCACGAAAGCTCTTGGAAAGTTTGCAGTGGAACAGCTGGATAAACTACAGCGGAGACTATCCGGGATAAAGTCAAGAGTTGTGAATTCCTTGAAAAGATCTTTTAACTCATCAGCCAAGAAGGAACAGCTTCTTAATAAGATAGCGGATGCTGCAAGGCCAAGTGTTCTGGAAATCTTAGGCAGAAGGAAAGAGGCGATTGCCAGAGAAGATAAAGCTAAGGCTTTGGAAGTACCTTCAAGGAAACATAAGTATGAGCAGTGTCTGTGAGGGAGGTGTGAGAAGTGAGTGTATTTGATGAAGTAAAGGAAAGAGTTACAGCACTTGATGCATTCAGACATTATGGAATTGCGGTCGGCAGCAAAGGGATGTGCTGCTGCATCTTCCATAATGATAAGCATCCCAGCATGAAGGTTGACAGACGATATCACTGCTTCGGATGCGGAGCAGATGGTGATGCAATTGATTTTGTATCAAACTATTACGGACTGTCCGCTATAGATGCAGCAAAGAAGCTGAATGAAGACTTCTGCTTGGGGATACAGTTTGGAGTTGATATCAAATCTTTAGTAAAAACACCGGAGCAGATGCGTCAGAAAAAGAATCTGGAATTCAGCCGAGAGGTCGTCAGAGCTTTCGATATTCTTAGACGAGATGCAATCAATACCCTGTCAAAGTATCACAGGCTTTTATGGGATTGGAAAAAGAAATATGAACCAAAAGATATGAGGGGTGCCGACTGGCATCCCTTTTTCGTGGAGGCACTAAACAGGCTTGATCTTGTAAATGAGCTTCTTGATGATCTTTGCTTTGGAGAAAGAAGCAAGCAGATCGAGGTGCTGGAGATTTATGGAGAGGAGATAAAGCGTATTGAGGAACGAATTAAAAACTTTGAATAATGATGAACTGTCAAAGATGGCGCAGGTCCTTATAGAATCAGGCTTTATGAACGAACTTGCCAAGCAGTATGCAGCAAGTAGCGGAACTGGGACTGCTGATATTGATGATGAAGTTTCAAGACAGCGGGAGGTTGTCAGAGGGATGCTAGAAACGGATATGAAGGGAAATCTTAAGCAGTCCAATATTAACTGCAAGATTGCTCTTCGTGAGGATCCGGTCCTAAAGGATGCCATCAGGTATAACGAGCTTAATGAAAGAATAGGTATCATAAAGCCCATGCCATGGAGAAGGACGTCTGAGCCACTGACTGATGTGGATGAGGCTAATCTTATCACTTACCTTGAGATCTATTACGGGCTTAAAGTTGACAGGATGATAGAAAGGGCGATAAAGACCGTGTCATTTGATAATCCCTACCATCCGGTCAAGGAATATTGGGAGTCACTGGTCTGGGATGGCAAAGAAAGGGTAAGATATGCTCTTCATCATTTTCTTGGAGCTCCTTTAACAGAGCTAAACTATCAGGCTTTGAGGCTGTTCATGCTGGGAGTAATATCAAGAGTCTATGATCCGGGGCACAAATTTGACTATATGCTTTGTCTTGTCGGAGGTCAGGGTGCCGGAAAGTCAACCTTCCTAAGATTTCTGGCAGTCAGGGACAGATATTTTACCGATGATGTGAAAAAGCTTGATGGTGATGATGTTTTTGAAAAGCTTCAGGGATATCTGATCATAGAAATGGCTGAGATGATAGCGGCCATAAGGGCTGCCAATGAGGAAGAGATTAAAGCTTTCATCACCAGACAGGTTGATGTTTACAGAATCCGTTATGACAAATTTGCTACCGAGCACCCAAGAAAGTGTGTGTTTGCTGGAACTTCCAACAAAAAGCAGTTCCTTCCACCGGATAAATCAGGAAACAGGCGATTTATCCCTGTTGAGTGTAACGCCCATCTTGCTGAGGTTCACATCCTCAAAGATGAGGAGTCGTCACGGAAGTATATTGAGCAGATGTGGGCTGAAATGATGGTCGTCTACAGAAGCGGTGATTTCTCTCTTACACTTTCGGAAGAAATGGAAAAAGAATTAGAGGAACTTCAGAAAGACTTTGTGCCTGAAGATCCAATGGAAACATCAATAAGAGATTTTCTTGATGCTACAAAAGAAAACTATGTCTGTGGGAACATGCTCTATTACGAGGCACTTGGTCACAGCAAGCTCTTCGACAGACCTAAGATGGGCGAATCGAAGATAATTGCTGAGATAATGAACAACATGCCCGGATGGGAATATGTTTCATCCCACAACTTTTTTGAGTATGGCAAGCAGAGGGCGTGGAAAAGGGAAGGAACACCACCAGTAGTCGAGAATGCTGATGGTTTTATCCCTGTTCCTGAGCAGATGGAGATACCTTTTACCTGATATTTATCCATAAACGGATAAACGGTAAACGGAAGAAATAAAAAAATAATCACAGAAAGGATATAAGAATAAAGTTTTAGAGTCGGTTTATGGGGGAGCGTTTACCGCACTTCTCTGCCGGCTCTTGCACATGGAGGGGTAAATCAAAATGGAAAAGAGATTACTAAACATTGAGGAGTTCTGCCAGTATATGGGAATAGGCAAGACCAAGGCAAGAGAACTGCTCCGAGGCCGCAATGGATTTGGTGTACAGATTGGAAACAGGTGGTACGCCGACAAAAACAAGCTGGACAAGTGGATTGACAGAAACGCTGCGTAAAAATATGAATTGAGACAAAGGGAGTCTACTGCTATACTTTAGATAGTTGTAGGCTCCTATTTTGATCTCACGAAAGGAGACAGAATGGGAAAATCATTAAATGGTAAAGAACTGGGTAAGGGTATTACTCAGAGAAAGGACGGTTTATATCAGGCTCGCTTTACGAATCGTTTTGGAAAAAGACAGACGATTTACGCCAGCACAGTCACAGAGATAACTAAAAAACTGCGTGATGAGCAATACGAAGATGAGAAACAGATTAACGTTGTAAGTAGTTCCGTTACTCTTGATGAGTGGTTTGATAAGTGGATTACTACCTGCAAGAAGCACTGCAGGGATACCACTATCAGAACCTACGGCGTTATTTATAATAGGCTTAGAGCAGATCTTGGATGGAGAAAGCTTAATAAACTGAATCTCGTAATTCTCCAGGAAGCATTTAATAAGCTTGAGACAGATAATATGCGTGATGATTGCAAGAGCCTTCTGATAGATATGCTCAATCGTGCGGTGGAAACCGATCTTCTGGTGAAAAATGTAGCTTTTGGCATCAACGTGACCATCGATAACGATGAAAAGGAAGAAAAGAGGATTCTTTCTGATGAAGAGATATCGCTCCTATTGGATAGCACTGAAGGAGACCAGATGCACAATTTCTTTGTTGTAGCACTGGGCACTGGTATGAGAATGGGAGAAATCCTTGGGCTAAACTGGGATTGTGTTCACTTTGACACAGGTATGATAGAGATCAACAAGACTCTGTGCTATCTGCCAAATGGTGGTGTTGGTATCTATGAGTTCCATCCGCCAAAGACCAGAGCGGGCAAGAGAATGATACCAATGACATCTGCTGTCAAAGCAGCACTTCTAAAGCAGAAGAAATGGAAAGATCATGTTGCTATCAGACATAATCCAAGAGTAGGTATGGAAGATTTGGTATTTTGCAGCAAAACTAATAATCCAATCAACGAAGCCAATATACGAGGATCTATACGATATATTGTAGACAGAATCAATCGTGAGAATCCGGATGTTTACTTTGCTCCCTTCACGCCACATGGGCTGAGGCATACCTTCGCGACCAAAGCCATTGCAAGAGGCATGAAACCCAAGGTGCTTCAGAAGATTCTGGGACACAATTCCCTTCAGATGACTATGGATCTTTACTGTCATGTTGAGGAAGATACCTTAACTGAAGCAATGGCACTCATGGAAAAAAGTGGTGTAAAAGTGGTGTAGTAAATAAGTGGCATGGTGTTGAAAGCGAGTATATAAGCCATATTATGATTAAACATCTGAAGTTCGTGATCTTCCAGGTTGTTGACGAGATGTGACGATCTGTTTGAACAACTGTCTTTGCCACAGAGCAAAATGCAAAAAGGGCAAGAGGTCAAAGAGCAAGGCTTTACGGGGGAGTAGATTGCCATGAACGAGAGGATCCTTAAACTCAAAGGAAACATGGAAAAGAGAATAGTGGGAAAGGGGGACGTGATCGACAGGATCATCACAGCTCTTTTGGCTGACGGGCATGTGCTTCTGGAGGACGTCCCGGGAGTTGGCAAGACCACACTGGCAAAGGCTCTGGCGGATTCCCTGTCTCTTTCCTTTGCAAGGATCCAGTGTACCCCTGATACCATGCCTTCTGATATTACGGGAATCTCCGTCTACGACAAAGAGAAGGGGAGCTTCTTAGTGATGCAGGGCCCAATCCTTAACAACATAGTTCTGGCGGACGAACTAAACCGCACCTCCCCCAAGACCCAGTCGGCGCTTCTGGAGGTGATGGAAGAGCACAGGGTGACCATCGACGGGAACTCATATCCGGTCCCTGAACCTTTTATGGTCATAGGAACCCAGAATCCCTCCGAGATGGCGGGCACCTATCCTTTGCCGGAATCCCAGCTTGACCGCTTTATGATGAAGCTCTCTGTGGGCTATCCGGAGCTGAGCGTCTCAGAGGATATGGCAAAAAGATTCCTTAACGGCAGTCTTCACCACAGGACGGAAGCGGTCCTCAAAGCCGGCGACATCTGCGATATGAAGCGGGAAGTCAGCGCGGTTACCGTCCACGACAACCTCCTGTCCTACGGGGCAGCCATTGTGGATGAGACCAGGAAAAGAGCTGAGATATCCGTGGGGGCATCTCCGAGAGCTCTTTTGTCCATGATCCGCTGTGCCCAGGCCATAGCATACATATCGGACAGAGACTTCTGCATTCCGGAGGACATGCTTGAGGCTGCAAAGCTGACCCTCCCCCACAGGCTGATACTTACCGGGGAAGCAAGGCTAAGTCGCATCACTGGAGCAGGGATTCTGGAGGACATTTTAAGAAAGATCAGGGTGCAATGAAGGTAGCGTTTGCCATAAAGAACCTTTTAATCTATCTTGCAGCACTTATTGCCGGCATTGTATTTGCAAGCTTCCATGGCGGCCCGGTGGCCTATGCGCCGCTTACAGTCCTTCTGCTTTTCCTGCCGGTTTCCGTCATTTATATTCTGATTTCCTTCAAACTCCTTCGGGTCTATCAGGAGATTGAAGTTCACAAACTCACCAAGGGTGAAGTTCACAAGTACCGGGCGGTTTTCGAGAACGCCGGCATTTTTCCCATACACAACATGGCAGTGGGAGTGTATAAGGACCGCTGCAATCTTTACGACATCCCTGAAGGGACCCGCATCAGCCTGGATTCCGGACAGAAACAGGAGCTGCATTCCGGAATAAACTGTCTTTTTGCGGGTGCCTATTACATCGGCATCGAAAACGTCTCTTTTTCCGACCCGTTTCATATCCTTGAAATAACCTTCGACGTGCCCTACTCCTTCAGAGCCCTGGTAAAGCCCAGGATAACAGACATCGCAGGAAAGGCACTGGATCTTGAAAACCTCTTTAACAGCACCGGGCAAAAGAGCTATCGGCTTTACGAGGACATACCGGGGAATGACCTCAGGGCGTATCGGAAAGGGGACAGCCTCGCCTCCGTAAACTGGAAGGTCTCCGCAAGGCTCTCGGACCTTATGGTAAGGCTCCCTGACAGAATGGAAAAGAGGACGCTCACCATCATCATGAATGCCTGCAACATCCCGGAAAGGGAGTGGGATACGGAGTTTCTAAAAGGAAGGGACTTCTTCCTGGAGTTCGTGGTATCCGCGGCCAGGCACTTTTCCGACCAGGGAATCCCGGTGACCATCATCTATCCGGCGGGGAAGATCTTTGAGAAAAAGATCGACTCCCGGGATGACTTTGATACCTTTTACGAGAGCGTTTCGGAGGGGGTGTTCTACTCCTCTGAAGGGGAATACAGGAAGCTTCAGGAACTGATAACAGTCCACAAGAAAACCGGAAACAGCAGGGACACATGGATCGCCATCAATGAACAACCAAAAGACAGGGACAATTTCATCGATATTTATGAGTGAAGCTTTGGGTCATCTTTCGGCCTTTTGTTTTGCTGCGATTTTTTATGAGATCTACCGGCTGTCCGGTTTTAGCGCAGAAAAGTCTCCCGGTGCTCTTATGCCCTTTTTCGCCCTGGGAGCATTCTTTGTCTGCTGCGTTCTTGAGCAGATATTTTCCATATTTGCCACGGGCAGGATAGCGGCTCTTTTCTCAATGCTGCCGCCTTTGGTACTGGTCCTTGTGATGCGGCGAAGCAACTCTCTCAAAGCTGCGGCGGGCGCGGTTATCCTTGGGGTAGCCTTAAGGCTGTGCATCGGCTTTTTGCGGCGGGGCAGGAAACGTTTTATGCTGGCTTTGTTTATTTCGGACGTGGTCACTTTGTATCTGTATTTTCTTAAGGAGAGCTTCAGGGGGAAAGATCTGACTGCAAAGCTTCTGTGCATCAGCCTTGCAATCCTTTCCCTGTGGGCGGTTCAGACATTTTTCGAAAAGGGAAAAGAGCTCTATCCGATACATCTTTTCCTTTGCCTTGGCGCAGCAGCTGTATTTTTTCCTATGGGAGAAAAACCCATCGACTGGTCACCTGTGGTACGGGCCGGAGAAAAAATTGTTTCCGGAATAGAAACCGCGGCGGATAACCTGTCCTACTACTTTGCTTCGCCCCTTGGAAATAACTATGTGGCCGGCTACAGCTCTTTTTCTTCAAAGGGTGGTAAGGTTGAGGGCTCTGATAAGGTGCAGCTTATCCTGGAGATGAAGGCCAAGCCCTACCACACCTTCACCGATGAGGAGACCGGAGAGATTGTAAGCATGCGAAAGACTCTGTATCTCACCGGAGGAAGGGGCGTGGATGAGGCAAGGTTTGTGGGATTTTTGGGATACCTTTACGAAAACGGCGTGGACAGGGAGACGGCGGCTCTTTTCTCAAATACAGAGGAAGTGGACATCGAGTACGCTTATCTTGATACCTATGATGAGATTACGCCCTCCTTTGCATTTCTTCTGACACACTGGGAGGAGAAGGTGACAGGCGGAAGGAGCGCTTCCCTTCACAGGAAGGGTTACAGGACAAAGGCAGGGTACCTGGATATCGACTACGGAAGTCCGTATCTTGCAGAATTGTTGCGGTCCGGAAGCGGTGGAGGTGTGCCGGATTATGAGACCGCCTGCGGCTACGCCAAGGAGCTGTGGGATATTAACCTTGGAGAGGTGATGTCTGCCGAAGAATACGAGGCGGCGGGAAAAGAATCGGATAAGACCCGGGAAGCGCCTCAGAGTGAATACCTCGATGTGACAGGAGCTGGGGAAAAGCTGACAGACCTTGCCCGGCAGATCACACAGGAAGGGGCTACGGACTACGACACATGCAGGCAGATAGAGAGCTATCTTCGCCAGTATACCTATGACACCAACGCCCTTGGCGGCTACGATCCGGGCTCGGATATGGGAAGCAGCAAGGGAATGGCGGACATTGCAGAGAGGTTCCTCTTTGACACGGGAAGGGGCTACTGCGTCCACTTCACTTCATCTATGGTGATGCTCCTTAGGTTGTCCGGTATCCCCGCCAGAACAGCAACAGGCTATCGTTATGCCTTCCCTTTTGAAAAGGCCCAGCAGTACAAGGTTGGCAGCAACTGCGCTCACGCCTGGCCCGAGGCTTACATTGAAGGGGCGGGATGGATCCCCTTTGAACCTACTTCCGGTTATTATACCCTCACAGGAAACTCCTGGCACAGAAAGAAAGCTGCGGAGGAATCCGGCTATAAGATGCCAAAACCCGTAGTAACGGCTGCCGGCGCTGATGAACAGGCCCTGACTCAGGAAGAGACCTCCTTTGAAGGATCTCTTATTTTGGCACTGAAGGTGTTTTGGCCCTTTGCCGCCTCCGCGGCGCTTATAGTAATTCTTCTTTTTGCGGGGGCGCGAGGATACAAGGCTATGAGGTATAGCCTCTCTACCCCCTCCCGGCAGATTCTCTTCGATGTGGAGATGATAAAGAGGAGCCTTTCAAGGGTGACCCGGGGCGGGATAAGTGACCGGGGGCTCCTGTCGGACTATCTGGATGCCGCACCGCCGGAACTGCGGGATGAGCTTACCTGCGTCTTTGCGGCGGCCTACAGAGTGCTGTACAGCACGGGAAAAGAGGCTGAGCCTACAACCAAGGAGAATGAACTGGCTAGAAATCTGAGAAAAACCCTGGAGAAGGCCAAAGGGCCTTCAAGACCTCCCTTAGTGCACGTTTTTGAGAACATTTAAAACTATAAGGATCATTTGTTGCGGGCTTTTTGCGTCTTGGCCTCAAAAAAGAATATTAGATTGTGCGCAAATTAAATGAGTGATAGTATAGTTGATGTGGGCAAATGCGCTCGGTGCGAGAATTTCGCAGACGAAATTCTTTATTATTTTGTGGGAGCAACAGTTCCCGATAGGAGAACATAAGATGACAGATTACAAGCTTCTTGCGGCGCAGATCAAATCACTGGCTGCGGACGAACATCATTTTATCCCGGTTATGTCCAACGCTTCTGCGCTTTTATATGAAAATATGGAGGACCTTAACTGGGCGGGCTTCTACCTTATGAACAAGGGCTCGCTTATGCTTGGACCCTTCCAGGGAAAGGTTGCCTGCATCAGGATCGAGGTGGGAAAGGGTGTCTGCGGCACAGCAGTGGCTGAGAATAAGACTCAGCTGGTAAAAAATGTCCACGAATTCCCGGGACACATCGCCTGTGACAGCGCATCAAACTCCGAGATTGTCGTTCCGATACATTCTGAGGGCAAGGTGGTTGCTGTTCTTGATATCGACAGCCCCAGCCTTAACAGGTTTGATGAGGCTGACAGGGAAGGCCTTGAGCTGTTTGTCCGCACACTTGAAGAATCTATGGATCTTAATACAATCTGACACAGAAACGGAGAAGAACATGGGACAGAAAATATCTTTTTCCAGTGATTACACAAGAAACGCTCATCCCGCCATCCTTAAGAGGCTTACGGATATGGGCTTTGAGCAGAATGTTGGCTACGGCACTGATCCTATCTGTGAGAGTGCTGCAGAGAAGATAAAGAAGGCCTGTGAATGTCCCGGGGCTGAGGTGTTCTTCCTTATTGGAGGAACCCAGACCAATCAGACCATAATCGATATGCTCCTTGAATCCTACGAGGGCGTTGTTGCGGCAGGGACAGGACATATCGCAGCCCATGAAGCAGGGGCCATCGAGTTCTCAGGCCACAAGGTGCTTACGCTTCCTAATGAGGGAGAAGAGACCGACACCGAAAGGTACGGCTCGAATATTGGCAAGATTTCCGCAAAAGACCTTGAGGCTTACCTTGATACCTTTTTTGCCGACGGAAATCACGAACACATGGTATTTCCCGGAGCGGTCTATATTTCCCATCCTACGGAGTACGGAACCCTTTATACAAAGAAGGAGCTTTCGGACATTTCAGAAGTCTGCAGGCAGAGGCAGATACCTCTTTTCCTGGATGGAGCAAGGCTGGGATACGGCCTTATGAGCAAAAGAACCGACGTTACCCTGAGTGACATTGCGCAGCTGACAGATGTCTTTTACATCGGAGGAACCAAGGTGGGAGCCATGTTCGGCGAGGCTGTGGTGTTCACAAAAGGCGGAAAGCCAAGGCACCACGTTCCCATTATCAAGCAGCACGGAGCACTTCTTGCAAAGGGTTGGCTTCTTGGAGTTCAGTTCGACACATTGTTCACAGATGACCTTTACTTCAGCATAAGCAAGAATGCCATAGATATGGCGGAGGAGCTTAAGAGCAGACTCAAGGAAAAGAACTATGAATTTTTCCTGGATTCTCCCACAAATCAGCAGTTTATCATTGTAGACAACGATAAGCTTAATGAACTTGATGAAAATGTGGGTTACAGCTTCTGGGAGAAGTACGATGACAACCATACAGTCATCAGACTTGCCACAGATTGGGCAACAACTAAGGAAGAACTTGATACACTGATGAATTATTTATAACAGAACACAGAATGTTCACAAATGCGCAAGCTTACTGGGCTTACGCATTTTAAATTACGTAAAATGTAGTATTGACGCGGCTTTGCGATAAGCATATGATATAAAAGTCGTAATTGGCGCTTTTTTAACAAATAAACCGGAAGAGGTACGAAATGAAAAGAACACAGGTGGGGAGACTGCTTGGGCTTACCCTTGCAGTAATTATGGGTGTTTCCACGCCCGTTTCAGCCTTCGCGCAGGAAGAAGTTGGGGGACTTCTTGCTGTAACAGAGGAGACTGAAGAAGCTGTGGAAACTGCTGAGGCAGAAGAAACAGAAGAAGCTTCTGAAGAAGCTGACGCAGAAAAATCTGAAGTAATTAAAGTAACCGAGGAAGCTGCAGAAGAAGAGACAGAGGTTGAGGCAGAAGCTGCAGATGAGAAAGCTGTTGCAGATACAGTTGATGCAGAGGCAGCAGTAGATGCTGCGGAAACAGGCACTTTACCGGAAGCCGAAGAGACAGAAGATGCGGCACTTGTTAGTGCGCCGGAAGTTAATCTTACTGCAGAGTTCATCGATTTTGGTGATGAGGCAGATGCTTTCATCAAAGAACAGGGACAGGATGCATATGAAATTAAAACCAATAGAATGAGTGATAAAAGGTATTTCTTAACTGTTGTTCTTAAGATGTGGCCTTTTATAACCAATACTGTGCTTGATTCTGTTGCTGTGAATTATGATGGCAATGACAGCGAAGATAAGCTCGGGGTCAGAGATGCCTATTATTGCAGCTCTTACGCCGGCACAAAGAACTGTTTTGTCATTGAATTGGAAATGGGAGCAGATACGGATACTGTTCCTGTTGAGTTCCTTGAAAGCGGCGCTAAGCTCAGCTTTAAAGCTGATTGGTCCATGAATGTACTTAGGGGCTATACACTTAATGCCAACGGCGGCGTATTTGACGATACCGTTCTCTTTGGCGGAAGCAGCATAACCTATACAGCAGGCGACTCCAAGAGCCTTAAGCCTGTAGAAGGAAACGATAACAATACAACAGTAACAGTAACTTATAATCAGAACAAGACAGTTGCATACGTTCCTGTTATGCAGAACGGATTCCTTCCGCTTCCCCAGGATAATGCAGGGGTTTCAATGGATCTTGCGGGAAGGCCCTATGACAAAGACAGACTCCCTCTTCTTGGCTGGAATACCAAAAGCGATGGAAGCGGTGAGTTCTATACAGGCGAGCAGATCCTTTTGGACAAGACATTCAGATACAATAAAACCGGAAGTTTGGATACTCTAGTAAATCTGTACGCTATATTCCCTGAGTACTACGGTGCAGAGTTTATACTTGACGGTGAGTCCTACGTGGGTGATTACTGGACCAACACTCCAAATCCAGGTCACAAAGACAGCCTTCAGAATCTCTTCTTGCTTGCAACCAAGGGAGCAGAGGATAAGCTTGTAAAGGAAGGTTACACACTTTCCTGGTTCCTCAATGAGGACTGCACAATTCCTGCAGATTTTGCAACAAAGATCGATGACTGCAAGAAGATCAGGGACAGACTTACAGTTTACGGACAGTGGACAAAGAACGTTCCTGAAGTTAAGACTTTCTATGGCACAGTATTCTTTAAAAACGTTGATGGTGCTGAGGAGGGAGTAAAGCTTGAGGTTGGCAATACCCTTGATCTTTCAAAGTATCTTTTCACCAGGAAGGGCTACACCTTCAAGAACTGGACTGCTACAGTAGGCGGCAAGACCAAGACCTTTGCAAAGAATGCCAAGATCGCAAAATGCTTTAAGAACGACGGCGAAGAGCTTACTCTTACTGCAAACTGGAGCATAAATACCTATAAGATCAACTATGTTCTGAACGGCGGAACTCAGGCGAAAACAGCGCCTAAGACCTACAACGTGGAGGCTGGGGTATCACTTCCTACACCTGCTAAGACCGGCTACGTTTTCAAGGGCTGGGATGTTAAGAAGGACGGCAAGGCTGTGACAGATTCTGCTGAGCTTGCTTTAGTTTACGATGAAGAGAAAAATGTGATCCCTGCAGGCAACTGCGGAAACCTCACCCTTTCAGCCAAGTTTGTTCCCTTTGGATATAAGATTCTTTTCCATGTAGAAGGCGCTGCAGAGCCTATGGTTCTTGTTGACTACGGATACTATGAGCCTCTTAAATATACAGATACAATTAGCTTTAATGATGCTGCGATGCAGATAGAAGATACCCTTGGATGGCATGAGACAAAGCCCGGAGAAAACAATCCCAACAGGGATCGTAAGATAATCGGCTTCTCAAAAACTGAGGGCGGTAAGGTTGATTTTGACAGAATCAAAAAATACACAAAGCTTTCCCAGGATGTGGAAGAGCTGCACCTGTATGCGGTCCTTGAGGAAAAAACATATTATATAAATTACCATCTTGACGAGTACGAGAGAGCTACTCTTTCAAAGCCTCTTTACACCTTCAAGAGCGGAAACAAGAGATTTAATCTTCCTACCGCAAAGTGCCCGGGATTTAAGTTCTACGGCTGGGAGTTTAACCAATCAAGAAACAGTGACAAATCCCTGTTCTACTCCTATATAAGAAGATGTACTCCTTACGCCTGCGACGTGGAACTGGCTACAACCGTCGCTGCAAATGTAAACAACGATATCGAGGTATGGCCGTATTTTGTGCCCAATAAGATCAAGGTATATGTTTCACCCAACGGCTCAGGCGTGTATGAGGACGTACAGGTTGAAACCTACGAAGGTACCGACATCAGACGCAAAAAGGTTACCAGCAAAAGAGCTTTTGGAGAGGTTTACTATGGAAGCGATCATCTTGCCAGCGAATGGTACAACGAATCCATGAACGACTGGTACAGACCCGGCTATGAGTTTGTTGGATACTCCAAGAATCCCAAGGCCACATCAGCGGATGAGATATTTACAAAGTTGTATTACGGCATTGAGAATTTCAGCAGCGTTGCTACCTCCGGATCCGGAACAATCTACTGCATCTGGAAAAAGAACGTGAATACAATAGACAACAGCTATGCAACAATTATTGATGACGGAGAGATTGTTGACGAGCACTTCTGGGGCTATAAAGCCGAGGGCTTCCCTTTTACCATGACCTATGGTGAGGGTAAGAGCGTAACTCTCCCCAAGGCAAGTCTTGAAGGCTATGAATTCCTTGGCTGGAAGAGCGATCACCTTGACAAGTTCAGCAAAGTAACTAAGAAGAACGGCTATATTACGGCTATAGCTCCCACCAACTGCTATGACCTGGAGGTTTATCCCGTATTCAGAAGATGCGTATATGACCTTGTCATTAACTGCAACGGAGGTTCCTATGACAAACTGAAGACCTTCTATATTGCAAGAGGCCTTGATTACAGCGATGATGTCGCACCGTATCTTACAGGCTTTACACATCTCAATGTGACAAGAAAGGGGTACAAGCTCATGGGCTTCTCCAAGGATCCCAAGGGAGCCACCGGCATTATTATTGGCGCTGACGGAAAGCCCGTTTACAAGTCACACACTCTTTCTCTTAACGGAAACAAGAAAGTAACACTCTATGCAATATGGAAAAAGAACTAAGGAAAACGTTATTGCAATATCAGTTTTTTTGTTGTAGAATGTGTGCATTAAAAACCGAATAGAAAAGCTGTGACGAAGACAGTAGACAGTAATCAAAGTCCCAGAGAGCCTGCGTTTGGTGAGAGCAGGTACGAGTAGTTATTGATCGAATATCACTTCCGAGCTGCAGGATTGAAAGTATATCTGCCATTAGATCCTGACGCACTCCCCGCGTGAGAGGGAAGCGTATTCAACCGGTTTTTCCGGCGCGTATGTAAACAGGTGGTATAACGAGAGTATATTATAGCCTCGTCCTTTTTACAGGACGGGGCTATTTTTTCCGTGTGAAGCAGAGCCATGCAGTGATGTGCAATGCATGCTGGCATGCAATTGTACATCAATATATGGCTCTGCTTCACACGAAATGATGAAAGGAGAGTCCTATGTATAACAAAGTCGAAACCGATATGAACTTTGTCGGAAGAGAGAAAAAGATCGAAGAGTTCTGGAAAAAAGAAGACATCTTCCAGAAGAGTGTTGATACCCGCAGCCAGGGTGAGATGTATATGTTCTATGACGGACCGCCCACAGCTAACGGTAAGCCCCATATCGGACACGTTTTAACCCGTGCCATCAAGGATATGATCCCAAGATACCGCACCATGAAGGGTTATACCGTTCCACGTAAGGCGGGCTGGGACACACACGGACTCCCCGTTGAGCTGGAAGTTGAGAAGATGCTCGGTCTCGATGGCAAGGAGCAGATCGAAGAGTACGGAATGGAGCCCTTCATCAAGAAATGTAAGGAATCTGTTTGGAAATACAAGGGAATGTGGGAGGATTTCTCCGGAACCGTTGGCTTCTGGGCTGATATGGACCACCCCTACATCACCTATGACGACAATTTCATCGAGTCAGAGTGGTGGGCGCTCAACGAGATCTGGAAGAAGGGTCTTCTTTACAAAGGCTTCAAGGTAGTTCCTTACTGCCCTCGCTGCGGAACTCCTCTTTCATCCCACGAGGTTGCGCAGGGCTATAAGACTCTTAAGGAGCGCACAGCTGTTGTTCGCTTCAAGGTTGCAGGCGAAGATGCTTACTTCCTTGCATGGACAACCACACCCTGGACACTTCCTTCAAACATCGGCCTCTGCGTAAATCCTGATGAGACTTATGTAAAGGTTAAGGCAGCAGACGGCTATACATATTATCTGGCACAGGCTCTTGCAGACACTGTTCTTGGCTCTCTTGCAAAAGAAGAGGGACAGGCAGCCTACGAGGTGCTTGAGACCTACAAGGGAACAGACCTCGAGTACAAGGAGTACGAGCCTCTTTACCAGTGTGCCAAGGATGAGGCTGACAAGCAGCACAAGAAAGCCTTCTTCATCTACTGCGACAACTACGTAACCATGTCAGACGGTACCGGTATCGTACATATCGCTCCTGCATTCGGTGAAGACGATGCAAGAGTTGGTCGTAAGTACGACGCACCTCTTGTACAGATGGTTGATTCAGAGGGTAGACTTAAAGAAGAGACTCCTTTTGCCGGCTACAGATGTAAGCCTACCCAGAAGGAGATGGATGAGGGTGCCATCAGCGCAGATCCTGAGGTTCTTAAGGACCTGGACGGAAGAGGACTTCTGTTCTCGGCACCTAAGATGGAGCACGATTATCCTCACTGCTGGAGATGCTCAACACCGCTTCTGTACTATGCTCGCTCATCATGGTTCATCAAGGTTACAGAGGTTAAGGATGACCTTATTCGCAACAATAAAGAGATCAACTGGGTTCCCGAGTCAATCGGTAAGGGAAGATTCGGCGACTGGCTTGAGAACATTCAGGACTGGGGTATCTCCCGTGACAGATACTGGGGAACACCTCTTAATATCTGGGAGTGCGATGACTGCGGTCATCAGCTTTCAGTAGGCTCAAGAAAAGAGCTTGCTGAGCTTTCAGGAGATCCCAGCGCAGAGACCTGTGAGCTTCACAGACCATACATAGATAAATATGAGATCACCTGCCCTAAGTGCGGCAAGAAGATGCACAGGGTAAAAGAGGTTATCGACTGCTGGTTCGATTCAGGAGCAATGCCTTTTGCACAGCTCCACTACCCATTTGAAAACAAGGAGCTCTTCGAGAAGCAGTTCCCCGCTGAGTTCATCTCAGAGGCGGTAGACCAGACGAGAGGATGGTTCTACTCACTGCACGCTGAGGCTACACTGCTCTTTAACAAGCCTGCATTCAAGAATGTTATCGTTCTTGGTCTTGTTCAGGATGAGAACGGACAGAAGATGAGTAAGAGTAAGGGCAATGCGGTTGATCCTTTCGAGGCCCTTGAGAAATACGGGGCAGATGCCATCAGATGGTACTTCTATACAAACTCTGCTCCATGGCTTCCTTCAAGATTCTCCGGTGATGCGGTTATGGAAGGACAGCGCAAGTTCCTGGGAACACTTTGGAACACCTATGCATTCTTTACACTCTATGCAAATATCGACGGTTTCGACGCCGCTGACTATAAGCTTGAGACAGACAAGCTCACTGTCATGGACAAGTGGCTTCTTTCAAAGCTTAACAGCTGCGTAAAGGCAGTAGATGAGAACCTTAACAACTACAGGATCCCTGAGGCAGGTAAGGCTCTGGACAACTTCGTTGATGAGATGTCCAACTGGTACGTAAGAAGATCCCGTGAGCGCTTCTGGGCTAAGGGTATGGAGCAGGACAAGATCTCCGCATACATGACCCTTTATA
The DNA here is from genome assembly GCA_015056575.1 of Butyrivibrio sp. Taxonomy (GTDB): domain Bacteria; phylum Bacillota; class Clostridia; order Lachnospirales; family Lachnospiraceae; genus Butyrivibrio. The sequence continues at coordinate 27,037 of SVGA01000022.1, forward strand.
CAGCACTTGTGACTGTTGCCAAGGCAGCAGCTCCCATGGTTCCTTTTATGACAGAGGAGATTTACCAGAACCTTGTTCGAAACAGCTTCAAGGATGCTCCCGAGAGTATCCACCTTTGTGACTTCCCTGTTGTGGATGAGTCCATGATCGACACCAACCTTGAGAAGGACATGGAAGAGGTTCTCGACATCGTAGTCCTTGGAAGAGCGGCAAGAAATGCAGCAAACATCAAGAACCGTCAGCCTATCGGCCAGATGTATGTAAAGGCTGAGCAGACTGTAGGCGAGTTCTATACAGATATCATCAGAGAGGAGCTCAACGTCAAGAACGTTTCCTTCACAGATGATGTAAGAGACTTTACAAGCTACAGCTTCAAACCTCAGCTTAAGACTCTGGGACCTAAGTACGGCAAGAACATCGGAGCTATCAAGGCTTACCTTGAGGGACTTGACGGAAATGCCACCATGGACGAACTCAATACCAACGGCAGCATCAAGTTCACTGTAAATGATGTGGATGTTGAGCTTGTTAAGGAAGACCTTCTTATCGAAATGGCTCAGAAGGAAGGCTTTGTATCACAGGAGAACTGGGGGATCACCGTTGTTCTTGATACCAATCTTACAGAGGAGCTTATCAATGAAGGCTTCGTCCTTGAGGTTATCAGTAAGGTTCAGACCATGCGTAAGGATTCAGGCTTCGAAGTTATGGATCACATCAAGGTATCCCTTAACGGCAATGAGAAGCTTGCAGGCATCGTAAAGGCCAACGAGAACAGCATCTCCACAAAGGTTCTTGCCAACGAAGTGGTTTACGGAGCTGATGTGGCCAATGCTAAGGAGTGGGATATCAACGGCGAGAAGGTAACTATCGGTGTTGAGAAAGTCTGATAACCTGCAAAAGAGCTAAATAACAGAAATCATGCGATAAATGAGCACCTCCATCCTCTAAAGATGGGGGTGTTTTTAATATTGTCTTAATGAATTGCGTATATAGGCCGATATAAATAATAGCCAAAGGGATGTGGCTGATAACCTGCAAGGACGCCTTTTAAGACCCCCGCCTGACAAGGGACTTCAGGCAGCTTAAGAAGGATCTTTTTACCATGGTAATACAGCACAATCTCTTAGCAATGAATTCAAACAGACAGCTCGGAATAACGACTGGCCTCCAGGCCAAGTCGTCTGAAAAGCTGTCTTCAGGTTATAGAATCAATCGTGCTGCAGATGATGCTGCAGGTCTTGCTATCAGTGAAAAAATGAGAAGACAGATACGCGGACTGGATCAGGCTTCAAGGAACGTCCAGGACGGTGTTTCTTATGTCCAGGTTGCGGATGCGGCCCTCGCTGAGATCGATGAGATGCTTGCCCGTATGACGGAGCTCTGCGTCAAGGCGGCCAATGATCCACTTACTCCCGAAGACAGAGAATATATCGATTCCGAGATACAGCAGCTTAAGGTTGAATGTAACAAAACTTTCCATACTACTTCTTTCAACGAAAAGCTTATCTGGGATGAGAATACAACAGACAGGAAAGCTATAGGAACGGAGCAGAGACCGATATTTACCTGGGGCATTCAGAATAGTTGGTACAGCGGCACGGTCACCGAAACAAATAAGGCTGCATGGCCCAGCGATGGTGCATTCCGCTTTGAAGCAACAGGCAGCGGAGTAAAGGTAAAGTGGAACGGTTATGACGGCATCAATTACACCAGTAACGAGATTGCCTGGCCTTCTGAGGACGCCCTTAAAGAAGGATTTACCATAAAACTGGACAGCTCTACCATGGATTATTCAACCTATCCTTCAGCTCAGGGCATTTCTCCCAATCTGCGGCTTACCCTGGACAGCGATGCCACGATGGCACAGCTGGTTTCAGAGCTCAACAATAAAGCTGTAGGAACCAGCTCAGGATATTCATTATCAGGTACGGTCCGCGGAGACAGCCGCTCAAGTATTTCCGGAAGTATGACCTACCCGGCCGGAATTATCAGCAGAAACGCTGCAAACGGGAGTGAAGATCATATCAATCCCGACGGGAATGACCCCGACAACAGAAAAAACGCATCGGATACTTCAACGATGAGTTTTGATTTCGACTTTGGAAAAAACGCAAACACACAGCCCTCAACCCCCGCTACTTTTGATGTTACAGCAAAGTACAGCGGCTCCGTATATACATCATCAGGAGAGAGAAGTGCAACAACGGAAGGTGTCTGGTGGTATTACTATAAAGGGAACAAATACTCCAGAAATATGTCTTTCAATAATGCCGACCTCGAAACAGCAATTAACAATGCTCTCAACGGAACAACAGCTAATAATTCGCTTATAAATTCCAGTACTGTAGGTGGACAACTTCATATAAATTTTGCACTTACCACATCGGATACTCTGAAATATACAAATGCTGGAACAGATGTAACAGGCACTATCGGAAGTTTTACCCTTCACATGAATGTTGACGAGTCTGAAACTGCGGAAGATATCATTACAAGAATAGCCAATATTTCCGGTGTGGATATGACCAGAAGTAGCATGAACTCCATGCAGATGCTCAATTACAGCGCCAACAATTTCGAAGCAAATATCTACGCAGGAACAATGAAGCTGAACATACAGGCAGGTTCCGAGAGCGGCGATGACAACATAATTCCCCTTATCTATGATGTTCTCAACAACCATTCACTGGGAATTAACGCTATTAATGCTCTTACCAGAGATAATGCTATTGATGGTCTTGATAAGGTAAAAAAGGCTGCTCAGATTGTGGATGAGCAGCGCGGCGTATTCGGCGCCTATCAGAATCGTATGGAGCATGCCATAAAGAATCTGGATAACGTTGTAGAAAACACACAAAGCGCAGAGTCCCTGATCCGTGACACGGATATGGCAAGAGAGATGGTGAAATATTCCAACAATAACATTCTTGCTCAGGCAGGGCAGTCAATACTGGCTCAGGCCAATCAGACAAATCAGGGCGTTCTTGCACTTCTTCAGTAAATGTGCTGTAGATCGCGTGAAATGAGCTAATTTACGGATTGTTTATAGAAAAGTGCACTATTTTGCGGTAGAATTAAATAGTGCTCTTTTCTTTTTTTTACGAAATAACAGAGAGTGAACCAATCGTCAGGAGGATATATGAAGAAGAAAAAACTATCTTTTGACAAAGATCTCTTCAAGAGAAGTGTCCAGTACAACGTTAAGACTCTTTACAGAAAGACCATGGAAGAGGCTACGCCTCAGGAGATGTATCAAGCTGCGGCATATGCAATCAAGGATGCCATTGTCGATCACTGGATGACAACCCAGAAGGCAGCTGCGGAGCAGGACCCCAAGATCGTGTACTACATGTCCATGGAATTCCTTATGGGAAGAGCCTTCGGTAACAACCTGATCAACCTTCAGGCATATAAACCCGTCAAGGAAGCTCTTGATGAGCTGGGAATAGACGTAAATATGATCGAGGATCAGGAGCCCGATCCCGCCCTTGGAAACGGTGGTCTTGGAAGACTTGCCGCATGTTTTCTTGATTCTCTTTCAACTCTCGGATACATGGCCTACGGCTGCGGTATCCGCTACAAATACGGTATGTTCCGCCAGAAGATCAAGGACGGCTATCAGGTTGAGGTTCCGGATACCTGGCTTGAGAACGGTAATCCCTTTGAACTTAGAAGAAATGAGTACGCCAAGGAAGTTAAGTTTGGCGGCTATGTAAATATGTATACCGACGAGCGCGGAAGAACCGTGTTTAAGCAGGAGGGATATCAGGTTGTTAAGGCCATTCCCTACGATCTTCCCGTTGTCGGCTACGGCAATGGTGTGGTAAACACCTTGAGGATCTGGGATGCGGAGCCTGTTCAGTGCTTCCAGCTGGATTCCTTCGACAAGGGCGACTACCAGAAGGCTGTTGAGCAGGAGAATCTTGCAAGCCAGCTCTGCGAAGTCCTCTACCCCAACGACAATCACATCGCGGGAAAAGAGCTGAGGCTCAAGCAGCAGTATTTCTTTATCTCAGCTTCTGTTCAGACCGCTATCAAGAGATATCTCAAAAAACATGATGACATCAGAAAGTTCTACGAGAAGGCTGTATTCCAGCTCAATGATACTCACCCCACAGTGGCTGTTGCAGAGCTTATGCGTATTCTCATGGATGAGTATTACTTAACCTGGGATGAAGCCTGGGATGTAACAACAAAGACCTGCTGCTACACCAACCACACCATCATGGCTGAAGCCCTTGAGAAGTGGCCGGTAGATCTTTTCCAGAGGCTGCTTCCCAGAATTTATCAGATAGTAGATGAGATCAACAGAAGATTTGTGGATCAGATCATGCGCCAGTACTCGGGTCACGCAGGAATCGATGTTCAGGCCAAGATCAGAAGCATGGCTATCCTTTATGACAACCAGGTCAAAATGGCTCACCTTGCCATTGTAGGCGGACATTCCGTAAACGGTGTTGCAAGACTCCACACCGAGATCCTGGAAAAGAGAGAGCTCAAGGACTTCTACGAGATGATGCCCGAGAAGTTCAACAACAAGACCAACGGTATCACCCAGAGAAGATTCCTTATGCACGCCAATCCCCTTCTGGCAGACTGGGTTACAGAGAAGATCGGCGACGGCTGGATCACAGACCTCTCCGAGATGAGCAAGCTCAAACAGTTTGTTGACGACAAGAAGGCTCAGGCCGAGTTCATGGAGATCAAGCTCAAGAACAAGAAACGCCTTGCAGCCTATATCCTGGAGCACAACGGCGTTGAGGTTGATCCAAAGTCCATTTTTGATGTACAGGTAAAGAGACTTCACGAGTACAAGAGACAGCTCCTTAACATACTTCAGGTTATCCATAAATACAACGAGATCAAAACGCATCCGGACAATGACTTTTATCCCAAGACTTACATCTTCGGAGCCAAGGCAGCAGCCGGATACCTTACCGCGAAGCTTACCATCAAGCTCATTAACTCAGTGGCTGATGTGGTTAATAACGATCCCGACATCAACGGCAAGCTCAAGGTTGTATTTATCGAGGATTACAAGGTTTCAAACGCAGAGCTGATCTTTGCTGCAGCTGATATTTCAGAGCAAATCTCAACCGCAAGTAAAGAGGCTTCCGGAACCGGAAACATGAAGATGATGCTTAACGGTGCGGTTACATTGGGAACACTGGACGGTGCCAACGTGGAGATCGTCAATGAGGTTGGTGAGGAGAACGCATTTATCTTCGGTCTTACCTCTCAGGAGGTTATGGACTTCGAGAAGCACGGCGGCTACAATCCCATGGACATCTATAACAGCAATCCCAATGTTAAGACTGTTCTGGATAAACTGGTGGACGGAACCTTCTCTTCAGACAGAGAACTGTTCAGACCGCTTTATAACTGCCTGCTGAATACCATCAATTCCAACAAGGCAGATCAGTACTTTATTCTTAAGGATTTTGAGGCCTACCTTGAGGCACAGAGAAAGATTTCAGATGCCTACGCAGACAAGAAGCGCTGGGCAAAGATGTCCATGATGAACACCGCATGCTGCGGCAAGTTCTCATCAGACAGAACCATCCAGGAATATGTGGATGAGGTATGGCATTTGGATAAGCTTGAGCTTTAATTTGGATCGTTGGACTCTAAGTGACGCTCCTCGATGAGCTTTTCCACCTGTTTTAAATGCTCCTTATTACCGGCATTAGTATCGCTCTTGGGCAGAGTTTTTCTGTATCCCGAGGGCGATATTTTTTTCTCCTGACGGAAAGCTTTGGAGAAAACAAGGGGATCCGAGTAGCCGCAGGATATGGCTATAGACTCGATGGGAAGCTGGGTGAGCTGCAGAAGCTCTGTGGCCTTGGCAATGCGGTAGCTTGTCAGATACTGCTGGGGCGATATGCCAAGGGTTTTCTGGAAAAGAGTATAGAGGTAACTCCTGTTGATGCAGACGTAGTTTGCAATGTCGGTGACCTTTATGGGGTTACAGTAGTTGCTGCGGATATAGGCCTGGGCCCTGTTTACGTAGTCATTGGCGCTGCCGCTGTCACTTCTTTGTGATACGCTGATGCCGGAGGCTATCACGGACAGGAACATGGAAAGAAGGCCGTTCCTTCTAAGAACGTCCTCTACACTGAAGGTATTGTGATCCATCATGTCCTTGATAAGGTCATAGATGGTCTGTTGTGCATCGCTTTTGAACACAGGCTGAATGAGAGATAGGCCAAGCTGTGAAACGATGGCCTCAGCTCTTTTGCCTCCGAATCCGACCCAGGCATAGGTCCAGGGGTCTGCGTCGTCAGCCACGTAGTAGGCCAGCTCGTCGGGAACGATAAGGAAACCGTAGCCTTCCCTGAGGGGATAGGTCTTTCCGCCTATGTTAAAAGAGCCTTTGCCGCTTAAAACATAGTGGATCATGAAATGTGGCTTAAGGGCAGGCCCAAAGCTGTGTCCCGGCAGGGTCTGGGAGAGCCCGCAGCAGTACACATAAAGATCGTCGGATTCCTCGGTATTAAACAGCAGTTTATAGGCTTTTTCCATAGATGAACCTCTCCAAGATACGTCTTTTTGATACAAAAGTATTGTAATATGCCGCTAACGGGGATTTCAAGTGCTATCATTCGCGGTTTTTAGGGGCTTAGGATAATTGTTTTTTCGCCATTTTTACTGTAAAATGTAAGTTGCATTTTGTATAATGTACAAAATGTGAAAGGAACAGATCAAATTGGCTAACGATAGAGATGAATTTATAAAAGCCGGGAAAGAGATATTAGACAGCGTAACCATCGCCATTGACAAGAACGATTACAGTCATCTTGGCGCGGATATCTCCAAGGTTATAAAGTCAGTTTCCGTGGCACCAAGAACCACCTACTCCAGCGCAAGACAGGCGCAGACAATGAACGGGACCGCAAGACAGGTTGGAAGGCCCAAGCCCGTGTTCATTCCGTTTTTGCAGAAGAAAGTCAGCAGATATCTGGGAGTACCGGAGATGTTCTTCGGAGGAGCCATGGGAGTGTTTTTTATTATGGCTCTTTTGGGCGCTCTGGTGAGCGGCTCGGTTGCAGGAGCCATAGCGATGGGCGTTGTTTCAGCCCTTTGTGTGGCGGCTTTTTTCAACGGACTCAGGAAATACAGGCTTTCAAGTAAGTATTATCAGTACGGCAATATCCTCAAGGAGGCACAGTACTTCTCGATTTCGGACCTTGCGAAGGTTGTACTTAAGAGCGACAAAGAGGTTCTCAAGGACATCAAGGATATGATGAAGCGGGGATTCCTTCCAAGAGCAAGGCTTGACCGCACAGAGACCACCTGTATGATCACCGATGAAGCGTATAAGATGTACGAAGGTGCGGAGAATGACAGGATCGCCAGGGAGAACCGCGAGAGAGAAGCTGCTCAGGTGACCAGTGAGGCCAACAAGGCTAAACAGGCAGCATATGCTCAGTATCCTCAGAAGGTAAAAGACATCCTGGTTGAGGGCGACGAGTACGTTACCTACGTAAGACAGGTCAATGACATCATCCCCGATACGGAGGAGATGTCCAATAAGCTTTACAGACTTGAAGAGATCATGAACAAGATCTTTATGCAGGTCAAAAGAGATCCCTCCAGCGCGGACGATCTTCACAAGCTTATGACTTATTATCTTCCCACTACCAAGAAACTTCTTGGGGCGTATGTGGAACTGGACAGACAGCCTGAGGTTGGAGACAACATTACCAAGACCAAGGATCAGATCGATGCAGCCATGGATACCATTAACAGCGCATTTGAGAACCTCCTTAACAGTCTTTTCCAGGATATGGCCTGGGATATATCATCGGACATCTCGGTTATGAAGACCATGATGGCACAGGACGGACTTACACAAGAGGGACAGGGTTTTGCCTCGGCAGCTGCAGCAGCGGCTACTCAGACACAGCCTAAATAATAGAAATGATACAGGAGGACGTTATGGGAGTAGATTTAGAATTCGGTGCAGCCCCCGCAGCACCCACACTCAGCTTTGGAGCAGAAGCAGCACAGGCAGAGGCACAGCCTCAGGCAGCACCTGAAGCAGCCAAGGACAACGGCAATCTTGCCATGGAAGCACAGCTTACAGAGGAAGAACTCAAACAGGTAGAGGAGTTCAGTAAGCAGATCGATATTGCGAACTCAGCCGGAGTTATGAACTACGGTGTCGGCACACAGAAGAAGCTGGCTGATTTCTCCGAGAAGGCCATTGAGAATGTAAGAACCAAGGATATGGGTGAAGTCGGTGATATGATCACAGATCTTGTTACCCAGCTCAAGAGCTTTGAGATAGATGAGGACGACAAGGGATTGAAGGCTCTTTTCAAGAAGAGTGCCAACAGACTTGAGGCCCTTAAGGTTAAGTACAGCAAGGCTGAGACCAATGTACAGACCATCAGCAACGAGCTGGAGAAGCACCAGGTTACACTGCTTAAGGACGTTGAACTTCTGGACAAGATGTACGAGCTGAACCTTAACTACTTCAAGGAGCTGACAATGTACATCCTTGCCGGCAAGAAGAGACTTGAGCAGGAGCGTACAACCACACTGGTTGAACTTCAGAAGAAGGCTGAGGCATCAGGACTTCCCGAGGATGCAGAGGCAGCCAAGGATTTTGCCAACAAGTGTGACAGATTTGAGAAGAAGATCTATGACCTTGAGCTTACAAGAACCATCGCTATGCAGACAGGTCCTCAGATCCGTATGGTACAGAGCTCTGATACAGTAATGGCTGAGAAGATCCAGTCAACCATCGTTAACACGATTCCTCTTTGGAAGAACCAGATGGTTATCGCCATGGGTATTGAGCACGCCACACAGGCAGCAAAGGCTGAGCGCGAGGTCAACGATATGACCAACAAGCTCCTTCGCAAGAATGCCGATGCTCTTAAGGTTGCTACCATCGAGAGCGCTAAAGAGGCTGAGAGAGGAATTGTTGATATCGAGACTTTGAAGCACACCAATGAGTCCCTTATCACAACTCTTGACGAAGTTCTTAAGATCCAGACAGAAGGTAAGCAGAAGCGCCGTGAGGCAGAGGCTGAGCTTGCTCAGATCGAGAACCAGCTCAGAGATAAGCTCATTGAAGCTGCCAAGAACTGATTTTGGAATAATTTAACATTTTGACAGGTTATATAAACAAAGAGGCATGGAAAATCCGTGCCTCTTTTATTATGATTATTACACAAGATAACACGTTGCGTTTTTTTAAATCAGGAGGGTTATATGATAGATCAGGAGATGAAGAAGGCGGTTTTAGAGAACTTCGAGAAGGCATTCGGCAAAAGAGACGGCGTAAAAGCCTATTTTGCACCGGGCAGAGTTAATCTCATCGGAGAACATACAGACTATAACGGAGGACACGTTTTCCCCTGTGCCCTTACCATCGGAACCTACGGAGCAGCAGCCAAAAGAGATGACAACAAGCTTCGTTTCTATTCTGTGAACCAGAACAAAGTGGGAGTCATTGAGAGCTCACTGGATGACTTAAAGCCCAGCGATAAGGCAGGCTGGACCAACTATCCCAAGGGAGTCATCTGGGCTTTTGCCAAGAGAGGCATGAATCTGGACAAGGGATTTGATATGGTTATCTACGGTAACATCCCCAATGGCTCGGGCCTTTCATCATCAGCGTCTCTTGAGGTGCTCACAGGATTTATTTTAAGGGATCTTTACGGTTTTGATGTCGACAATCAGAATCTGGCCCTTATCGGACAGTATTCCGAGAACAATTTCAACGGCTGCAACTGCGGCATCATGGACCAGTTTGCTGTGGCTATGGGCAAGGAAAACAATGCCATCTTCCTTGATACAGCCGATCTTTCTTTTGAATATGCACCTATCAAGCTTGAGGGCGCCAAGATCATAATCGCTAATACCAACAAGAAGCACAAACTTACGGATTCTCAGTATAATGCAAGACGCAGCATGTGCGAGGAAGCGCTTGCAATCCTTAAGAAGACCACTGATATCAAGGGGCTTGGAGACCTGTCAATAGAGGAATTTGAGAAGATCAAAGGTCAGCTTACAGACCCTGACATGCAGAGAAAGGCTAAGCACGCCGTTTACGAAAACCAGAGGACCATCGAAGCGGTTAAGGCCCTTAAGGACGGCGATCTTGAGCAATTCGGAAACCTTATGAGACAGTCCCACGAGTCACTTCGTGATGACTACGATGTAACAGGAATAGAGCTGGATACTCTTGCTGAGGAAGCATGGAAGATCCCCGGAGTCATCGGCTCGAGAATGACCGGCGGCGGATTCGGCGGCTGCACAGTTTCAATCGTGAAGGATGAGGCCATTGAGAACTTCAAGAAGACCGTTGGTGAGAACTACAGGAAGAAAATCGGCTACGACGCTACATTCTACACAGTTGAGATTGGCGGCGGCCCGGAAATGATCTGAATGATATAGAGATGCTAAAGAAATCCGGATGCTTGCAGGATTGCCGGAAGGAAGTGGAGCAATCCGTATATCATTCATTACACAGAGACATGTTTAGATAGGAGAAAAGATATGAATTCCATTAATAAACTTGTGGCTTACGGCCTTCATACCGGCCTTATTGAGAAGGAGGACATCATTTACACAGTAAACTCTCTTCTCATCCTGCTGGGACTAGATGCGGCAGAGTATGAGGCAGAGGATATTGAGAAGCTGGCATCAGAAGTTCCTTCCGGGGAAAAAGAGCTGGCATCTTACCTGGAGGACGTTTTAAAAGATCTGGACGACTATGCTGTTGCAAACGGGCTAATTGAGAACGACAGTGTGGTGTACAGAGATCTTTTTGATACAAGGATCATGGGCACCATGGTATCAAGACCAAGCGAAGTCATCAGCAGATTTAATGAGGAGTATGCAAAGAGTCCTGAAGCAGCTACGGACTTCTACTATAATTTCTCCAAGAATACAGACTATATCAGGCGATACAGGATCGCCAGAGATATGAAGTGGATTGCGCCCACGGAGTACGGAGATCTTGATATCACCATCAATTTATCTAAGCCGGAGAAGGATCCCAAGGCTATAGCAGCTGCAAGAAATGCCAAGCAGAGCGGATATCCCAAGTGTCAGCTTTGCTGGGAAAACGAGGGATACTCAGGAAGAGTAGACCATCCGGCAAGGGAAAACCACAGGATCATCCCTGTCACCATTCAGGATTCCAAGTGGGGCTTCCAGTATTCGCCCTATGTTTATTACAATGAGCACTGCATCGTTTTCAACTCAAAGCATATTCCTATGAAGATCGAGCACGGAACCTTCTGCAAGCTCTTTGATTTCGTGAAGCAGTTCCCCCACTATTTTGTGGGTTCCAATGCGGACCTTCCCATTGTAGGCGGCTCGATCCTAAGCCACGACCATTTCCAGGGCGGACATTACACCTTTGCTATGGCCAAGGCCCCTGTGGAGCGAACCTTCACCGTGAAGGGCTTTGAGGACGTTAAAAGTGGTATCGTGAAGTGGCCCATGTCAGTAATAAGGCTTTCGGCTCCGGATTACAACAGGATCATTGCCCTTGCAGACGTAATTCTTGAAAAGTGGAGAGGATATACCGATGAGGCGGCCTTCATCTTTGCGGAAACAGAGGGAACACCTCACAACACCATTACCCCCATTGCCAGAAAGCGGGGAGAGAACTACGAGCTTGATCTGGTTCTTAGAAATAATATCACCACCAAGGAGCATCCTCTTGGGGTCTATCATCCCCACGCAGAGCTCCATCACATTAAGAAGGAGAACATCGGACTTATCGAGGTTATGGGACTGGCTGTTCTTCCTGCAAGACTTAAGGGTGAAATGGCTTCTCTTAAAGAGGCGATCCTTGCCGGTAAGGACTTAAGAGCTGATGAGGTTCTTGAAAAACATGCGGATTGGGTCGACGCCTTCAGCAAAAAGTATGACAGCATCAACAAAGACAATATTGATGAGATAGTTCAGAATGAGATTGGAGAAGTGTTTATGCACGTTCTTGAGGATGCCGGTGTTTATAAGCGCACCCCAGAGGGACAGGCTGCCTTCGACAGATTTGTTCAGACACTTTGATAACAATAAAGCCGGAAAGCAGCTGCTTTCCGGCTTGTGATATTCACTGGGGTTCTTCCTGGGGCTCCGGCTCTAAGATCTTCAGAATGGTTGACTTACTAAGGGCATTCAGGTTTTTGGCTATTGGAATGAGCCCGTCGATCTTCTTCTTGATCTCATCTTCGTTGTAACCGAGCTTTGTGCGGTAGAGATCTGCCAGAACTCTGTAGGTGGCAGTGATGTCGGAGCGGGTTCTGGCGGCAAATTCCAGGACCTTGGCTGCATCTTCGTAGCGGCCTCTGTCATAAAGCGCCTGGCCCCATTTTTGAAGGGCGCACACCAGAGCGGTGTAATTCTGATCATATTGGGACAGAACCGTGATATTGGCGGTCCCGTATTCCAGCTTAAGGTCGGTATTGGAGATTCCGGTGAGATTCACAATCTTCTCATCCTTAAGGGCGAGAACTTCATTCTCACACCCCTGAAGATACTCATCATCTTCTGCGGTATTAAAGGGTAAAAGATCCAGGGGAATGTGGATGTATTCAAGAGAGTCAAGGCTCTTTTTTCTGACGTTGTTGGCCTCAAGCTCTTTTTGCCAGAAGGATGCCTCCCTTTCTTCGGTCTTCCTGGAGACCCTGCGACTGCTGATATTGAACAGAATGGCTATCAGTATGAAGGTTGCTAAAAAGGGGAATATCATCTATAATATCCTTTCAGAAAATCGTGGATTATTATTTACATAATAGCACAGAGGAAGCATTATGAAAAAATTTTTTGTGGGACTGATGCTGGTACTTTCCATGGCGGTTATTGCCCCTGGAACAAAAGCTGTGGCATCGGATTCAAGACAGATTGCCAAGGGCGTTTTTATAGGTCCTGTAGACGTTTCGGGCATGGGAGTGTCAGAGGCAGAAGAAGCGGTCACTGAATATGTTAACGAGATAGAGCAGCAGGCCATTGTGCTGTCGGCGGGACCTGACAAGCAGATGGAGATAACAGGCCTTGACATTGGCCTTTACTGGAGCAATACCGGAGTGGTTGAAGAAGCATATGCTCTAGGCCATGAGGGTAACATCATTAAGAGATACAAGGAACTCAAGGATCTTGAGCAAAACAATCATACCTTTGATCTGGTGTACGGATATGACGAGGAGGCTATTGCCGGATACGTGGCGAAGTGTGCTGACTCTTTTGACCAGGAGACTGTAAACTGCAGCCTTACAAAGACCGCTGACGGTTTTCAGGTGACTGAGGGCCAGACAGGATATCTTGTGGATCAGGCCAAGTCGATCGATATTATTAAGAGTTATCTGAGCGAGGGCATCGGAGGCGGAGACAACATCGTAGATCTGTCCGTGAAGGCTGATGCGCCCAAGGGAAGCGCTGAAGAGCTTTCCAAGGTAAGAGATGTTCTTGGGACTTTTACCACCAGCTACAAGACTTCCGGTGCGGCCAGAAGTGCAAATGTGGCCAACGGATGCTCCCTGATCAATGGAGCCACCATTTATCCCGGAGAGGAGTTCTCTGTTCTTGATACCATAACTCCTTTTACTGAGGCCAACGGTTATTTCCCTGCGGGATCCTATCTGAATGGCCTGGTTGTTGAGAGCGTCGGCGGTGGAATCTGCCAGGTTTCAACCACCCTCTATAATGCGGTTCTTCTTGCAGAGCTGGAGGTTACCGAGAGGCACAACCACTCAATGATCGTTACTTATGTCGAGCCCTCGGCTGATGCGGCTATAGCGGAGTCCGGCGGCAAGAACTTCAAGTTTGTAAATAACCTTGAGTCACCTATATATATTGAAGGGTATACAACCCCTGACAAGCACATTACCTTTACTGTCTATGGCGTGGAGACAAGGCCTGCGGACAGAAAGATTTCTTTTGAGAGTAAGGTCCTTGAGACCACACCTGCCTCTGCGGATCAGTTTGTAACGGATCCCGGCCAGGGGATCGGATACGTGGGAGTTCAGTCTGCTCACCTTGGTTATAAGGCACAGCTTTGGAAGACTGTGACTCAGAACGGTGAGACCACAACCGAGCAGGTTAACAGCAGTAACTACAAGATGGTTCCCAAGATTGTTACCGTGGGAACGGCCGGAGCGGATCCTACAGCCATTGCCCAGCTTCAGACAGCGATAGCAACAGGGGATGTGAATACCGTTAAGTCTGTGGCGGGAGCGCTTGGAGCGGCAAGGGCCGCGGCAGGTACCGAAGGCGCCGAGGCGGCAGGCCAGGCGGTGAATGATGCTGTCAATGCAGCCAACGCCCAGCTTATGCAGCAACAGCAGCCGGCTCCCAGCGAAGAGGTCGGAGATGCGGAGACCATTACCACAGGCTGATGCCGGAATATGGAGAGCCTATGAGAATTGGCAAGATTACGGAGAACGCTCTTAAGCGCTCCGTGTTAAAGCAGATAAAAACTGAATTTAAGAATGTTAAAAGCGCAGCTGTAGGGTCAGACTGCGCTTTTTCTGAAAAAATGGAGGTCTTTTCGGCCACCGCGCCCCTTGCACTTAGCATCGGTGGGGAGGATCTTGGCTACTACAGTGTTGTAAATGCCTGTAACGGGCTCTTTTCCCAGGGAATAAGAATTGACCATGTGACAGTGGCTGTGCTTCTTCCGGAGGATGCACAGGAGCCGCTTCTTAAGGAGATTGTAAGAGGTGCTATAGAGGGGGCTAAGACGTCCGGGACGGTTTATGCCGGCGGCCACACAGAGGTTACTGCTGCGGTAAGAAGACCTGTCGTCACCGCAACAGCTGTGGGATATGCGGCGGAGGGCGAATCCCTCGCGGATAAGAAAGTTTCTGTGGGAATGGACCTTGTGGTCACGGGCCACATTGCCCTTGAGGGCAGCGCGATGCTGGCAAGGGAGAGAAAGGATGAGCTTTCAAAGCGGTATCCTGTGCCTTTTATTGAGGAAGCGGAGAACTTCCGGAACTGTATAAGCATTAAAGATGCAGCGGGGGCGGCGATAGAAAAAGGAGCCTCGGCGATACACGACTGTTCCTTTGGCGGAATATTTGCCGCTTTATGGGAGATGGCTGAACGAGCGGGATGCGGGATGCATGTAGATTTAAAGAGCATCCCGATAAAGCAGCAGACAATTGAGGTCTGCGAGTTTTTTGAGGTTAACCCGTATTTTCTGGCGTCACAGGGAGCTCTTTTGTGCGCTGCCGATGACGGAGAGGCATTTGTGTCAGCCCTTGCGGAGAGGGGAATTTACGCAAAGGTGATAGGACAGCTCCAAAAGGGAAATGACAGACTTATCATTAACGGCGATGAAAGCAGATTCCTGGAGAGGCCGCAGGCTGATGAGGTGCTGAGAATTCTTGGGTAACCTGTGCAATATTGTGTTATCATAGATATAATATGTCGAATTAAAGCGATAAATAGAAGGGGAGAACCTGTATGAGTACAAGACAAGAGATACTTAATATTATCGAAAAGAACAGCCGCATTGATGTTCACGAACTCAGCGTCCTTCTTGGGGCGGAGGAGATAGTGGTGGCCAATGAGCTTAAGGCCATGGAAGAAGAGGGGATTATCTGCGGTTACCATACAATGATTGACTGGTCCAAGACCGACATAGAGAAGGTTAACGCACTTATCGAAGTAAAGGTTACGCCTCAGAGAGGCCTTGGCTTTGACAGCATCGCTGAGAGGATCTACAAGTATCCGGAAGTTACCAGCGTATATCTTATGAGCGGAGGCTTTGACCTTATGGTAATTCTTGAGGGTAAGACCCTGCAGGAGGTTGCCGGTTTTGTAAGCAACAAGCTTTCCACTCTGGACACCGTGCTTTCAACAGCTACCCATTTCATCCTGAAAAAGTACAAGGATCACGGCACTATTCTGGCAAAGAAATATGAAGATACAAGGGAGATAATCACACCATGAGAAATCCGATCGGCAAAAAAGTAGTGGATATCAAGCCTTCGGGAATCAGAAAGTTCTTTGACATCGTTCAGGAGACGGAAGGAGCCATATCCCTTGGTGTGGGCGAGCCGGATTTTGACACTCCCTGGCACATAAGAGATGAGGGCATCTATTCCCTGGAAAAGGGCAGAACTTTCTACACCTCCAACTCCGGTCTTAAGGAGCTGAGGCAGGAAGTATCCAATTATATTAGCAGAACACAGGGGGTCACCTATGACCCGATAAAAGAGATATTTATAACCGTGGGCGGATCCGAGGCAATTGACCTTGCTCTTCGCGCTATGGTAGATGAGGGAGATGAGGTTCTGATCCCTCAGCCAAGCTATGTTTCTTACGAGCCCTGCGCCATTCTTGCAGACGCAGTGCCTGTTATCATCGAGCTCAAAGAGGAGAATCAGTTCAGGCTTACGGCGCAGGAGGTCCTTGATAAGGTAACGGATAAGACCAAGATCCTGGTGCTGCCTTTCCCCAACAACCCCACAGGAGCTGTAATGGAGAAGGAGGACCTGGAGGCCATAGCCAAAGTGGTCATTGAGAAGGATCTCTATGTCATCTCCGATGAGATCTACAGTGAGCTCACCTACAGCGGCAAGCACGTATCCATAGTATCTCTGCCCGGAATGAAGGAGAGGACGATACTTATAAACGGTTTCTCCAAGGCCTATGCCATGACAGGATGGAGACTGGGCTACGCCTGCGGTCCTAAGGAGATCATGGAACAGATGGTAAAGATCCATCAGTTTGCCATCATGTGTGCTCCCACCACCAGTCAGTATGCGGCTGTTGAGGCACTTAAAAACGGCGACGACGATGTGGCCATGATGAGGGAGCAGTACAACCACCGCAGAAGGTATCTTCTGAATGAGTTCAAGCGCATCGGACTTACCTGCTTTGAGCCCTTTGGTGCCTTTTACGTGTTCCCCAGCATCAAGCAGTTCGGAATGAGCAGCGACGAGTTCTGTACAAGGCTTCTTAAGGAAGAGAAGCTTGCTGTGGTTCCGGGAAATGCCTTCGGTGACTGCGGAGAGGGATATATCCGTATTTCCTACGCCTATTCTCTGGAGAACCTCAAGGCGGCTATGGAGCGTCTGGAAAGTTTTATCGAGAGGCTGAAATAACATATAGATAAATCTAAAGAGATTTTGAAGAGCATCAAATTGTTGGCATAATAACCAATGATTGATGCTCTCTTTTTGTGATAAACCCTCAGAAATATGCACAAAGAAAAAAGATGTTTTTGTTCATTCATACAAATATCTAAAATAGTTCATTTATAACTAAAATATTCATTGACACTCAACTTTCGTGGCAATAAAATTTATTTATGATATCGATAGACTGAGGGAAAGTGTTATGAGCGGAATGGAAAATATCAGATATAATGAGCCTTGGATCACCCAAAGGGCGGATCCTTATGTGTACAGACATACCGACGGAACTTATTATTTTACAGCTTCTGTCCCGGCCTATGACGGCATTTGTCTAAGGAAGGCGGACAGCCTTTGGGGGCTTAAGGATGCACCCGAGACAGAGGTTTGGCACAAGCATGAGAGCGGACCTATGAGCATTCACATTTGGGCGCCGGAGCTCCACTATCTTGACGGAGCATGGTATATCTACTATGCCGGCGGAGATAAGGATTCCATCTGGGATATAAGGCCCTATGTTCTTGAGTGCAAGGATGAGGATCCGATCACAGGAACTTGGAGAGAGCTGGGCAAGATGCAAAGAGCCGATGATGATGAGTTTTCTTTTGAAGCCTTTTCCCTGGATGGGACGGTTTTTGAGAATAAGGGTCAGCGCTACTACGTCTGGGCTGAGAAGGTTGGCGTCGGCAAACAGATCAGTAACCTCTATATCGCCAGAATGGAGAAACCCTGGAAGCTGGCAACGGTACAGGTTATGCTCACAACTCCGGACTATGACTGGGAGAGAGTGGGTTTCTGGGTTAATGAGGGACCTGCTGTTATCAAACACGATGGCAGGCTTTTCCTTACCTACTCAGCAAGTGAGACCGGTAAGGCTTACTGTATGGGAATGCTGACAGCTGATGAAGACAGTGATCTTCTTGATCCCAGGTCCTGGACCAAGGAGCGTTATCCGGTTCTTAAGAGCGATGAGACCAGAGAGATATTCGGACCCGGACACAACAGCTTTACCGTTGATGAAGATGGGAATGATATCTGCGTCTATCACGCAAGGGGCGAGGAGAATATTGAAGGAGACCCTCTTTACAATCCGGGCAGGCACGCAAGACTTATGCCTGTTAGATGGGATTCGCAGGGCCGACCTGTCTTTTCCTATGAATGATCAGTAAGAGGTTAAGGAGTATTTCATGCAAAAGAGATTACAAGGGGTAACAGCGCTTTTAATGGCCCTGGGGCTTATGATTTGTGGTTGTGGAACAGATGCTGCTGGCGGAGCTGGTCAGGCAGCCGCGGTATCAGCGCTCCCAAAGGAGGTTTCGGTGGAAGAGATTGCGGTTGGATCGGTAAATTCAGGAGGATCACTTCACGATCCCCAGATAATAGTTGGAGACGACGGCACATATTACTGCTACGGAACCCACATGACTGCGGCAACTTCGCAGGATCTTGTAAAATGGACGACCTGGGGGGACGGAGTCAACAGCTCAAATAAGATTTTTGACAACCTGCTGACAGAACCCTTCGATGCCTTTTCCTTTGTTGGGAAGAATGAGCAGAACGGTTACTCCGTATGGGCTCCCAGCGTAATATACAATAAGAAGACGGGTAAGTACATGATGTACTTCTGCACCACGTCTTCATATATCAAGTCAAATATCTGTCTTGCCACATCTGACAATATAGGCGGACCCTTCCACTACGAGAAGACCATCATATATTCGGGATTTACCAAGTCGGACTTAGACCTCACAAACTTTGAGGAGATCATGGGGGACGATGTAAAGACAAGGCAGCGCTACATCTCCGGGGGAGCCTTTAACAACCAGCTTTGGCCCAATGCCATTGATCCCGCAATGTTTTATGATGCCGATGACAGGCTGTGGATGGTGTATGGATCCTGGTCAGGAGGAATCTTCATTTTGGAGCTGGATCAGGAGACGGGAGAACCTATTCATCCTGAGACGGACGACGAGAATGAGGTGGATAAGTATTATGGAAAGCGCCTTATCGGCGGCTTCCATCACCCTATAGAGGGACCGTATATTCATTACGATAAGAATACGGGATATTACTATCTCTTTTTATCCTACGGAAATCTGCAGACTGACGGCGGATACCAGATGAGGGTTCTTCGAAGCGATAAGCCCGACGGGACCTATGTTGACGTGACCGGAAAAAGCCTTGGGATCAAGGGGGACTGTGAGGCTTTTGCGGATTATGGCACAAAGCTCATGGGCAATTATACCCTTCCAAGCCTCAATGTTACCTACATGGCTCCCGGTGGACAGTCAACCTTTGAAGATGGGGATGGTAAGTTGTATGTGGTATACCATCAGAGATTCAAGAATAACGGTGAGTTCCACGCCGTAAGAGTTCATCAGATGGCCATGAATGAGGACGGATGGCCTTGCATTCTCCCTTTTGCAACAAACGGCGAGAGCCTTTCGGCAGAGGGGTACAGCGCTTTAGATGTGTCAGGAAAGTTCTACCTTGTGGACCACGGTCTTGAGGTTAACAATCTGGTAAATGAGCCTGTGGAGTGCGATTTTGCTGATGGAGTGATTTCGGGCGGCGCAGAGGGCAGCTACGAAGTAAAGGATGGAACAAATTTCGTCACCCTTAAGATCGGAGAAATTACCTATAAGGGTGTTATGATAAATATGACGGATGAAGCCGGAAACAATACGTTTTGTATAAGCGCCGTTGGTGATAACAACCACTCTGTGTGGGCGGTTCACTATATGGCAGGGAAGGAGAATGGCGATGAAGCTGGTAATTAATGAAAAGCACACCATGGGCAGGATAGAGCCCGAAGTATACGGACATTTCTCGGAGCATCTGGGAAGATGCATCTACGAGGGACTTTATGTCGGGGAGGATTCAGATATTCCCAATGTTAAGGGCATGAGAAAAGATGTAGTGGAAGCCCTTAAAGAGATTAATGTGCCGGTGCTTCGCTGGCCCGGCGGATGCTTTGCCGATGAGTATCACTGGATGGACGGAATCGGTGAGAAGTCAAAGCGCAAGAAGATGATCAATACTCACTGGGGCGGAGTTATGGAGGACAACAGCTTCGGAACCCATGAGTTTATGGAGCTGTGTGAGCAGCTTGGCTGCAAGACTTATGTAAACGGGAACCTTGGAAGTGGCACAGTTCAGGAGATGAGCCAGTGGGTTGAATACATGACCTTCGAGGGAGTTTCCCCCATGGCAGACCTTAGAAGAGCTAATGGCAGGGATAAGGCCTTTAAGCTGGACTATTTTGCTGTAGGAAATGAGAACTGGGGCTGCGGTGGCAATATGCACCCTGAATTCTATGGGCACCTGTATCGCCAATACCAGACCTATCTTCGTCAGTATGATCCTGAAAAGCCCTTCAGGAAGATTGCCTGCGGTCCGAACAATGACGACTACGACTGGACAGACAGGGTTATGAAGACCTGCTTTGATCGCTGCCAGAAGGAACAGCACGGCTTTATGGATCTTCTCTCTCTTCACTACTACGTATTCCCCGGCGGATGGAACAACAAGGGAAGCGCAACGGAGTATGATGAGACTTGCTGGTACACTACCCTGAAAAAAGCTTATCTTATGGATCAGTATATCAGGGGGCATGTGGCCATTATGGACAAGTATGATCCTGAGAAGAAGGTTGGCCTTTCCGTTGATGAGTGGGGGAACTGGTTTGACGTTGAGCCCGGAACAAATCCCGGATTCCTCTACCAGCAAAACACTGTCCGTGACGCTCTGGTTGCAGGCATTACCCTCAATATCTTCAACAAGCACTGCGACAGAGTTAAGATGGCCTGCATAGCCCAGATGATAAATGTGCTTCAGGCGGTGATCCTCACAGACGGGGAAAAGATGCTTAGAACCCCCACATACCATGTATTCCATATGTTCCGTCACCACCAGGGAGCTGAGCTTTTAGACAGCTGCATCCTGGGCGCAGGTGAGACCGGGGCTGAGGACTGGAAGGTTCCCGAGGTTACGGAATCAGTATCGGTTAAGGACGGGATCATCACCATCACCCTCAACAATCTGTCCATGACAGAGTCAAAAGAGCTTGATATTGAGCTTTGCGAGGACAGGGACTACGAGGTTGTTGAGGCAAATATCCTTAGCAGTAGCGACGTTCATGACTACAACACCTTTGAGACCCCCGATCATGTTGCTGAGAAGAAGTTTGACAGCTATGAGGCTCACAAGAGAGGCCTTAAGGTTACACTTCCCGCAGCCAGTGTTGTGGAGATTCGTGTAAGATAATAGTTTATTTAACGGAAAATAACCTTGTTATGATAGAATATATTTAATGTATTGCTTCATTTAAACTCACGCTGGGGAGGAAGTGCAGATGCAGTTGTTGGGTAGAGAACTGGCAATTTCCAGGGAGAAGGAAGAGGCGTCTGTCATAACAGGGCTTTTTTCGCAAATTGGATCAGATAATGCAGTTTTTTTCAATGAGGTATTCAAAGATGAGTTCAATGATCTGGATGCAGCAATTGCCGGAGTAGAGGAACTGTCAAAGCCATTTTTTGACGCTGCAGTTAAAAGAGCTATTGACCTGCTTACAGATTATGGCATCGGAACATTCGACGATAATTCCCTTATCGTTTATCTAAAATCCCAAGGTTTTTTTTCATTCTGGGATGAAAGTCTTCAAAGATTCGTAGATAAAAAAGATTCCATAGATCGGGAGATTCAGGCTGCGGGAGATGGTAAGCAAGCTGCCGGCGAGGCAGCAAAAGCCAAGGTCTTAGATTTAATGGAAGGATATCTGTCAAAAGCGATGCGCTACACCATTTCAGGCTTCGCTTCTGCTCTTATGTCGATAATCACCAAAGAGTGTGGACTTTCTTTTTCTGCTCCGACAGCAGAAGAAATCGCTAAGTCAAAAGATATATATAACAATGTGATTTCAGGTAAAACACCTGAGAAGGACAGGGTAGATGCTGTATTTGAGGCTATTACTCTGGATCCTAACAATGCTGACGCATTCTATTTTCTTGTGCTGAGATTTGGTGACAGTGATGGCGAGATTGAGAAAGCCGGAGAACATTTGGGAAATCCCATTGCGGGAAAGAAGATTGACGGAATTGTATCGTATCAAAAGAAGGCACTAAAACAGCAGCTTGCCGGTTATGCTGCGATGGATGATGCCGAGTATATAAAGGCTCTGGAAGCACTGAAAGCGGGCTTTTCAAATATCAAGCACAACATGGGAATAAGCCCGGATCTTATAACACAGTCCGAGAAGAATATTGAGGAGGCGCTTATTCAATGCAGGGATGGCGAGCGTATAAAAGGGGCTGAGGCGGAAATTCTTTGCAGGGAAAGAGAAGAAAAGAAGGCTCCCGGGAAGAAGGCGCCGATAAAGGCTGAACCGGTTAATGACAAGCCGGTTAATGCCGCGGTTGAGCTCGGGGCTGATTTTGAGTCAAAGGCTGATCCTGAGCCGGAAAAAGAACCGGAACCAGTTTTGCAAGAGGAATCAGAGGGGACTATCGAACACCTGCCCCATGTTGGCAGATCAAAGCTTACAATATCCGGTAGTGGGAATCTGCTGTCTGAAGATAAGCTTCATAAGATTCGTGATCTGTGCAGTAAATTCAAAGCAGAAGCTGCTATACCGGGGCTCTATGAGCCCACAAGAAAGCTGCTGCATTATCTTGAACTCGAGGAAGGTGAAGAAATATTCCTTGGCCAGGACAAGACTATCCTGAGTAGTGGGAAGGATGGTTTTGCCATTACTAATCTTGGTATTATCTGTGTATCAGGAAAAGAAGCTTACGAAACCCCATATAGCGAATTGGTTACAGTTAAAAACATTCATTGGGCTAACCCTGATTTCAAATTTGATATCATGGCCGATGGCTCAACGCTTATAAAGTGCCTGCCCTCAGAAAAGGACGATATTCTTGAACTTGTGACTTCTATAAGGCGGGTTTTAACAAGTTAAGGCTCGATCATGGTAATAGGGAACTGTGTGTAGTGATGTCACCTGCATGAACATGGATTTATGAAAATGTAGTATAATACTACTTATCATAATTGACGGAGAAACAAATGCCGGAAAAAAGAGACAAAAATGGCCTTACGGAAAAAGAATTCCTGGAGAATTATACTGACAGCATATATGAGAAACCTTCTGTGACGGTGGATATCCTTGTTCTGACTGTGGACGAGAGCATTTCGAAGCTGAAGGTGCTGCTGGTAAAGAGAGATGAGCATCCATATCTGAATCAGTTTGCTCTTCCGGGGGGATTTATAAAGCCGGATGAGACTGCTTATCAGGCAGCAGCAAGAAAGCTATACGAAGAGACCGGGCTTAAGGGTATTTATCTTGATCAGGTTTACACTTTTACTAAGCCCGGAAGAGACCCGAGAGGCTGGGTTATGAGCATAGCATATCTGGCGCTTGTCCCGGGGCAGATAGAGTGCAATACCGGAGCGATGTGGTTTGATCTTGAAATAACGCAAGGGAAGATAAAACTCAGTAACAAAGAATCATATGCGCAGATTACCTACGGTATTAAGGATGAGACCTTTAAAAACGGCAGGATAACCTATGAAAACTGGGTGGCCGGACAGATTTCCGAGGACGGGCTGGCCTTCGACCACGTAGAAATTATCATTGAATCCGTCCTTAAGCTTCGCTCCACCTTCGAGCACAGCAATCAGGCCTTCAACATGGTTGGAGAGACCTTCACTCTGCCGGACCTTCAGGCGCTCTATGAGCTGGTTCTTGGCAAGAATCTTTACAAGACAAACTTCAGAGCCATGGTGGCGCCAGGGATTGAGGCCACCGGCGGCAAGATCAAGTCAAGGACAAAGGGAAAAATGTCTGCTGAATACAGATATATAGAAAAATAGTGTAGATACAGTGAAATACACCCGCCGACTTTTCCAAAAGGTGCTTTCTCACACGTTATTTACAAAAACAGAATGGACATGTAATTAATCAGGCTCCAAACATCCCATAAATACGGGTGTTTGGAGTTTTTTAATCCGGAGTCAAAATAATTGTTGACAAAGTAGCAAAAAGCTACTAATATAAAACCAGAAAATAAAAGTAGCAGACAACTACTAATAAAGTCATAGAACCTGATTAAAGGAGGAGCTGAATATGAAATTTAAAAAATTTGATCCAAACGATTACGTAATGGTGGTAAAGAACGGAAAGATAGTAAGACAAGGCCTGGGCCTTTCTCTTTTCTACAACGAGCTGACAACAAACATCATGGTGGCGCCTTCCACCGCCTTTGACGGAACCTTTGCCTTTGATGATCTTGTTACAAGCGACTACCAGAGGGTATGTGTACAGGGGGTTACCACCTACATGCTGACAGATTATGAGAAAGCGGTACAGATGCTGGATTTCTCCTACAATCGCGGCGTTGCGGTTCGGGAGAAGATCGGGGCTACGATGGCTCTTTTGGAAAAGAGGATCAACAACATCATCAAGGCCATCATCATTCGTGAGGTCAGCAGGAAAGATGTAAGGACCATCATCAGATGTGCAGACGAGATGGCTAAGGTGATAGTTGATAAGCTGGCGGATGATGAGTCCATCGGCAAGCTCGGCGTGAGCATAGTAGCTGTCAACATTCTCGGCATCAATCCCAACGCCGAGACCAGAAAAGCCCTGGAGGCAGCAGCAAGAGAGCAGATCCTGAAAGAGCAGGATGATGCCATCTATATGAGAAGAAACGCGGCCATCGAGCAGGAGAGGGTCATCAAGGAAAACGAGATCAACACAGAGATCAAGGTGGCTGAGAAAGAGCGTGAGAAGGAAGAAAAAGAGCAGGATATGCTCAGATACATTCAGCAGTGCCAGCTGGATATGAAGAAAGAGGAACAGGAAAGAGAGCAGGCAATGAAGCTTAATGCAATGAAATCTGAGCTGGCGATGACCACAGAGAAACAGGAAAAGGAGCTGGAACTTAAGCGCAAGGCAGTGGCCAAGAGAAGGGAGATTGACAATGAGGAAATGCTCGGAAAGATCGAACTGGAACAGAAAAACAAAGATCTTACAGCTATGGAAGCCGAGAATGCGAAGATCAAGGCGGATCAGGAAGCCTACGCAGTTGAAGGTATCGTAAGAGCGTACAACAACCTGAATGTGGCTCTGGTAGAGGCATTCGCAATGACTCAGATGGACCCCGCGACCATCATGGCAAGAGGATTCATGAGCATCGGTGAAAATGCCGGCAAGATAGGTAACTTCAATATCACACCTGATCTTTTGCAGACCATTACTCAAGGAATCAAAACGACAGTACAGCAGTAACAGATAACATAAAAAGGCCGGCGGCATGGCCCGCCGGCAAAACAGGAGGCGGACATGACTGACAGAGGAATGAATAAGGTAGTTCTCATAAAGAGACGCACCAGATATGAGGAACTTAAGAGGCGCTACAACACGGTAGAGCAGGCCAGGTTCTACATTGAGCACCTAGGTGCGGATTTCTCCGATTATGAGAAGGAGGATGCCGTTTACAATCAGGTCCTTGAACAGGTAAGAAGCTGTGTCCGCCCGATAGCAAGGCTTCAGGAGATAGACAGAGAGTATATCCCAAATATGATCTTCGGGGAAAAAGACATCGTTGTAGCGGTTGGACAGGATGGTCTTGTGGCTAATGTCATGAAATATCTTGACGGACAGCCCCTCATAGGAGTTAACCCCGATCCCTCAAGATGGGATGGGGTGCTACTTCCCTTTGAAGCAGGCGATCTGCAGAGAATCCTTCCTGCAGTGATTGATGGGGATTATAGCGCCAAAAGCGTTACAATGGGCAAGGTTGAGTCCAAAGACGGACAGATCCTTTATGCGGTTAATGATTTCTTTGTGGGTGTGGAGAACCACTCTTCTGCAAGGTATCACATAAGCTACAGGAATCAGATTGAGAATCAGTCATCATCCGGTATAATCATCTCTACCGGTTTTGGGATGACCGGCTGGCATAAGTCGGTTATGGCCCAGTTTAACGGAATGGCAAAGGCCTTTAACCTGGCCAGCATCCCTGAACCTGTCTATGACTGGAGCAGCAAAAGCCTCACTTTCCAGGTAAGGGAGCCCTATCCCAGCAGATTTACTCAGGCGGGGATTGTCTATGGACAGATAAACGACAGTGAAAACCTGATTCTCACATCTGATATGAGTGAAAAGGGCGTTGTCTTCTCTGACGGTATACTTGATGACGCCATCGAATTCAATGCAGGAATGCAGATCAGCATAGGCGTTGCGGATCGCATTGGAAGGCTTGTAAATTGAGACTGTTTATAACATTTATACGTCTATAATGTGCCGTTTCCGTGTATAATCAATACATGGAGGGTTTTTCTATGATGGAACTCAGAATTGCAATTGTCGATGACGATCCTGTGATCCTGATGCATGCCAAAGACATTCTGTCCGAGAAAAAAATGCGGACATCCTGCATGAATTCAGGCAAGCAGCTTCTTAAGTACATAGAGAACAATACCCCGGATCTTATCCTTCTGGATATCAGGATGCCTGAAATGGATGGCTTTGATACCTATATCCAGCTAAGGAAGTTTGAGGAACATTCAGGCAGGGCACATGTCCCGGTCATCTTTATTACAGGTGAGGATGACAGCGAAGCAGAGGAAATGGGCCTTGTAATGGGTGCGTCCGATTTTATAAGAAAACCTTTCAATAAGGATGTACTGATAAGGCGGATCGAACTTGCCATCAGAAACAGCAGGAAAATAGGGGATCTTGAGGAAGAGGCTACCATTGACAGTCTTACAGGTCTCTATAACAAAGCGAAGGGAACAGACAGAGTATCCAAGCTGTGCAAGAGGAAGAGTGGTGCGCTTATGATACTTGATCTGGACAGCTTTAAGCTGGTAAACGATCTTTTTGGACATGAAAAGGGAGACCGGATACTAAAGGCTTTTTCTGATATCGCTAAGAAAAACTCCCGTGAGACCGACACCCTCTGCCGTATAGGCGGTGATGAATTCATGGGCTTTTATGATGATCTGCTGGATGAAAGAGCTGTAGGAAGTTTAACGGGACGTTTAAATTCCCAGCTTCAGGCAGCGGCTGACGAGCTCCTGGGGGAGGGGCATGGCGTTCCCCTTGGCATATCCATCGGCGTGGTCATGATCCCGGAATACGGTAGAGACTATAATGAGCTCTTTGCTCTGGCAGACAGCGCTCTTTATAAAGTGAAGCAGAACGGGAAGCACGGCTATGCGATCTATGGCGCGGTGGACTCTGACAGCGAGACTGAAAAGGAGAACTTCGAGGCAAGACTTAACCGCCTGGTTCAGATAATAGAAGAGCGAAATGACAAGTCGGGAGCACTTTTCTTGGGAAAAGACTATTTCTCCGTTGTCTACAAATACATGATGCGTTTCTACAGACGATATGGTGGTAATGCCGCTGTTGTCCTGTTCGAGCTGGAACCTCCGACCGAGGACTTTCAGTTTATTATGGATGCTGCGGATCAATTCAGCAAATTTGTGGAAAAGACCCTTCGGATGAGTGATATCATGGTGCAGAGCGGAAGTCATAGCTTCCTGGTTATGCTGACAGAATGCCCCAGCAATGAAATCGAGAAAGTCATAGGAAGGCTGATCAAACGGTACAAAGATACAGAATACGGCAGCGATGTAAAGGTTAACTATGTTTACAAATACAACACTTCCGAATGATAAAGTGTGATAACAAATTACATTATAGATGTGGAAAAATGATATTTTCAATATGGAAAAAGCCCTTCCCGTAGGATGCGGGAGGGGCTTTGTTGCAGTACTGATAAATTACGAACAGGAACTCAGTTTTCGATAGGGCTGTAGGCCATCTTGACATTGATGTCCTGGTTGTAGTTTCCAAAGCCTCTGCCGAAAATTGTCAGGCCACCAACATGCTCTGCATCGTCGGGAATCGCCAGCTTGAGCTTGAGAGCACTCTTGGAGGTGAGGCCGAACTGGTCGATGGCCACATCGGATATCTTAAGGCCGTCTATGAAAGTGCCCTTGTGGTTAATGACCAGCATCTTGAGAAGTCCGTACTGGTTCCAGTTGGGGAACCACCAGTCGGGGGTGAAAATGCCCTTTACATCTCCGAAATCGCCCGGGGAAGTCCAGGTTCCAAGCTGTGTACCGTTGAGGTAGAAGTAAACATCCGAAGGCCATACGTTGTTGACTCCGGGGGCCTCGGAGCTGAGCTCTAAAGAGACGCAGATCTCATCAATCTTCTGATTGGCGGGAACAAAGTTGGGAATGCTGTACTCCACGTACCCCTTGGTGAACCACAGAATATCAGCTTCATATCTGTCAGGGTGGGCAAAGTATCTGGTGTCGTCAACTTCGCCGATAAGCCTCTTGGAAGTCGCCAGACCGCAGGTGGGAAATACCTGGTAGTCAGAGAAAAGCCCCACCTTGATATCAGTGGTGTAGATGTTCTCGTTCTGGGGCTTGTCCTGAAGGTCAATGAGGATCTTATCCAGATGTACTGAGCAGACCTTCTGGTTGCCGTGGCCGGAAGCCTCGGAGGATACGGTTACAACACCACATTCCTCCAACTTCCTGATATGGCTGGTAAGGGCGCCGTTGGTGATGTTGAGTCGGCTCGCCAGCTCGTTCATGTTCATTGCATTTTCGTTAAGTAATATCTTGATGATCTCAATCCTGATATCGGAGCCAAGAGCTTTAAACAGCTCAAGCCCCTCGTCAAGTGTCTTAATATGCAGCATAATATCCCCAATCTTTAAAGTGCGATAAACTATTTCAGATTTCAATTATACTTTTAAATAAATCTAAAAACAAGGTTATATGCCCCGGATCACTTAATTCCGCTTATGGCAATGGACTCAATGATAACCCGCTGGAATGCAAAGAACAGCAGCAGTGTAGGCAGCATTGCGATAACGGAGGCTGCCATGATAAGGGCATAATCACTCTGGATCGCATAGTAGTGGTTGAAGGAGCGGATAACCACCTGCAGTGTCCACTGCTTCTCACTTCTAAGGAAGATAGTGGGAGCAAGATAGTCGTTCCATATTCCCATGAACCACAGCATAAGCTGAGTTCCCAGAGCACCCTTCATAAGTGGAAGGAAGATCTTCCAGTAAATGCCGAAATAGTTACAGCCGTCAATCTTGGCGGCATCCATCAGGTCTGAAGGAATGCTGTAAAGGTTCTGACGAAGGAAGAAGATCATACTTACGTTTCCAAAGCATCCCGGGATGATAAGGGGTGCCAGAGAATTGGTCCAGCCAAGCTTTGTAAAGAGAACGTACTGGGGAATCATTACAACTGCAAAGGGAATCATGATCGTTGCAAGAAGAGCCAGGAAAAGAGCGTTCTTGCCTCTGAATTCCATCTTTGCAAAGGCGAAGGCTGCTAGTGATGAAGTGAATCCTCCGATAAGCAGTACCGGCACCTCGACCTTAACGGTGTTTATGATGCCGCTGATAAACTGGCCTTTCTTGAGCACTTCCGAATACTTGCCGATAAGTATCGGGTCGGGAATGATGGTAAGAGTTCCGGAAAGTATCTGGTTTTTTGTCATAAATGATGTGGCCACCATGTACACCAGAGGGAACACCATTGTAAGAGCGAAAAGAAACAGCAATATAAAGATTACTATGTTCAGGACCTTGTCCTTGGAAGTGGTGACCTGAGAAGACTGATAATCTTTGCCGCTGGATTTTGGTTTTGAAATTGAAATATCCATAGTCACACCTCCTTAATCTATAGTTTTTACCCATTTATCCTGACCCCAGAAATTGAAGGCCGTGATAATGAATATGATTATTGCGAGAATAACTGCAACAGCACTTCCATAGCCGAGCTGACCGTTGGTGAAGGCTTTTTCGAACAGATAGAATACAACCGTAGCGGAACTGTAGTTGGGACCTCCGTTGGGGGTCATTACCTGTACTTCTACAAATACCTGGAAACCACCGATGAGGGAGGTTATAAGAACATAGAAGGTAACAGGGGAGAGCAGCGGAAGGGTGATGTTCCTGAATTTATTCCATCCGTTGGCGCCGTCGATCATGGCAGCTTCGTAGTAGTCCCTTGGTATGTTCTGTAGCCCTGCGAGATACAGGATAACTGTACCGCCGAGGCCTTTCCACACCATGAATATGATCATGGATATCTTTACCATGTGTTCGTCACCAAGCCAGTTGGGGCCGTGGGCTCCTGTCAGGAATTTGTATATTCCGTTCAGAAGGCCGTAGTCGAAGTTGAATACCCATGCCCAGAGGATGGAAACCGCAACCAGTGAGGATACTACAGGAACGTAGTACATGGTTGTGAGAGCTCTTTTACCGGGAATTTTTCTGTTTAGGCCCATGGCTATGGTCATTCCAAGGATCATACCGATGGGGATACCGATCATGTAGATGATGGTTGTGGCCATGGATTTCCAGAATTTAGCGTCGGAAAAGATCTTGATGTAGTTGCGAAGGCCTACGATATTGCCCCACAGGGAGTTGACTCCCGTCCATTTACTGGTACTTGCGATTAACGCAAATACGATGGGGTAGGCCATAAAAAGCATGAATCCGATAAAGGGCGGAGCGATGAAAAGCCATGCCCAGCGCTCTTCTCTTTTTGCCATAGCAGATCTATGGACTTTTACTTTTGTCTTTGCCATTTTGTTGCTCCTGTTGAGTCTTATAAAATGAGCCCCTCTGTAGATAAGTTACTGAGGGGCTCTGTGTGATCTATAAGCCGGTTAATGCCCTTTGATTACTTTGTTGCTGAATTCTGAAGCTCGATAGCCTCATCGAGAAGCTCCTGCATCTCGGGCTCAACCTGATTGAGGTAATCCTGAACTTCGATGTCGCCGTTCTTGATGTTGAATACACCTGACCAGAAGGGTGTGAACCACTCTGAGTTGTAGGTGTAATCCATTTCCTGAAGAGCAGCTGCATAATGATCGTTGCTGTCGAAGTAACCAAAGATTACGTCTACGTCTGATGCGTAAGGAACTGTTCCGTCAGCAACGGCATCTTTGAACTCGCCATAAGCAAGGTCAACAATGTTGGGAAGCTGGATCGAAGCACCGGTTGTGATACCTGAAACTGCTCTCTGTCCGTCCTCGTCTGTTGAAAGCTTGGCAACAAGCTCTGCGCAGAGGTCAGGATACTCTGTTGTTGCTGAAACAGCATATCCTACAGATCCCATCCATGTGTGTGATCTTCCGTCACCTGAAGGTCCTACAGGCCATCCGCAGAGATTCCACTTGTAAGGGAAGGTGTTGGGATCCATGAATGCTGCAACGTCCCATGTACCGCAGGCATAGAAACCAACCTGTCCGTCAAGCCATCTCTGATATCCGCCAAGAGCTGTATCCTGCTCAACTGAAGGTGTAAGGCCGTTTCTTGTAAGATCTGTGTAGAATGTAAGAGCCTCTGTAAGCTGAGGGTTGTTGGCTACGTTAACCTTGGTCATATCCTCGTTAAGGAACTTAACGCCGTTGGAGTAGAGGATAGGTGTCATGCCCCACTGATCTGCGCAGGCAACGCCCCACTGATCAACTTCGCCGTCGCCGTCTGTGTCCTTTGTAAGTGCCTTACATACCTCTACGAACTCATCGTAGGTATAAGGCTTGTTGGGATCGGGATAATCAAGGCCTGCTTCATCGAAGAGGTCCTGGTTGTAGGCAAATGCGAAACAGGAGAGATCCTTAGGGAATGCGTAGAGAGAACCGCTTCCGATGTTGGTTCCGTCATAGCGGTAGATTTCCTGAGTTGTTCCCCAGATCTTGCCGATTGTCTCATCATCTACATAATCATCAAGAGGAAGAACATAGCCGTTGTCTACATAAGAACGAACTGCTGCAGGTCCTACATAGAAAACATCGGGCATATCGTTGGCTGTCATGTTGGCGATCATCTTCTGGTTATACTCGTCCTGAGTTGTAACCTCGAAGACAACTTCCTTGATCTGATCCTTGTGCTCTTCAACGAATTCATCGATGAGCTTCTGGTAGATATCCTTCTCGTGCTCCTGCATGTAAAGGAATACGTGGATCGTCTCATCCCCCTCGCCGGAAAGAGTCTCTGAAGTTGTTGAATCTGTTGTTTCTGCTGCGGTCTCGGTAGCAGCAGGTGCATCAGCAGGAGTAGCCTCCCCGGCCTCTTCTACAGTTGTGGTAGCACAGCCTGCAAGAAGACCGATACTCATACAAGATGCTAAAATAATACTCAAAAATCTCTTTTTCATGGTCAA
This sequence comes from Butyrivibrio sp., assembly GCA_015056575.1. Classification (GTDB taxonomy): domain Bacteria; phylum Bacillota; class Clostridia; order Lachnospirales; family Lachnospiraceae; genus Butyrivibrio. The sequence continues at coordinate 59,370 of SVGA01000022.1, forward strand.
TCCTCCTAAAAAAAATGCGTTTGCAAGTATCTGATGATGCAATTTTACTAATAGGAGAATCACCAGTCAATAGATATTTTAGATATTTCTTAAATATTTTAAAATACTGTCGATTTACACAAAAAACTAAACTTGTTTTTGTTAAAGTATAAATACCATCAGTCGATCTTGGTCTGATAAACGTTGGTTTCAAAGAATTTATTGAAGCCCTGCCAGCCGGGCTCGGTGACATTCTGCAGAAGCTCCGTGAAGGTTTCCATCTTGGCGTCGGTGTTGTCTGCAAGGTTTAAGGCCACTGCTTCCATTATGGAAGGCTTCTTGGGAGAGCCGTACTCAAACTCACCGTGGTGAGCCAGGATGCAGTGCTGGAGCTGCTGCTTTAATAGTTCGGGGAAGCCGTCGATGGCGCGGGCTTTTTCGCCCACCATCTCACAGCCCATGACGATGTGGCCAAGGAACTGCCCCTCGTCGGTATAGTCGTTTACGGGGAAAAGCGACAGCTCTTTTGTCTTACCTATATCATGGCAGATGGCTGCTGTAAGAAGAAGGTCCCGCTTAAGGGCAGGATAAGCGGTGCAGAAGTAGTCACAAAGTTTGGTGACGCTTAAAGTGTGCTCCAAAAGTCCGCCGATAAAGCCGTGGTGTACGGTCTTGGCTGCGCTGGACTTACGGAATGCCTCGATAAAGGTCTTGTCCTCCACAAAGAAAGCCTGAAGGAGCTTTTTGAGATAGGGGTTGTCTATTGAATCTATTATGGAAAGGAGCTGCCTGTACATCTCGTCGTTGTCCTTGGAAGAAACGGGGAGATAGAGGGATAAGTCATATTCACCCTCATTGCACTTTCTTGCTCTCTTTACATTAACCTGGAGTGCACCGTTAAAGCTTGTGACTTCGCCGAAAACATCGATGCAGTCCGGAGCATCAAATTCGTCGATCCCGGCGCCGCCTGGCTCCCAGATCTTGGCGTCCACGGTTCCTGTCTTGTCCTGAAGGGTCACGGAATAGTATTCCTTGCCGTTCTTGGTTGTGGCGCTCTGCTTGTGTTTACACATGTAGATGTCCGCTACTCTGTCTCCGGGTTTAAAATCTTTGATAAACTTCATGAAAAAACCTCATTTCTAATAAATAATTTATAGTCAGAAGCCTGCATCCGGTGCAGTCTTCGTGAGAACACTAATTGTGTGTTGCGCTAGCCAAGGTGACCTCTATATCAAGCTGCACATAGCTGTTGGGACCCTGTCTGTTAACGCTGACGGTGATGACTTCCTCAGGCTGACACTGGGAGAGCTTGGTTATAAGCTGCTCAAAGGAGGCTATGTCCGAGCCGTTTATGGCGCTGATGATGTCGCCGCTCTGGATACCGGCCATCATTGCAGGGGAACTCATCTCGGTCTGGGTGATGTAGGCTCCTGCGGGAATGTTCTCCCTTATCTGAACGTCCTGGGGGATGGTGGCACCGTGAACCCCAAGGTAAGCTCTGTTCCTGGCGTTGGAAAGGTCCTCGAACAGGGACTTAAGTTCTGTAATACCGATGGCGCTGATGTGATTTGGCAGATCCTCACTGTTGTAGCTCATGTCGATGATGCCAAGAACCTGGCCGCTTAGGTTGGTGATAACGCCGCTTCCCAGGGTGCTTCCGTAAATGTCTGTGGTCAGAAGCTTGTAGCCTGAGTCTGCAAGACCGATGGGGGTCTTCTCGGAGGTGAGAACCCCGTAGGAGATCGAACCCTGGATGCCGATTGGACTTCCGGCAGCTATGATGGGCACTCCGGTGAGGTTACCGGCGTTGGAGCTTCCAAGGGACGCTGTGGTGACCTTCTGTCTTGTGGTCTCTGTAAGAGAAGCGCGCCTTACGCTTACCACGCTAAGCCCGGTGATATTGTCCGCAAGACTTAAGGTTGCGGTGGATTCTGCTCCGTCACAGAAGGTGACCCTTATGCTCTCGGCCTCCGCGATTGCCTTGAAGGGCACTACTATATAATAGAAAGTTCCGTTGTTGGCTATGATTACGCCCGAAGCTGAGCCGCTGCTTTCATAGGATTCGCTGAACCAGTTGGTGTCGCTGGTCACTGCGGTGACCTTGACCATGCTGGTGCTTACCTGTCCGGCGACTTCCTTAAGAGAAGACATCAGCTTGCCGTAGTCGGCGGCACTGAAGGTGTAGGAAGCAAGAGCTTCATCGATCTGGTCCTTCTGAGTTGCTTCAAGGGACTGGGCTTCGCTGGCGGCGATGGCATTTTCATCCGCAAACATTTCCTCCGGAGTCAGCTCCTCATCCGCAACTTCCTCGGGAAGGGTGATGGGTTCGGGCTCTGCCTCGGGGTAAAGCCTGTCGCTGAATACCGGCTGCAGGAAAAGAAACGTGAAACAGGCCACAATGCCAAAGATGATGGCCAGGAAAAAAGTGATCGCAGTCCTCCTTAGGAGCTTGGCTCTGTTGATGGGACGCTGTTTGATCTTTTCGCTTATAAAGCCGGTATCGGCCAGTTTTTCATTTTTTTCTTTCTCATCATTATTAAGTGGCATCCCCAAATCCCCTCCTGAAAGTTTCATCAGTAAATCCGCTATCATCCATTATAACTTATAACCGCCGCAGTTACCATTAACGGATTGCCGTAATTACTACGGAATGTCACGCGCCTGCCCCGGCACCGCATTCCTCCAGCCGCCACGCCCCGCGCCCGTAGCCTGTAACGCAGAAAAAATTGCAAATCCTCGCGGATGTTTTTGCGCCGGTTAATGGCCCCCCAAAGCAGGACTTCGTTTCTGCGGATCAAACTCCCTTCGAAGCCTACAGGAGGTCGCAGCCAAGGTTATTTCCCGCTGGTGAGGATAGCGAGGAATGCCCATTTTCCGGCGGCCTTAGGCAGATTTTCAATGTGCGCCCGAAGGTTGTCTGACGAAGATCGGCGTGGTTATTTTCATCGAAAAAGTCATGGCTTGCGTACGCAAGCCCGGGAATAAAAAAGACTCTTCTTTCCAAGCTCGCTTGAGAAAGAAGATCTTTTTTATTCCCGATGCATGGCGCGCTGATAAGCGCCATGCATGATATGACGTGTTATGAAAATCGCCGATCGAGGAGTTTCCTTCGGGCGCACATAATAAAAGAAAATCTGCAAGGCCGTCTTGGAAAATGCGCGTGACGAGATCCCGAGATAGCGGGAATAACTTGGCAGAAGGCCCCTGTGGCTTCGAAGGTCAGACAAAGATCCGCAGACAGAAACGAAGCACAGCTTTGGGGCACTCATTAGCCCTGGCGCAAAAACATGACACTCAGATTTGCAGCTTTTTTCTGCTACCCGGCTGCGGGCGCGGGGCGTGGCGGCATGGGGCGTGGCGGTGCCGGGGCGGGCGCGTGAAATCCGGAAAGAGGTAATATTTTGCGTAAGATATGGCGGTGATAGCTAGTCATTACCCACTTTAAATGATAAACTGTACTTTGGATGATTATGTAAACAGGCATGAAATAAGGACTCACAATGAATAAGAAAGCATTACACGTACTTGAGTACGACAAAATAATAGAGAAACTGTCGCAGCATGCAGACTCGGACCCGGGTCGAAAGATGTGCCTTGAGCTTGAACCTTCAGCCGATATCAGGGAAATCAGAAAGAACCTGGAGAAAACCGGGGATGCGATTGCGAGGATTTTCAAGAAGGGCAGCATCAGTTTTGGTGACAACAAGGATCTGTCCGGATCCCTTAAAGCTCTTAAGATCGGAAGCAGTCTTGATATGGCAGGACTTCTTCGCATAGCGGCTTTCCTCGACAATGTAGGAAGGGTAAAGAACTATGGCCGGCCCGCAAGGGATGAGGACGCGGGAGATTCCCTGACGGAATCCTTCCGGCTTCTCGAGCCATTGAGCTTCGTGTCGGCTGACATAAGACGCTGCATCGTCTCCGAAGATGAGATGAGCTCCGATGCCAGCCCGGCCCTCAAGCATATAAGAAGAGGCATCATGCTCACAAACGATCGGATTCATGACGTTCTGGGCAAAATGCTGAATGGTGCAATGAGAAGCTATCTTCAGGATGCGGTCATCACCATGAGAGGGGACAGATACTGTGTTCCGGTAAAGTCTGAGTACAAATCCCAGGTAAGCGGAATCGTTCACGATCAGTCTTCCTCCGGCTCCACTTTGTTTGTTGAACCTGCAGCAGTGGTTGACCTTAATAACAAGCTCAAGGAGATGAGTCTTCAGGAGCAGGCTGAGATAGAGAAGATACTGTTGGAGCTGAGCCTTTCCGTGGCTGAGCACGTGGATGCCATAAGATACAACTGCGAGATCATGACGGACCTGGACTTCGTTTTTGCCAAGGCCTCCTATGCTCTGGAGATTAATGCCATTCCTCCCACATTTAACGATCGACACGCCTTCAATATCAGGAAGGGACGCCACCCTCTTATTGCAAAAGACAAAGTGGTGCCCATCGATGTTTACGCAGGCGATGATTTTGACATGCTTATAATCACAGGACCCAATACCGGCGGTAAGACAGTTACCCTTAAGACGGTAGGTCTTTTGACCCTTATGGGACAGGCGGGCCTTGCCATTCCGGCGGGGGACAGGTCGGAGCTTGCAGTGTTTAAGGAGGTCTATGCGGACATCGGCGACGAGCAGAGTATCGAGCAGTCTCTGTCCACCTTCTCTTCACATATGACCAATACAGTTTCTATATTAAGAGAGGCTGATGAGGATTCACTGTGTCTTTTCGATGAGCTGGGTGCAGGTACGGATCCCACAGAGGGTGCGGCACTGGCCATTGCGATACTGAACGAGCTCCACAGCAGGAAGATAAGGACTCTGGCCACCACCCACTACAGCGAGCTCAAGGTCTACGCCCTTAACACAAAGGGAGTTAAGAACGCCAGCTGCGAGTTTGACGTTGAATCCTTAAAACCCACCTATAGACTGCTTATCGGACTTCCCGGCAAGAGTAATGCTTTTGCAATTTCTTCAAAGCTGGGACTTCCAAAGTCCATCATTGATGCGGCGAAGAACCAGATCGATACTGACGATCAGAGGTTTGAGGATCTTATCGCGGATCTTGAGAAGAGCAGAAAGACCATAGAGGCTGAGAGGCTTGAGATAGAGCAGTACAAGAAAGAGGCCAAGGAGCTTAGGCAGCGACTTGAGCATAAGACCGACAAGCTGGACAGCCAGAGGGATGAGATAATAAGGAGGGCCAACGAGGAGGCCAGAGAGATCCTGCAGGAGGCCAAGAATGTGGCTGATGAGACCATTAAGGTCTTCAGAAAAGCAGGCCCCGGCGCATCCCTTCAGGACCTTGAAAGGACAAGAACCGGCCTTACCCAGAAGATATCGGACAAAAACAAGGCTGCAGCTAAGAAGCAGAAGCCCGCAGAGGATCACGACATTCTCAAGGAATCACAGATAAAACTCGGGGAGAGTGTCCGCATCGTGTCAATGGGACTTAAGGGAACCATCAGCTCAAAGCCTGACAAGGACGGGAACCTTTTTGTTCAGTGCGGCATCATGAAGACCAAAGCCAATATCAAGGATCTGGTGCTGGCCTTCGAGGATGATGACAAGGCTGCTTTAAAGAAGCGCTATGGCAAGCCTTCCGGTGGGAAGATGGATCTTTCCAAGGCATCAACCATCAGGACAGAGATAAATCTTATAGGAAAGAACAGCGATGACGCCATCGCTGAGCTGGATAAATATCTGGATGACGCGTATGTGGCGCATCTTAACAACGTAAGAGTGGTACACGGCAAGGGCGCCGGAATCCTTAGACAGGCGGTGCACTCCTATCTTAAGGGAGTATCCTACGTCAAATCCTTCAAGCTGGGCGAGTTTGGAGAGGGCGATGCCGGCGTGACCATAGTGACATTTAAGTAAGAGGGGGAGAAATGGTTAACAAGCAGAAGATACTGATAGTAGATGATGACAACAACATTGCGGAGCTTATTTCACTCTACCTGGTAAAAGAGTGTTTTGAGACAAAGATATGTAACGACGGCGAGACCGCCATTAACACCTTTGACAGCTTTAATCCCAATCTGGTTCTTCTTGACCTGATGCTTCCGGGAATTGACGGATATCAGGTCTGCAGGGAGATAAGGACCAGGTCCCAGGTTCCCATTATCATGCTTTCCGCAAAGGGAGAGGTGTTTGACAAGGTCCTTGGCCTTGAAATGGGGGCTGACGATTACATGGAGAAGCCCTTTGATTCAAAAGAGCTGGTGGCAAGAGTAAAGGCTGTGCTTCGCCGCTACAAGCCCCAGGCTCAGGAATCTCAGGCTTCCGACGATAAGGTTGTACGATATCCCGATCTTGAGATCAACATGACAAACTACTCCGTTACCTATATGGGTGAGAGAGTGGATATGCCGCCCAAGGAGCTGGAACTTCTCTACTTCCTGGCAGCTTCACCCAACCATGTATTTACAAGAGAGCAGCTTCTGGATCAGATCTGGGGCTACGAGTATATCGGCGATACCAGAACAGTGGACGTTCATATCAAGCGTCTTAGAGAGAAACTCAGCGACCATGAGAAGTGGAGACTGGCCACCATCTGGGGAATCGGCTATAAGTTTGAGGTACAACAGTAAATGAAAAGAACCCTGTATCTTAAGTTTCTGCTGGCCTATGTGCTGTTTGGCATCTTCGGATTCATAGTGGTGGCGACCTTTGTTTACAGTATGACCTTCGACCGCTTAAGGCGCGACAAGGCGGAGAACATGTATGAGGTAGCTACACAGATTGCCAACACCTACGCGGCAGACCTATATAACAGTGAGACTTCGCTGGAGACGGTGTACGAGGAACTCTCGACCCTGTCCATGTATATGGACGGATCTCCCATCTGGATCATCAACCCCTCGGGGCGACTTGTTATTGATTCTTCAAGGCCTTTGGGACCCGGAGAGGAGGTTGTGGTAAACGGATTTGATCCCACCGTGACAGGTAGTTCTTACTATACCACCGGGGACTTCTGGAACTCTTTTAACCACGAAGTCCTTAGCGTTTTTGCGCCCATTACAGCCAATTACAAGGTTCAGGCCTACGTGGTCATCCACGCTTCGATCCCTGCGATCCAGGATCAGGCCAACACATTCCTTAATATTTCATATCTGATGCTGATAGTGTTGTTTCTTTTGTCCCTGATAATCCTTATCTTCTTCACGGAGCTGGTGTACGTGCCTCTTAGGAAGATCACCACAGCGACGGAGCAGTATGCGGCGGGAAATATGGGATATGAGTTTTCCGTGGAATCCGAGGATGAGATGGGATATCTGGCGGCATCGCTGTCATACATGGCAGGCGAGATCGCCCGTCAGGAGGACGATCAGAAGAAGTTCGTGGCCAACGTTTCTCATGATTTCAGGTCGCCGCTAACTTCCATCAGGGGGTATCTGGTGGCGATGCAGGATGGCACCATTCCTCCCGAGATGCACGAAAAGTACCTGGGCATCGTTATCAACGAAACCGACAGGCTTACCAAGCTCACTAACGAGCTTCTTACTCTTCAGAACCTCAATGCCAAGGGGGGTATGCTCCTTGATAAGACTGACTTTGACATAAATCAGGTGATACGCAAGGTGGCGGAGTCCTGTGAGGGTTCCTGCAGAGACAAGCACATCTCTATCGAACTGGTCCTTACAGATGACAAGATGCTGGTAAATGCTGATGTTGACAAGATCCAGCAGGTTCTCTACAACCTGGTGGACAACGCCATCAAGTTCAGCCACCACGACTCCTCCATCAAGATCGAGACCACGGAGAAGCACAGCAAGGTATTTGTTTCCGTCAAGGACAGCGGAATCGGTATTCCCAAGGAAGATCAGAAGCTGATATTTGACAGATTCTACAAGTCCGACTCCTCCAGAGGTAAGGACAAGAAGGGAACAGGCCTTGGCCTTTCCATCGTAAAAGAGATAATCAAGGCCCACGAGGAGAATATCAACGTTATAAGCACTCAGGGTGTCGGGACAGAATTCATTTTCTCTCTTCCAAAGGCGGCCGCCATGGATGCTGAGGACGAATGAGTCACTTTGGTCTCTGTCGGCGTGTCGGCCCATTTGCCCCGGGGACGGAGGATGGGGAAACGTTTTCCAATCACACAGAATACAGAAGGTAATAAAGAACCAATGCATATAGTTTTACATCAACCTGAAATACCCCAGAACACGGGAAATATCGGAAGAACCTGCGTCGCAACAGATACTGAGCTTCATCTTATTGAGCCTTTGGGCTTTCGCCTCGGGGAAAAAGACCTGCGCCGCGCCGGCATGGATTACTGGGAGAAGCTCAAGGTCACAAGATATATAGACTACGCGGACTTTAAAGAAAAACACCCGGGGGCAAAGATATGGTACGCCACCACAAAGGCAAAGAAGACTTATGCCGAAGTCTCTTTTGCTCCGGATGATTTTATAATGTTCGGCAAAGAGAGTGCCGGGATTCCCGAGGAGATCCTGGTGGACAACGAAGATACCTGCATCAGGATCCCCATGGGAGAGAATATCAGATCCCTCAACCTCTCGAACTCAGTAGCAATAGTGCTCTACGAGGCCTTGAGGCAGCAGAACTTTGCGGGACTTGAGAAGGAAGGCGAGCTTCATCGATTGCAATGGAAATCCACAACTTAACGAGGTGTGAACATGGGAAAAGAGAAAGCTTCATCCGAAATGTTTTCGAAAGACGATCTTCTGGAGGTTGAGATAACAGATATAGGTAATGACGGCGAGGGTATAGGCAAGGTGGATGGCTATGCCCTTTTTGTTAAAGATGCGGTGATCGGCGACAGGATCAGGGCCAAGATAATGAAGTCCAAGAAAAACTACGCCTACGCTCACCTTGAGGAGGTTCTTGAGCCTTCGCCCTTCAGGCAGCAGGCCAGATGCCCTGTTGCAAGGCAGTGCGGCGGATGCCAGCTTCAGAACATGACCTATGAAAGGCAGCTTAAATTCAAGCAGGATAAAGTCCGCAACAACATAGTGCGGATTGGCGGCTTTGACGGTGAATATGTGGACAGCATCATGGAGCCCATAATGGGCATGGATGACCCCTGGAGATACCGCAACAAGGCCCAGTACCCTATCGGTTCCGACAGAGAGGGGAATCCCATTGCCGGATTTTATGCGGGCAGAACCCACAGCATCATACCTGTTTCAGACTGTCAGATAGGCGTCGTGGAGAACGAGATGATCCTGGAGACGGTGCTGGAGCACATGAGGCAGTTCCACGTCACCGCCTACGATGAGACCACAGGTCACGGCCTGGTGCGTCATGTGCTGATCCGCAAGGGCTTTGAAAGCGGCCAGATCATGGTGTGCCTTGTTCTTAACTATGGGAAAAGAAATCCAAACAGCAGCCGGGACTTTGGCAGGCAGAGAGAATATATCCCGGGCCAGGAGCGCCTTATCGAGAAACTTGAGAAGGTGCCCGGCATGACCTCGGTTTCCGTCAGCATTAACAACGAGAACACCAACGTAATCATGGGAACCGAGATCCATACCCTTTGGGGTGAGCCTGTTATCAGGGACACCTTGAACGGACTGGAATTTGAGATCTCGCCCCTTTCTTTCTATCAGGTAAATCCTGCCCAGACCAAAAAACTCTACGGACAGGCCATTAAGTATGCGGATCTTTCGGGAAAAGAGACAGTGTGGGACCTCTACTGCGGTATCGGAACCATCACTCTTTCCATGGCTAAGACGGCAGGACATGTTTACGGAGTTGAGATTATCCCCGAAGCCATCGAGGACGCCAAAGAGAATGCCAAAAGAAACGGCATAGAGAACGCTACCTTTATGTGCGGCAAAGCCGAGGTGGTGCTTCCGGAGTTCTATGAGAAGGCAGCTGCGGGGGATGCATCGGACGCAGATGCCCTTCACCCTGATGTTATCGTTGTGGATCCGCCCAGAAAGGGCTGTGATTCCAAGTGCCTTGAAACCATGCTGAAAATGATGCCGGAGAAAATCGTCTATGTAAGCTGTGACTCCGCAACTCTTGCCCGTGACCTTCGCATCCTTTGCGATGGCGGCTACAAGCTTAATGCTGTCCGCCCCTGCGATATGTTCCCCTGGAGCGGGCATGTGGAGACGGTTGTTTTGCTTTCCAAGGGCGAAATACCCAGTAAGAAAGTCAAGGTTGAATTCTCATTAGAGGG
>SVGA01000049.1 GCA_015056575.1 Butyrivibrio sp.
GTCTCTTTACAGATTGATGGAAGTTCTCTGCCCCAGGTCTTTGTTGCCTGTTTGAAGCCCTTTTCCATTGCTTTTTGCATCTCTTTCATCTTATCCACATCGTCACCGGCAAGGGCCTGTGCAAAATCAAATAATCTCTGAGATGTCTGCTTTACACCATAATAACCGTCTTCTGAAATATCCTTCTGTGCCTGAGCTTTGGTAGCTGCGTCAACCTTTACATTGCCACCGGCAAGCTGTTTCCAGAAATTATCTCCTGTTGCCTTTCCATATGCTCCGACCTGCCCCTGCAAAGTCTTCTGTACTATTGCCATAAGCTGATTACGCTGTTGCTCTTCTGCAGCCTTCATTTGCTGGACGATAGCGGCTCTATCTGTAGGAGATTTCTTAGCGATATCATAAGTGGCTTTATTGCCGGAATCGGAGTTTTTGTCATATACAACAGCTTCTTCTGCTTTGTTTGTTTTATTATTCTGCTCTTCTTCCTTCTTTTCCTGTACAGACTGGGTACTGTTTACAGGATTGTTGTAATAACCATAATTTCCATAATTACTGCTAATACTCATACTCATTTTTAACCTCCTTGTCATCAAACTTTCACATCAACAGTCACTGAACCGGTACTTGCCGTCTTTACTTCAGCTGCGCTTGTAGGAGCGATTACTTCATCAAGATGCACTTCTCCGCTTTTGGCATCAGGTGAAGAAATAACCGCAACTTCTGCCCCATCGACAGAGACTGTACTCTCTGCAATCTTCTCCTGAAGTTCCTCAAGATGCTCTTTCCTTTCAGCGCGTTTCTTCTCTCTCTGCTCTTCGAGTTTTTCTGCTCTCTTCTGTTCCTCTGCATCTGCCTTGGAAGCTTCGTTCATGTTCTTGTTCATTTCAGCCATCTGATTCATCTGCATATTTCCGATATCAGTAGCCTTCTTTTCCACTGCAGCCAGCTCTTCTTCCTTTTTTGCTGTATCGCCGCCTCTGCCGGAATCCTGTTTTATCTCTGCTTTCAGAACGCCAGCTTTGCCTTCCATCTGCTTTTTGATTCCTTCCTGTGCTCTTACCTGCTTCATCGCAGAACTGGCAGATAAGAGAGATCTTGTCATAACATTTGAAATAGCCATCTGCGCCTCCTTTTTATTAACATTTGTTAACCATCAAGGTAAAAAAATCGCTACTATTCACACTTCAATATCCATCGATCCACCGATATTCGGTTGCTGTACTTCCTGCGTTGTCATTACTGGCATATCCATTCCTCCACCAAGTGAAAGTGATACTCCGCTATCATAAGATCCTGAAAAGTTTGCCTTTCCGGCATTTTCTTTTTCCGATTGCAATCTGTCAAACAAAGCCTTCAAATACTTAAGATCCGCTTTAAGAATATCCCTGGCCTCATCAGATCTGTGTTTCACTTTAAGTTGCTCAAGATCTTCCGGTGTCATTGTTCCAGAAAGAGCCTGCGCCATTTCATCAAGCTCTTCATCAAGTTCCACCGTTTCCTCTGCCATTTCCATCATTTCATCAGCGCTCATCTCCAGTTTTTCCATGAGGGCTTCGAATTCTTCCTGCTCAAGTTCCTTTATCTCTTCTTCAGATTCTGCATCCGTGGTGGGTTCTTCAGGCTCAACAGGAATCTCTTCCGCTCCCTCAAGATTTCTCTCAGCAGTCTCTTCCATCTTGAGGTTCTTCTTTTTCTTATCGCAGACCCTCATGACCATTTCTGCATGAAGAATAGCTCTGAGTAGTTCTTCTTCGTCCACATCACCATTTTTGAGTTGCTTCTTTAAAAGACCTATCTTGGCCCTTATACTATTAGATACCTGCATGGCCTTGGTAGATGTTTTTGCCTGCAGGACCTGAGATGATACCTGCTTGAAGCTGTAAAGTGCTGATTTCTTTTTCTTTCCGCTTGAAGATGTTTTTCTTGGCCGTGATATAGAGATAGTACCTACATGATTGCCATTCATATCATAAAGCCTTTTGACATTTCGTTCGGTATTGCCTCTTATCTCAGTTTCCCAACCAATCATATCTCCACCACCTTTCAAATTCCTTTTCTGATGGTTTTTATGCTCTTACATCAAAGCTTCCTGTTTCAAAGCCTGAACTACTTCCAGACAACTTCTTTGTAAATTGGTGCATCAGATCTTCCAGATCATCTCCTTTTAGCTCAATCTTCTGTAAACTCTTTTCTAATTCCTGAGCTTCGCTCTTCCTCTGCTCAAGCTTCTTTTCTTCTTCCTTCTTTTTAGCCTGATTCTCTTTAACCTTCTCAAGCCACTTATCTATTTCTGGATCTGTTCCACCACCATCTGTAACTACAAGAGTACACATAGTGCTATATTCTTCTCCAAACTCAATGGAAACAGATTTCAATGTAGAACCGTGTGCAATAGCTGACTTTTGCGCTGCAGCTATATAATCTGGTGCTTTTGCAAGTTCTATTTCAAGCCAGGCACCAGTTTTTTCATCAGCCATAGCTTTTTTCAATAAACCACTTGTCACTGATACAGCTGCATTATTCCCAGGTTTCAGACAGCTATATTTTCCCATGAGGTAATTTGAATAATCGCGTACATTATTATACTTACCTGCTTTACTTGTATTGTTCTGAAATCCAGCACTTATGCCGGCATAATCACCAATCCGCATTGACATAGCGTCTCCTTTCCTGCGTTCTATAGCCACATGATTATCCTGTTCCAGAAATCAATTCCGCTGTATTTCTCCGTCTTAATGATTCCATCATTATCTGCTATAGTCTGTGCATTAACCCATCCAATATCGCTTCCACCGCCCATTCCCGGGAACTTGTAATAACCTCCTACTGAAAAGTAAATATCTTTTTCCTCATTTACGATCTCAGGGCACTGGCGCTTAAGCTCTGCACAATCGATGTAGATAAACTCATCATCATAAGTGACAATGGACTCGTCACGATCATACGCAAGTATTTCCATCTTTTCCTCGCTGAAAATTCCGGTAAGGTTCATAGGATTATATCTGGCATAGGAAATAGTCTTTATCCCAATTATCATCGATAGCACAAGCACTATAAACAGCAGCGTTACCATCACAATTACACTACGATTATATTTCCTGTGCTGCATTATTCTTCCTAATCATTTCTTGAGGACCTTATAGTTATCGTCCAAGGAAAATGACAATCCGCTTTTGGCACCATATATTCCTCTTATTCCTGATAGTCTTTTAGCATTATCCAAAAGAACCTCGCCGTACTCTATCGCTCCTATATCATTTCGCTGCATCGTTACGGCATCACAGACATCTTCAAGATCCCTTTTCAAATATCTTTCACCGATATGCAGAAGAACATTGGGCCACAGTAGTACTCGAATTATCTCCCATAGCAGCTGAATCCACAGGTGCCCCAGCATTATGTGTGTTTCTTCATGTTTTACTATTGTCTGGATCTGAGCATTCTCCAATCTGCTTGGAATAACAATGACTGGCTTTATACACCCTGTGCAGAAAGATGAAACGTCTCCATCAATAATCTTTACCTTAAATCTTGAAATACTCTCCTTATAGTCATCAAGGTCCCGTACTAATCTATGCAGTTTTCTTCTACGAAGTATGAGCCAAACTCCAAGGGAGATCCCAACTAGCATATACATAAGGCTGATGATCTGCCACCTGCCACAGATTGCATACCACCAGTAAAAGAGTTTTACGCCCAACTTCGATTCCACGTAAAAGTGCAGTTTCCCACAAAA
>SVGA01000023.1 GCA_015056575.1 Butyrivibrio sp.
TATACAAGATTTTGAAATTTGTGCAAAAAAATAACCCATTACTGGGTTTCAGCGATTTTGGGTGTCAAACTTCCGAGTGCACCCGGTATCGGTAGATAAATTTTTGGTTCAATTATAAAAGTAATCTAAAATATCAGAAAATGAACAATTTATGATACAAAAATCAGATACTTCCGCACAAGTTAATGATGCTGTATAATAACAGGTAATACATTAAGGAGGGTATGGAAAATGGCTGAATCTATTATCTGGCTGATCGTCACTGTGGCCCTGGCTGTTGTAGAAATCTATACTATGGGACTTGTGACTATCTGGTTTGCGGCAGGGGCTGCCATAGCTCTTTTGCTGTCTTTGGTAGGAACTCCCCTTTGGGTACAGATTACGGCATTCATCGTGGTTTCCGTGGTGGTTCTGCTTCTTGTAAGGCCTATTGCAGCGGCTCATTTCAACAACAGGCTCAAGAAAACCAATATTGACGCCATTGTTGGGAAGAAACTTATCGCAAAGACCGATATTGACAATCTTCACGGATTCGGTAAAGTAGATATGGACGGTTCTACCTGGCTTGCGGCTTCAAGTGTGGATAATATCGTCATCCATGCAGGGGAAGAGGTCAGAGTTGTGGAAGTACAAGGCGTCAAATTAATTGTTGAGAGGGAGGTAATTTAAAATGGCAGGAGCAATTATAGCAGTATTTATCGTATTAGTGATCATATTATTGGCAACTAACATTAGGATCGTGCCTCAGGCGCATTCATTCGTTATCGAGGAGCTGGGTGCTTACAAAGAGACCTGGGATGTGGGACTTCACTTCAAGATTCCCTTCATTGACAGAGTTGCAAGACAGGTGGACCTTAAGGAGCAGTATTGCGACTTCCCGCCTCAGCCCGTTATCACACAGGATAACGTTACAATGCAGATCGATTCTATCGTATTCTTCAGGATCTCAGATCCCAAGGCATATGCGTACGGTGTAAGAAACCCCATCGGTGCCATCGAGAACCTTACAGCGACAACACTTCGTAACGTTATCGGTTCACTGACACTGGATGAGACACTTACATCCCGTGACCAGATCAACGCCCAGATGCAGGATGCCCTGGATATCGCAACAGATCCCTGGGGAATCAAGATCACAAGAGTAGAGCTCAAGAACATCAATCCTCCGGAGCAGATCCGAGATGCAATGGAGAAGCAGATGAAAGCCGAGCGAGAGAAGAGAGAGAAGATTCTTTTCGCAGAAGGTGAGAAGCAGAGCCAGATTACTGTAGCAGAAGGTGAAAAGCAGTCCAAGATCCTCCAGGCTGAGGCTGATAAGCAGGCAACGATCCTCAGAGCTGAAGCTGAAAGAGAGAAGAGAATCCGTGAGGCTGAAGGTCAGGCAGAAGCCATCAAGAGCATTCAGAGTGCTAACGCTGACGGTATCAGAATGCTTAAGGAAGCAGGAGCTGACGAGTCAGTTCTTACCCTTAAGAGCCTCGAAGCCTTTGAGAAGGCCTCCAACGGACAGGCAACCAAGATCATTGTTCCTTCGAACATTCAGGGAATTGCAGGACTTGCACAGTCGATTAAAGAGATCGTAAAGTAAAAAATGAGAGATAACAGCAAAAAGAATAAGACCTTTAACACCAAGACAGCCATGGTGCTGTACTTTCTGGAGGGCAGCAAATTACTTTTTGCTCTTAGCATTCTCTTTTCCATCATGGTCACTTTCCTTGACATGATCGGACCTAAGATCATCCAATATACAGTAGATTACTATATCTCGGACACTGCCTCTGACAATGGGGGCAGTGTCCCTGTTTATATAGGGATGATCATGGGAATGCTTGGCAAAAGAGGCAACGTAAAAGAGCAGCTATTTTACGTGGCACTGGTAGTATCCGGTGTTGCCGTGCTGGCTGCTGTCTGCAGATACCTCTTCAGATTGCTCAATACCATGGGCGCAGAAAACTTAATACAGAGAATGAGGGACAGACTGTTTGACCACATCATGCATCTGCCCTTTACATGGCATGGAGCCAACCACACCGGTGATATAATTCAGCGGTGTACATCAGATGTGGATACCATAAAGCGTTTCATAGCAGAGCAGATGTCGGCCTTTTTCAGGATCATCATAAGGATAGTGTTAGCTATGTACTTCATGATCGGAATAAGTCCGAGACTGGCATTTTACTCTGCGATCTTTATTCCCATCGTTGTCCTGTATTCCGGCTTCTTCCACGGCAGGATCAGGGCCGAGTTTGAAAAGGCGGATGATGAGGAAGGCAAGCTTTCGGCCATAGCTCAGGAGAATCTTACGGGAGTAAGGGTTGTAAGAGCTTTTGGAAGAGAGCTTTATGAGAAAGAGAGATTTGAAGCCAAGAACGAGACATACACAGACCTGTGGATCGGTCTTATAAGGACTCTGGCGTCCTTCTGGTCCTCCAATGATCTTATTTCAGGACTTCAGATACTTCTTGTTACCGTCATGGGCGCGGTTTTGTGCGTCGGCGGGAAGATAACGGTAGGTGAGTACATCGCCTTTGTTTCCTACAACGCCATGCTCACCTGGCCTGTAAGAATGCTGGGAAGGATCATCTCGGAGATGAGTAAGGCCGGTGTTTCTGTAGACAGGCTTATGTACATCATGAACAGCGAAGTCGAGAAGGATAAGGATGGTGCAATAGAGCCTCCCATGGATCAGGACATCACCTTCGAGCACGTCTCATACGCCTACGAGAACCAGGGTGCAGACGTACTTAAGGATGTTTCCTTTACCATCAAGGCAGGCAAGACCTTTGGTATCCTTGGAGGAACAGGTACCGGTAAGTCCACTCTTATGTACCTCATGGACAGACTCTATGAGCTTCCCGAGGGTGCAGGTACCATTAGGGTAGGAGATACGGACATCAGCGACATTAAGGCATCATGGCTAAGGAAGAATATCGGATTCGTTCTGCAGGAGCCGTTCCTGTTTTCCAGAACTCTTTCAGAAAACATTGGGATTACCCAGAAGAAGACCGATATCGATATGGTCAAAAACGCAGCAAGGATCGCAGCTTTGGATGAGACCATAGAGAACTTTGCCCACGGGTATGAAACCTTTGTGGGAGAAAGAGGCGTGACCTTGTCCGGAGGCCAGAAGCAGAGGACTGCCATCGCCCAGATGCTGATCTC
The DNA here is from genome assembly GCA_015056575.1 of Butyrivibrio sp. Taxonomy (GTDB): domain Bacteria; phylum Bacillota; class Clostridia; order Lachnospirales; family Lachnospiraceae; genus Butyrivibrio. The sequence continues at coordinate 3,163 of SVGA01000023.1, forward strand.
CAAGCCGCCGGTGATGGTATTTGACGATTCGCTTTCGGCTGTGGATACGGAGACAGACCAGAAGATCAGAAAGGCCCTTGCGGACAACGTGGGGGATTCCACAGTGGTTCTGATCTCCCACAGAATAACGACACTAATGAATGCTGACAACATAATAGTTCTAGAGAAGGGCCGCATAGCAGAGCAGGGAACCCATCAGCAGCTCCTTGATAAGGGCGGTCTGTATAAAAAGATCTATGACATACAGATGCAGGGAACATGAACGAGAAAGAAAAACAAGTAAAACTACCTTTTTTTGGGATACCAAAATTGTATCCCTTCCTAAAATCATATATTGTGACTATTGTCATAATGATCACCATTGGCATACTAAGCTCGCTGGCGGATTCTGTATTTCCTCTTTTCAATCAGTATGCCCTGGATAACTTTGTGGCAAAGGGAACCCTTAAGGGGCTTCCCGTATTCATCGCTTTGTACATCGGGATCCTGGCGCTTCAGGTCATTGACAACTTTATCAGTGCATATTTGTGCGGAAAGGTTGAGATGGGCATGAACAGGGATCTTAGAAATGCAGCTTTTAACCATATTCAGGAGCTGTCACTGGCATATTTTAACCAGAACAACGTCGGTTACATCCATGCCAGAGTTATGAGCGATACAGGTAAGATCGGTGAGATGGTGGCCTGGAGGATGATGGACATCATCTGGAACGGCTCTTACATTGTGTGCATTCTTATAATGATGCTGCTTTTGAATGTGAAGCTGGCACTTATAATAATTGCACTGGTGCCTATAGCTGTAGTTCTGGTTGCCTATTTCCAGAAAAAATACATCGTTCTTAACCGCAAGATCCGTGAGATAAATTCCACCATTACCGGTAACTTCAACGAGGGGATCACGGGAGCCAAGGCCATTAAGACTCTGGTTGTTGAAGATAAGATCCAGAGAGACTTTGAGGTGGATACCTCCAAGATGAACAGGACCTCGGTAAAAGCCACTCACTATTCGGCTTTCTTTACCTCAGCCATCACCATGATGTCTTCGCTGGCCCTGGCCCTGGTTCTTTGGAGAGGCGGAATCATTACTGTTGACGGAGTGATGCATATAGGAACCCTTTCGGTGTTCCTGTCCTATGCCCTTGGAATGATGGAGCCCATCCAGAATGTTATCGTGACCCTCTCGGAGATGATCGCGGTGGAGGTAAACGTCGAGAGATTCATGAAGCTTATCGAGACCAAGTCTGACGTTTCCGACAGCTGGAGCGTTATCGTAAAATACGGAGATGCCTTTAATCCCAAGAAGGAGAACTGGGAGCCTCTTGTAGGAGATGTTGAGTTTAAGGACGTTACCTTTAAATATCCCGATGGAGAGGAATATGTCCTTGAACACTTTAACCTCAAAGTTCCCAAGGGCACCAACGTTGCTATCGTCGGTGAGACCGGTGCAGGAAAATCCACTCTGGTAAATCTGGTGTGCAGGTTCTTTAAGCCCACCTCCGGTAAGGTCCTGATAGACGGAAAAGACGCAGCGGAGAGATCTCAGCTGTGGCTTCACAGTAATATCGGATACGTGCTTCAGACCCCTCATCTTTTCTCGGGAACCGTAAGGGATAACCTTAAGTACGGTAAACCCGATGCCACCGAGGAGGACATCTGGAAGGCACTTAAACTGGTCTCTGCCGAAGACATAGTAAAGCGAATGGAGAAGGGACTTGACAGCGATGTTGGAGAGGACGGAGATATGCTCTCAACAGGAGAAAAGCAGCTTCTTTGCTTTGCCAGGGCAATCCTCTCGGATCCCAGGATCCTGGTTCTTGATGAGGCCACTGCCTCCATTGATACCGTGACGGAAAAGGCCATTCAGGATGCCATCGAGACCGTAACCAAGGGAAGAACATCCTTTGTTATCGCCCACAGACTTTCAACTGTTGTGGATGCGGATGTCATTCTTGTGGTAAAAGATGGTAAAATAATAGAGCGGGGAACCCACAAGGATCTTATGGATCTTAAGGGTTATTACTATGAGCTCTTCACCAGACAGTTTGAGGAGATGAGCACATCCAGCGTTTTGGAGGGAGCATGACCGATTACGCGGTTTTTTCAGATATACATGGCAATCATTCGGCATTTCAGGCATGCATTGATTATTGCATGGGCCGGGGTATCACGAACTTTGTGCTTCTTGGGGATTATGTGACGGACTGTCCCTATCCCCAAAAGACCTTAGAGAAGATCTACGTCCTTAAGCAGTACTTTAACACCCTGATCATCCGCGGTAACAGGGAGGAATACCTTCTTAATTACCACAAGACCGGTGAGGGAAGATGGAAAAAGGGCTCTGCCAGCGGAGCTCTCCTCTATACCTATGAGAATTTAACGGGGAAGGATCTGGAGTTTTTTGACTCTCTTCCAAACTACGGGATTTTCCAGCAGAAGGGGGTTCCGGGATTTGAGTACTGCCACGGCTCGCCCACCAATACCAGCGAGCTTTTGTTCAGGGAAAAGAGAAATACCAAGCGGGTACTGTCCCACCTTAAGACGGGAGTTCTTTTGCATGGGCATAACCACGTGCAGGATACCTATGTCTACAGGGGCAAAAAGGGTGTGAATCCCGGCTCTATCGGGATTCCCTGGTATCATGGAGGCAAGACCCAGTTCTGCATCATCCACGGCAGCACCAAGGGCTGGGAAGAGGAATATCTTCAGCTGGACTATAACAGAAAAGAGATCCTTCGGGACTTTAAGAAATCGGAGCTGTGCAGCATAGCTCCTGCCTGGGCTGCGGTTTCCATGCATACCATAAGGACCGGTGTGGATCTTAATCAGACCGTTCTTCTCAGGGCTATGAGACTATGTGAGCAGGAGAAGGGCGTGGCCAGATGGCCGGACATTCCGGAGAAATACTGGGCTATAGCGCTAAAAGAAAATTACATAGACCTATACGGAAAAGATATTCCGAGACAGGAAGATGAGTGATAAATAGGCATTGAGTTGCCTGTGACGGCAGGCAGATACATTTTGGAAAAGAAATTTTGAATAGCGCCAGGAACCACTGGAATTTACAGCTTTTTTTGGAAACTGCCGAGAAATCGGGGGAGGCCAAAAAGGGCTGTTTTTTATTGAAATTTCGACAGCATTATGGTAAAATTCATTTCACTTGTTATTTCCATGAGGGGGAAATAATAAATTGGGAGAGAGTGTTAGTAATGAAGAGAGTTTCAAGGGGCATAGCGCTTACTGTTCTTAGCGCCATGCTTGTATTTAATGCTGTTTGCGCAGATTCTTTCGTGGCTTACGGGGCTGCTTATGAAACAGTCGCAGGTTCAGCCACAGATTCAGAAGATCTAATTGAACAGGATGGGACAACCACAGAGGAATCCGGTGCGGATGCCTCCGATTTTGATGTGCCGAAAGAGGAGACTGAAGATGTAGACGTACCTTCAGGGGATGATGAAAACGGTACATCCATTTCCGAGGAAGGCGAAAATGAGGAATCGGATGAGAGCACAAGCGGCGCTGCAGAAGACGAGGCTTTGAGTGATGGCTCTTTTGACGAGGCATCAACTGAGGATTCCCTGGAAGAAGAGGCTGCAGATGAGTCGTCTGCAGATGAAGCATCTTTGGAAGATTCTCTGATCATTGAAGAGGATGAAGAGAAGCTTGTAACTGCCGGTAATAAGGTGGGAGATAATATTACCTATACCTTTAGCGGAGGAGTGTTGACGCTGACAGGAAAAGGTGCGACCTACGATTATGACATCAATAAAAACAAGTCACCATTCTCTTCTTTAAAAGGCGTTACAACTATTATTGTAGGAGAAGGGATCACCGGTCTCGGATCCGCGATATTCAATAGCGTCGGAGACAATAACGGCGGATATACCGGCACCAGCCTTAAGAAAATCAGCCTGCCTTCTACTCTGACAACAATCGGAGAAAAGGCTTTTAGTCAGATTTATGCAAGCGGTGTGGATAATGTCATTATCCCCAGTAGCGTAAAATCTGTTGGAAAAGGCGGTTTGACAGGATACTTCAATAACCTTACTTTTGCCAACGGAACTACTGAGATTTATCCCTATGCTTTGAACGGAGGCTTGGTGAGCGGAACGCTGACAATACCTGATACTGTTGTCAGGATAGGGGACCATGCATTTGAACATTTCAGGATAAACACGGATCTTACACTTCCCACCAGCTTGAAGTATATTGGTTCCTATGCGTTTCATGCTATTGAAGGACATACTATTTATTTCAAGGGAGATGCTCCTGAAATAGCTGATGGTGCATTCAAAAGAACAGAGGAAAATCAGGTATATCTTTATCCGTATTACCTGATTGGTTATTATCCCAGAGGAAATAAGACCTGGACAGCAGAGAAGCTTGCTTCATTCAAAGAAAGACATACTGATATTGATTTCAGACCGGACGGTCCGGCCGCTACTTCAGGTAAGTGCGGTCCTAACATCGACTGGAAGATTTCCGGTACTACACTTTCATTAACCGGTTACGGTCCGATGTATGATTATGCTGCCAACAATAGAGCACCCTGGTCAGACTCATCAGTACAGTTTTCAAAGATAGAGATTGACAACAGGATTACCACTATCGGTAACTTTGCTTTTTACAACCTGGATTCCAAGGGCGGATCTCTTCCGGTAAAGCTTCCTTCAAGCCTTACAAGGATAGGTTCATTCTCTTTCTATCGGGCACAGCCTACCGGTGTCAATCTTCCATCAGGGGTAACCTATATAGGCGATTACGCTTTTTATTACAACGTATATATGACAACCAGTGGCTTCAAACTCAGCAGTGAGACCACTTATATAGGCGATTATGCATTTTACGATTGTCATAATGCGGAGATTGAGATACCTAAATTTACAAAGATCACAAAGATTGGTGACTTTGCATTTAACGCATGTCGTAAACTGACCGGTACCCTTGAATTTCCGGATACACTGACCTATGTTGGAGATAATGCATTTTCAACCTGTGACAGTCTTTCCGGAAAACTCAGACTGTCCAAGAATCTTACTTATCTGGGAGAATGGGCTTTCAGAAGCAAGAATATTTACGGAGATATAGAGATTCCATCGGGAATTACGACGATCAAGTCATATACTTTTGAAGGTACACAGATAACCAGCCTGACTATGGGAAATCAGGTGACAGAACTTAAGGCTAATGCCTTCAGTAACTGCACTAGGCTTAGCAGTGTAAAACTGAGTAATAACCTTACCAGTCTGTATTCTGTTTTCACCGGATGCAGTCTTCTGACGGAGATTGAGATTCCGGCTTCTGTAACAGGAATATCAATGTCCGGCTTTGGCAATACCGGTATTAGGAAAATTGTATTTAAGGGAGATTTTCCCAAGTCAATCGGTGATTTTCAAAGCGGTCAGACTTTCCCTATGAATGCTGAGATCCATTATCCAAGAGCAGGGGCAGGCTGGTTTATGCTTACAGATGAACAGAAGGCTGAAAAGCTTCATCTTACAAGTTATAAGCCTAAGTTCGTTCCTTACGGAGATACAAGAAAATTCCTTGTAACATTTGTAAAGAAAAACAATCCTTCAGTGAAACTGGCTGTTCAGGAGGTAGAAGGCGGTAAGTGTGTTGACTTGAATGCTGTCGATCTTAGTCAGGAAGGATTGGTAGTAAGCGGATACTACTATGATGATCCACGTTCAAGCCATCCCGAGAAATTCGACCCGGCAACGCCAATATCAAAAGACATGACTATTTATGTCAGTTACGACGATAGAATGTGCAGCGTTACATTTGATCCGCAGGATGGCAGTTCAAAAACAGTATATAGATACAAATACGGCAGCACAACATCTGTTTCTTATGCTACTGATCCGAAAAATTCGGAAGGGCACTATTTTGTCGGATGGTCACGTACTCCTGTTGCTATAGGAGAGGGTGGCGTGAGAGTAGATGATAGCGAGAAGTTTGAAGTAAAAGATGACATCACTTTTTATGCCATCTGGCTTACTCAGAAGAAGATTATCATCAATCGGGATACCTGCCGTGATAATTATTCTATGAATCCGATTGAAGTAGATGCCACTGCCAGGGCAAGGATATTTCCTCTTTGGGATCTCAGTGATGATTATGGTTATAAGTTTGAAGGCTGGTATTACGACCCGCAGTATACACGTAAAGCAGAAGAAAACGACCCGATTGCGAAACCTGAGATCACTCTTTATGCTAAGTGGAGCAGGAAGGTACACAAGGTTCATTTTGACACAAGCGAATCCGATAACCTTGAGAGCTTTACAGTTGAAGTTCCTTATGGAGAGAGCTTAAAGGAGCCGGATGTAAAGCCTGTAAAGACCGGATATAAGTTTGCCGCATGGTGCAAAGAAGGCAGCACCAAGCCATACGAATTCGATGGCTATACGCTTCGTGAGGATTTGAACTTATATGCGCTTTTCGTAGATCCTGTTGAAAATGAAAATTACGGGGATGTTTATGAGTATATAAGGAAAAATACCGGATATTATTATGCCGAGCAGATTCCCAAACTTGGCTGGGTATATTGCGGTAATAATCCGACATATACCGGAAAAGCTATTGAACCCAGTGATATTCGAGTGTTCTACTACAAGAAAAAGCTTAAAGAAGGAGTTGATTATACCTATAAGCTCAAAAACAATGTAAAGCCCGGGGATGCTAAAATTATAGTTACTTTTAAGGGAGGCTACTCAGGAACCATTGAAGGTAAATTTCACATCAGTCCCCTTAGCCTGTTTTGGGTAGAGAAATACGGCGAAATGGAATTGGGAGCTGATGATGTCTACCTTTCATATAACGGCAAGACCCAAAAAGCGAAGAACACCCTTAAGATCAATCTGAACGGTAAAATGGTCACATTGAAAGAAGGCACGGATTTTACCTATGAATATCCAACCACAGATGTGACCGGAAAAATAACTAAAGATGATGTTCTTAAGCTCCCTGGAACCTATCAGGTAAAGATTGTTGGAAAGAATAATTTCACCAGTTCGATCACGTTCAACGAGCATATTACTGAACTTGTTCCCATGAGCAAGGTTAAAGTGTCCGGAGTAAAGAATCTTACATACACAGGAGAACCTCTTACTCAAAATGCACTGGTTGTAAAGTATGGCTCTAAGCGCCTCACAGAGGGAGTAGATTTTGAGGTCGATTATAGCAATGGAAATAATACTGATATCGGAACTGCGACCTTTACATTAAAAGCAATAGAAGGCAGCGAATATGCAGGTACTAAAACTGCTACCTTCAAAATTACGGGAACGCCGCTTTCTAAGATGTCATTTACCGGATTTAAGTCTACAATGCCATATAACGACGGCAAAGCCGTAACTCAGGATGTGAAGATCTATACTTCAGCCAAGGCTGCCAAAGACCCGGCTAATAATGAACCTTTGGTAAAAGATATAGATTATACCCTTACTTATGAAGGCGATAACAAGAAGGTTGGCAAGACCACCATGGTATTTACCGGAAAAGGCAAGTACTCCGGCGTCGTGAAAAAGTCTTTCAGGATCGTACCTGCTGATCTTAAGGGCGATGATGGTATTGCTGTTGTAGTAAATACAGAGCATGTAAATAAGCTCTGGACGCTGACTGAGGGGCAGACAGCAAGAGTGGTGGCAGTTGTTAACCCTTCTTATAGCTACATGAAGAAGGGCGTTAAGCCAAGTCCGACACTTTATGGAAGAAATAGTAGCGGAGGATATAGCCTGCTTAGTAAATCCAAGGATTACACCTTGTCCTACGGCAGCAACAGCAAAGTGGGAGAGCAGACAGGCTTTGTAAAGATAACCTGTAAGGGCAACTATAAAGGAACCGCTTCATACAGATTTGATATCACAAAGGGTTCTTTTGGCATCTGCTATTTAATTGCACCGGATGTGAAATACAAGAAAGCAAAGGGTAACTGCAGGACTTCAGTTACGGTTACGGACAGGGCAGGTGCAAAACTTGTAAGTGGCAAGGACTATTCTTTGGAGTACCACTATGCTGACGGAACATTGGTGGATCTCAAGAAGGATATCGTACCTGAAAATGCGATAATAACAGCAGTAGTCCGCCCTCTTGGAAACTACGAATTCAAGGATGAAAGTAATTCCATGACAGATGAATTCAGAGTTTATACCAAAGACAGAGATATTGCCGGAGCCAGAATTGTAATCAAGGATAAGTATTACCATGGAAATCCTGTGTACATTGAGAGCGCCGATGATATTCTGGAGGCTACACTTGGCGGCAAGGACCTCAATTTCTACGATGAAGAAAAAGGCGGAGACTTCTATGATTATTCCTATAGCAATAACGCCAAAACAGGAACTGCGAAAGTAACCTTCTGGGGCTATGGTGAATATGCCGGAGCTAAAACGGTTACCTTCAAAATTATCAGAAGAAATCTTGCAAATTAACAGAAATTCCGTGAGGACAATCATCCTCAACATGAAAAAGAGCTTACTGCCCGAACAGGCGGTAAGCTCTTTCTAAATTCAAAGGTTATACTGTTGTGTCTACGTTTGTTCCGGTAGCCTCGGTATCAGCATTTCTCTTGATAAGATCCGACTTGTAGTAGGTGCCGGAATCCTTGATGGAACTGAAGTGGCTGTCCAAAAAGTTTGACTTAGAGGACGAGCTGCTCTTTTTGGTGGGCACCGCAGTAGTGGTAGAAGTGGTGTCACCCACTGTAGTGGAGCCGGTCTCTCTGTAAGCGTTAAGAGCTGCTTTGTTGCCAACCTTATTGACGTATGACTTCATAAGTGAGCCATAGGCGCCGCTCTTGATGGTATTGTAGTCGCCATAAAGAGAACTCATGCTGGCGTTGAGATCAAATTTGCCGGACAAACTGCTGAAGAAGTTTGTACTCACGTGATCACCTCCTTGAAAAGTGTTTGCAAAAAGCGCAAACTCCGCAACTTCCCTGTCGCGGAAAAATACATAGTATCTTAACGCTATTATGGAGTAGAGCCGTTTCAATTACAATTTATAAAGTCTAAAAAGAATATTAAAAATTTGAAATGTGTGTTTATGGAGATTTTATACACTCGACCGTTTAGACATTCATCTGACCGTTCGGTCATTTTGCGATGTTTTTTGTCTCCATATTTCTTATAATTTTTCATACACAGTTCAGGGGATGGAGCAGGTGAAAAAAGAATGTTGGGACCGGAAGCAATTAGTGTTGTGAAAGGAGATATTCTTTATGAGGAAAATACTGTTTGGAAGACTGCTTGCGTCAGTCCTGGTCGGTATACTGACTTTTTCGTCAGCTGTTCCGGTAAATGCCATGGAGGGCGACGCAGTACAAACACCTGTTGAAACTATTGCAGAGAATAACGACTATGAAGAGGCGGATGATGCGGCAAGCGGCGAATCCGGCTCTGAAAACGCTTTTGTTAACAATGAGGAAAATATTAATCCGGAGAAAGAGGAGGGTCAGGACGAAACAAAGACAGAAGAGCCCAAAGCTCCGGAGACGGATCCTTCAAAGACAGACCCTGAAGAGACAGATCAGGCGGAAACCACTCCTGAAGAAACAGAGGAGACTGTAATTGAAGAAGAGGCTTCTGTAGAGGAGCCTGTTGCTGAGGAGGGAAGTTCAGATGAGGAGGAACCTCTGGTTAACGCTGCAGGGGATCCTGCGACTATTGAAATAGAATTCTCAGGCCTGGACTGTATGAGTGAAAGCGACAGGAATACGTATATATCTGCTAATGCTTCCCAGACCGGCGACAATATTAAGGAAGCAACCAATTCTTCCTTTACTCTTAGTCCTCCCGAATGTGCTAACTATGTATTTACGGGCTGGACTGTAAGTGAGGGGACATCGGCAGAAGATGTTACCATTTCCGGCAACACCATTACAGTATCGGCTGCTAAGATGACTCCCGCAGAGGAGGCAGAAGATAATACTATAACCATCGGTCTTACTGCTAACTGGCATTATATTTATCATGTCAAATTCCTGCCGAATCCTCCGGCTGCCGGTCTTGATGTCGAAGGAACAATGGAAGATCAGGAATTCGAGGAAGGCGTATCCGAAGCTTTGACAGCGAATGCATACAGCATCACAGGCTGGACCTTCACAGGCTGGTATACTTTCTCTGTTCCCGAGGAACATCCTGAGCCGGAGGGGACGGCATATACAGATGAGCAGGAAGTGCTGAATCTTTCAAAAACTCCCGGAGATGAAGTGTCTCTCTATGGTCAGTGGAGACAGAATGAATCGTATTATACTATAGTCTTTGATCCAAATGACAATTCTGCTTATTACGGAACAGCTACCGGTGAAATGGAAAACCAGATAGCCCCCTGCGGACAAGCAATAAAGATATCCAAGAATCTTTATTCCAGAGCCGGTTATACCTTTGGTGGATGGAACCTGTATAAGTGGGGCAGTTATGCTGACTACGAGGATGAAGAAGTGGTCACTGACCTTTATATGGATCACTATTCGGAAGCTCTGACAGTGACTTTGTATGCATATTGGATCCCCAATGACGAAGTTACAGTGACCCTTGATTCACAGGGCGGAAGCTATATCAATCCCAAGACATTTCCCGGTGGAGTAAAGCTATATGATGTCGTAGAAGAAGATTACGTAACTCCGACAAAGACGGGAAATGGCTTTGCAGGTTGGTTTACCCAGGCTGAAGGCGGCGAAGAGATGGATTTTGCCACCACACCGGTAACAGAGTCTGCAACATATTATGCCCATTGGACGCCCTGGACATATAAGGTAAAGTTTGACGCTAACGCTCCGGAAGGAAAAACCGTTACAGGTGAAATGCCCGATCAGACAGGCTTTACCTATGGAACTCCCAAAGCTCTTTCCAAGAACACCTTTGAATGTGATGGATCAGTATTTACAGGCTGGAATACATCATCCGATCCGGTGAATGATCCGGGAACTGCATACAAGGATGAAGAGGCAGTAAACATTCTTCCGGCTTCCTCAGGCGCTACTGTGACACTTTATGGCCAGTGGAGGTCAGAAGATGAGTGCATGGTAACCTTCACTGTGGGACAGGAAAAAGGAATCACCCCGGTAGAACCTTCTGCATATCCCAGCCAGAAAGTTACAAAGGGCGAAAAGGCTCAAAAACCCACAGAAAATCCCACCAGAGTTGGCTTTGATTTTACGGGATGGTTTGAAGAAGGATCTACAACAGCCTTTGATTTTAAAACTCCTATCACCAAGGACACCAACCTCAATGCAGGCTGGAAAGCCAAGAAATATACACTCGCGTTTGATACCGACGGAGGAAAGCCTACTATTCCCGCCCAGACCTTTACTCTTGAGCAGGAATTTAAGGTAAATTCCAGCGGCAAAAAAGCGTCAAAAATTGGTTACAGACAGAACGGATGGCTGATCACGCTGGGAAGCACCAGTACCGGCTGTGAGGACGGTTATCCTGTAAACTCTACAAATGCAGAACGTTTTGTAAGCATGGCAAATGGCAAAGGAGTTATAAATGCCAAAGCTATATGGGTAGCTAAGGATTATAACCTTCAGATACTGGACGGCAAAGACGGAGAAGAAATAAAGAAATTCAAAGTTTATGACTCCACAGGTACGCCTCGCGAAGTAAAAATATCAAGTCCCAACACGGTAAATGTTAAGTACGGATTTGACTACAGCAACCTTCCGTCTCAGATGATATACGGCGTCACAAAGCCCGGAGAAAAGCTTGTGGGCTTTGTCAGAAATGATACCGGCGAAAAGGTAATGCCGGGATCCGCACTTAAGCTGACCAAGGAGCCTGAGGATAACGCCGTTCAGGTCTACCCGGTATATCAATCAGTGAAGCTGGAAGTTACAGCAACAACAGATATCCCGGAGACTAAAAAGGCAACTAAGGTCTTTTATGGCGGCAAGGACAACAGCAAGACCTTTGGCCCCGAGACTTTGTTTGGGACCGCCGGTTCAGGTTTTAAAGGCTACAGTTCTTCATTACCCGGAACCAACTTCTTTGGAGGCCCTGACGAGAGTAATTATTCCGTGGATACTCTCATGGCTGTTGTCCAGGGACGGTACCTAAATAAGTCTTCATCTTCATCCTCCAAGAGTAGTCCTCAGATTCCGAGCAAGATGAAGATTGCGCTGGAGGCAACCTATACAGCAACACTTGATAATTCTTTTACTGTTGTAATGAAAGCTCCTAAGAACGGATCAGACTTTTCTGCAGAAGGTTATTCCAACAAGCCGGGCTTTGGATTTGTTGATTCAGAAGGTGAAGCAGTATATATCCACAAGCAGAACGTTCTTAAAGGCGAGCTATTTGCTCTTACGGGAAAAGAGCTGGAGAAAAAAGGAAGCACCTTAACAGGCTGGAAAGCCAAAAAGATTGATACAGAGGGAAAAGCAACATTACTTAAGGCTCTGAAGCCTACAGCTACCATAAAGGACAATGTTAAGCCCGGAGAGATCCTTGAGCTGACAGCTGAGTTAAAGGAAAATGCTCCAAGTAAAGTTACATATGTGCTTAACGGTGGTAAGTATCAGGGCGTGGACAAGAATGACAAACTCCCTGCAGCCTATTCCTACAACACAGGAGAGATAATTGACTTTACCGCCTATGCCCTTAAGATGGTGAAAAAGGGCTATGATTTCACGGGCTTTTATAAGGACAAGAATCTTACTGAAAAAGTAACCGGCCTTGGAAAAGGTCAGACCGTGGAAGACGGCGCAATAACCGTATACTGCGGCTGGGAGGCTAAGGAGTACCAACTGGAACTTAAGAACCTTGAAGGGGCAAAGGATGCTTTAGGAAATCCTGTGACAGGAGGTAGCGTTACAGAGTCTGTTAAATACGATCAGACCATAGATCTTTCCAAATATGACTACACCAAGGGCGGCTATCAGCTGACCGGATGGAAGGATGAGAAATCAAATAAGGTATATTCCACTAAACAGAAACTAAAGAATCTTTCGGAGGGCTCCAAAACCGGAGAAGAACCGGTAAATTATGAAATTTCTGCTGTATTTAAGCCTAACGCCACGCAGACAACCTTTGACCTTGCCGGTGGCAAACTTCCGACGGGAGTTACCAATCCCAAGAGTTTCACTTCCGATGATGAGAAAGCCAATGAAAACGGCGTAAAGATTGCCACTCCGGATAAGAAGGGTTACATCTTCACCGGAATGGAAGAAATAACCGATGCTCTTATAGTTACTAATGTTACGGCAAGCGAAGCTGGCGTACATGGGGATCTGGAGGCCCCGAAGAAGGTCTCTGAGGTCTATATAAAGCGAGATCCTGAAAAGGCTGATATTAAGAGCACTAAAGCCAAGCTTAAGGCAACGTATAAGCCCATTAAGTACGCAATTATTGTCCAAAAGGATGGCTCACCGAAAAAATTTGTTGTAAGCACTAAATCCCGTGGAAACAAGCTTATAGATGAGAGTGCTCCTCTTCCGGCTGAAGAGTTTACCTTCACAGATAAGGTTAACTTAAGTGCCGCTGCAAGTGCCTGGGATGCAGAAGGAAAGGGGATAAAGGGCTTTGCTACCAGCAAAGGCGGGCCTGTGGTATTTAACACAACTTCATCCTATGCCGTATCTGCGCTTGCGGTAACCGTTACGGAATCACCTGAAAAGAATACGATCACACTCTATGCAGTGGAAGGGGACAGTGCTGTAAACCGCATCAATTACGATCTTGATGACTATCCTGGAGCAACTCTTACCAAGAGTGTTTACAGTTATACTGCGGGAAAAGAGACAACTCTTCCGAAGGCTACACTCGCAGGATATACATTTAAAAAATGGAAAGCAGTCGAATATGATGGTGAGGGTAACCCCATAGAGCTTGCTGATATACTCACACCGGATGGTCTTAAAATTGCCAAGACCACAACCGGCAGCGTGACCCTGGTGCCGGAGCTTGAATCTATAACTTATGCTGTAAAAGTGGATCCCAACGGCAAGAATGTAAAGCTTGGGGGAGAGGCAAAGAGTTCTGCTTTCGTATATGCCGGGAAGGTAAGGTACGCTGACGGTAAAGACGCAGACAGCGGTAATGTTCTAAAGCTTCCGAACAGTACAGAACTTACAAGAGAAGGTTATAACCTTGTAGGATACGGATATACCAAGAAAAAGGTCGATATCTCACTTGATGCAGAAGCACCCTTAAAGGGACTGACAACAAAGGCTACAACCACTGTTTATGCTATCTGGGAAGGGCAGGAGCAAAGCATTGAATACAGTGAGCATGGTCAGATAAAGAGAGATTCAAAAGGTAGAAAGATGGGATATGCCTCTGAGGTTGACCTTGGAAGCTTCGTACACAATATGGATACAAAGTATAAGAAATCCAGCTACGGAACAGCACTTACACTTCCCAAGCCTTCTGTTGAAGGATTTGCCTTTGTGGGCTGGAGGCTGGATTCTGAGCCGACTGGTACCAGTGTTGTAAAAGACAAGAACGGATATGTAACTAAGGTAAAGGAAGACAACAGGGCACCGCTGTCATTTACGGCCGAACTTACTGAAAATGTCTATACCTTTACTTACAATTTCAACGGTGGAGCTTATAGTCCCTGGTCAAGAACAAAGGGCTCAATCAAGAATCAGGTATACTATACACAGCCAATAAGCTATTATCTGTACAATCAGGCCTATAAGAAGGGCTGCAAGTACATTGGTAACGGTCTGACATCCAAGGCAGTCTCCGAGATACCTGCCAGCAGACTGACATCCAAAAACAAGGGCAAAGCTACGGTTTATGCAGTATATGAGAAAGTTGCAGTAACTGCTCCGGGAAATGTTTCGGCAGTTTACAATATTGGCGAAGATACTTATCTGGTAACGGTAGAAGACAACAGTTTAAATACTGCAGACGGATACGTGTACGAGTTTGCTACAGATCCACTTTTCTTACATGTGGTGGCAAGCAAAATCCAAACCAGAGAAGATGACGGAGACGAGTACTACAAGGCTACCCTGACAGGCGAAGCAGGACAGAAACTCTATGTAAGGGTTAAAGCCTATGCGACTACCTATGATGACTACAAGGAATATGAAGTGGATTACGCTGTGCAAAGTAAGTGGAGCAAGACAGTAAGGGCAGCTAAGCCCTTTACGGCCAGTCTGCCTTAAGACTGTTTTTCACAACACTTTCAAAAGGGAAGGGAGCTGCAATCAAATGCGGCTCCCTTCTCTTTTGAATTATTGTGAATTCAGATCATTTCTGATATCCTTAAGTTCTTCATTCATCTTTTTTACCTGCTTGCGGGCGATGAGATACTGTATCAGCCATATAATGATATATCCTATGACTTCAGGGATTGTCACATACAGGAAGCCTATGTTCCAGAAAATATCCCAATGTTGTATATAGGCCATCAGATAAAAACCTGCGAACACGAATACAAAGTGGGTAATGGTGCATCGTGTTATGCTCCAGCTCTCAACATCATATACAACGGTGGAGCCCATGGCTGAGGCACCGAAGATTCCTCCTACAATACAGTACATGAATGTCAGAAAATCATAATGCACGGAGGGATTATCTTTGGCGTCCAGAGACCACATGAACACACCTATAAGAAATCCTACTACAAATCCTATTGCTCCGAGGATGAGGGCTTTTTTCAACATTTTATTCATGTCGGCCACCTCCTCTCATATTACTGAGAGCTTTCTGGATGTCACGGACATATCGCCTTGCCACCCAGGTTTCGCTTCCGTTGTTAAAGGTGATGCGGATTGTACCTGCAATACTAAGATCAAAGCCTGAGACTTTTTTCAGGTTCACGACCTCAAAGCGGCTTATGCGCACAAAAGAGTCCCCTAAAAGGAGCTTCTCAAAATCCTGAAGAGGAAGCTTTGACACATAGGAGTTGTCCGCTGAGCATACGCACAGGTGCCGGTCCTGAGTATAAACCCTGTAAATGGCATCCTGCTCCAGCAAAGTCACGGAATCGCCGTTATAAACCGCAATCTGAGAATCGGAAGGTTCATGGCAGTTTTCAATGGCTTCTATGATCTTCTCTATAAACTTGGTCTTTTCATTGGCTCTGATGATGATCTGCGGTTTTGAATACCCGGGATCGATCTCCAGACTGATATCAATGTTGTTATCCATGAGAGATCTCTTTCTGAGGCTAAATGTCGGTTAAAAATCCGTTAACTGTAAACATATCAGACAATTAGCTTCATAACAAGGTATTTGACTGACCGTTTAAACCATTATAACTACCGTTTAAACATTTTGGCATATATGCAGTTTCTTTTATTGGTAAAATTTTGCTAACTTACCTTCAACAACAGCATATTGCGAAAAGGAAACGAGTTATGAAGCTTAAAGTCCTCATCACCGGCAAAAATAAAAAAGTATGCAGGGATATCGCTGAGCATCTGGAGAATGACAGAGGATATCTTACTGTAAAGTGTGAGCCCACAAGGGCAGCACTTTTTGATGTAATACTGGCGGAACTTCCCAAGGTCATCATCATAGCTCTTGGGGATGAGACTATTGAGACAATAGGGGCCTTTGACGTTCTAAAGGACGTATCCCGCCAGGGTAATTGTACGATCATCGTCATTGCCCAGGAGGATGATGAAAATCTTTTTAAAAAATATACCGTGCTGAAGAAGGTTCTTTTCCTGTCAAGACCGATTTCGCTGTTCGCTCTGTATGAGAAGATGCTGGAGATAGAAGAGAATATTGAGAATAATAAGGACAAGAATCCTGAGGTATTCAGAGAGTTTATCAACGAGCACGCGGATGATAAATTCAGAAGAAAGCATATCCTTGTGGTGGATGATGATTCCGATCAGCTCTTTAACATCAGAGAACAGCTGGAGGAGTTTTATGATGTGACTCTGGTCAAATCAGGAGAAGCTGCATTTAAGTATTTGGACAGGCATAGCCCGGATCTGATCCTTTTGGATTATCTGATGCCTCAGATGGACGGTCCGGAGGTTTTACGTCGGCTTAAATCATGCTATCCGGATTTTCAGACGCCGGTGGTGTTCCTTACTGGAATGTCGGAAAAGAGTGCGGTGCTTCGAACCCTTACGGAGCTTAGACCTCAGGGGTATATCATAAAGCCCGCCAAAAAGTCGAAGCTTGTTTCAAAGATTATCGATGTACTGGGGTAACAGCTTATGGATATTGATCTTAGCTTCCTTGAGAATATAGGACTTGATACAAAATCAGGCATGGAATATACAGGTGGAAAGATAAAGTATATTGCAATGCTGCAGAGGTTTTACAAGAACCTTGAGAAGAACAGGGACAGGCTTGATGAGTTTTATTCTTCAGGAGATCTGCAGAATTTCATGGTGGTTGTTCATGCTCTGAAAAGTAACGCCATTATGATAGGTGCAAAGGAACTTAGCAGCTCTTTTGCAAAGCTTGAGGAGGCTTCGAAGGCGGGAGACCGTAAATATGTGGAGGAGCATACCGCGCCAGTACTTGCCAACTATATCGAGCTTGTAGAGAAACTGCGTCCTATAGGGGAGGCGGGAGAAGTCCATGCGCCGGATGAACTGGACGGACCAATGGCTTTACGGGTCGCTGATGATCTTATTAAGGCTCTGGACGATTTTGATGATGAATTGTCAAAAGAACTGGCGAATAAACTTATGGGATATCCTTTCAGAATCAGTCAGAAAAACAGGCTTGGGGAAGCCATCGGATTCATTGATGATTTCATGTATGATGAGGCACTTAGTATCATCAGGGAAATCTATCCAAATATCGAGTGAGGCGCATACCCATGAAGTCTATAAGAGTCATTCTATCTATCATTCTTATCCTTGTTTTTGGATATATCGTGATCGGGAATATTGTTCTTCCCGCCAATGCTCCGGTAAACGGAAATATATGTGATGTGCTGCCGGGGGATGCCTGGGTGCAGGTGCTTCCTGATGGCAGCAAGGTCCCTTTTGAGGTTCCGGGAAGGACAGATGGTGAGATAACCTTGGAGACTGTTATTCCGAGTCCTCTCAACAGGGACTATTCCGTCATGTGCTTTCGCGGAATGGACATGGATATCTACGTTGATGGTGAACTTAGAACCAGGTATCAGACCACTGACTACAGGTTCTTTGGTGACCAATCTGCGGAGTGTTACGTTATGGCATCGGTATACCCCGAAGATGCAGGCAAAAGCCTCAAAGTCCGGTATGAATACAATTCAGGCATGGTGTATGAGGTTTACATAGGAACAAGGCTTGGAATTCTGACATTTCTCTTTGGCCAGTACGGACTAGAACTGTTTGTGGGCATTGCCATTTTGCTCCTTGGTATCATATGCCTTGTGGCAGCAGTTACCTATAAATATATCCATAAGACTTATCTGGAGCTGGAGCATCTGTCCATAGGTGTTATTATCGGCGCCTGCTGGGTCCTTTCAAATTCAATATTCAGGCAGCTCTATTGCAGGAATATTTCTGTGATGTCCAATATACCCTTTTTGATGGTAATGATCATGCCATTGCCGTTTCTGGTATTTATCAATTCCCTCCAGGAGGGGAGATACCGCAAAGTAATTGTGGCACTGAGTATTTTGGAGATAACGGATTTTCTGGTCTTTGGTACTCTTTTCGTTCTGGGAAAGGTTCCCCTCCTTGAAAGCTTTATCCTTGCTGCACTTTGTGCTCTGATCAGCATTGCAGCTATCTTTGTGACGGTAATAACCGATGCGGTAAGGCACCTTGTGGAATCCTACATTTATGTTGCGGTGGGGTTCTTTGTTCTGGCGTTGGCAGCAGTCATCCAGATCATGGTATATCTTTTCGCTCATAACGGGGTATTCTCAGGTCTTTTCATGGCCTTCGGTCTTTTCGGATTCATGATCTGTTCAATAATCCACACCATCAAACAGCTTATAGGCATAAGGCTTGAGGCCACGGAACTTGCTCATATCAACAAAGCCAAGGACGACTTTCTTGCGAACATGTCTCATGAGATCAGAACTCCCATGAACGGTATTTTGGGAATGGACGAGATGATAATCAGGGAAACAAAGGATAGCAGAGTAAAGAAGCATGCTCTGGAAATAAAGAGTGCCGGAAATACCCTTTTGTCTTTGATAAACGATATTCTGGACCTTAGTAAGATTGAGTCCGGTAATTTTGAGATCATTCCTGTAAACTACGACCTTGCTTCAGTCCTCAATGATGTGATGAACCTCACCAGGCACAGAGCAGTGAAGAAAAACCTGGACTATAATATGACGGTTAAAGAGAGTATCCCTTCAATGCTGTATGGCGATGAGATCAGAATCCGCCAGATCATGCTGAACCTGATCAACAACGCCATCAAATATACAAGAGAAGGGCAGGTGGACATCGATGTCTCTTTTGACCTGTCATCTACAATTAACGGTATTGATCTGATCATTCGGGTTTCCGATACGGGAATCGGCATAAAGGACGAGGATAAGGACAAGCTATTTGAGAGCTTCAGGAGGCTTGACGAAAAGAAGAACAGGAACATCGAGGGAACTGGCCTGGGGCTGCACATCACCTACAGGCTCCTTGAGATGATGGGAGGAACTATAGACCTGGAGAGCAAATACGGCAAGGGAAGTACTTTTACCGTGACAATCCCTCAGCGTATCATAAAGGCAGATCCAATCGGAGATTTTTCAAGTGCCGTTAAGAATTACTTAAGCAACATGGAGACCGATGAGATTAGTCTTTTTGCTCCTGAAGCCAGGATTCTTGTGGTTGATGACAATGATATGAATCTTGAAGTAATGGAGGGACTTTTGAAGGATACAAAGGCTGCAATCGACCTTGCGGATTCCGGACAGAAGGCTATAGAGAAGGTCAGGGAAAAGAGCTATGACTGCATCCTGTTGGATCAGATGATGCCGGGGATGACGGGAGAAGAAACCCTGAAGATATTAAGGGAGCAGAAACTTATTTCTGATACTCCTGTGATAGCGCTGACGGCAGATGCCATAATCGGTGCAAGAGAGAGCTACATGGCAATGGGATTTACCGATTACCTGAGTAAGCCCGTAAAGTATGACAGACTTGAGCAGATACTAAGGCAGTATATTCCTGAGGAGAAACAGATGACTCCGGGAGACGAAGAGGAGCTTCCCGTAATGCTGATTTGGGGAAAAGAGCCACAGATGCTTCGCAGTGAAAAGGAAAGACTGGAGGGAATATATAAGTGCGTCTGCGTTACCGGAGAAAAAGCAAGGGATAAATATCTTGAAAACCACAATCCTCATGGAATTATGCATGTGACTTAAACTGGCTTTGCTATGCCATTTAAAAGGGATAAAAAAAAAGATTGAATTATAACGAAAAACTTGTATAATATGTACTTGAAGATTAGCACTCAATAAAACAGAGTGCTAACAAAAACTAAATAGCTCTTAATACACATTATATAAAGGAGGCGTTTGTAATGAAGTTAGTACCACTTGCAGACAGAGTTGTTTTAAAGCAGCTTGAGGCAGAAGAGACAACCAAATCAGGAATCGTTCTTCCCGGTGCAGAGAAGGAGAAACCCCAGCAGGCTGAGGTTATCGCTGTAGGCCCCGGCACAGTTGTAGATGGCAAAGAGATCAAGATGGAAGTTAAGAAGGGTGACAACGTAATCTATTCCAAGTACTCAGGAACAGAGGTTAAGCTTGATGATGTTACCTATATCATCGTTAAGCAGAGCGACATCCTGGCAATCATAAAGTGATGAAAAGATATACAATTCTGTGCTTGCACAGAGGGTTGTATATCCTTGAAGACTTTTATAATTCAGATAAAAAACGGAGGCAATTAAAATGGCAAAGACAATTAAGTACGGCGCTGACGCCCGCACTGCTATGGTAGAAGGCGTTAACAAGCTGGCAGATACAGTTAGAGTGACACTTGGACCTAAGGGAAGAAACGTAGTTCTTGATAAGAGCTATGGCGCACCTACCATCACCAACGATGGTGTTACAATTGCAAAGGAGATTGAGCTTGAGGATTCCTATGAGAACATGGGTGCTCAGCTGGTAAAAGAGGTTGCTACCAAGACCAACGATGTTGCCGGCGACGGAACAACAACAGCAACAGTTCTTGCACAGGCAATGATCAACGAGGGTGTTAAGAACCTGGCAGCAGGTGCAAACCCCATTGTCCTCAGAAAAGGTATGAAGAAGGCCACAGAAGAGGCTGTAGCAGCTATCAGCAAGATGGCTACAAAGGTTAAAGGCAAAGAGCAGATCATGAGAGTAGCTGCCGTATCATCAGGAGATGATGAGGTTGGTCAGATGATCGCTGATGCTATGGAGAAGGTTTCCAACGACGGTGTTATCACCATCGAGGAGTCCAAAACAATGCAGACTGAGCTTGACCTGGTAGAAGGTATGCAGTTCGACAGAGGCTACATCTCAGCTTACATGGCTACAGATATGGATAAGATGGAGGCTACTTTAGAGGATCCTTACATCCTTATCACAGACAAGAAGATCTCCAACATCCAGGATATCCTTCCTCTTCTTGAGCAGATTGTTAAGACCGGTGCTAAGCTCCTTATCATCGCTGAGGATGTTGACGGCGAGGCTCTTACAACTCTTATCGTTAACAAGCTCCGCGGAACCTTCAATGTAGTAGCAGTTAAGGCTCCCGGCTACGGAGATCGCAGAAAGGCAATGCTTGAGGATATCGCTATCCTTACAGGTGGTAAGGTTATTTCTTCAGACCTTGGCCTTGAGCTCAAGGATACAACTCTTGATGACCTTGGAAGAGCTAAGAGCATCAAGGTTGAGAAGGAGAAGACCACTATCGTTGACGGTCTTGGAGCTAAGAAAGAGATCCAGGCAAGAGTTGCTCAGATCAAGAAGCAGATTGAGGATACTACCTCTGATTTCGACAGAGAGAAGCTTCAGGAGAGACTTGCAAAGCTTGCAGGCGGCGTAGCCGTTATCAGAGTAGGTGCTGCAACTGAGACTGAGATGAAGGAAGCTAAGTACAGAATGGAAGATGCTCTCAACGCTACAAGAGCAGCTGTTGAGGAAGGTATCATCTTTGGCGGTGGGTCAGCTTACATCCACGCAGCCAAGTCTGTTGCCAAGCTTGCTGCTTCCCTTGAGGGAGATGAGAAGACAGGTGCAAACGTAGTTCTTAAGGCACTTGAGGCACCTCTTTTCCACATCGCTGCTAACGCAGGTCTTGACGGATCTGTTATTGTTAACAAGGTTAAAGAGAGCAAGGCCGGAATCGGATTCAACGCATATTCAGAAGAGTACGTAGACATGGTTAAGGACGGAATCATCGATCCTGCCAAGGTTACAAGATCAGCTCTTCAGAACGCAACATCAGTAGCATCCAGCTTCCTCACAACAGAGGCAGCAGTAGCTACCATCAAAGAGCCCGTACCTCCTATGCCCGCAGGCGGCGCCGGAATGGGCGGAATGATGTAAGCGATAACGAGTAAAGCTCGCTTATTAAAAAATGGAATAAAGCCACGAAGTGGCTTCGAAAATAAAGATGCAGTGCCTCAAGCTTGCTTGAAAGGCACTGCATCTTTATTTTCGAAAGTGCTGCGCTAGCAGCATTATTCCATTTTTTATCGGGAGAATTTTACGACAACGGATGACAGCAGAATCGTCTTGCGATTCTGCTGTATGGGCTATGCTAATCGTATAATAATAGTCTCTTTTTACATTTTGGCTGCGGCCAACTTACAGGATTTCGATGATTTCTACAAGGTGTTTCCGACGCAATTGTCTGTGATGGGGCTTTGCGTCGGTGATATTGACGAAATAACATGTAGAAAATGCAAAACGAGAACGCTATACCGATAACCATGCGCTCAAACAGGCTATTTATCGATATTACGTCAAGTTTTGGGGCCATTATACCGACTCAATCAGCTTGTAGAACACTTTGCGTCGGAAAGAGATCAATTCACATGCTTTTCGCACGATCACACCTGATTCTACCAAACGTAAGAAAAACCTAAATCCCTGTTTTTTAATAGAAACATTTTTTTAATTATACAAAGAATATTATCATAATACTGCACATTTCTTAAGGCTTTCTTAAGATTGCCTCCAGCCCATTTACAAACCGATACCACTATGATATTTTTCTTTTATTGGATTTTTCGCTCCGATCGGAGCAACAACGCGATTATCATCATAATCGCTTTTTCCAACTCAACTAATATGTTAGTATTAATGTAGTCAGAAGTATCTTTATGTCCTTTCTGCATTGATACAGAAAGGACACAATGAAAAGAAAAAGAGTAAACTATTTATTTACGGGTATAAAATGGCCCTGGGCAAACAGAAAGTATAAGGACACTGTGTTCAGACTGTTGTTTAACAGCGACAAAGTTGCACTTTTGGAACTATACAATGCCCTTAACAATTCGCATTATGATAATCCGAATGATCTTATTGTAAACACCCTGGATAATGCCATTTTTATGGGGATGCGTAATGATCTGTCATTTATCATTGATACACATCTGAACATATACGAGCATCAGTCAACTGATTGCCCCAATATTCCTTTAAGATGCCTGTTCTATGTTGACAAGCTTTTTTCACAGATCATTGATGAAGATAAGATATACGGATCCTCTGTGATCAGGATTCCTGAACCACACTTTGTTGTTTTTTACAATGGAACTGATCCGCTTCCGGAAAAGATGACATACAGACTTTCTGACATGTACGAGGTTTGCTCAGATAATCCTGCTCTTGAACTTACTGTTACTATTCTTAATATCAATCAGGGGATGAATGATTCCATAATGCAGAGCTGTAAGTTGCTTCATGAGTATTCTTTATATGTTTCAATTGTGCGTCAGTATGCAGAGAAAATGCCGCTTACTAAGGCTGTTACAAGTGCAATAGATTACTGTATCGCACATGATATTTTAAGAGATTTCCTTCTAAAGGAAAGAAAGGCGGTTGCCATGTATAGTTTGTATGAGTACAATCAAGCCGGACATATGAAAGCTGTTAGAAAAGAGGGAATACAGCAGGGAATTGCATTAGGCGAAGAACGTGGCAAAAATAACACGGTTGCCCTCTTTGCATGGCTGAACAAGAACAACCGTCAGGATGATATTCAGCGAGCGTTTGATGATCCGGAGTATCTGGATAAGCTGTTTGATGAATTTTTAAAAGAACATGTTGGGAAGTAATGTATTGGTTTATTCCAAGAAGCATACATCTGGAACAACAGCCGTAGCTCACTGAGCTACGGCCTTTTTTTATCAACTCTCTTTCCGCTGCTGGTGATGGCTTTCTCCGGGCACACCAGAATGCACAGATGACATCCAACGCAGCTTGCGGCGTCCATTCGGGCTTTGCGGTTTTCGTCAAGATAGATGGCCTGGTGGCCACCGTCTTCGCAGGAGATCATGCATCGGCCGCAGCCGATGCATTTACCCGGATGGAACTTGGGATATACGATGGAATCCCGTTCCAGTACATCGGTGGTGGGGCTCAAGGAGTCCAGGCCAAGTCCCACAACCTCACGGGCATTTCTGAAGCCTTTTTCCGCCAGGTAGTAGTTCAGGCCGGACTTAAGGTCATCTATTATTCTATAGCCATACTGCATGACAGCAGTGGCAATCTGCACACTTTCAGCGCCCATCAGCATAAACTCCAGGGCATCCAGCCAGGTTTCAATTCCTCCCATGCCGCTTATATGCTTGTCTTTAAGAGCAGGATTCTGACCAAGCTCAGCCACAAAGCGAAGAGCAATGGGTTTAACGGCATTTCCGCTGTATCCGCCCACGGCTGATTTTCCTCTTACTGCGGGAGCGGTAACATAAGTGTGGGGATTAACGCCAATGATACTCTTTATGGTATTGATGGCAGCGATACCATCAGCACCGCCTCTTATAGCCGCCTCCGCGGCAGGAGACATGGTGGCAACGTTTGGAGTCAGTTTTGCCAGGATTGGAATTGTAGCTCCCCTTCTTGCTGCGGCGGTAAATTTCTCCACAAGTTCGGGAACCTGGCCGATATCAGAGCCCAGGCCCTCTTCCATCATGTTGGGGCAGGAGAAGTTAAGCTCGATCGCATCGGCACCGTTTTCCTGGCAGAGTCTTGACAGTTCCTCCCATTCATCTTCATTCTGCCCCATGATGGAGGCAAGTATGAATTTTGTAGGGTAGTTCTCCTTAAGCCGTCTGAATATCTCCATGTTCTCAGATACACTGTGATCGGAGAGCTGTTCTATATTCTTGAATCCGATTATGGAGCCGCCATCTCCGGTAATGGCAGAGAATCTTGGAGAAGCTTCATGGATATCCAGGCTGCATATGGTCTTGAATGATGCTCCGGCCCATCCCGCTTCAAAGGCCCTGGCGCACATATCGTAGGTACTGCTGACTACGGACGATGCCAGAAGGAAAGGATTCTCCAGGGGTATGCCGCAGAAATCCGAGCGAAGAAGATTTTCATCATCAGGTAAAGGTAGATCATGGCACGGCTTAACCTCATCGTGGAGCCTTGACATAATCTTCTTTATGGGTACAGCGTGAGGCCTTACACATTCTTCCTCACATGGGGAATTGCAGGTAAGACACACATTTTTATCGGGAACGGTTGCGGCTGCTACGGCCGAGTTATCAAACCAGATACTCCTTAGAGTGTCAGAAGGAATCATGTAGGGACAGGCTTTGTCACAAGGCGCATTATAACAGAGCGCACAGTTTATCATATCTGAACGTGGGATGCTGCTTTCAAATGCCATGGATACCTCCTTCTTGTAATCGCGATTATGAAATAATTATAACAAAATATTGAGCACATCCTTAAATAAAAATGAATTTTTAATATCTGTATTGCTAAGTATGAGGCGGGAAAATAATATACAAATTAATAGTGGGAGTATGCGCTCATCATGGTACTAAAAGATCAGGAGAGTTAAAAACGTGCTTAGAAAACGAATCATTTCATTACTTCTTTCGGGAATGCTTTTTGTTTCAGGTGCAAATGTTTCATTTGCAGCTGATGATTCTGCTGTGCCTTCTATGACAGAAACAGATGCCTCCAATGAAGAAGATAAAAATACGGATATAGATACGAATAAAGATACAAATAAAGATACAAATAAAGACGACGATCTGCCCCCTTCAGATGAAGCAGGGAAAGGAAGTAACGCAGAAAGCGAAAAAGATCCTTCCGACGGCAATGAGACGAAGGAAGGCAAAGCCGCGAAAGAAGATTCTGAAAAAGCCCCGGCCGCCGATGGCAAATCCGCGAAAGAAGATTCTGACAAAGTTCCGGCCATCAATGACGAATCCGGCAAAGAAGTATCCGGAAAAGAAGCATCCGGCGAAGAAGCATCCGGCAAAGAAGCATCCGGCAAAGAAGCATCCGGCGAAGAGGCTTCCATGGAATCTTCCGGGGAGGAAGCTGATACAGAAGCTTCAGAAGAGGCGGAGTCTGTAGAAGAAGCAGAAGAGACTGATACAATCGAGCTTTATGAGGATTTCCCCTGCGGAACAGGATATGTGGCAGAAGACGATCCCATCAGTGTCATCCACAATGAGCCTGAAGTAAAGCTTTTCCGGGGCGCATATTATCCCTCAAGCTATCAGACTGCAAATCTTCCGCCCCTTAGATATCAGGGAGCCTACGGAACCTGCTGGGCCTTTGCATTTACGGGACTTGAGGAGATCAACTTAAGGAAAAAAGGAGTGATGTCAGATCCGGATCTTTCGGAACTGCATCTTGCCTACTTCACCTACAATACTGTGACAGATCCCCTTGGAACTACGGAAGGAGACAGATATACCTCCAGCGGATACCGAAGCCTTCATGAGGGCGGAAACTTTGTGGACGCAGCCGAGTCTCTTGCACAATGGCAGGGCGCTGCGGCTGAGAGTACTGCAAGATATGAAAATGCATCATCGGTTTCAAACGGCGGACTTTCTGACTCAATTGCCTATAACAGTGTATCCCATCTAATGAACTATTATATTGAGTCGGTGGATATGGCAGCCTTCAGGAGCAGCAAGGATCTGTCTCTGCTTGATCCGATAAAAAAGCTGGTTCAAAAATCCGGAGCTGTAGGAATGACGTTTTCTGTTCCCGAGGGAAATTCACCCAGGGTTACCTCAGAGACCTACAGCAGCTCCAATAACTGCTATTATAATGCAGGCAGTGCCCCCGGGCCCCATGCAGTAGATATCATTGGCTGGGATGATGATTTTCCAAAGAGCAAATTCGCGACTACTCCTCCCGGAGATGGAGCGTTTCTTATAAGAAACAGCTGGTGGACCAATGGGGCAGGATCCCAGAACTCATACCGCGGATATTTCTGGATGTCTTACTATGAGAATACTATGGGTGATTCCTTCTTTGCTGTGGATGTGGAGTCTGCCGGTAATTATGACAATAATTACGGATATGACGGAGCATTGAGTAATGGCCACAACTACTATCAGGCAGGGGCAAATGTCTTTACCGCCCATGCAACCGGTGCCACAGGAGGAGAAACACTTGGAGCGGTTTCATTTATAACAAATGCCACCAATGTGGGCTACACCGTGGAAGTATATACAGATGTTGTGACCACACCGGATACCGGAAATCTTGTGGAAGAAGCCACCACATCCGGCTTCCTTGAGTTTGCGGGTATGAATACTGTTGAATTAAGAAACAGTGTAGACTTAGAGCCCGGATCAAATTTTGCTGTGGTGGTTAAACTCGACTCTTTCTCTCTGGGGGTATCAGAGTCTTATTCCTCCTCGGACGGAAAAGTCGTAAATAAGTCATACCCCGGACAGAGTTTCATAAAGATGGGGGATTCCTGGGCTGATACTCAGTACAGTGGGAATTTCACCATAAAAGCATATACCGTTAACAAGGCGCCGGGATCAGCGGTGTCTCCCACGCAGATAGACTTTACCAATATTGAAAATGGGAACCTTGACCTGGGTGTAGGGCAGGATTTTAAAGTAAACACGAAACTTCTGCCTTCCGGAGCAGGTTATCAGAAGCTCAACTGGAGCAGTTCCAAACCTGCTGTAGTGACCGTAGATAACGGGATCATAAAGGGCGTGTCAGAAGGAGAAGCAGTGGTAACAGCTTCACTTCCCGGCGGAAATATAAGAAGCAGTATAAATGTAACGGTAAGCAGAAAGCTGGTTCAGCTTTCAATAGGTAAGAGCATGATCTTCGTTCCGGGCAGCGGAATGGAGAACTTCTACAGACTGGACTATGTTCCCGAGGATTATGTGCCAAAGGCGGAACCCGTATGGACCTCCTCTGATGAAGATGCACTTTCAATCCGGGTAGAGAACGGAAGGCCTGTTCTTGAGGAAAAGAAGATGGGGCAGGTTGCAATCATGGCAAGCGTGGATGGAGTTGTGGCCACAGTGACTCATGAGATACAGCCTTCCTGGAATTTTGTTGACTATGAGGCTACGGATGACAAGGTAGTTACCTTTAAGTGGCAGGCTGCCAAAGGGGCTAAGAGCTACAGATTATACAGAGGAGATGAAAACACTCTCATAGCCGAGATCCTTGACGATGGCAGGGATTCATATGAGTATGTCGACAGATATTACAAAGGAAAATCCGCCGGCAGTGGGCAGTACTATTTTACCCCGGTTTATCAAAAGCAAAACAGTTATACCAGGACCTATTTTTCCGTTACCTTCGGAACCAACTACAGCATTACCTATCACTTAAACGGAAGCACCCAGAATCCAAGAAATACAAAGACATATATAGGTGGAGTGGGACGAAAGCTATATGATCCCACGCCGCCTGAAGATTATGAATTTTTGGGATGGTACACAGATCCTGAGTTTACCGGGAAACCACAAACACAGATCTCAGCTTCCCAGACAGGTGCAATAGACCTTTATGCCAAAGTTTTGCCCAAGGATCCGGAAATAACCGTTACTCCGGAAAAGATATATCTTGCCCCGGGAGAGAGCGCCCGGATAACCACCTCATCCCGCCCCGTGGGAGGAGAATTTTCATTTCAGAATGAAACTCCGGATATCATATCGGTATCTACATCTGAAAACGGGATAACGGTAACGGCAGGAACCGAAACGGGAGCGGGCCTTATCTATGCTTCCTGTTATGGGCTTACAAAGGAGATCAGGGTTTATGTGCGAAATCCCATCACCCTTGATAAGAGCAGGATATCCCTTAAATCAAACAGCGGAGGGACAAGTAAGATAACCGCCACAACAGCCAAAGACCTGAAAGAGGCAATAGTTGACTGGGAAAGCTCCGATGAAACTGTGGCTACCGTTACTGAGGGCATTGTATATCCCGCAGATGACATCACCGGTACCAAAAAGACTACCATAACCGCCACCATCAGGGGGACCGGTTATTCCGCCTCCTGCGTTGTTACCGTAAGCAGTATTGCCATTACAAAAGCACCACAGGGTACTATAGACGGAGTGGCTATATCTGCCGGAGAATCTTTTGTTTACAAGGGCTCCAGGCTAAGACTGACCTCAGCCACAAGCGGAGCCAGTGTATTCTATACCCTTGGAGGAGTTGAGCCTTCTCTGAACGAGTATGGAAATCCCGCAGACAATAACACAAGATCTCTTGGTACCGGCTCACTGATAATCGATCAGGACAAGGTTATAAAGGCTGTGGCCTATAGGAGAGAATACCAGGTCAGCGATACGGTGACCTTTGATCTTAAAGTCATACCGGATGGCGAAGTCATAAATCTTGATAAAGAGGAGCTTACAATAAAATCAAAAGCCGGAGTCACGGGAAATCTTTCGGCTGTCATTTTGGCGGACAAATTTAAGGATCAGGCGGTTACCTGGACCAGTTCAGACAGAAACGTTGCAACGGTATCAGATGGAATAGTAGATCCTGCGGACAATCTGACTTCGGAAAAGCAGGTGACGATCACCGCGACAATAAGCGGAACAAACTATAAGGCGTCCTGTCTTGTTACAGTGAAGCCTCTGATAAGTGCATCTGCCCCTGCCGGATACATAAAAGGAAATCAGTATATAAGTGAAACAAGTGTATTAAAGGGCACTAAGATCACTCTGGTAACTGCCACTGAGGGAGCTGAAATCTATTATGCCCTTTCGGGAAAAGAGCCTTCTATTGACGGGGACGGTAATATCCTTGATCAGTATACGAAGCTTTACGACGGGCCTATCAGCATCGACAGTGACACTGTAATAAAAGCAGTAGCCTTTCATGAAGACGGTAAGGCCAGCGCCGTCAGCTCTTTTACCGTAAGGATAAAAAAAGCGGCTGATCTTATCTATCTTGATAAAAAGGAGATGGTCCTCAAGTCAAAGAAAGATGCTATCGGGGTCATTACCGCCATTCTGGATGAGGACCTTGAGGGCAGCACCATCGACTGGACAAGCTCTGATGAAACTGTCGCCACGGTGCAGAATGGTGTGGTTGAACCGAAAGATGGTCTTTCCGAGACAAAAGAGGTTACCATCACAGCTACTGTCAGTGGCACAAACTACGCAGCATCCTGCCGTGTTAGTGTTGTGCCCATGATAAAGACCGGAGCACCAAAGGGCAGCGTAAAAGGGAATGAGGTTTCTTCCGGGGAGATAAGTGTTTCAAGAGGGGTCAGCTTTGTGCTCTCCAGCTCTACTCCCGGGGCAAGGATCTTCTATACAATAGACGGAAGTGCGCCTATGCTCGATGAGACGGGAGCTGTTCTTACTCAGGCGACTATGGAGTATTCTGAGGCGCTGACTATTGAAGAAGAAACTCTCATAAGAGCTGTAGCTCTTGCCGATGACTGTAAAATCAGCGACGAAAGCTCTTTTGACCTGAAGATAAAAACCACGCAGGATATCATAAGCTTTGATGTGTACGAGATGACCCTTCGGTCCAGGGTGGGCGTAACAGGAACAATAACGGCCACAGTGGATGAGGAGTATAAGGATAGACAGATAGACTGGACCACATCAGAGTACCTTATAGCAAAAGTATCCGGCGGAGTTGTGGACCCTGCCGATGATATAACTGAGAAAAGGCAGGTTACAATTACTGCAACTGTCAGAGGAACAGAGTATTCCGCATCATGCCTTGTCACGGTTTTACCGACAATTAAAGCAAGCAGACCGTATCTTTATGTAAATGGAGAGAAGGCTGTTTCAGCTACTGTTTCAGTCATGCCCGGAACATATGTAAGTCTGGCAACTGAAACAGAAGGAGCTAATATCTATTACACCCTTGATGGCAGAGAACCATACGTTAATGAGAATACAAATACCCCGGCTGCTTATACAAAGCTTTACACCGAGCCTATCAAGGTAACAGAGCAGGCTACATTAAAGACCCTGGCTTATGTAGAAGACGGCAAGGTAAGCGCAGTTATCCCATACTATCTGAGGATAAAAACTGTCGAAGAAATCATACATCTTAACAAAAAAACTTTAACTTTGACCTCAAAGAGCGGTGTTACCGGCAGACTCAATGCTATTACGGAAGAATACTATCAAGGTCATCCCATCGACTGGACCAGCTCTGATGCGAAGGTAGCTACGGTATCCAGTGGAATTGTGGACCCTGCGGATGATCTTAAGGAGACTAAAACGGTTACGATCACGGCAACCTTAAGGGGGACAGATTATTCTGCCAGCTGCGAGGTTACGGTTAACCCCGATCCTGATGCTGATCCGGACCCCGATCCTGACCCGGACCCTGACCCCGATCCTGACCCAGACCCAGACCCTGACCCAGATCCAGACCCGGACCCGGATCCCGATCCTGATCCAGACCCAAATCCAGATCCGGATCCCAATCCGGACCCCGCGGTGGAGGAAGAGGATATATGGGGTGACCTGGATGAAGGAAATGAAAAGGAAAATCTTTTTGATAATGAGATAGCAGCGGTTCCCGGTGATATATGGTATTACCTGACAGGTTCTGATGAAGCGGAAATAAAAGAGATCTTTAAAGACTCAGTTGAGAAAGAGACCGGCTATGTTAAAGCCTATACCTCAAAGAAGGTAACCTTTAACAGAGATATACATGTTTTCCATGGAACCAGGCAACTGGTGGAGGGAAGAGAGTATACCATTGCCTACAGGAACAATATTAAGGCAGCAGGCCCCGGGGATAAGAATGCGCCTACTGTCACCATCAAGGGAAAGGGCAATTATTCCGGCACAGCGTCCTTTACCTTTACCATTGAGAAGGCTCCCATGAATGAGGCGGTTATTTCTTCCGAGACGGAAATAGCTGTAATGGCAGGAAAGAGTGTTAAGCTTGGAAACACCAGGCCAAAGATCACCTTCGAAGGAAAGACCTTAAAGCCCGGAACCGACTATATCCTTGAATACTATGACGCTGATGCTATGGATTCCCCCATCACAAATCCTTCTTCGGAAATACTGAGCGTTCCGGGAAAGACCTATTGGATAAGAGTCATTGCCGGGGATAACGGTAATTTTACCGGAGCCATGGATACTATGGTTAAAGTGGAGACAAAAGATCCTGCAAATACCATCAGTATTTCCAAGGTTAAAGTGGTCGGCGTCGACGGAAAAGCCCTGAAGCTGGCATATAAAGATAAGGCTTACAGTCTTGAAGAGCTGTTTGATAACAGCAATGGCAAAGATGCAAAGGCCTTTGTTAAGTATGGCAAAGATCCGGAACCTCTTGTCTATGGAGAGGACTATAAAGTTGTTCCTGTTTATGATGGCTATACATACAAGGCAGCAGGAAAACACAGCTTTATCCTTCAGGGAATTGAGAAGGAAGACCCTGCCGGGAAGAGCTTTGTAGGAAGTAAGACGCAGACCCTTGAGATCACCGGTATTGCCATGAGCAAGGTGAAGATCGCAGGACTTGCATCCGGCGTTGAATACATCGGCAGAACCATAACCCTTGAGGACCTTTACAACGAGAAGGATAAGACGGTAGCAGCCTACAACAAAAATGCCAAGGAGGGAAAACGCTGCGACGGAGTAACTCTTTATTACTATGACAGTGCTCTCAAGAAGAATGTACCCCTTTCCATGAAGACGGAGGGTGAGGAAGGTGCTGATTCCGCAGATATTCTTGTAAGCAGAATAGCAAGTGTCAACCCCGGTAAGTTCACTCTTACGTTTAAAGGACAGAACAGGGTTACAGGAACTCTTAAAAAGACGATCACCATCAAGGCCTATAACCTTAAGAACGACAAATACGGAAGGCTAGATATCGATGTGAAAGACGGCGTATTTACCAAGGGCGGAGTGCGCCCTGCTGTAACTGTGAAACTCATCGCCGAAAACGCCCGGAGTAATGAGACGGGAAAAGAAATTAAACTGAAGGAAGGCATCGACTACACCCTTACCTACAAAAATAACGTAAAGGTTGCGGATAAGAATTCGAAGTCAGCGCCTTGTGTAACGGTAAAGGGGATCGGCAATTATACAGGAACCACTGTTTCAAAGACCTTCTCCATCACTAAGGCACCCATAAGCAGTGCGGAGCTTGTGGTAGCCGACGTCGCCTATAAAGAGAAGGGCAGGAAGGGCTACTTTATGCCTGCTGTGAAGGTTTATCAGGACGGAAAGGCTCTTAGTGTTGGTAAGGGCAAAGATCTTGAAGCCTTTAATAAAGCAGATGTTGCCTATACCTATGCAGAAGCTACAACTCTCCTGGACGGAACCAATGTCGGCGAAGGAGATCAGGTTATGGCAGAGGACAAAGTCCCTAAGGGCACCAGGATCAGGGTAAGCATTCTTTTAAGCAATCTTACCCTTGGTGAAAAGAGCTGTTTCATGCATGAAGAGTCCGAAAAAGAAACAGACGAAATAGTGGGAGAGTACACTGTCTATGAGCCGGCAAGAAACATTTCCAGATATAAGGTGAGGCTGGTTGGCAGCAGCAATATATTCTTCAGTAACGGCACGGCTGTTGATATTAAGGCCGGTGACCTGGAAGTGTATAGGAAAGTGGGGAAGAACGAGGAAAAACTGAATAATGAAACAGACTACGAGGTAAAATCCGTAAAGAATAACAGGTTCCTTGGAACCACCACAGTTGTGCTTAAAGGAAAGGGAGACTACTGCGGCACAAAGACCTATACTGTAAGGCTTCTGGCAAAGCGTATCGGAGGCTGAAAAAATTGCATAAAACTCTTTAATAATACTTGGATTTATAGTATGATTATTGCGTTTAATTAGATACTACAAGGGGTAGCATGCCCGGGCGGCATGATACTCCTTTTAGTATGTTACGCGTGTATTTAACCGGAGGAGTAGTTAGTTGAATTTGGAAAAGCAAAAAAAAGCCCCGATTTATGAGGCTCTGGAGCGCTTCAGGAAGCAGAGGGTAGTGCCTTTTGACGTTCCCGGCCATAAGAGAGGAAGGGGAAATGCGGAACTGGTCAGATTCCTTGGGGACAGATGTGTTGGGATCGATGTCAATTCCATGAAGCCCCTGGACAACCTGTGCCACCCGGTCTCCGTGATCAAGGAAGCCGAGGAACTTATGGCGGATGCATTCGGTGCAGCCCATGCCTTTATGATGGTGAACGGTACCACCAGTGCGGTTCAGGCCATGGTCCTTTCCAGTGTCAAAAAGGGCGAGAAGATCATCATGCCAAGAAACGTACACAAGAGTGCCATCAATGCATTGATCCTGTGCGGTGCCATTCCTGTTTATATCGATCCCAAGGTTGATGTGAATCTTGGAATCCCCCTTGGAATGGAGATCAGGGATGTTGAGAAGGCGATAAAAGAAAACCCCGATGCCAAAGCGATTCTCATAAACAATCCTTCCTATTACGGGATCTGTTCGGACTTAAAGAGCATTGTAGATCTGGCTCACAGAAACGGTATGATGGCGCTGGTGGATGAAGCCCACGGAACCCATCTGTACTTTGGACCCAATCTTCCCCTGAACGCCATGGCAGCCGGAGCAGATATGGCAGCCATCAGTATGCATAAGTCCGGAGGAAGTCTTACCCAGAGCTCTATCCTTCTTTGCGGCCCCGATGCAAACATTGGATATATCAGCAGAGTTGTGAATCTTACCCAGACCACATCAGCCAGCTACCTTCTTCTGGGAAGCCTTGATATATCCAGAAGAAACCTTGCCCTCAACGGAAGGGACAGCTTCGAGAAGGTTACCAAGATGGCCCAGTACGCCAGGGAAGAGATCAACGATATCGGTGGCTACTACGCCTACGGGAACGAACTCAAGAACGGAACCAGCATCTTTGATTTCGATGAGACCAAGCTTGTGGTCAATACCAGGAAGATCGGACTTACCGGAATCGAGGTCTATGATCTTCTTCGTGATGAATACGATATTCAGATGGAGTTTGGAGACCTTTCAAATGTCATGGCCTATATCTCCATAGGAGACAGGCTCCAGGACATTGAAAGACTTGCGGGAGCTCTTTCTGACATCAGGAGACTATACAGTAAGCCTGAGCAAAAGTTCTTTTCCGCAGAGTATGTCACACCCATTGTGAAAGCCACTCCTCAGGAAGCTTTCTACGCGGAAAAAGAGTCGGTTTCCATAGATAATAGTGTTGGCAGGATAAGCGCGGAATCCGTTATGTGTTATCCTCCGGGAATCCCGATCCTTTCCCCGGGAGAGATGATCACGGAAGAGATACTTGAATATATAAAGACAGCGATGGAGAAGGGATGTTCCATGCAGGGTCCCGAGAGTGAAGATATTTCGGAGCTGTTTGTGCTTAAATGAGCAAATGGAGTCAGGAGCCAATGGGGACGGTTCTCATTGGCTCAACCACTGACTCAAAGGAGGTTTGATTTATGGCAGAAATGGATTATTGGTTCAGCGATATGCACACAGGCAATGTTAAGATCAGCATTCGCCTGTCAAAGCAGCTCTTTTCCGGAACCAGTGAATTTCAGAGAATAGACGTTTTCGACTCTCCGGAGTTTGGCAAGTTCCTTACCTCTGACGGGAACATAATTTTCTCGGAAAAGGATGAGTTTACCTACGATGAGATGATAGTGCACGTGCCCATGGCTGTTCATCCCAAGGTTCAGAGAGTTCTGGTCCTTGGCGGCGGCGACGGAGGCGTGGCAAGAGAGCTTACTCACTACGATGAGATCAAGGTCATAGATGTTGTCGAGCCCGACTCCATGTTTGTGGATGTGTGCAAGCAGTATTTTCCGGACAATGCCGTAGGCCTTGAGGATGACAGAGTCCACATTTTTTACCAGGACGGACTTAAGTACCTTAGGAAATGTGAGGACATGTACGACCTGATCATTAATGATGCCACAGAGCCCCTGGGGCATGAGGCAGGTCTTTTCACCAAGGAGTTTTACGGAAGCTGTTACAAGGCACTCCATGATGACGGCATTATGGTTTATCAGCACGGAAGCCCCTTCTACGATGAGGATGAGGAGAGCTGCAGAGCCATGCACAGGAAGGCCTACAGGGTATTCCCGGTGAACAGGGTTTACCAGGCCCACATTCCCACCTGCCCCGCAGGATACTGGCTCTTTGGCTTTGCCAGCAAGAAGTACCATCCACTTAAGGATTTCAATCCCGACAGATGGGACGAGAGGGGCATTAAAACGTGGTATTATACCACTCATTTGCATAAAGGAGCTTTCATGCTCCCCAAATATGTTGAAGATCTACTTCAGGAAGAGGAGGATATGTCCAGATGAGCAGATTACTTGTTATCGGCTGCGGAGGAGTAGCCCAGGTTGCAATTCAGAAGTGTGCACAAAACAGCGAGGTATTTACGCAGATGTGCCTTGCAAGCCGCACAGTAAGTAAGTGCGACGCCCTTAAGGAAAAGCTTGAGAAGCAGGGAAGCCCTGTTAAGATCACCACAGCTACAGTTAACGCTGATGACGTGAATGATCTGGTTAAGCTTATAAAGGAGTATCAGCCCGATGCAGTTCTTAATGTGGCACTTCCCTATCAGGATCTGACCATTATGGATGCCTGCCTTGAGTGCAGGGTGGACTACATCGATACGGCGAACTATGAGCCGGAGGATACCGACGAGCCCGTTTGGCGCGCTGCATATGAGAAGCGCTGCAAGGAGAAGGGCTTTACCGCTTACTTTGATTACAGCTATCAGTGGGCGTACATGGATAAGTTCAGGGAGGCAGGTATCACAGGCCTTCTGGGGACAGGTTTTGATCCCGGCGTTACCAGCGTTTTCGTAGCCTATGCAAAGAAGCATTATTTCGATGAGATCCATACAGTTGATATTCTGGACTGCAACGGCGGTGACCACGGATATGCCTTTGCCACCAACTTCAACCCTGAGATCAATCTTCGTGAAGTAAGCGCCAACGGCAGCTACTGGGAGGATGGTCACTGGGTAGAAACCAAGCCTATGGAGATCAAAAGAGAGTACGACTTCCCGGAAGTTGGAAGGAAGGATATGTATCTTTTGCATCATGAGGAGATCGAGGCCCTTGGAAGGAACTTCCCCGAGATAAAGAGGATCCGCTTCTTCATGACCTTCGGACAGAGCTATCTTGATCACATGAGATGCCTTGAGGATGTCGGAATGCTTTCTACGACTCCCATTAAATTCGAGGGAAAAGATATAGTGCCCATCCAGTTTTTGAAGGCTCTTTTACCGGATCCCGCAAGCCTTGGCCCCAGAACAGTCGGAAAGACCAATATCGGATGCATAATCCGCGGGGTAAAGGATGGAAAAGAAAAAGTGATCTACATCTACAATGTGTGCGATCACCAGGAGTGTTACAGGGAGCTTGGAAGCCAGGCCATCAGCTACACAACAGGTGTTCCCGCAATGATAGGAACAGCGCTTGTGGTTTCGGGAGCATGGAAGAAGCCTGGTGTATACACAACAGATGAGTTCGATCCCGATCCTTACATGGATATGTTAAACAAGTACGGACTGCCCTGGGTTGTTGACGAGAACCCTGTGGAGGTTCGGTAACTTCTATCAAAAGACTACTTTGCGAGGATTATTATGACATTCGAAGAAATAACAACACCGGCATATGTTATTGATGAGAGAAAACTCAAGGACAATCTCAGGATACTGAAGGAAGTTCAGGACAAATCGGGAGCGAAGATCCTGCTTGCCCAGAAGGCATACTCCGTTTATCAGACTTATCCTCTTATCGCAGATTATCTGGCGGGAGCCACAGCTTCAGGGATATATGAGGCAAAGCTTGCCCACGAGGAATTTAATTTTTCCGGATACGGCCATAATAAATGCGGATTTCCAAAGCCTGAGAACCATGTTTTTGAGCCAGCCTTTAAGGATGACGAGATTGAAGAGGTCTGCAGTATCTGTGACCATATAGTATTTAATTCCTTAAACCAGCTGGAACATCACAGACCTGTTTGGGAGAAATACGCATCTGACGGCAGACTGTCCGTGGGACTTAGGATAAATCCCGAGTACAGCGCCGATGATGCCCATGAGATATACGATCCCTGTGCTCCCGGGTCGAGGCTTGGGATCAGAAATGAGAAGATGCCGGCAGTGCTGCCCAAAGGGGTTGAGGGACTCCATTTCCATAACCTTTGCGAGCAGGGCTTCGAGCCTCTTGAAGATACTTTTCTTAAGGTCGAGAAGGATTTTCACAGGTTTTTTCCAAAGCCTCTTATAGATGAGGATTATGACTCCTACATCTTTGAGATGATAGGCGGAAGTGAGTCCGATTCTTTCGAGGAGACTGCAGGTGATGATCCCGATGAGCATGTAAGCGATGAATCTATGGGCGGATGGGCATCTGCAGATAGTTCTCCCATACAGACAAAAGACAATGATGATATTCCCCGCATTAAGTGGATCAACCTTGGGGGCGGACACCATATCACCAGGGAAGACTATGATGTAGAGGGACTTATCAGGCTTGTGAACTACATCAAGGCCAGGTACGGTATAGAGGTTTACCTTGAGCCCGGCGAAGCCGTTGCTCTTAACGCAGGGTACCTTGTGACCACTGTTATGGACGTTGTGGAGACTGACCGCATCCCTGTTCTTGTCCTTGATACCTCTGCTTCCTGTCATATGCCTGACGTTATCGAGATGCCCTACAGACCTCCGCTTCGGGATTCCGAACAGCCCGGAGAGATGAATTATACCTACAGGCTCTCATCCAGAACCTGTCTTGCAGGGGATGTGATGGGAGATTACAGCTTCGAAGAGGAGAAACACATAGGCGACAGGCTTATCTTCGAGGATATGGCCATATACAGCCTGGTTAAGAACAACACCTTCAATGGAATGCCGCTTCCCGATATCGATATTCTTCACGAGGACGGAACCGTGGAGGTTCTAAAGAGATTTGACTATTCCGATTTCAAATCCAGACTGTGACCCGGTGGATGCAATAGTATAAGTGGCCGACAGGGAACAAACCACGTAAACAACAATTACAGGAAATAACATCAATGACAGCGATAAAAGATACAACTCCTATCACTGATGGCTACTCCATGCCATCCGAATTTTCTCCCCATGACGGAACCATAATGATATATCCCACCCGCCCCGGAAGCTGGGGAAAAGACAGATCGGCTGCGCTGAAGGCATTCGGGGAAATCTACCTGGAGATACTAAAGCGGGAGAATCTCTATATCTTGACGGATTGGGAACATTATAAAGAGGCCGAAGAATTTCTCACAAGCCTTATCGAGGACTACGAGAGCAGGGAAGAGGCATCTGAACCGGAGACAACAGAACCGGAGACAGACCGCCTCTATATTCTCCCCATCGATTCCGATGATGCCTGGGCAAGGGACGTGGGTCCCACATTCCTGACAAAGAAAGGCCGGGATCTAAGAGCCGTGAACTGGGCCTTTAATGCCTGGGGCGGAGCGGTAGACGGCCTGTATGCAAGCTGGAACAAGGACGATGCGGTGGCAGAAGCCTTTTGCGAGCTGTATGAAACGGATTACTATGATGCTGCGCCATTTGTTCTGGAAGGCGGCAGCATACACTGCGACGGAGAGGGCACCGTGATGGTTACGGAAAGCTGCCTTTTAAGCCCCGGCAGGAACCCGGATCTTACCAAAGAGCAGATAGAAGAAAAGCTTAAAACCTATCTGGGAGCAGAAAAAGTTCTCTGGCTTCCGAGAGGGATCTACAACGATGAGACCAATGAGCACGTTGATAACGTGTGTGCATTCATAAATCCGGGAGAGGTTGTCCTTGCCTGGACGGACAATACCGAGGATCCCCAGTATGAGCTGTCCAAGGCAGACCTTGAGTATCTTGAGAGCGTTACCGACGCCGGAGGCAGAAAGCTTAAGATCCACAAGCTCCCCATTCCCGACTACCCTGTTGCGGTACAGCAGGAGGATCTTGATAACTATGAGTTTGAAGAGGGAGAGGACACAAGAGAAGCCGGAGAGCGCCTTGCAGCCAGCTACGTAAACTTTTACTTTATAAACGGAGCGGCTCTGGTTCCGCAGTTTGGCGGTCCTAACGCAGATAGCGACAAACGGGCACTGGAGATCCTAAAAGGCCTCTGCCCCGGAAGACAGATCATAGGCATCGATGCAAGAGCCATCCTTCTGGGGGGCGGCAATATCCACTGCATTACCCAGCAGGTACCCGAGATCTGACCGGTCATTTTGCACAGGATACAAACGAGTAGGTATCCCGGGCATTACATACCACAACACAAAAAGAGGACATATACATGAGCAGTAAAGTTAAGGTAGCCTGCATCCAGTTTGCCTGCGGCATGGCAGCGGCAACAGACGATGAGCAGGTCAAAAGAAATATCGAGACAGCCGGAAAACTTACAAGGCAGGCAGCAGAAAACGGGGCAAAGATAGTTCTTTTGTCCGAGCTCTTTGAGAGAAAATATTTCTGCCAGGAGAGGCGCTACGACTATTACGAGATGGCAAGCAGCATCCTTGAAAACCCTGCGGTGGAGTACTTTAAGAGACTTTGTGCAGAGCTTAAGGTGGTAATGCCCATCAGTATCTATGAAAAGGACGGCAATGTACTCTACAACTCGGTTGTTATGATCGATGCTGACGGAGCGGAGCTGGGAGTGTACAGAAAGACCCATATTCCAGATGACCACTATTATCAGGAGAAGTTTTACTTTACTCCCGGCAATACCGGTTTTAAGGTGTTTGACACAGCTTACGGGAAAGTGGGTGTTGGCATCTGCTGGGATCAGTGGTTCCCGGAGACCGCAAGGTGCCTGGCTCTCAAGGGAGCGGACATTATCCTTTATCCCACAGCCATAGGGTCCGAACCCATACTTAACGTTGACAGCAGCGGCCACTGGATGAGGACTATGCAGGGACATTCCGCAGCCAACATAATCCCTGTGGCTGCAGCAAACCGTATCGGAACCGAGGCTGTAGAGCCCTCTGAGGAAAACGGAGGCCAGTCATCAAGTCTTTGTTTCTACGGAACAAGTTTTTTAACCGATGAGACAGGAGACTGCATTTCTAAAGCTTCCAGGGACAAGGAAGAGATAATCTATGGGGAATATGATTTTGATGAAATAAGAAGGAACAGACTTTCCTGGGGACTATTCCGTGACAGAAGACCTGAGTGTTATAATGATATAAGTATCAGATGATCTTTAGCAGGAGGGTATATTCAGCATGACTAATCACTTGAAAGAAGCATTTGAACTTGCCGGTAAAGATAAGCATTTTCCCGAGGATGTGACCTCTAATCCATTGATGGTCATCTATTCTTATGTCGTTTTATGCAAAACGTACCCTCAAAACCACAGGCTGGATCAGGTGCGGGAGCTTATCAGGCTTTTCGGGCTGATACCCGAGTCAATTGAAAGCAGCCTTCCAAGGTATTTTAAAAAGTATGCCAATGCTGAAAAAGAAGTGACCCAGTTTCCCCTGATCGAGCCGGATTACAAAATATCTGATAAGGATATCTTTGCTCTGGCCTGCATCAAAGCCATCAATTATCTAAGTACAGATCTTTTTATCTCGAGTGAAGGTAAATCCAACCTGACGATCATCCGCAGCACCGGGGATGGACTCCAGAAGCGCATGGATGACGAGATCATGAATCAACTGACCGGTGATGAAAGCAGCTCATCTTTGGAACAATTTGAAGATCCGGATGGAGATTTCTATGAAGAGCCAGATGAAGATCCTGATAATGCACAGCAGGAAGATCTTGTATTTCCCCATTTTCAGAGCGAAACTCTCGGAGAGATTTCCGAGAAGATGTCCGGGTTCAGAAATGAACTTTCTACTACCATAGTGGGTCAGGACAGGAGTATAGCCAAGCTCCTGGAGGGCCTTTTCAAGCTTGTATATACCGACGGTATAGGGAGGAAAAATGCTCCCAGGGGAGTGTTCTTCTTTGCAGGACCTCCCGGAGTCGGTAAAACTCTTATGGCCTCCGAGATAGGAAGGCTGCTTCCGGAATACCAGTACAAAAAATATGATATGGGAGATTACTCTGCCGAGACGGATTTCTTCCAGTTCTCGGGAACGGATCAATCCTACAGGCAGGCTCATGAGGGCCTTTTGGCTAAGGCCTTAAAAGAGAATCCCAGGACGATTTTTGTCTTTGATGAGATAGAAAAAGCCGGAAGTAAGGTTCAGAATGTTCTTCTGGGAATCCTGGGTTCCGGGGAATTCATGGATGATTACCTGAAGAAGACTTTTTCCTGCCGGGAGAGCATCTTCATCTTTACTTCCAATGCCGGTAAAAAACTCTATGAGAACCGTAATATCAGACTCTCATCTGTGACGGAGTCTGTTCTGATGAGCGCCATAAGCCAGGAAACAAAAACCAACAGCGAGAACAAAACAGTACCCGTTATATCGGCGCCTCTTTTATCCAGGATAATGACAGGTACTGTCCTTTTGTTTGACTACATCGAGGAGGATGCTCTTGCGGGAATAGCTGACAGTAGTATGAAAAAGAGCTGTGATATCCTGGGAAGAAAGTCAGGCCTTAAATTTGAATATGATGATATCCTGCCTCTTCTTTTCCTGTTCCATTACACAGACAAGATCGACGCCAGGATCGCATCCTCAAAGGCTCCGGATTTTGTGCTGAAAGAACTTTTTGAGATAGTGCGACAGTACGGCAACATGAGTGAGTTGTTTGATGAGGTAAAGAAGGTAAGGCTGTCTGTAGATATACCGGAGGATGAGGCTTTAAGACAGTTATTTGTTCCCGGGGAGCCTCAGAAGCTTGTTTTTGTATGCAGGGATGAGATCAAAAAGCTCTTGCCCCAAAAGAGTGATGTCTTCGAGATAGTTACGGAGAATCCCGATATTTCCGACGAGATCGCGAATTCGGAAGTGGCTGCATTCTTTATAGATCCCTATCTTGGAGTGCATGAATCGGAGCATGAGGCAGTTGGCCTTGAGGACAGCGACAGTGACGGTGTTGACCTTATTTACAGGATTCTGGACAGCAATATCAATGTACCTGTATATCTTATAAATTACAACGGAAGCATTTCAACGACGGATCAGGACAGCTTTATTGCTCTTGGCTGTAAAGGAACAGTTGAGTTTGAAAAGGATGACGACAAGCTCGGTAAAGACATGGAAAAGCT
Source organism: Butyrivibrio sp. (assembly GCA_015056575.1). Taxonomy (GTDB): domain Bacteria; phylum Bacillota; class Clostridia; order Lachnospirales; family Lachnospiraceae; genus Butyrivibrio. Next base: position 46,580 of record SVGA01000023.1, read on the forward strand.
TGCCCGAGGCCTTTACATGAGGAAAAAATGCCGTGAGCTGAACCGCAGAGGTTACGTTATCGACTTTGATACCATGGTGGAAAAGGTCAAGGATGAGATCGTTGTGACCTACTATGATATCAGGAAAAAGCAGGCTATCGACGAGATGACGGGACACAGGGCCATCAGTGATGATGAGCGTCCAAGCACCAAGCTTGAGGATGTTATAGGTGCCAAGACCGCCAAGGAAGAGCTTCAGTATTACCTTGAATATCTCAAACAGCCCGTTAAATTCATGAAGAAGGGAGGAAGGATACCTAAGGGAATCCTCCTTTACGGACCTCCCGGAACAGGTAAGACCATGCTGGCAAGAGCTATGGCAGGCGAGTCCGACTGCTCATATTTCCAGCTCAACGCCACAGAGCTCTTTGAATCCGCAGTGGGAGCGGGAGAGCAGAGCGTTCGCGAGCTCTTTGCCAGAGCCCGTAAATACGCACCTTCCATCATATTCATTGATGAGATAGATACCATCGGTAAGGCTAGAACGGGATCCGGAGCTTCGGAGCTCAGTCACGGGATACTGACCACTCTTTTGACAGAGATGGATGGATTCTCTGCCAGGAAGGAGCCTGTATTTGTGCTGGCCGCCACCAACTACGGAGTTACCCAGAGGGACACCATGAATCTTGATCCCGCCCTTCTTAGAAGGTTTGACAACAGGATATATGTTGGCCTTCCGGAGAAGTCGGACAGGCAGAAGTTCCTTGAGACCATAAGAGAGAAGAAGGGCTATAGGTTGATCACCGATGAAGCCATAAAGAATGTGGCCGGAAGGACTGTCGGACAGACCATAGCAACTCTGGAGTCCATCGTTGATCTTATGCACCGCAAGTCCGTTATGACAGGCATCGAGGTAAATGACGATCTTTTCATAGAATCCCTCGACGAGTACAATCACGGCGCTGAAAAAGAGCGCTCATCGGAATACTATGAGAAGACCTCCATCCATGAGTCGGGTCACGCCTATATGGCATATCTCAATCATGAGAAGCCAAGCTTTGTGACCATCGTTTCAAGGGGTGACTACGGCGGATATATGCAGCGGGAGATTGACGAGCAGCAAGGCGCTATGTCCAGAGAGGAGATTCTTGGCAGGATAAGAACATCCCTTGCGGGAAGAGCTGCCGAGATGGAATTCTACGGCAAGGATGCCTGCGACACCGGTGCATCCTCGGACCTTGCCAATGCCACATCCTACGCAATGAGCATTGTCACCACCTACGGAATGATAGAGGGGCAGATGCTAAGCTTCAGATCCGATGCCCTCTCATCAATAAAAATGCCCCGGGAGTATGTGCAGATGGCCAACGACATAATCCTGGAGCAGTTTGAACTTTGTAAAAAACAGGTCCATGAGGGCAGGGACAAGATAGAAGAGCTTGCGACTGCACTCAGGGAAAAGAACCATCTCACAAAGGCAGAGATAGAAGAAATAATGAAAAGATAAGCTTTACTCATGAAGGTGCACGGTGGGAAGGTTCCACTCAAAGTGCATTGCCAGGAACCTGAGTATCACAATGGTAAAGAAACCGGCGATGGTGCTTAAAAGCTCGTTGCCTGTGTACTTCCACAGTACAACGGTAACGATCGAACCGGCGATACAGGCGATGGCATATACATGCTTAACAAGAACAGCAGGGATCTTGGCAGCAAAGACGTCACGGACAATGCCGCCACCGATCCCTGTTACTATGCCCAGAAATGCCACAAGGAACAGGTTGTCACCGTATCCTGCATGGATCCCCGTAAAGGCTCCGTCCACAGTGAAGGCTGCAAGACCAAGGGTATCAAGCCAGAACAGGAGCTTGTCGTAGATAGGAGAGATCCCCTTGGGCATTGGCTTTTTAAGGTACATGATAACGAAGGCTATATTGGCCGTTATCACAGTGATTATAGTGTAAGCGGGATTTACGAACATTACAGGGGGAGTACTGTTGATTATAAGATCCCTTATAAGTCCGCCTCCCGTAGCTGTCACAAGGGCCAAAAGGTTTATGCCGAAGATGTCCATATCCTTTCTGGCTGCCACAACCGCTCCTGATATGGCAAAAGCTATTATTCCGATGTTTTCTATTAACGCCATTATGGTCGAAGTCATTTAGATGTCCTTCTTTTCCTGGGATTTTGTGATCTTTGCTTTTTCTTTAAGAGCCTTGAGCTCGTCTATACTGAACATGTAGGACTTGTTGCAGAAATGGCATTTAAGCTCTACCTCTTTTCCATCATCGATCATGTCCTGAAGCTCATCCTGACCTACCAGCATAAGAGCCCTTTCAACTCTGTCCTTGTCACAGTTGCAGTAGAAATTAAGGTCTATTGTGTCGGTGATCTCGATATCAAATCCATCAAGCACGATATTAAGAAGCTCCTCGGGAGTCTTACCTGCCTTGAGGATGTCGGTTACAGAGGTGAATTTATTAAGATTCTCCTCCAGATGATTTATTGTGGCATCATCCGCAAAGGGCAGAAGCTGAATGATAAATCCTCCGGCAGCAATGACGCTGAGATTCTCACGTTCAACCAGAACACCGAGGCCTACAGATGAAGGTGTCTGCTCGGACTTTGTAAAGTAATAGGTGAGATCCTCGGCAACTTCTCCGGAGTAGAGTGGAACCTGCCCTACATAGGGCTCCTTGAGTCCCATGTCTCTGATGACTGTAAGGGTTCCCTCACCGATGGCTCCGCCAACATTAAGATGCCCTGAAGCATTGGGCTCCATTATTACATAGGGGTTACTTACATAACCCTTGACGTTTCCCTTATTGTCTGCAGTGGCAAGGACTCCCTTCATGGGACCGTCGCCGTCCAGCTTCACGGTGATAAGATCATCATCGTTGTCCATCATGGTTCCCATCATTGCAGTGCCGGTCATAAGTCTTCCCAGGGCAGCAGCCGCAATGGGAGAGAGGCCGTGAGCCTTTCTGCCGTATTCAGCCAGGTCTTTTGTTGTTGCGGCAAAGGCTCTTATCTGCGCACCAGCAGCGGTGGCCCTTACCATATAATCTTTATATGACATATCGTGATTCTCCTTATTATTATGTGAACTAACCTATAATAATTGATTTTTACGGGATTGTAAATAAATGACACATGTTACTATAAAACAAAATGTTTTTATCAAAATTTTATAAACAATACAGAATAATATTCCGACATAAATTGTATAATATATTCATGAGATTGCGCACAATTTTTTCGCATGATTATAAAGATCCGGTGAAGGAGGATACAAAATGGAACCTAAAGTAAGAAATGGGAAATTGGTTCAGAAGCTTATCGTTGCAGCAATATCAGCCATTGTCGGCATCGCTGTTGTTCTTACGATTATCAGTGCCTATCAGATCAATAAGACCTATAACGATATGGTCAAGGAAGAGCTGAATGTTGCCGCAGAGCAGCTTAACAACGAGCTCACCTATGTGTGGGACGGTGACTGGGCTTTAATTGACGGACAGGTTTACAAGGGCGAACAGAATATCATGACCGAGTACGAGGAGATCATGGATGATCTTACCGCGGATACCGGGATCATATATTCGCTGTTCTTCGGAAAGACAAGAATGATCACTACCATGGTGGGATCAAACGGTCAAAAGGCCACGGGCTTTGATGCATCGGAGGATGTTTATAATCATGTTATGCAGACCAAGCAGGAATATTTCACAAACACGGTTCCCGCCGGAGCGATAGAGAAGTATTACAGCTATTATGTGCCTCTGTGCAATGACGATGGCACAGTTATCGGTATGGTCTATGCCGGAAGAGAGAGCGATTCCGTAGCCGCAACTATCAGAAGTATAATCATAGGAATGGCAGTAATATCCGCTATCATCACAGTACTCCTTTCACTGGTTGGTATATTTGTTGCAAACAAGACATCCGTTAAGATGAGAGCCATCGCAGATGAGATGGGAAATCTCTCCAACGGTCAGCTTAATCTTAATATCGATGAGACTTCACTTCAGAGAAATGATGAGATCGGACTTCTTGCAGACGGCGCTCAAACCCTTAGTAAAAAGCTGGGCGAAGTTATCAGAACCACAATGGATATGTCAAATGAGCTCAAGAAATCCGGAGAGGAGCTTTCGGAATCCGCATCTCAGGCATCCACCGCATCAGGACAGGTGAGCGTTGCCGTTGATGAGATCTCAAAGGGTGCCGTAAATCAGGCGGAGAGCGTTGAGAACGCTGCCGGAAATACTCAGGATATCGGAAGAGACATAGATGAAGTATCCGACAACGTTGAGGAACTTAACGCCTATGCCAATGAGATGAAGACCTCCTGCGAAGCAGCCATGGGAGCTCTTGAGAAGCTTATCTCTCAGAGCAACGAGGTTCAGGCATCAGTCCGTGAGATCGGTGATACCATCAACTCTACCAACGAGTCGGCAAAAGAAATATCGAAGTTCTCCCAGGCTATCACGGAGATCGCATCTCAGACAAACCTGCTTTCCCTTAACGCCTCCATTGAGGCAGCAAGAGCCGGTGATGCAGGCAAGGGCTTCGCTGTAGTTGCTACAGAGATCGGACAGCTTGCTATTCAGAGCAGTAACAGCGCAGATGAGATCAAGAAGATCGTTGAGAAGCTGGTTGCGGATTCTGAGGCATCGGTTGAGGTAATGCAGAAGCTGAACGCCAACTTCGACCAGCAGTCGGAACAGCTTGATGATACCAAGGACAACATGCAGAGCATGGCAGACAACGTTGATAACGTATCAAAGAGTACCGACAGTATAGCAGAGCACATCGGAAAGCTTAATGTAGCCAAGGACAAACTGGTGGAGATCATTTCGGATCTGTCGGCAATATCGGAAGAAAATGCAGCATCCACAGAGGAGACCAACGCCTCCATGCAGGAACTCAATGCTACATTCCAGATAATTACAGAGTCTGCGGGCAAGCTTCAGGAGCTGGCAAACGGCATGACAGATGCCATCAGCTATTTCAAGCCGTAAGTAATTTTAAAATGGGGCCCTTGACCGCGGTAACCCCCGTGGTTAAGGGCTTTTTATTGAATCACTCCATAATTGACATATATTTAACGGATAAGATATAATTAGATTCGAATATACCTTGGCATGTTGAGAAATGGAGCGTATTATGGCAGAAAAAGAAATATCTCAGGCGGTCATCAGCAGACTGCCAAGATACTTTAGATATCTTGGAGATCTTAAGGAGAGGGGCGTAGAGAGAATATCCTCTCAGGAGCTTAGTGACATCATGAACGTCACAGCTTCGCAGATAAGACAGGACTTTAATAATTTTGGCGGATTCGGGCAGCAGGGATACGGCTACAACGTAAGCTATCTCTACGACGAGATCAGCAAGATCCTGGGAATAGACAAGGAACACAGCCTTGTTATCATCGGCGCGGGACATCTTGGAAAGGCCATCGCCGGTTATACCAACTTTACAAGAAGAGGCTTTGTCTTCAAGGGAGCCTTTGATAAGGATCCTTCACTTTTCGGCACTAAGATAAGAGATGTGGAAGTAAGGCCCATCGATGAGGTTGAGGACTTTATTAAGAACAATGGAATTGAGATAGCTGTTCTTACCATTCCCAAGGATCAGGCAGTGCCTATGGCTCACAAGCTTGCAGAGTGCGGTATTAAGGCAATCTGGAATTTCGCCCATGTTGACCTGGATGTACCTAACAATATTCAGGTAGAAAATGTACATTTATCTGACAGTTTGATGAAACTGTCGTATAATATAAACAGGTACGAAACGACGATGAATCCTCATAAAGAGGGATAGAAACCACGATAGTGAGAGAATCTGATGGCGAAAAACAATGATGAAGTTTACATGTCCGCGCTGGAAGGGAAGAGCATTCCCATTCTGACGCTGGACGATAAGTGGCATCAGCTGTTTACACAGACGGAGATGACTCCCGAGATAGAAGCTCTGGCAGATGAGCTTAGCGCTCTGGTGGAACGGGACGCCAAGATCAGAACCGAGACCAAGAATATCAAGCGACTCAAGAAGAAAATGCTTGATGAGATTGTTCCCTTAAGAGACCAGGCCAATAAGACGGGTTCCGCCAAGATTGAGCATGAGATCTCCGAGAGAACGAGGCTCATAGGCGAATGCAACGACAAGCTGGCTTCCCGTCAGGATGAGCTGCTGGATCTTTCCCGTGAGATCTATGACGTGGATTACAAGCTGATGATAGAGACCATGAAGGCCTGCTATGAGACGCTCCACGACAATACCGATGAGATAAAGGCTCTTGACAAGTGGGTATCACAGGTCAGAGTAGAACTCAAAAAGAACGTGATCCGTCTTCAGGAAAGAGAGATGGAGAATTACAATCTGTATTCATACATGCATCAGATTTTCGGTCCCGAAGTGATCGAGCTGTTCGACCTTAAGTACGATCCTGACAGGAGACATCCCATCAGAAGACCTCTTGAGGGAGATGAAAGCGAGTACGTTGAATAAGCAAAAGAACTTTACCAGGGCTGCCTTTGGCAGCCTTATGTTTTGGTTTGAAAGGAAGCGGTGACCATGAAATTTGCAGTTACAAGTCAGGAAATGAAGATCTGTGACAGGAATACTGCCGAGTATTTTGGTATCGGAACAGCAGTCCTTATGGAGAGGGCGTCTTTGGCAATTGCAGATGAGATAATCAAGTGGAAGGAAAGTCGCGGGGCTAACAGGAAGTACTCTGTGCTGGTTCTTTCCGGAGTCGGCAATAACGGAGGCGACGGCATCTGCGCCGGAAGGATCCTTTTCCAGCAGGATTTCAATGTGGTGAATTGCGTTATCGGAGATATGACCAAATGCAGCGATCTGATGCTGAGACAGCTTAATATAGCCGGCAATTACGGAATCCCAAGTGACACTTTTTCCAATATAAGAGACAACAAAAGACCCGGTGACTTTGATATCATAATAGATGCAATGTTTGGAATCGGACTTTCAAGGCCTCTTACAGGGGACAGCCTGGAGGCGGTTTCTTTTATAGCAGCTTGCAAGAAGGAGCGGGAAAACGACCTTCTTGTTCTTTCAGTGGATATTCCTTCGGGAATAAATGCCGACACAGGGCAGATCTGTGGTGATGCCGTAAAGGCTGACATGACAGTTACCTTTAACTTTGCAAAGCTGGGGCATCTGTTCTATCCCGGATGTGAGTATTCCGGTAACGTAGTCATCAGAGACGTGGGAATAACCGTGGCGGGATTCCTTGATAAAACTCCCGGTTTTATCTGGTATGACGGTGAGCCGGCAGCTCTTTTGCCAAAGAGGAAGAAGGACGGCAATAAGGGCACTAACGGCAAGGTGCTGATAGTTGCGGGATCAAAGGATATCAGCGGAGCCTGCATTCTTTCCGCAAGCGCTGCACTCAGGGCCGGGGCCGGAATGGTGAGGATATTTACGGCGGCCGAAAATGCAGAGGCTGTAAAGACTCTGCTTCCCGAGGCGCTTTTAGATGTTTACGAGGACTTTGAACCCATAGAGGACAAGCTTAATGCGGCCTGCAGGTGGTCAACCCAGGCGGTTTTGGGCCCGGGGATCGGAACCCTTGGAAAGGGCAGGGAGCTGGTGATCACTATGCTGAGGGACTATGACAAGAGCCTTGTGGTGGATGCGGATGCCCTGAACCTTATAGCCGAGGATCCTGAGCTTATGGAGCTTGCAAGGAACTATTGCACCGGTGGAAAGAAGATGATCCTTACTCCTCACCTTGGGGAGTTTGCAAGGCTTTGCCACAAGAGCGCCAGTGAGTGCAAGGAGAATCTCATAAGATACCCGGCAGAGCTGGCAAAACACATGCATGCCACAGTTATCTGCAAGGATGCAAGAAGCGTGGTAGCTGACGGCAATGAGAAGAAGTCCTACATCAATGTCAGCGGCAACGACGGAATGGCAACAGCGGGCTCGGGCGATGTACTTGCCGGGGTGTTGGGAGCTCTTTTGACAGGGGAGATGACGGGCTTTGAAGTGGCCTGTGCCGGAGCTTATATCCACGGAAGGGCCGGAGACGAGGCGGCTAAGAGGCTTGGGAAATACGCGGCTACAGCCACCGATATAGTTGAATCAATAAGTAAAGTTTTACATTAAAGGATATGAAAATGAACGATATGGAACAGTTCTCAAGAGTATATGCAAAGATCGATCTTGGCGCCGTAGAGCACAATCTTCTGGCTATGAAGGGCAATATCCCGGAAGGAACGAAGATGATGGCCGTTATCAAGACAGATGCCTATGGCCACGGAGCCAAGGAGATCGCGGCTTTTCTGGAGGAGAAGGAATATATTTCAGGCTATGCCACGGCTACCGCGGAGGAGGCCTTTGAACTTAGGGATGCCGGCATCAAAAAGCCTATTCTGATCCTGGGATATACCTTCCCCTATTCCTACAAGAGGATGCTCTCTGAGGGGATCAGGCCTACGGTTTTCAGATATGATATGGCCAAGGAACTTTCAGAAGTGGGAAAAGAGCTGATGGCTGAGGGCATACTTAACGAGGCGCCTCCGGTGCACATCGCTGTTGATACCGGCATGAGCAGGATCGGTATAACTCCCGATGAAAAGGGAGTTGATTTTATAAGAAAGGTTCTTGAACTTGAGGGGATCAGTCTTGAGGGCATATTCACGCACTTTGCAAGAGCTGATGAGAAAGACCTTACCAATGTTCGTGAGAGGGAGCAGGTTTTCAAGGATTTCCTTGATAAGGCCGGGGCCGAGACGGGATACGAGATCCCGGTTAAGCACTGCGCCAATAGTGCCAGCATAATTGCGGTTCCCGAGTCATCAATGGATATGGTAAGGGCCGGAGTTACCATCTACGGCATGTGGCCTTCGGAGGAAGTCCCCAAGGATATCATAGATCTGAAGCCTGTAATGGAGCTTATAAGCCATGTGGTCATGGTGAAGGAGGTTCCCGAAGGAACCCCTGTTAGCTACGGCGGAACCTTTGTGACTTCAAGGATCACGAAGATAGCCACAGTTCCAGTTGGCTACGGCGACGGATATCCAAGGAGCCTCTCAGGCAAGGGGTATGTTCTTATTGACGGACGCCGTGCACCGATCCTGGGAAGAGTCTGCATGGACCAGTTTATGGTGGATGTAACGGATATTCCCGATGTTAAGGAAGGCGACGAAGTGGTTCTTCTTGGAAAGGACAAAAAGAGCGGAGAAGTTATAAGCGCTGAGCTTCTTGGAGACATGAGCGGGAGATTTAACTATGAGCTTACCTGCGACATCAATCACAGAGTGCCCAGGGTGTTTGTGAAGTAAATAAGACAGTATGTAAGGAGCAGGACTGTTGCTGAGATTTTTGTATCACGGCAACGGTCCTGATTTTTGTTTTCATCAGGCTATGTAAGAAGGTGAAAGATAGTTTCAAACAAGCCGGGAATTTACCGTTTTTTCATAGAAATATGCATTTTATATAAAGTAGAATTTATAAGGATTCGATGTAAACAATTTCTAAGGAGAGAAGTTTATTTATGATAAAGAGAGTATCAGGGAAGATATTGAGTCTTGTATTGGCTGCAGCTATAACAGTCTCATTTTGCATACCTTCATATGCGAGTGATATTTCCGAACCTGTAGCTGATAATGAAGTAGTGGTAACCACTGATTCGAATGCAGGTGGTGAAGCATCTGCTGAATCTTCTGTTGAAGCTGATAATACGACAGAGGACTATACAGAGAATAAAGATGAGCAGATTCCTGCGGATGAGACATCTAAAGGCACAGTAGACGAAGAGTCTGCAGATAATAATGAGAATGCTACGGAAATAACAACTGATGCGGATGAAGCTGCAGCAGCTGAAGCTACTTCAGAGGAAGAAACCGGTGAAACAGAGCTTCTGGCTTTGGAGGATGAGGATAAGCTGGTTGGCAGCAATGAGGTCCTTACTATTCCTATCAATTATGCAAATGTTGATTATGATACACCGGCTACATTTCCGGAGGGTGTTGAATTGCCCCAATCTGTACAGGGAAGGGCCGGAGAAGTGGTATATTTCATGGTTCCTTCTCCCATTGCCCCTGAAGGCAAAAAGGTTCAGATGATCAAGGCTATTGCACCTTCATGTATTTCTTCAGGAGAAATTGATGGTGTTTACTATGATACTATCTGGAAATATCTTCATGGAGTATATACAAATAATAAGACCTATATGAGGTTCGAATATTCAGTATCAGAAGAGGATGTTGAAGAAGGAATAACTGTCTCTTTTGACATTTTGGATATCATTGAGGTTGTTTTTGTGGACGGAGATCATGGCCGTCATTATTTTGGAAGCGCCGGTCCCAGAGAATACTCAGCAGGTGATTACTTCTTTGGGGATGGAATATATCCCGGTTTTTCTCCCAACATGGCCTCAGACTTTTTATATTATGAGCCCGATTACGGTTACAGGTTTGTGGGTGTATACAGATCTCCGGACTTCTCAGAGGATAGCGTACTTTATCTGCCGGAACAGGATCGGGGTACAGAGATCACCGATGATCTTCTTACTTTCGAAGATGGAAAGGCAAAGCTGTATGCCTACGCAAAATGGGAACCGATAGAGGCAGATGTTTTCCTCAATTATGAAAGTACAGATTATAAGGTTAAATTCGGGGAGACTTTACCTGAGTTTACAGGTCATAACTACTTAAGATATTACGTTAGAAAGTATGGGGAAGGTGAAGTAAACATTGTTCCCGGTGAAACTGTTTTTGATGAGAATATTCAGTATACTGCGGAAAAAGATGATTACGGAAATATTACCGGATTCTCTATATATGTTAACTCAGATAACAGACCGGTTTATGATGTATCTTTTGTGACAGGAACCGAAACGAAGATAGACCCTGTTAAGGTTGTCAGCGGCGACTCAGTTATTAAACCTGAGACAGCACTGGAAAAAGAGGGGCATTACCTGGCCGGCTGGTATACGGATGAGGCATGTACGAAGGCTTACGTTTTTGGAAAGACTGCCATAAACGCTGACACAACTCTTTATGCCAAGTGGGTTCCCATTAAGTATGAAGTAGCTTTCCATACCAATTACGGAAAAGATACAGTGGTAAAGCGTACATTTACTTTGGCTGATCCGGAGAAAATGAGAGCAGTTGTGCTCGATGCCGAAGAAATCTTTGGGGAGCGTGGAAACTACGGAACTTTAGATAACTGGACAACCAGCGGAGATCTTGAGTTTCCGGCTGATGTAACTGGCGGAGTTCTTGTTGATAAACTGTATGATACTTATGGAATGCCTTCAGCTGTTGTGAAGCTGGACCTTTATGCTCAGTGGAAAGCCCAGGGAGCATATACGGTAGTATTTGATGCCAACCTTCCTGCTGACGCAAAAGCAGAGAATCTTTCGGGTTCCTTCGTAAACGCAGCAAATCTGAAGGGTGCAGATCCCACACAGATGAGGGAGAGCTATAACCTCGACGAGTCTGTTGTCTTATATGGAAACGAGTACACATTAAAAGGCTTTACCTTTGCCGGATGGCAGTATGTAAAGAACAACAAAACAGTAAAAGTAAAGCCCGCAGCTACTGTTAAGCCGAATGCCGCTGCAGATGACGAGATCACCTTTAAGGCTCAGTGGAAGAAGGTGGGAAGCTACAAGATCACATATAAGCTTAGTGGCGGAACAGCCGGAAAGAACAAGACTACAAAAACCTACAAAGCAGATTCTGATACCATAGAAGGTCTCCCTCTCTACAATTATGTAAAGAACGGGGATACATATGAACTTAATACGGAAACTCCTGAGGTAACAAGGAACGGCTACACCTTCACCGGATGGACGGTTGGAGAAAAGAGCTATACCCATTACGGCGATGATGTATATGAGAATCTGACTCTTACCGCACAGTGGGAAGCTGATCCATATTCACTTGAGTTTGTGTATGATGGAGAGGCCACACTTCCTGGAAAAGTTGAGGTTGCTGACTTTAACGGGGCGTATGCCGTAAAAGATTTTGCTGCATCAAAGGCAGGCTACACATTCAAGGGATGGATCGGAACCTGTAAGGGAAAGAGCAAGCTCTTTTCCGTAAAGAATGTGATCCGCCTTAAGGATCTTGATGCTCCCGCTGATAAGATATATAAGCTTACAGCTTCATTTACCCCTAATAAATATAAGATAACCTATAAGCTCGACGGCGGAAAGATAAGTTCAGCGCCTTCAAGCTACAGGACTGACATTGGCTCTTCAAAGGCTGTTCCTGTGCCCAGGAAGACCGGATACAGCTTTGCAGGCTGGACAGCGACAGTTACAGACGGAGCAGCTCCTTCATATACGATTGATACCATAAATGAGATCATTGATCCTGAGACCGGGAAAATCAAGGCCGGAACCTATGGCAGGATTGAACTTTCGGCAAACTGGGATCCATATACTTATGATATCGAGTTTTACGACTGTGACGGAGAACTATATGGCACTATTGATGGTTACACAGATATCGGATATACACAGAACATCGACCTTACAGCTGCAGCAATAGAGATTGAAAAAACAGTCTCTGATGATAACACAGGCATCAAGGGCTTTGCTCTGGCAGCAGGCAAAAGAACGGCAAAGTATTCTCTGTATAAGAACTACAGCAAGCTTGGCGCTAAGAGCAGTGACGGCGTTGTAAAGCTCTATGCGGTAAAAGATACAAAGACCTACAGGATTACTTATGAAGGAGGCGGCGGAACAATCACAAAGCCTGTTAACTTCTATAAGTATTCCGCTAAAAAGGATGTGAAGATCACAGCTGCAGCTCAGAAGAAGGGCTATAAGTTTGTGGGCTGGACTTCAGATAATACAGAGGACGTTATCCTTCAGAATGGCCATGTGACAGCCATCAAGAGAGGTGCCAAGGAAGATATTGAGCTGACAGCAGACTTTGAAGTGATCAGGTACACCATTACACTTATGCCTAATGCCACAGATGCAAAACTTGCCAGCGGCGATGCAATCAGCAATAAGTACGGTGTCAGATACGTTGAAAACGCAGATGTCTTAGAGACTGCAGAGTTTGAGTACACAACAGATAAGACTCTTACTCTTCCCGATTGGACAAGGCAGGGATTTACTCTCGTGGGATTTGCAGCATCAGCAAAGTCAAAAGAGCCTGTTACTTCTCTTAAAGAGCTTAGCTATGGAAAGAATAACAATGTTAATCTCTATGCTATTTGGGAAGGGATTGAGTATACCATAACCTATGCCGGTGAAGCATTTATATATAATCCCTTTACCGGATCCAGCTATATAGAGGCTGAGGAGCTCGCGGGTTCTGAGAAACATGTTTACATGGGAAGTGATGTGACTCCCAAGACGGTGTCACTGGATGGTTATGAATTCAAGGGATGGCAAGCTATCTCTGTTTATGAACCTGAAAAGTCCAGTGTCATATACAGACAAGGTGATTACAAAAACGAGCTTGATGGGAATATATATATTTCAAAAATAAAAAAGGACAATGCTTCGGATATCACCCTGCTTCCTGTGTTCATGGAAAAGTTCTGCAGTGTATATGTCAACCATAACGGTGGATACGATGATAATTCATACTACATGCAGCCGGAAAATGATCTTCTTGCATTGGCAAATTCGTTCAATGAAGACATTTCCGAATATCTGGAGAAGTATTATCAGAGTGTCAAAAGAGCCGGATATGTGGTGGATTGTCTCTCCACAACAAAGGATGGTAAGGGCAAGATAAATCTTTATTCAACCGTTGATGGGAAGACGGTTAGAAATCCCATTATCGGGCTTGCCAAGCAGAATAAATTCAAAAATTATAATGTAACAATCTATCCTATCTGGAAGAAGGTTACACCTGCTACTCCCACAGCATCAGCGGCATTTACTGATGAGGGACTTACAATGAAATCCTCCATCGGTGCATACGGCGAATTCAGCAGCGTTGTATTTGAGTATTCTCCTTCACCCATATTCCTTTACGGAGTGAAGTCAGTTACTGTTACACCTGCTAAAGACGAGACCAAGGGTGTTGCAATCGTGACCGGACTTCCTGAAGGCAGAAACTATTATGTCCGAGTGAAATACGGAATGAAGGATTCTACAGGTGATTACACCTATGGTTCTTTCAGTAAGTCGGTCAGGGCATCAAGATAAAATTTCTAAACTTAACACTATAAAAATAAGCTGTCGCTTCGGATAAATATTCCGAGCGGCAGCTTTTATAAATTACGTGCGAGAAAACCCTTTCCGATGAAGTCGGTTGCGGGATGAATCGCACTAGCTTTTCATTTTGTATTTTCCTGTCTTATGTATTTGCGTTTGTGTTCTTCCGTTCGCTGATCTTCAATGTATTTCTTAACAGTATCAAGTGAAACGCTTCCGGTGGTAGCACAAAAGTAACTTGCGCTCCAGAAGGGAGAATCTCCCCACAGATACTTTTCTACATGTGTTCTATATGTGTTTCTTACTTCCTTGGATAATTGCGATTTTAATGAAACTTCCCTTCATCCAAATAGAACAAACGTTTGCCTATTCCTGAAATATATGCTATAATACTTACTATAGAATACTACTAAGGAATTTACAACCGTGTACAGAACAAGGCAATACAGGATAAGCAGAAACCACATACTCTATGATTACTGCAGGGATATCTGCAGATCATCTGCCGTTCTGTACAACAGGGCAAATTTCATCTTAAGGCAGTATTCGTCATCGGTTGATTCAATGGCTGAGTTCAAGCCTCTTTTTCCAAATCAGATGATAGTGTACAGACTTGTAAGGGAGAATCTTTCCGGGACCAAATATCTCGGGGACAGCAAATGGCTCTCATATAATGCCCTTGATCATCTGCTAAAGACAACAAGAGATAAGGCATACTATGCCCTGCCGTCTCAGGCCAATCAGCAGATCTTAAAGCTCCTTCTGCGGGACTATAAGTCTTTCTTTGAAGCTGTAAAGGCATATGGCAGGGATCCCGAGGCTTTCACCGGTCGTCCCAGGATGCCGGGGTATATGTCACAGGGCTCATCCAAAACAGCTGTTCTGACTAATCAGATATGCAGGATCAAAGATGGCTGCCTTAAGTTTCCCGGAACCAAGGATAAGCTCTCTCTTGGTCAGCTCCCGGAAGAAGTATGCCTAAAGGAAGTTCGTGTAAAGCCCAGCGGAAACAGCTTTGTCCTAGATGTGGTCCTTTCGGTTCCTGATAAAGGGATAATCTCTGTGGCTGATAAGGATATCCTTTCTGAGCTCTCCGGGATAGAAGATTTGAAAGGCCTGAGAGTGATGGCTATAGATCCCGGAACAGACAATATCGCCGCTGTAGTAAACACTTTTGGTGCAAGACCATTTGTGATTAAGGGAGGAGTGATCAAATCAATAAATCAGCTTTACAACAAAGAGATGAAAAGACTCTCGTCCTGTGCCATGACATGTAACAAGAAGTACAGGACAAGAAAGATGAACGCGCTTACCGAAAAGAGGAACAGGAGGATAAAGGATCAGTTCCATAAGGTGAGCAGACAGCTTGCAGACTATGCAAGGGATAACCATGTGGGCGTTGTAGTGATGGGTCATAATACATACCAGAAGCAGGAAATAGGTATAGGACATGTCAATAACCAGAACTTTGTGCAGATACCAATGCTGATATTTGCAGACATGCTCAGATACAAACTTGCTGAATATGGTATAAGGTTTGTACTCACGGAAGAAAGCTACACATCAAAGGCAGACTACCTTGCAAAAGACTATATCCCTGTGCATAAGAAGAACAGGTCAGAAAGTTACTCTTTTTCAGGAAAGAGGATACACAGAGGACTTTACAGGCACTACGATGGTACAATAACAAATGCAGACATAAATGGAGCTGCAAATATCTTAAGGAAAGTATTCCCAAAGGTAAACCAATGGGATAGAGGCATAGTGGACATGCCCTGTTCTGCAGGCTGCGTAGAGCATCCTGCAGGTTCATGCCGCTCTGCGGCATAACAGAAAACCTTTCCGCCGTGGAGTCGGTGAGGGGAGTTCATAGTGCTATAATCAATCTATGCAGAAACCGAATTTCAGAGAATTAAAACAACTAATAAAAGCCATCAGTGATGCAGATATTGCGTTCAAGGCCATGTACGCCGAAAAGGATGTTCAAAAGGAGCAGATAAAAGGGCTTTGCGGGCAAATTGCAGCAGATGAGGCCAGGGATAAGCTGGACGCCTTTTCCGTGGAGGAACTTAAGAAGTCGAAGGCAGGCATCAGAGTGTCTGCCCTTATTTCCGCGGGGTACAACACTCTTGGGGATATAGCAAGAGCAACGGATTATGAGATGCAGTCCGTGGAAGGCATAGGAGAGAAGCAGACTGAAGCAATCCGCCGCATTGTCACGGAATTTGCCAACAGCCTCTCGTCGGGTATTTCCATAAAGCCTGATGAGAATAACGGCGAACTGATCACAGCTCTTTTCCGGTATATGAGGTGTGAGAAACTGAGAAAAGAGGCGGAGATTACAGCCAAAGGGCTTGAAAATCAGGCAAAAAAGATCGCGGAGGATCCCTTTATCAGAAACGGGGTTCACTGGATCTTTTCCGGAAAAGAGCTAAAGGCTCATACCCTTGAGATGGTGGAATTCATATATACCTTCAGCCGGAGTGAGTTCTTTCAAAATGTGCTGGGATTCTTTGATCTGTATCAGCAGGCCAAGAACGCTCCTGCAGAAGAAGCGCTGAGAGTATATAAGAAAAACGGTGCGGATTTCTACGCGCTTTTGGAGAGCCTTGGACATACCCGCGGCAACAGGCCCTTTATTTATGAGAGCATTCCCGTTCAGCTGGCGGAGGAGATTGACAGCCTTGAGCTTGACCTTTCCGGTTTTTTGGGGAACCTTAGAGCATACCAGGCCTTTGGCGCCAAGTATATTCTCCATCAGAAGGACGTACTCCTTGGTGATGAGATGGGCCTTGGAAAGACAGTTCAGGCCATTGCTGCCATGGCGCACATAAGTGCAAAGGCAGAAGGAGTCTGTCATTTCCTTGTGGTGTGTCCCGCCAGCGTTCTTGTGAACTGGGGAAGAGAAATTGGGAAATTCAGTAATATCAGGACTTTTACGCTGCACGGCGCGACCATTGAAGACTCTTTTTCCAAATGGAAGGAGCAGGGCGGCGCAGCCATAACCAACTATGAATCCATGGGTAAGATTGTGAATGGCATTGACAACCGGATGAAGCTGGACATGCTTGTAATCGACGAAGCCCATTACATCAAGAATCCGGATGCACAGCGCACCCGCTATATAAGAAAGCTTGATAACGAATCTGAAAGGATACTTCTGATGACGGGAACGCCTTTGGAGAACAGGGTTGAGGAGATGTGCAACCTCCTTGATTTTGTGCGCCCTGACATGACTGAAGAGATCAGGTCTGTGGCCCACATTTCCAATCTTCCCGAGTTTAAAGAGAAGCTTTCTCCGGTATACCTTAGGCGAACCAGAAGCCAGGTTCTTACAGAGCTTCCTCCCATCGATGAGAAGGAGGAGTGGTGCAGCATGACAGCTGAGGACACTGTGGCCTATGTTGCTGCTCTTGGAACAAAGAACTTTCAGACCATGCGCAGGGTCTCCTTCCTGCAGGATGAATTATCAAGGTCATCGAAAGGAGCAAGGCTCCTGGAACTGTGTGACGAAGCAGTTGTTGAGGGCCGCAAAGTTGTCGTTTATTCCTTCTACAGAGAGACCATAGCCAAGGTTGGAGAACTTCTTGGGAAAAGAGCTATCGGTGTTATCAGTGGTGATACGGGAATTGAGAACAGACAGAGTATCATAGATGCCTTCTCTGATGCGAAAGAAGGCAGCGTTCTCCTTTGCCAGATACAGGCAGGTGGTGTGGGACTTAACATCCAGGCGGCCAGCATGGTAATCTTCTGCGAGCCCCAGATCAAGCCATCCCTTACCTGGCAGGCCTTGTCCAGAGTGTACAGAATGGGACAGGTAAGAAGTGTTACTGTTTACCATTTGCTCTGCCCGGATACCATCGATGAAGATATGATGCTGCGGCTTGAGGAGAAGCAGATAAGCTTTGAGAGCTTTGCCAATGAGTCCGCCGTGGCCGGAGCCTACGACGACATCATGGACAAAGAGTGGATTAACGAACTTATTAAGAAGCAGAATGAAAAATATCTGCCGGCGGTCATATAAAGAGGCGCCTTACCTGAAGCGTTTCTTGGCCTCAGTGTATTGAACGTTTATTTCCTGAAGGGCGGCGGTGTCGCCGTCCATATTGTCGGGATGGTAGAGCTTGACCAGTGACTTGTATTTGCGGTCTACGCTCTCCATGCTGTTGCATCCCGCAAAGAAATCAAAGGAAGTGGTGGAAGAGGGAGTATCGTCGCGGCGGGTGCTTCTGCGGCGGGTGTCGTAGTCATCATCTTCTTCCTCTTCATCGTAGAAATCCTCGTCGTCATCGCCGCCACGGGGAGGATAGCTTTCATGCCAGAAGAAACCACCGAAGCCACCTCGGCGTGGAGGAGTATCGTATTCTTCGTCATCCTCGTCTTCGTAGTCTTCATCTTCGTAATCTTCGTCGTCTACATCATCGTCAGAATCGTGTTCTTCGTCGAATTCCTCATCTTCTGAATCGTAGTCATCGCCACGGTATCTTCGGTCGTAGTATTCATCCTCAGAATCATACTCCTCATCCCAATCTTCCCGGCCATCTTCGTAGTAGTCATCCTCGTTATCATCTTCCTCGTCGTCCTCGTAGTAAGCGTCCCACTTATGACGTCTCTTTTCCCGCTCCTCCTCACGGAACTTTCGGTTGCGCTGCTTAAGATTCCTTGCGTATTCCTTCTCCTCGTATTTCACACCGGTCATAGGGAAAAGTCGATGCATACGTCCCCTTATCTGAGCGATGAAATGATTGCCAAAGAGTGCCCTAACAACGTACAGGACCGCATCCGCCAAAATGGCTCCGAAAATAAGAGGCAGGAAAGATGAAAATACAGACAATACCAGAAATACGCAGTGTATCGGAACAAACATCAGCACGGCAAGAAGAATCAGGAGAACGAAAGCAGCAGAACCCCTGTAGGGGGCGGAAAATAGTCCCCACCAGCTCCAAAGGGATGAGAATATGGAGGGGAGGGTTTCTTTATTTTTTGTGAACATGGACTGCAAAAGTGCCCCTGCGTCTTCGTTGGCGGAAGATATCGCTTCAAGAGAACTTTTAGCTGCATCTGCGGCCCCAAGATCAGGAGACTTAGAACCCAAAAAGCCAGTCGCCAGAAGATAGGCATTAAATACAAACAGGGCAAAAAACACTGTGGCTGTAACCGGAAGAAAAACAAAGAGCATCTTCACTGCCTTGAAAAGAAGCTTCAAAAACCACAGCAAAGCAGAAAAGAAGGCCTTAACGGTATATAAGAACGCCGTAGTTACGGCATTTACGATCATGGTAAGAAATGCAATCATAGATAAACTCCCCCTCGGCTTATCGCCATCTAAACCATTTTATCCGAAAAAGGGCAGTCCCTCAACCCATTGATGCTACACTAAAAGTGGACACGGAACGGTAGAAAAAACTCTTAATGTATTAAAATATAAGAGGATGATCTACCA
>SVGA01000024.1:0-51241 GCA_015056575.1 Butyrivibrio sp.
TTATCTGGCATCCTGCCCTGTGAAGCCCGGACTTTCCTCTCCCATGCCCTTTCGTTTGCATGGCAGCGATCATTTATTCTGCTCATCAAGTAATGTAATAGGGATTGAAGGATTTGTCAAATTTTACATGAGATATGAAAAATTTGTGAAAGCACTTACATTTGGACAAGATTTGCAAGGTTTTGATTCAAAAATGAAATGAAAATGGAATTGATTTACCTTATGATGGTATAAGAGTTGAAAGAAATCTTCTCAATGAATCAGAAAATTCACAACGATCTACATGTATTGGAGGCATTATGGAACTTAGAACAGCTTGTTCACCCAAGGACGAGAAATACTATGACACCAAGAGACTGAGAGAGGAATTCCTTATCGATGATCTGTTTCAGCCTGATACCATTAAGCTGGTTTACAGCCACATCGACAGGATCATCACAGGATCTGCAGTGCCTGTGAAGGAAGAACTGAAGCTCACTGCAGGAGAGGAGCTTAGAGCAGAGTATTTCCTTGAGAGGCGTGAGATGGGAGTTATCAATATCGGCGGAGCCGGTGTTATCACCATCGATGGCAGGAAGTATGACGTAGATTACAAGCAGGGCATGTACATTGGTATGGGGGCAAAAGATGTATCTTTTGCCAGCGCAGACAGCACAAAGCCTGCCAAGTTTTATATCAACAGCGCACCTGCCCATAAGACTTATCCCACTGTTCTTATTAAGAGAGAGGGAACGCCTTCAGAGGATGTTGTCATTATCAAGGATGAGAACAAGAAGGAACTGGGAAGCCTTGAGCAGGCCAATCACAGAGTTATCAACAAGTACATCCTTCCGGGTCAGGTTGAGACCTGCCAGCTGGAGATGGGTATGACCGAGCTTAAGCCCGGAAGCGTATGGAATACAATGCCCTGCCACACCCACGACAGAAGAATGGAAGTTTATCTGTACTTTGATATTCCTGAGGATGCACTGGTTATGCATTTCATGGGAGAGCCCACAGAGACAAGACATATCATTATGAGAAATGAGCAGGCTGTTATCAGCCCCAGCTGGTCCATCCATTCGGGATGCGGAACTCAGGCCTACACCTTCATCTGGGGAATGGTCGGAGAGAACCAGGATTTCGATGACATGGATGACTGCGCAATGAGTACATTGATGTAAGGCTTCAAAGTCATTCAATGCAGTGCTTGCACAATGCATTGAATGACCTTGAAGACTGAACAAACATGAGGAAAAAAGATACATGAAGAATGAATGTATCGATTTCCGAATGTTTGTAGCATGTCGAGAGCGAAGCTCAGACATGCGTATATATCATAATTATATAAACTAACATGACTATTTAGGAGGAAGCTGAACATACTTCAGTAGACGAGCAAACAGATCATCATCTGAACATACTTCAGTAGACGAACATACAAGTTAAAAGCTGAACTAAAATCAATAAATCATCACTATTCAATAGGAGGAAAATGTAATGGGAGACTTTTTAAAGAACTTTTCACTTGAAGGCAAGGTAGCCTGGATCACAGGTGCATCCTACGGACTGGGTCTTGCTTATGCCGTAGCTTACGCAGAGAGCGGAGCTAAGATTGTTTTCAACGATATCAATCAGGAGCTGGTTGACAGAGGCCTTGAGGAGTACAAGAAGCGCGGCATCGAAGTTTACGGCGCTGTATGCGATGTAACCAAGGAGGACCAGGTACAGAAGTTTGTTGCCGATGTTGAGGCAAAAGTTGGCACGATCGACATTCTTGTAAACAACGCAGGTATCATCAAGAGAATCCCTATGCACGAGATGAGCGTAGAGCAGTGGAATCAGGTTATCAACGTAGACCTGACAGGCCCCTTCATCTGCTCCAAGGCAGTTCTTCCCGCAATGATGAAGAAGGGCTCAGGCAAGATCATCAACGCCTGCTCAATGATGTCCGAGTTTGGACGTGAGACAGTATCTGCTTATGCAGCTGCAAAGGGCGGCCTTAAGATGCTTACAAGAAACATCTGCTCTGAGTACGGTCAGTACAACATTCAGTGCAACGCCATAGGACCCGGCTATATCGCAACACCTCAGACAGCACCTCTTCGTGAGAAGCAGCCCGACGGATCAATGCATCCTTTCGACAGATTCATCCGTTCCAAGACACCCGCTCAGAGATGGGGCAGAACAGAGGACCTTATGGGTCTTGCAGTATTCCTTGCTTCTCCCGCTTCTGACTTTATCAATGGACAGGTTGTTTATATCGACGGCGGTATCTCTGCTTACATCGGACAGGATCCCGGAAACCTCGATCCTTCCAAGTTCACTGATATCGATGAGAGCACAGCTCAGTAATATCACCGGACAGTAAAGCAGCATTATAAGAGAATTTTTCATAAGAAAGGCATAGTAATGGACAAGATTTGTGAAGAACTTTATAGGATCGGTATCGTGCCGGTTATCGCGATCGACGATGCAAAAGATGCAGAGCCCCTTGCCGAGGCACTTATAAAAGGCGGACTTCCCGCAGCTGAGGTTACTTTCAGAACTGCAGCGGCAGAGGAAGCTATCAGGATCATCGCCGAAAAATTCCCCGAGATGATCGTGGGAGCAGGAACTGTTCTCAATGCCGAGCAGGCTGACAGAGCCAAGGCAGCAGGAGCTAAGTTCATTGTAAGCCCCGGATTTAACAGATCAAATGTTGAGTACATTCAGAGCATCGGAGTACCGGTAGTTCCCGGAATCGCAACTCCCGGTGAAGTTGAGCAGGCAATAGAGCTTGGCCTTGAGTGCGTTAAGTTTTTCCCTGCTGAGCAGAACGGCGGCATAGCCAAGATCAAGGCAATGGCTGCACCCTACACCAAGATGCACTTCATGCCCACAGGCGGCATCAACAAGAACAACTTAAACGACTACCTTAACTTCGACAAGGTATTCTGCTGCGGCGGAAGCTGGATGGTGAAAAAAGATCTCATAGCAGCCGGCAAATTTGACGAGATCGAGGCTATGACAAGGGATGCCGTAAATGCAATGCTTGGCTTCAAGTTAAAGCACATCGGAATCAACCAAAACAGTGAAGGAGACGCCGAGAAGGTTGCCGACATGTTTGATAACCTCTTTGGATTCACCAAGAAGGTTGGCAATTCTTCGGTATTTGCCGGATCCTTCATCGAAGTGATGAAAGCAAAGGGACGCGGAGACTGCGGACATATTGCCATCGGCTGCAACAACATCGACAGAGCCGTATATCACCTTGAAAGACAGGGTGTTAAGTTCGAAGAGGCATCCCTTTCATACGATGCTGACGGACATTTAAAGAACGCTTATCTTGAGGATGACTTTGGCGGTTTCAGAGTACACCTTGGAAAAAACTAAACCAGAATTACGCGAGGTCATTTCCGGCGTAAGAACGAAGTTTGTTCTGGCGATCAAAGCAAGAGCAGAACTTCCCTGTGAATAAACGGAGGATAAATAATATGGCAAAAAAAGTAGTAACATTCGGAGAGATCATGCTTCGACTTCAGCCTGATAACTATTTAAGATTTGTTCAGGTTGATCATCTTGAGGCAACTTTTGGAGGCGGAGAGGCTAACGTTTCCGTATCTCTTGCCAATTACGGACTTGATTCCGTATATGTTACAAAGCTTCCTGCTCATGAGATTGGTCAGGCAGCAGTTAATTCCCTTAGAAAATACGGAGTTGATACTTCCAAGATCACCAGAGGCGGTGACAGAGTAGGTATCTACTACAACGAGAAGGGCGCTTCCCAGAGAGGCTCCAAGTGCATCTACGACAGAGCACATTCAGCCATTGCAGAGGCTTCTCCCGCTGACTTTAACTGGGATGAGATCTTTGACGGAGCAGAGTGGTTCCACTTTACAGGCATCACTCCCGCTGTAAGCGATTCCCTTGCGGCCATCACATTAGAGGCTGTTAAGAAGGCCAAAGAGCATGGCCTTACAGTATCCTGTGATCTCAACTACAGAGGAAAGCTTTGGAGCAAGGAGAAGGCTGGCAAGGTGATGGGCGAGCTCTGCAAATATGTTGATGTCTGCATCGCCAACGAAGAGGATGCCAACGATGTATTCGGCATCGCAGCATCTTCCACAGATGTTACAACAGGTAAGCTCAACAGAGAGGGCTATATCGAGGTTGCACAGAAACTCACAGACAGATTCGGCTTCAAGAAGGTTGCCATCACACTTCGTGAGTCCATTTCAGCCAACGACAACAACTGGAGTGCAATGCTCTACACTGACGGGCAGGCTTACTTCTCCAAGAAGTACGCTCTTCACATCGTTGACAGAGTCGGCGGTGGTGATTCCTTTGGCGGCGGACTTATCTACAGCTGCGTAAACGGCTTCGATCCTCAGCAGACCATCGAGTTCGCTGTTGCTGCATCAGCTCTCAAGCACTCCATCGAGGGAGACTTCAACCTTGTAACTGTTGACGAGGTTAACAAGCTTGCAGGGGGAGACGGCTCAGGACGTATCCAGAGATGATCTTTTCAGAATGATATAAAGATAAAAAAAGAATTAAAAAGCGTCATGCATTGTTTAAATGCACGGCGCTTTTTTTTATAATGTAAACTGAACGGATATGTAGCAAACGAGGTGATGGCAGTGGTACCTGAAGGTTGGATGATACTCAATTTCTATACCGCTCTTCTTTTGATCCTGCTCCTCTTTTTCCAGGGAAGAACAACCCGCACGGAATCAGGAGACAGGTTTATCAGATTGGACTTAATGACCCTGCTTCTGCTTGCTGCTGAGACAGTAGGCCACTTCGGAGAAATCTCGGGAAAACTCATAGGGCTGTCCAAAGTGGGCTACTACATTATCTATGCCTTTGATCCCGCATGTTACCTGTTTGCAATTCTTTACATTGACTGCTGGATCAATGAAGGGGAGAAATCCACGGGGCGAAAGATAGTCACTGCCGCCTATAAGATGTTTGTGGCTGCGAATTTCATCATTGTTACAGTATCGGCTCTTTTTGACCTTAAGCTTCTTTACTACTTTGAGGGCACCGAGTATTACCGGGGGCCGCTCTTTATGGTAAGAGGCGTTCTTCTTTTGATATTCTGTCTGCTTTTATCGGTTTATTCCTATGCCTACCGGAAAAAAATCTACGCGGATTACCGGGGGGCAATCTTTTCACTGCCTACTCTTTCCATGATCGGCGCGTTTCTTCAGATAGTGTTCGCAGACCTTGATATGACTTATGCTTCCATTGCCATCGGACTTCTTATATTGTTCTTCAATCTTCAGGCCAACAACCTGGATGTGGATTATCTCACAGGTGCTCTCAACAGAAGAGGACTGGATATCAAGATGGAGGAGCGGGTAAGGCTTGCGCAGGCAGGCGGCAAGACTTTCTCCGCCATTATGCTGGATCTTGACAGATTCAAACAGATAAACGATACCTACGGCCATATGGAGGGGGACTATGCCCTTAAGACCGTGTCTGATATTCTTTACAGAGTCTTTTTCCAGGGAGCAAGCATTGGAAGATTCGGCGGTGACGAGTTCTGCGTGATAACGGATATAAACACCAGGGAAGAGCTTGATGCAAGCCTTGATATACTTGAGGACGAGCTGGAGATCTGGAATTACAGGGGCGGCAAGCCCTATGAACTTGCCATAAGCTGCGGAAGCATGATCTACGATCCCGCCTCCAAAATGAGTGCCAAGGATTTTCAGATAGCCATAGACGAGCTTATGTACCATGAAAAGAGAAAGCACCACCTTGTAGATAACAGAAGGAGGAGAACTGATGAAGCTGGACAAAACAACTGAATCACTTTTGATCTTCCTGGTAGTGTTTGTAATTCTGTTAAGTGCATTTTATGTCAGCAGGGTGACTGTTGTTGACTATGTTTCTTCGGAATACCACCTTGAAATGGATCTGACCGGAGCAAGGCTTTCCGACACGGTCTATGCCGTTGTTGAAAGGACAAGTCAATGGAGTACCAACTCCGGTTATGGCTCCAAGTATGATTTTACTTTGCATAACCACGGCAATACCGAGATCAACAACTGGAACATTTCCATGGAGGTTCCCTATAATGCCGATATTTCCCAGTACAACGGCATCGGTGTCAATGTTGAAAAGGGCAGAGTTGTCCTGGAACCGGACAGCGACCACCTTACGCTGAAAAGAAATTCTCCCATCCAATTCAGTATAGTGATGAACACCGAAAAGCCTTTTTATCCCGAAAAGATCAGTTTTACAGGCTACCAGAGCGGCGTTTTCGGTGAAAGTATCGCCAACAACATTATTCTTCTGGCTTTTATGGTATGGGCATTTTTGTTCGTTGGATTTTTTGTTACCAAGTTCAATCTAAAGAACTATCGTGAGAAGCAGAAGAACGATGTAAGGATAATCCTTCAGTCCATGAACACATTCATCAGCTTCATCGATGCCAAGGACCCCTACACCAGAGGCCATTCAAGGCGTGTTGCCATGTATGCCGCAGAGATCGCCAAGAGGATGAGACTGTCGGAGGATGAGGTACAGAACATCTACTATGCAGGGCTTCTTCACGATGCAGGCAAGATAAGCGTTCCCGATGCGGTTTTGAACAAGCCCGGAAAACTTACGGATGAGGAGAGAAAGCAGATCCAGGAGCACACAGTTGCGGGAGGCAAGATGCTCAAGCAGCTGTCGTCCCTGCGGGGGATCAGAGAGACGGCTCTTTATCATCATGAGAGATATGACGGTAAGGGTTACCCGGAAGGCCTTAAGGGAGAGTCAATCCCTCTTTATGCCAGGATCGTTGGTGTTGCCGATTCCTATGATGCCATGTCCAGCAACAGAGTATACAGAAGGCATCTGAGCAAGGATGAGATCATTGAAGAGATCCAGAAAGGGTCTGCAACACAATTTGACCCAAATGTGGTACCCTATATGGTGGACATGATCAATGACGGCTATGTAAACGTGGTGAAGATGGAGACTGCTGATTCCGATGACAAGTCCTCCGATTTCCACATTACAGAGGAAGATATTCCCAGTGTTTACATGGGCTTCTGATGATCGGTAAAAAGAACTATGAACAGGACGGAATACTATGGCTAAATTTGAGATCAAAGACACGTTTTACCTAAACGGAGAGCCCTTCAAGGTAATCTCCGGAGCATTTCATTTCTTCAGGACAGTTCCCGAGTATTGGGAGGACAGACTCCTTAAGCTTAGGACTATGGGCTGCAACACAGTTGAGACCTACATTCCCTGGAATCTTATCGAACCGGAAAAAGGCAGGTTCAACTTCGAAGGTCTGTGTGATGTGGAAGCTTTCCTTAAGCTGGCAACAGAGCTCGGGCTCTATATCATTGTAAGACCATCCCCCTACATTTGCGCAGAATGGGAGTTTGGCGGACTCCCCGCATGGCTCTTAAAGGACAGGAACATGAGGCTTCGTGTCAGCTACAAGCCTTTCCTGGATGCAGTAGAGGATTATTATAAGGCTCTTTTCCCAAGGATAAAGGAATATCAGATCGACAATGGCGGCAATATCATTCTGATGCAGGTGGAAAATGAGTACGGTTACTACGCCAACGACCATGAGTACATGAAGACCATGGCAGAACTCATGAGGAAATACGGGGTTACCGTTCCTCTTATCACTTCTGACGGCCCCTATCACGAGAGTTACAGAGGCGGCTCGGTTCCGGGAGCGCTTCCCACGGGAAATTTCGGGTCCGGCACGGAAAAGAGATTTGGCGTACTTTCCGAGTATACAAATGGCGGACCTTCCATGTGTGCCGAGTTCTGGGTTGGCTGGTTTGACCACTGGGGCAACGGCGGTCACATGAGGGGCAACCTTGTACAGAGCTGCGAGGATCTTGATAAGATGCTGGAACTGGGAAATGTCAGCATCTATATGTTTGAAGGCGGCACCAATTTTGGATTCATGAACGGCTCAAACTACTACGACGCTCTGACTCCCGATGTGACAAGTTATGACTACGACGGCCTGCTTACCGAGGATGGCCGCATAACCGAGAAATACAGAAAGTTCAAAGAGATAATTGAAAAGCACACAGGCAGGACAGAAGAAGCAGAGTTCGCCGAAATTCCAAGAAAGGCTTATGGCAGGCTCGAATGCAGCGGTATGGTAAGTCTCTTTTCCGTGGCAGAAGATCTTAGCACACCGGTGAAGCTTTCCTATACCACAAACATGGAGGAGCTTGGCCAGAACTACGGCTACATTCTCTATAGATCCCATCTTCACAGCGAGGCGGGAATTGCCAAGCTTCGCCTTTGGGAGACTGCGGACAGGGCCAATGTTTTTGTGGAGGAGAATCCTCTCATAACTCTCTATGACAAAGAGCTGGAGAAGGAGCATGACATTCCTCTTGATAAGTATCTTGCCTGCAGCGCTCCTGCAATGATGCTGGCGGGTAAGTTTATGGCAGAGAACGGCCTTACTCCCGAGACAGCCATGGCTGCAATTTCCGAGGCTGGGCTTTCAACCGGCGGATTTATGGGCCTTAACGAGAAATTTGACATTCTTGTGGAGAACATGGGAAGGGTGAACTTCGGACCCAGAATGGAGACCCAGAGAAAGGGCATCGGACGCTGCGTTCAGATCAACGGCCATATGCACAACGGATGGGATATCTACACCCTGCCACTTGATAACGTAGACAAGGTGGACTTTTCCAAGGAATACAAGGAGAATGTTCCCGCCTTCTACAGGTTTGAGTTCGACGCCAAAGAGAAAGGCGATACCTTCCTTGATCTCGATGGATGGGGCAAAGGAGTTGCCTTTATTAACGGCTTTAACCTGGGAAGATTCTGGGAAATAGGGCCGCAAAAGAGGCTGTACATTCCCGCACCGCTATTAAAGGACGGAAAGAATGAGATCATAATCTTTGAGACCGAGGGCAAAGCCCCCGGAACCATTGAACTTAAAGATGAACCTGATATAGGTTAAAAAAACTGCCGTAGAGGTGACCTTCAAATTCCTTAAAGAAGGTCTCCTCTATTTTTTTCATGAAGACAACAACATCGTCATCGCCAAAATACAGCTGGAAGTGGACCGAGCCTACGGACTCACCGATCAGGTGGACCTTCACATACAGAACGTTGTCCCTGGTAAAGATTCCCCCGGCAACGTATCTTGTCTCATAGATTGGGAAGATCCCGCGGACCATGTTTCCGAGGCCAAAGGCTATGCGATAGCTGTTGCTTCCCTGTTTAAATTCTATGTAGCACTGGCCGCTTCCCTTTGGAGAGAGGAAAAGAGACAGCTTTTCAAAGTTTGAGCCATTAGGGGCAAGGTCATACAAAAGAGAAAGAGCTCCGCTTTCTGCCGGCTTGCCGGCGATCCCTCCTACACATTCCGGGATCATTTCAGGATCAAACTCAGGGAAAAAGAGCCGGTAACTCTCGGGAAGACGAGGCGGTGCTATGGCAAGGCCCTTCTCAAGCAGGCTTCCGTCACTTTTCTTGCAGAAGCCGTCAGCTCTTTTTCCGTCTTTATCATTCCCATCGTTTTTATTATCAATAAGATTCTCGTATATCGCATCGTAAATAATCTGATTGCCGCCCTGAAGCCCCTGGGTATCGGCGGTTGTAACAACCAGCAGTTTTTCTGAAGGAACACATATTCCAAGCTGCCCGCCCATGCCGTAGAGAGTAAAACCGCCCTTCTGGTTCATCCAGATTTGCATGCCGTACCCTTGCGCCTCTGAAGCCACAGGGGCAGTCATGTAAGTGTCTGTGATATTTCTCGTTGCCTCCTCTATAAATTCCGGGTTGAACAAAGTACGCACCTTTCCGTCATTGCAGGTAACCCTTCCCTTTTTGTACAGAATGAAAAGAAACTTCATGATATCCATAGGAGTTGCCATAAGGCCACTGCCGCCCATGGAGACCCCGAAGGGGTCCTTTACCATGTAGGATTCCCTAGAAAAATCAACGTAGTGCAGAGCTTCATCCTTAAGGAAGGTCAAAAGGTCTTTTCCCGATAGCTTCTCAACCAGAGCGCACAGCACATGGGCTGCGGAGGTGTCGTAGTGGAACACGGTTCCGGGCTTATGAGTAGGAGCCACTTTAAAGAAACTCTCTACCCAGTCTGTCTTCATGCACACCTTGTAGGTGGTGGAGGCGTGAGGAGAGCGCATTTGCAGCATGTTGCGGATCGTGGTCATTTTTATGAAGGGATGAGTGTTCTCATCCACATATTCCGGAAAATAATCGCATATGGACTTATCAAGCTCCACAAGCCCCTTATCTGCCAAAAGAGATATGCCCATGGCGGTAAAACTCTTGCTGATGGAGAACATGCGATGAAGATTGTTCTCATCGTAGGGAGCATAGTATTTCTCGTATATCAGCTTGTCGTTTTTCATGATCAAAAGGCTGTGGAGAGTAACCGGTGATTTTTGCAAAAAACACAGAATGTTCACAATTGATTCTTCAGAAACGGACATATCCGAAGGAATGGCTCTTTCAAAGACTGACATATCGTAATCCCCCAAATTTACTGAACTAAATATAGTATACCATAACTTAACTCGATTGACTTTCGCACGAAAAAATAGTAAATTTGAGGACAGTTTGCGGCTTTTTTAACGCATTTAATAAGAAGTAATAAGAGGGAAGAGTGGAATGAAAAAAAGACTGGTAACATTGCTTATGGCATTTACCATTGCCATGGGCAGCCTTGCGCCTGTCTCGCCGGTTTATGCGGCAGAGATTGTTGAGGCGGGAGAAAGTGCGTCGGGAAAGGCGCAGGTATTTACAGCTGATGCGGGGCTTGGAGCATCAGAAGGGGAAAAAGCTTCATCCGATGGAAAAGAATCGGATGTTACGGAAGAGAGCCCGGAAGGAGAAGCTTCAGGAAGTGAGAATCCCGATAAGGGGGATTCCGGGGAAGACTCCTCGAATAAAGAAAAGTCCGATGATGTATCAGGATCTGATAGCTTAGGAAATGCCGGAGAAACATCAGAGTCCGGCAGCAAAGAGAACACTGATAATACTTCAGGATCCGGAAGCAAAGATGAGGGTGGCAACGAAGACAGTGCTGATGAAAACTCAAAGTCCGAAAGCAAAGAAGACGCCGGGAATGAAAATAACGGGGATGAAAACGCCGGCAAAATAAATACCGATAATGATGCTTCCGACGAATCATCAACAGACACTGATACAGAACTATCAGGTGAGACAGACGAGAATACTGCCGGGGAGACCATAGAAGACTCCAAGGAAACTTCAGAAGAAAACTTAGATGAGAGAGACGAAGATCTCACCGAGGATTCCTTAGAGGGAATCTTTGAAGCCTCTCTTATAGACGAAACAGAGGAAGAGGACCTGGTAGCAGCCAAGACAAAGTTTACCGACGGCTATGATACAACCGGCAAAATGGCTGCAAGTAACGGTAAGCTGCTCACAGGCTGGATCTGCGCGGTAGAAGATACAGGGGCTGTGCTTAAGATCGTAGCTACCGGCAGCAAAGCACTTTCCTGCAAGGAAGGAAACATATATTATATCGACCCCGGGACCAAAAAGGCGGCAAGGGGAACGACAGTTATCGGGGGGAAGAAATATCTTTTCCTTGAGAGCAGTAATGCAGCCCTTGACTGCAGTCTTGCAAGGGGCGAAGGCAAAGCCCGCTTTGTGGAATCAGGCTCAAAGAAATACATCGTCAAGGCAAACGGAGAAGTCTATACCGGCTGGTTTAAGGCTTCCGAGATTGCACCTCTTGATAACAAAGCTGTTACAAATGAGTTCTATCTTGATCCTCAGACAGGTGAGCTTTCTGTAAAGGCCTGGGTTCCCAGAGGAAAGGGAATTACCTACGTCAATGAAAACGGCCTGATGATGGATACAGTGAAGCGCCCCATAAATGACGGCATTGCCTATATTGAGGGTGATTACTACTGCTTTAAAGGCGGCCTTATGACCACGGGACTTGTATTCTTTGACAGAAACGGTTCTGTAACCACCGCCGCAAAGGCTGATTTTGCCAGGTTCTTTGATCAGGATAACGGTACCCTCAGGACCGGTTATTTTTCAAATGGCGGCAAGTACTATTATGCCTGTGAATACGAGTTCTATGACTGGGCTAAAAGCGGCATTGACAGAAGAATGGATTACGGCAAGATAAGGCTCGATGATCTTGACTATTGTCAGGCTTTAAAAAGGCACATCTACATAGAGAAAAACGGCACTCTTGCCGTGAATAAGCTTATTACCATCGATGGAGACAAGTTCTATGCCAAGGAAGACGGAACTCTGTGCAAGGACGAGTACATGATGATAAACGGCAAGCTCTGCTACTTTGACCAGAACAGCTTTATGCTGGACAACTCTGAAGAGGGCGCAGGCAGAATCACCGGTTATTATGGCTATGTTGACGGAGCAAAGCATCTTCTTTCCAAGGCCGTATACATCAAGAATAAGAGCAAAAATACTACTGACGGAGTGGCGTTCTTTTCCGATAAAGCCTGCACCAATAAGCTTACAGACTGCTGGCTTGTTTCGGCTGATAACGCAACTCAGGCTCCGGATAGACGTGAGTATTACCTTGATAAGAACGGAAATCCGGTAAAGGGCATTGTGACGGTAGCAGACAAGAAGTATCTGTTCGATACTGTCACCGGCCACATCATGACCTTTGCTTATAAAAATGATACTAATGCTGTTGACTACCGCTCAGTTAAAGTTGGTGGCAAGCTGTACCTTATCACCCGCAAGGGAGAAGTTATCACAAAGGAAGGTTTCTATAACAGGGCTCACGAATGCTACTATGTCAGGAAGAACGGAACAGTGGCAACAGGCCTGACGATCCTGAAGACAACGGTGAATGAGGTTGTTAAAGAGGGTGGCGGGTTCGTCCAAAAACCCGTTACCAGAAACAGGAAATACTACTTCTATTCCGATGGTCGCCTGTTCATGGATGTTATTCTTACCATGAACAACAAGCTGTATGTTCTGAATCCGGAGTTGTCCGGGAATGTGATTCCGGCAGAATACTTTATCTGGGAGAAGAAGGACTTCGACAAATACGGCGATGGTGGCTCCGTTACCAACTCCGATGGGTCTTTGTTCACCGGATGGAAGACCATCAGAGGGAAAAGATATTTCTTTGAAATGAGCGAACCTCTTACTGACGATGATGCCGATGAGAGTGAGTTCTATGAGATCAACGGCAAATTCTACCATTTTTCTCCTGAGGGATATGCCCTTGGCGGATGGGTAACTCTTAAAAACGGTGACAAATACTTTTTTAACGCAGGAGACAGTGAATCGGATGCATCAGGTGTTGCCAAGGGTGAAATGAAGTTCTATTTCGACCCCAAGAGCTATGCTATGACTACCGGATTTAAGACCATTGATAAAAAGACCTATTACTTCACCCAGAAGAATGTAGGCGCGGGTAAGTTCATAACAGGCCAGATGGTCTACAGCGATACCCTTGTAATCGGAGGTAAGACCTACAGCTTTGACGAGAACGGAGTTCTTCTCGGTTCATTAAATAACGGAAGAAATCAGGTAAAAGAAGGTACCGCAAAGTTTTCATACTATGTTTCCCCAAGAACCGGAGCAAGAGAAAGCAGTGTTATCAGAAAGACCGGAAGCAAGTGGTTTTTCTACGGAAGCGACGGAAGACAGGAGACTGAGCTTAAGATAAAGAACATCGACGGCGCCATGACAGAGGCTGCCTTTAACAAAGACGGCAGTATTAAGGGATTTTTCCTTAACGGCGTTAAGCAGGTCAACACCATGATCGGCACAGACAAAGGTTACTATTTCCTTGGCGCTGGCGGACTTCCCATGACAGGTCTTGTAAGTCTTCCTTCAGATCTTTCCATGGACCTTACAAACAGACCCGGTGCAAGAGTCTATGTTGAAAGTGACGGGTATTGCAGTTACTCGGTTGCTCCTAAGACTCATGATTATATTCCGGTTAAAGTCGGAAACAAGATATACATAACAGATAATGCCCTTACGGTCAGCGAGAACACATCAGGGTATGCCATCAGAAATTACGGGACTCTTCCGGAAGCAGACAGGAGGATGCTTTCAAGATATATTGAAACTCATGAAAAGTATGCCAGGAACTGTGCTTCTATCTATACATCCCGCTCCGGATCGGACCTTTGCGTGTATGTAAACTCAGACGGCTCTCTTGCTTCGGGTAAGACTGTGGTTGCATCGGACGGCAAAAAGGTTCGCCTTAACAAGTACGGGATTCCCACAGATGACCTTGGAATGTTTGTGAAGGAAGGCAGCAGCTGGTATCTTGGCTGTCTGTCCACTGTTAAAAGTAAGGGGATTACCGGATTTACCCTTGATGTGACAGATAGTTTCGGGAATAAAGAATATAAAGCATATGTCTCCTTTGGTGCTGACGGTAAGCTTCGTCAGGTAAAGGATGAAAACGGCAGACCGCTAAACGGAATTCTGCCCATAAACAGCATGGAAGCAGTCATCATCAAAAAGAGCGGTGGCAAAGAGACAAAAGAAACCCTGAAGTGCAACATCAGCGGATCCGTCATGCTGTTTAAGAACGGTTATCCCGCAGGAGGAAAAAAGACAGTTAAGATCAGCGGTATTACAGCCATATATGAGGTGGATCCCAACACGGGATGGAGCTGTACTGAGCCCGCATTTATAGTTAACTGATCATAAAGTATGAACAGGAAGGAATTAAGAAGAGAGAAAGTTATGAAAAAGAGAGTAGTGACATTACTGCTGGCGTTTATGATCGCCTCAGGCAGCATTGCGCCTGCTTCTACTGCTTATGCAGCGGAGTATTCCGCCAACGAGGAGGCTTTGGCCTTAGTAAGCAGCGAAGAAGAGGATGCTACTGATGCTTCAGGGGAGGCATCAACAGAAACATCTAAGGAACCCCGGGAAGGAAACTTGGAGGAAAACACAGACACTGAGAAGAACAGTGACTCTGACAAAAGCGGGGAGACTGATCCCGGCGCCGGAGAGGCTGGTGAGAACGACAATCATCAGTCCGAAGATAAGACCGGGGAGCAGGAAAAAGACCCGGAGAACACCTCAAAAGAGAACAATTCCTCTGAAAAAGAAGAATCAGGGGGCGATACTTTTGAGAATGAAACTGCGCAGGACGCAGCTTCAGAAGCCGATACATCCGAGAATGCAGCATCACAGGAAACAGCTGATGATGCAGCAAAAGAAGAGGCCGGGGATGAAGCCACCCTTGAAGAAAGTCTTGATGAGGAAGAAGATGATGCGGCAGCCGAAGACAGTACAGAGGAGCTTATCATCGAGGAAGACGAGACAAAGCTTGTAGAGTATACATTCAAGACAAACTGCTACGATACACAGACCAAGGTTGCTACAGATGAAAACGGCAAGGTAATTACAGGCTGGATAAATGTGGATGTGCCCTCAGAAGACGCAACTGCTTATGAGATCAGGGCTGTGGGAACAAAGGCACTTTCCAGGACGGAGGGTGTTGTTTATTACATCAGCCCCGAGACAAAGACCGCAGTAAGCGGCGTTAACAAGATCGGGGGAAAGAGATATCTCTTTTACCAGACCGGAATCGGCAATGAGAAAAGAGCCTGTCAGCTGGCAAGAGGCAATGATAAAAAGACAGAGGTTCGCTCCGGAAATACTGCATTTTACTGCGTGCTGCCCTCAGGTGAGATCTGCACAGGATGGCAGGTTATCGGAGACAATGAATATCACTATAACGAAACTCTTGGATGCAAGGATACGATGGTATGGATTGCCAGAGGTAAGGGATGTACCTATGTTGACGACAACGGACGTATGCTTGACAGATATAATCACTCCCTTAATGAAGACGGGCTCCACTATATCAATGACGGACAGTACACCACCGAGGGAAGAGCCGATGAATTTTACGTATTCAAAGGCGGAGTAAGACTTACGGGTATTGTATATTTTGATGCTGAAGATAAGCTTACAACAGCAGCAAAAGCTGTATATGCAAGATATTGCGATCCCGGAACGGGAATCGTTAAGTCGGGATTCTTTACTGTAGGAAGCAAGCGGTACTATGCAGGCCCCGAGACTTTCCCTACAGTTTCCAAGGAGGCAGACCTTGCCACAGCAAGAACCTACGGAAGGATGACCTTAAATTCTGTAACCCGGCTTTCCGATTCAGGCAACCTTGTGTTTATTGACAGTACAGGCGCGCTTGCAGTAAACAAGCTTGTTACCTTTGAGGGTAAAACTTACTATGCCAAGGCAGACGGAATGCTTTGTGTGAACGAGTACTTTATGGTGAACGGAAAGCTTTGCCATTTCAATGCCGGGGGAGAGATGGACAACAGTGCCGTTCATGTTACATCCTATAAGTGTTCTGAAGACGGAAGTAATGTCAGCAGCACTGCCGGGGTTTATGCCAATGGCAAAGACAGCCTGCTTTTTTACAGTGATATTAAGTGCACACAGGTTATAAAAAACTGCTGGCTGATGAACGATTCAGGAAGTGCTGCCCGCGTATACTACCTTGATAAAAACGGCCGCGCTGTTAAGGGCGTAGTTACCATAAACAAAAAGAAGTATGCATTTGATCCCTCCACAGGAAAATGCCTTAATGCTTTAGAAGGCAATACCGGTGGTCCGCTTAAGATCAGCGGTAAGTATTACTACGTGTCTTCTGAGGGAGAAGTAGTTTCAAAAGTCGGATTTATTGATGACGGCAAGAAATATTACTATGTTAAGAGCACCTCAGGTCAGCTGGCAACAGGTCTTACAACCATAAGAGGTAAAAGATATTACTTTGACAGTGATGGATCTCAGATAACCGGCATGATTTATACCGGAAGCAAGATCTACATAACAAATCCCGACGGCGAAGGCGGGGGAGAACTGGGATATATCCTCAGCAAGAAGGCGTTTATGGCATTAGCGGCTCAGCAGGCTCCCGATGTAGCTGGCGCGGCAGAATACATGGTGTATATGAATTCCGACGGTTCTCTTGGAACCGGCTGGAAAACTGTCCGTGGAAAGAAATACTATTTCTTTGAGGGCATGAATATCGGTACGGAAAACTCCGATGATGAGATTGATTTTGTAACAATAAATGGAACAATGTACTCATTTGATCCTGCAGACGGCTCAATGGAAAAGAACAAGTTTGTTGAGCTTAAAAAGAGTGATCGTTTCACGATACACCATTACGGCAATTCAACCTTCTCATCCTCTAGCACCTTTGCGATGAAGAACACGGGATTTTACTTTGGGTCAAACGGGGCTGCAGTAACAGGTTTTGCAACTGTTAATGGCGTAAAGCATTATTTCTATCCGGAAGATAACACTTTTATAAATGTCTATAAAGGAATGATGGCAACAGACACCACCCTTACCATCAAGGGCAAGATCTATCGTTTTGATGAGAATGGTATGATCGATTCGTCGGAAAACGAGGATTATCATTACAATAAAGACGGATCTCTTGTCACAGGAAAGACTGTAGTAAAGAGTGATGCAGGCACTAAGTCCTACTATCATAATTCCAGGACCGGAAAGCTTGAGAGAAACGTAATCAGAAAGACCGGAAGCAAGTGGTATTTATACGGATCTGACGGTACTATGCAGACTTCCGCCTCATTCTACAATTCAGGCAAGAAGTATACAGTGAAGTTCAACGCTAAAGACGGCAGCATCACAGGATTCTATCATGCGGAAAACGGAACTGAGAAAAAGGTCACAAATTCATCGATCAATTATGGGTCAGGCTATTACTTCCTTGGATCAAACGGTCTTCCTGTTACAGGACTGTACAAACTTAGTGAGAGTGACTCCATGGATTTTTGCGATAACAAGCCCGGATGCAGTATGTATATCGAAAGCGACGGATACTGTGCTTATAAACCCGGCAGAAACAGCACAGACTGCTCCATGATAAAAGTCGGAAGCAGGATCTATCTGATCAATAACGGCCATACAGTGACATCTCTTGACGATAAAGGCAGTCCTGTCCTGTACACTGTTACGGATTATTCATCACTTCCTTCCGCAGACAGGGCAAATGTTGACATGTATGCACTTCAGTCCAGCAGCAGCCGCAAGTTCTTGGCAGCTGTTAGAGAGGACGGATCGGTAGGTGCCTTTACATATACAGACCCCAGCTTTACCAGGAGCAGGGAATACTTCAACAAGTACGGCATTTCCATCAGGCAGATGGGAACCTTTGCAAGAGTAGGTAATTCTTTCTATGTGATAGGAGATGTAAGCTCTGCAAGCTCGGAAAGGTTGAATGCAATAGATAAGGATGGCCTCGGTGTAACCCTTGAGTTCAGCTGGGACAACAATCTTAAGGTTGGCAAGGTCATTGAACTGGAATCGGGAAAACCTGCCAATGGAGGTTACATCTTAGAATACAGCAGAAAGCCTGTCATGGTCTTTAAGAACGGTGTTATCCAGACAGGTAAGCAGACTGTCAGGACTGAACACGGATCTATCACTGTCTATATCAATCCTGACACAGGATGGTACAGGAGTTACTAAACAAAAATGAGATAAACAAAAAAGAAGGTTCTTTGAGAGAAAACATCAAAGAACCTTCTTTTCTTTTCGGTAGGTGAGATAGTAGTAGATAACCTCAGCAAGGCAGCAGCTCATCCAGCCTACAGGGTATCCGAAGCCCACAAGGAACGGTGTGTTGGCAACATAATGGGTTACGGTGAAAAGATATATCTGCCTAAAAACCACAAAGGTGGAGAGCATTATCACCATGGGTCCCTTGGAATCGCCTCTGCCTCTTAAGGCTCCCGCGAGAGTGTGGTTTACACAGTTGAAGATAAGGAAGAACACATTGGCATGGATAAAGAGACTTCCGTATTCGATAACAGCTTCCTCCGCGGAGAACAGCCTTATGGCGGGCCTTGCAAAGATATACAGAAAAAGTGCTATGACGGCAGTGACAAGAACCCCGAGCCCTATGGATATCCTGGTTCCGTCGTCAGCTCTTTTGACCTTGCCGGCTCCGATGTTCTGGCTGACGAAGGTGGTGGCGGCCATGGCTATGCTGGACATGGGCAGCATTATAAAGGAATCCAGCTTGTTGTAGCTGCTCCAGCCTGCCATACAGGAGGAACCGAAGAAGTTTATGTAGGACTGGACAAAGATATTGGAGAAAGCTGTGATAACGGACTGTATTCCCGTGGGAAGTCCCACCATGAAAATGAGCTTCAATATTTCACGGTCAAGGCAAAGATCCCGCAGGGAGAGCCTGTAAACATCTTTGCTTCTTAAGAGCAGCACCATAATAAGGATTGCCGACACAAACTGGGAAATGATGGTGGCGTAGGCAACGCCCTCGATCCCTGTGTGGAGACCCTTTACAAAGAACAGGTCCAGAACGATGTTCATAATACTGGTGAGGATCAGAAAATACAGCGGTCTTATGGTGTCACCGACGGCCCTTAGGATTCCGCTTCCCATGTTGTAGATTAAAAGCCCCGAGAACCCAAGGAAATAGATTGTAAGATAGGTGGTGGCATCCGCAAAAACGTCATCCGGAGTTGCCATAAACTTAAGCATCGGTTTAACGCCAAGGACACCGGCAATCGTAAGTACGATACAGAAGATGAAGGTGGCAGCCATGGTGGTCTCGATGGCTTTGTGGAGACGAGCTGTCTCTTTTGCCCCGAAAAATCTGGAGATTATGACGCCGGCGCCTACCGAAAAGCCGTTAAAGAAGAACACCAGCATGTTGGTGATCATGGTGGTGGAGCCTACAGCGGCCAAAGCCTGTGTGGATACATAGTTTCCCACCACGATCGAGTCCACTGTGTTGTACAGCATCTGGAAAACATTGCCGAACATCAGCGGAAGTGAGAAAACAAGTATCTGTTTTATGATGGAACCCTCCGTCATATCACGGACGGCGGACTTTGCGCTTTTTTCAGGGAATTTCATGTGATTCTCCATGGGGTAACATGTTTTGGGTTGTTTTGATTATATAATTATATCACTATGTTTGTTTTTTGCCCGTGGTTGCGGTATAATTTTAAGGCACGAAAAAAGTTTTTGAGAGGTTTATATGTCATCTATAATTCAGAACAATCAGGTTTTTAATAACGAGGTGCCCTTTTGCAGAGTTTACAGCGTTGAGAGCAAGAAACAGCTCGAGGAGAGATTCCTGGCTCACCGCATTTCATATTTCATCGAATGGCAGGAGAAGAATTTCATCCAGAGGCTCCTGGACAGGAAGGGCAGTAAGATAGTATGCACCTTCAGGATCAACAGAGGAGATGTGATAAAGGCCAAGGAGCTGGCACAGGGAATCGAGGGCATCAAGTTCAAGGATCTCGGTGAGATGAAAAACACCGAGCGTATCCGCAGACGCAGCGAAGCTGTAAAGACTACCGATGATATTGGCCTGGATGTACCCGGTAAACTTAAATTTGAGAATCAGGCAGAGGATCTGGATGGTGAAGAATAATAACAGCACAGGGCATGGGGCTAATTCCCTATGCCCTGTTTTCAAGAAATGCGGAGCCTGTCAGATGATTGACACTCCCTACAAAAAGCAGCTGAAGATAAAGCACGCCAGAGTGCAGGAGCTTCTTGAGCCCTATTGCAAGGTGGAGCCCTTCATCGGAATGGAGAGTCCCGAGCATTACAGGTGCAAGGTTCATGCGGTCTTTACCCATGATAAAAAAGGCAACCCCTTATCCGGAATATATCGTGAGGGAAGCCATGAGGTTGTGCCTGTGGAGAGCTGCCTGTTGGAGGATCAGAAGGCTGACGCCATAATCGCCTCCATAAGAGGAATGCTTAAGTCATTTAAGATCAAGACCTATGACGAGGACAACGGCTATGGTCTTCTTCGCCATGTCCTTATAAGGATCGGCAGGAATACCGGAGAGATTATGGTGGTGCTGGTAACGGTATCCCCCATTTTCCCCTCCAAGAACAATTTCGTTAAGGCCTTAAGAAAAGAACATCCCGAGATCACTACCATTGTACTCAATGTCAATGACAAGCAGACCAGCATGATCCTCGGCGACAAGGAGAAGCCCATTTACGGACCCGGATTTATCTATGACATCTGCTGCGGTATGAAATTCAAGATAAGCCCCAAATCATTCTATCAGGTCAATCCCATTCAGCAGGAGGTTCTCTATAACACCGCTATTGAGATGGCAAATCTTAAGGGAGATGAGGTGGCTCTTGACTGCTACAGCGGCGTTGGGACCATCGGCCTTATTGCCAGTCCTCACGTGAAGGAGGTTATCTCCGTTGAGCTTAACAAGGATGCGGTCAAGGATGCTATCCTCAATGCTAAGATCAACGATATTAAGAACATCACCTTCTATCAGAACGATGCCACCCGTTTCATGCAGCAGATGGCAGATTCCGGAGACAGCGTCGATCTGGTATTCATGGACCCTCCAAGAAGCGGCTCGACTCCGGAATTCATAAGTTCTATGATATCTCTTTCTCCTAAGAAGATCGTGTACATTTCCTGCAGTCCCGAGTCTCTTGCCAATGACCTTAAGCTCATCACAAGAGGCGGCTATAAAGCAGACAGGGCTGTTCCGGTGGACATGTTCCCGTTTACCCGGGGGGCAGAGACCGTGGTCCTTCTTACAAAACAGGCTTGAAAAGCTGATTTTTACACGCTTTTGCTTACGAAAAATTTAGAGAACCTTAATTGTTGGAGTTAACTAAATATCGTATAATTAATATCATGGCATTTCCTCGGGGGGAAATAGAGTGGATATTAACATCAGACGCCTTAACCGCAGTAGCTTTCGCTGTAAGGTTTACGGTACTCTTTGTATAATTCTGAATGTGGTTCTTGCATATATGACCCACACTTTTGGCATGCCTTTGTATCTTGATACTATAGGCACCATCATAATGTCATCATTGGGCGGTTTTCTGCCCGGTATCTTTGTTGCGGTCTTTACCAATCTGTTATGCTGCATTTTTAACGGAAATGCTCTCTACTATACTCTTGCAAACGTTATGGTAGCCCTGGTTACAGTCTGGTTTGCAAGAGCCGGGGGCTTTAAGAAAAAAAAGAATCCCGTCATATATTTTCTTTTGCTTATCCTTCTTACCGGGCTTTATAACGGTGCGGTTCAGTGGCTGATCAGCAAAGGCCCCTCTTTTCCGGAGGTTGTCTATGCTTCTTATCAGCTAAGCGCCAAGACTCATATGGGCTATGTACCGGCCACCGTATTTATTGGCATAGGTGTCAATGCCATAGACAAGGCTACCACTTCGCTGATAGCTCTTTTCATCGTGCTGCTGATACCGGAGCAGGAGAGAAAGGCCATCTGGGACAGCAACTGGAAGCAGACCCCCATCTCAAAAGAGGAGATGTATGCTAAAGTCAGATCTGCCGGCAGGCGGGCCATTCAGAAGAAGATGGGCATAATACTGTCTGTTACCGCACTCCTTCTTGTTATAGTAATGGTCTGGACCGGGATCAGCGTATTCTACAGCAACACCAAGACGGAATATACCGATAATGCCAAGAAAGCGGCGCGTTTTGCGGCCAGCGTGGTTGACGGCGACATGATCGATGAATATATCACCGGCGGAAGGAGAACGCCGGGGTATGAGCAGACTGAAGCCCTGCTTTATAAGATACGTGACAGTGTAACAGGACTTAAGTATCTGTATGTAATAAGGGTTACCCGGGACAGTATATGCTATGTTTTTGACCTTCATTCCGGTGATTTTCCCGCTATGGAACCGGGAGATGAGGTTCCAGTGGAAGACTACTTCAAACCCTATATGGACAGCTTCCTTGAGGGCAGAGAGATTGAACCCATCGAATCCGACAATCTCTCGGGCTGGGTAATGGCTACCTATTATCCCATAAAGGACAGCAGCGGCAAGACTGTTGCCTATGCGGGAGCAGATTCCTCCATGATCCTTATGTCTGACTATACGCGGGAATTTCTGCTGAAGATCTTCCTGATATTCTCAGGCTTCTTTGTGCTGATCCTTGGGTACGGCATCTGGAATTCGGGTTTTTACCTGTCATATCCCATAACCAGTATGACAGAGTGTGTTCAGGAGTTTATTGATTCCGACAGGGATCAGAAAAACCTGGACGACAATGTCAAAAAAATAAGAGCCCTGGATATTCACACTCAGGACGATGTGGAGGATCTCTACAAGGCGATCTGTGAGATGGAAGCCAATATGTCGGAGCAGATGAGGGAGCTTCGTCACTATGCGGATGCCACTTCAAAGATGCAGAGCGGCCTTATCATCACCATGGCCGATCTTGTGGAGAACAGGGATTCCGATACCGCAGCTCACATCCAGAAGACTGCAGCTTATGTAAAGATAATAGTGGAGGGGCTTAAGAGAAAGGGCTATTACGCCGAAAAGATCACCCCTTCTTTTGAAAACGACATTGTAAATTCCGCCCCCCTTCATGATATAGGCAAGATCCATATTCCGGACGCGATATTAAATAAACCCGGCAAGCTCACTCCCGAGGAATTTGAGATCATGAAGACACATACCACGGCAGGTATGAACATCATGGAGAAGGCAATAAACACCACCCGGGGAGAATCCTACCTTAAGGAGGCCAGAAATATGGCCGCCTACCATCACGAGAGGTGGGACGGAAAGGGCTATCCCGAGGGACTTCACGGGCAGGTTATCCCGCTTTCGGCAAGGATCATGGCTGTAGCGGATGTTTTTGATGCATTGGTTTCCAAAAGGATCTATAAGCCTGCTTTTTCCTTTGAGAAAGCTCTCGAGATCATCCAGGAAGGATCGGGAATTCAGTTTGATCCCAAATGTGTAGAGGCATTTATGGATTCACTTACGGAAGTTCGGATAGTTTTCAAGACGTTCCAGGAAATGTAACGGAGGGAACTAAGGGATGTTCTACGGATTTCTCAGGAACCATCAACTTAATATAATGATGTCTCTGGCCAGCATCTGCGGCATCATTGCTCTGTTTGTGTTCATTTCCAAATCCATTCCCAGGGAGAGGAAAAGAGCGCTTCTTCTTATTGAATTAAACGCCATGTTTCTTTTGGGAGCAGACAGGGCAGCCTATATCTACAGAGGAGACATGAGCACCCTTGGATACTGGATGGTCAGGATAAGTAACTTTATCGTGTTCTTTACCACTTTGACCATTATCTATTCCTTTAACATGTATATGAGGGATCACTTAAAGAACACCCTCAAGCTTGATCCTATGCCCAGAAGGCTTATTGTCAACGACATTCTCATTGCCTTTGGAATACTTAATCTTGTTGTTTCACAGTTTACCGGCTGGTATTACTATTTTGACGCCGCAAATCTTTATCACAGAGGACCCGGTTTCTATATTTCAATGTGCATTCCTCTTCTGGCACTGTTCATACAGCTGACGCTTATCCTTCAGTACCGCAGGATCATAAGGCGATTTGTGCTCTACCCGCTTCTGATCTTTACATTACTGCCTCTTGCAGCGTCCATAGCTCAGATATTTGCCTACGGTCTGTCCCTTACAAATATGACCATTGTAGGAACAGCCGTTGTTGTTTACGTTTTCGATCTTATTGACCTTAACAGGATGAGCGAGGAAAAAGAGAAAGCGGAGAGAGCCAACGATGCAAAATCCCGCTTTCTGGCAAACATCTCCCATGAGCTTCGAACTCCCATCAATACCATCATGGGCATGGATGAGATGATCTTGCGTGAGGATTCCACTGATGTACCAAAGCCCTATTTTATGTCAGTGGTGGGGTATGCCCTTGATATCAGGACTGCCTCCGAGTCCCTGCTTTCCCTTATAAACGATCTTCTTGACATGAGTAAGATCGAGTCTGGCAAGATGCATCTTGTGGAAGAGGAATACTGCCTCGAAGAGATGCTCCGTTCGGTTGTGACCATGATAAGGGTCAGAAGCGGGGAAAAAGACCTGACTTTTACGGTAGATGTCGATGAAGACCTTCCAAAGGGGCTTTACGGAGATGACAAGAAAATAAAGCAGGTGATATTAAACCTTCTTACCAATGCCGTTAAGTATACCGAGAGCGGCGGTTTCATGTTTAAGATAAGCGCCGAATCCTTCAGCGGAGAATACTGCGATATGAGGATATCCGTCAAGGACTCCGGTATCGGCATTAAACCCGAGGATATGGACAGGCTCTTTTCCCGTTATGAGAGACTTGATGAGGAA
Source organism: Butyrivibrio sp. (assembly GCA_015056575.1). GTDB lineage: Bacteria > Bacillota > Clostridia > Lachnospirales > Lachnospiraceae > Butyrivibrio. The sequence continues at coordinate 25,106 of SVGA01000024.1, forward strand.
AAGAACATCTCTATTCAGGGAACGGGTCTTGGCCTTGACATTTCCCGGCATTTTGTAGAGATGATGGGCGGAAGGATCTGGTGCGAGAGCGTTTACGGAGAGGGATCCGAGTTTATTGTTACTTTGAAACAGAAGATCGTGGATGATACCCCCATAGGGCACTTTAAGGAGCGCCTTGAAGCCGAGAGTAAGGGACCGTATATTCCTCAGTTTGTGGCTCCCGATGCGGAGGTTCTGGTTGTTGACGACAATCCCATGAATCTGTCTGTTATAAAGAATCTTCTGAAAGCCACACGGGTATTTGTAACCACCGCAGGCAGCGGCGAGGAGTGCCTTGAAAAGATCAAGTACGGCAGGTTCAACGTGGTGCTGCTGGATCATATGATGCCCGGCATGGACGGTATAGAAACTGTGGAAAGGATAAGACAAAGTCATCCGGATCTTCCGGTATACGCCCTTACAGCCAATGCAACTTCAGGGGAAGCCTTCTATGTTTCCAAGGGCTTTAACGGATATCTGTCAAAGCCCATAGACAGCACCACTCTTGAAAAGACCATTATGAAGCACATCCCTGAAGAAATCATGATGAAGCCTTCTGCCGAAGCAGCGGAGAAGGACTTTGAGAGCATTCCCGATAACCTTAAGTGGATCGAAGATATCAGGGAGATATCCACTCAAATGGGAATCAAGAACTCGGGAGGAATAAAGGCTTTCATTAACTCTCTGGATCTTTTCTATGACACCATAGACAGCAACGCCGAGGCCATAAAGAATGCCTATGACACCGACAACATCAGGATCTACACCGTGAAGGTCCATGCCCTTAAGAGCTCTGCAAGGATCATCGGTGACCAGGATCTTTCCACCATGTGCGAGGAGCTTGAGGCAGCGGGAAAGCGGGAGGATAAGGCATTTATCATATCCCATCACGATGCTATGATGGAGAGATATCTTTCCTACAAGGAAACCCTTTCTCTTATCAAGGAGAGCACTAAAACCCGGGACGATAAAGACAGAGAACCCATTTCAGAACAGGACCTGACGGGAGCCTATGATGCACTTAAGGAACTGGTCTCTCAGATGGATTATGACGGAATTGAGATGGTGGTAAACCAGCTCAAGGACTATAAACTCCCGGATAAAGATACACAGATAATGGCTGAATTTGAAAAGGCGATGAAGGTATTTGACTGGGATGAAATGGAGAAACTTATAGTGGGATGATCTGCCCCGGAAGGAGATACAAATGGAAAACAGAAAAGTCATGATGCTGGGCGAAAAGGAAACATTCCTGGTAAGAGTGCTGGAGGGCAAGACGATCGGAATCGGGATAGAGTGCAGCTTCAGCAATTGGAACGTCAATGATATCAATGCCAATTGGGAGGGGACAGTCCTTGTGGTCCTGTATATGGATGAAGGAGACAGGCCTTCCGATGAAGCCGTTCATTTTCTGAAGGAGAAGCTCAACGAAAGCGGAGTGATGATGATCGTTATAGGCGAAAAAGGCGATGTTCTGTATATTCAGAATCGGGTACCCGGGGAAATGATCTATAAGACCTTCATCCGACCGGTTGATAATGAGGAATACGTCAAGACCATCAATGAAGTTTTTTCCAAGGTCAAGGCAGGAGAATTCAGAAAGAGCATACTGATCGTGGACGATGACCCCAACTACCTGGGTCTGGTCAGGGAGTGGCTTAAGGGCAAATACAAGGTCTCCATGGCAAACTCGGGACTTCAGGCTATTAAGTTCCTTGGCAAGAACAAGGTGGATCTTATCCTTCTTGACTATGAGATGCCTGTCACTACAGGGCCGCAGGTCCTTGAAATGCTTCGAAGCGAAGAGGAGACCAGGAACATTCCTGTTATGTTCCTTACCGGCAAGGGCGACAAGGAGAGTGTCATGGAAGTGGTGGCACTTAAACCGGAAGGGTACTTTCTCAAAAACATTGAAAGAAATGATCTTCTGGATAAACTGGAGGACTTTTTTACACTCCACAGGTAAAGACATATGATGGAAATTTTGCTTGCACACCAACTTAATATCATTTCGTTCCTTACCGGCATAGGGGTCATCATCACCATTTTTGCCATTATAGCCAGTTCCCTTTCCAGAAACAGGCGTATTGCCCTTATCATGCTGGAGGTAAGCGCGATCATACTTCTTAATTTTGACCGCTTTGCCTATTTGTATGACGGCAATCCCGGTGTCAAGGCCTACTACATGGTCCGTATCAGCAATTTTCTGGTTTTCTTCATGACACTGGTGGTGATCTTTGCCTTTAACCTGTATATCGAAGATGTTCTTTTGGTGGACTGCGGACTTAAGAAAGTGCCAAGGCGTGTTAAGGCAGCCGGTATCATTCTTACGGTGGGTATGGTCCTTGTTATCGTTTCGCAATTTACGGGGCTTTACTATACCTTTGACGAATCAAACACCTACCACAGAGCTCCGCTGTTTATCATATGCTATATTCTGCCCATCATTGCTCCCATTATTGAGTTTACAGCGATTTATCAGTACAGAAGGCTGATGAGCAGGCATATTTACATTTCGCTGGTGGTGTTTATCACAGTGCCGCTTATATCTTCATTCATACAGATATTCTTTTATGGTTTCTCATTTACCGATATGGCTTTTATCATTGCGGCGGCAATCCTGTTTGTCTTTGCTCTGGTGGATATCAACGAAAAGGTAAGGCATGCGAACACCCTGGAGATCAATTATCTTAAGCAGGAGAAGGAGAATGCTCAAAGACTTTTTGGCCAGATGGCCACTGCCTTTATCGGTGCCATCGAGGAGAAGGAGCCCTTCAGCATCGGTCATTCCCTCAGGGTTGCATCCTATTCGGTAGAGATCGCCAGAAGAAGCGGCAAAAGTGAAGAGGAGTGCAAGGAGGTATACTACTCCGCGCTTATGCATGATGTTGGCAAGATCGGTATTCCCATAGCAATACTTCAGAAATCCGAAAGGCTCACAGAGGAAGAGGAACAGGTCATGAGGAAGCATGTTTCCATCGGACAGAGGATACTCTCCAGTGTGAGCGAATATCCCTACCTTAGCATCGGGGCACATTACCATCACGAGAGGTATGACGGAACCGGATATCCGGAGGGCCTTTCGGGAAAAGACATACCGGAGATCGGAAGGATTATCTGCGTGGCGGATCATTACGACAGAATGACCACCAGGAAGCGCTACAGAGGGCCACTTCCCCAGGCTGTAGTAAGGGATGAGATGATAAGGCGGGCAGGATCGCAGTTTGATCCGGACTTTGCAGGGATCATGGTTAAGATGATAGACGCCGACAGTGAATACAGAATGCAGGAGAAGGGAGAGGAGCTTCCGCCCAAGGAGAAGCTTGTCTGCAATGAATACAGAAGCGATATCCTTGAGGGCATTGTCATTACGCGTTCGGTTAAATCCATCAGGTTCATGTGCAGGAGAGAGGTGACCGATGAAGATCAGTTTGGTGCACCTTCGGTAATAGTATTTGACTCCTACGACGGGCTGGTTCATGACGATGAGTTTACGATAAAAGCCTTCTCTTATCTTGAATACGGCGAGATATGGTTTGACGGCCATATGATATCCACGGGAGCAAGAAACATGATCATGAAGCCCGTGGGAGATCAGGACAGCGAAAAGAGAAGAGTAAGGGGCAGAAACAGGATAAGACAGTATGAGATACAGGCGGGAAGATTTGAGGACCATGTCAGGATACTCATGATATCGCCTGAAGAGACAAAAGAGGTCATCATAGCGCTTCCCAACAGTTCGAAATATGCCTTCATCGGACTTACCGGTGAGCACTGCCTTATCACGGATATACAGGTGGAAGATACGGGCAGGATCCTCAAAGAAGGCGAGATAGACAGGATCGCCGAGAGGGTTGATTATACCAACAGGATGGAGAGCGACATTCCAAACCTGCAGATCAACGGGCCCAAGGAAGCGGCAACGGAAGGAATCCCTGTTGAAGACGGAATGGAGATACTGTTTCATTCCATGAGCCTTCCCACGGCCTCGCTTTTATGGCAGTGCCCCTATGTAATGCTGTTTTCATCTGAAGATAAGACCATTTTCGGTGAGAACTACCATGAGTACGCTCATCTTAAGATGAATGGCGAAAATGAGTGGCAGGGCAGCTATTCCGAGAACAGCTCCCGGATAATAAAGGATGACAAGTTCGAGAGTTGGGAGAAGTGGGAGGAACGCAATAAAAGAGGCGTTGAATGCCGTGTCATTTTTGAAAGAAAAGGCGATAAGATCATTACTACAACAGAGTGTGCGGGTCTTACCATGAAAAATACCACAACACTGCTTGAAAGATCAAAGGAAGTATACTGTTCACTTTCGGGAGACCAGTGCGCTCTCACCGATATCAGGATCAGGAAACCAAGGTTTTAGCCTGCTATGATGATAAGAAAAGCACTTGAAAAAACAGTGCGCCTTGCGCTTATATTTTGCCTTACCGTTGGCACTGCTGCCATGCCGTTTTTGACTGCCCTGGCAGCAGATGAAACTTCGGATATAGCCGACAGTCTCACCACGAACAGCGGCAAGTATACCACCGTTGTTTATGACAACAAGAACGGACTTCCTACCTCCGAAGCCAATGCCATAGCCGAAACCGAAGACGGCTTTATCTGGATCGGCTCCTACAGCGGACTCATAAGGTATGACGGCTATAATTTTGTCAGGATAAATTCAGCCTCGGGAATAGCCAGTGTTGTGAGTCTTTTTGTGGATTCCAGGCAAAGGCTGTGGATTGGTACCAATGACAGCGGTCTTGCCCTTATGACCAGGGGCAATCTTAATATATTCGGTAAAAAGGACGGTCTGCCGGCTCTGTCGGTCCGCTCTATTGTGGAGGGAGACGACGAAGAGATATATATTGCCACCACAGGCGGACTGTGCATAATGGACAGGGAAAACAATATCACGGTTCCGGATATACCGCAGCTACAGGGTGAGTATATCCACAGGCTTGCCAAGGGACCGGAGGGGCTTATCTATGGACTTACCAAGAACGGGACAGTCTTTACCGTAAAGGGCAGGGAGCTTTTGGAAATCTATCCTGCCGAGAGTATGGAGCTTGATGACATTGCTCATGCGATCCTTCCCGATCCTTCAAACCCGGGGCATGCCTATCTTGGGACCCAGGGGAGCAAAGTTTACTACGGCAGATTTGAAACGTCTTTTATCCCGGAAAAATCTTACAGCTTAAATCGCATTGAGTACATCAATGCTCTTAAGATGGATCATGGCAGACTATGGATCTGCGCCGACAACGGCATCGGCTCTGTCAGCAATGATACGATCCATTACTACGACAACTTAAGTTTCAATAATTCTCTTGAGGATATGATGACGGACTACCAGGGGAACCTGTGGTTCATATCATCCAAGCAGGGTGTTATGAAGGTGGTCTTTAATCAGTTCTCGGATATTACAAGGCAATACAATCTTGAACCAACCATTGCCACCACTACCTGCATGTATGACAATAAGCTGTACATCGGCAACAAGAACGGCGGACTGACCGTTCTTGGCAAAGATGCTACCGCTACCAAGATAGCACTTACAGAGGCGGTCACTGCATCGGGGAAAACCGTTGTGGCCAAAAATCTTCTGGAGATGCTTAAGGGAGTGACCATCAGATCTATCATAAGGGACAGGAAGAACAACCTTTGGATCTCAACCTACAGCAGACATGGCCTGATATGCTTTAACGGAAGCAAGGTGATCTGTTACACGAAAGAAGACGGTATGCCTTCCGACAAGGTAAGAGTAGCTTACGAGCGCTCAAACGGAGATATTGTAGCCGCAGGTATCGGAGGGGTTGTCATTATACGAGATGGTAAGGTTATAGAGAAATACGGTGAAGCGGAGGGAATTGTCAATACCGAGATACTGTCAGTTTCCGAAACGGAGGATGGCAGGATCCTTGTGGGATCTGACGGCGACGGTATTTATATGATCGATGATACCGGAGTATCCCATATCGGCACCGATGACGGTCTTTCTTCGGATATTGTCATGAGGATCAAGAGGGATCCCCAAAGACCGGATATCAACTGGATCGTCCTTAGTAATTCCATAGGTTATCTGGATAAGGATCTGAAGCCGACCATACTCAGAAACTTTCCGTATTCAAACAATTTTGATATCTTTTTTGACAGGTACAGTCAGGCCTGGATACTTAGCAGTAACGGAATATATGTGGTTCCTTATGAGCAGCTTCTTGGCAATGCTGATAGCTACGACTATGATTTTTATGATTCCAACAACGGTCTTCCATGCATAGCAACTGCAAACTCATACAGCGAACTCACCCCCGGTGGTGACTTGTATATTGCCGGAAGCACCGGTGTTGCCAAGGTAAACATCAATGAGCCCTTTGAGGATGTAAGCTCCCTAAAGGTAGATGTTCCCTACATTGAGGCTGACGGAAAATTCGTCTACGCCGATGAAAGTGGAGTATATAACATTCCCAGCGATGCCAAGAAGGTAAGCATTACAGGCTATGTGTTTACCTATTCCCTGATGAACCCGGAGATAACCTACTATCTTGAGGGGTTTGATAACACCAGGTACAATGCAAAGAGAACCGAGTTTAACACTGTAAGCTACACGAATCTTCCCGGGGGCAAATACCGGTTTGTAATGGATATACGGGATGCCCGGGGAACCTCCATGAAGTTTTTTGCCATAAACATAAACAAGGAAATGGCTTTTTATGAGTATACCATCTTCAAGGTGATGATCATCCTGGTCGCTATGGGATTTATGGGACTTGCTGTTTGGAGGCTTATGCATATCACCATAATCAGCAGGCAGTACGAGCAGATCAGAGCGGCAAAAGAGGATGCGGAGAGAGCCAACACAGCTAAATCCAGATTCCTTGCAAACATGTCCCATGAAATAAGAACACCTATCAATACCATCATGGGCATGAACGAGATGATAGCAAGAGAGGCAGATACCTCGGATCCCGAGGAATACGTCCGGAATGTAAAGGGATATTCCAGAAACATCAGGGTTGCATCGGAATCTCTTTTGAGCCTTATCAATGAACTTCTGGATCTGTCCAAGATAGAATCCGGGAAGATGGAGCTGGTGGAGCAGGAATACAGCACCGATGAACTCCTTAAGTCACTTACCATGATGATACGGGTAAGGAGTAACCAAAAGGATCTTACATTTGGTACCGAGATTGACGAAAGTCTTCCCAAGACTCTTTACGGAGACTGCAACAAGCTTAGAGAGGTGCTTTTAAACCTTCTGACCAATGCCGTAAAGTACACGGATGAGGGCGGTTTTACGCTCATAGTAAAAAATGTGCTTACCGCAGGAGATACCGCAAGAATTTACTTTGCGGTCAAAGATACCGGGATCGGCATTAAGAGCGAGGATATGGATAAGCTCTTTACCGCCTTCAAGAGGCTTGAGGAGGTAAAGAACAGCGGTATCCAGGGCACGGGACTGGGACTTGATATTTCAAGACAATATGTGGAACTGATGGGCGGAAACCTGGAGTGCAACAGCACTTACGGCGAAGGCTCAACCTTCTTTTTTACCATCAGCCAGAAGGTGGTCAACCCGGAGCCCATCGGGCAGTTTAAAGAGGAAACCGAAGGCCCCGGCCGCAGCAGGTATGTTCCTGCCTTCATAGCTCCCAATGCAAAAGTACTGGTGGTTGATGACAATGAGATGAACCTCCAGGTCATCAAGGGACTTCTTAAGCACCTGAAGCTGAAGCTGACTCTCGTCACTGGAGGAAAAGAGTGTCTTAAAAAGCTTGATGAGGAGTCCTATGACATTGTCTTTCTTGATCACATGATGCCTGAGATGGACGGTGTTGAGACACTTTCTCATATAAGGGAGAAGTTTCCGGATCTTGTTGTCATAGCCCTGACCGCCAATGTTATGAACGGCGGCGTCGATTTTTATGTCAAGGCAGGATTTACGGATTACCTCTCCAAGCCTGTGGATGCAGGGCAGCTTGAGTCGACCCTCAGGTATTACCTGCCGGAGGATATGGTTTTGGATGTGGACGAAGATGAGGCGGAAAAAGAAACAGCAGCCAAGGAAGAGGAGATGACTCTTCCCGAGAGCGAAAAATGGCTCTACGATGTGGAAGACCTCAATGTGGCTGATGGACTGAAATACACCGGAATGCCGGCTCAGTTCATCAAATTTGTGCGTGCCTTTTATGACACCATGGATGAGAAGTCCGCAGAGATAGAAAATGCTTTTGCCGATAAGGATTATAAGCTCTATACCATTAAGGTCCATGCCTTAAAGAGCACAGCAAGGATCATGGGAGCAACGAAGCTTTCAAAGCTGGCCGAGGAGCTGGAGGAAGCGGGTAACAACGGTGATATACCCAAGATAGAAAAGCTCACGGGCAAGCTCCTTAAGATGTACAGAGCCTACAAGGACAAGCTCTCAAGGATCGATGAGGAACCTGAGGAAGACGACAGGATCCCCATCTCCGAAGCGGATCTTGCCAATGCCTATGAAGCCATAAAGGAATTTGTTCCTCAGATGGACTATGACGCAGTGGAGATGGTGCTTTCGGAGCTTAAGGAGTACAGGCTTCCGCCGGAGGATGATAAGAAAATCAAAGAGATTGAGAGACTTCTTAAGAACATCGACTGGGACGGAATAGAAGCACTGCTTTAAGGATTACATTAAAACCAAATATAATTCTAAGGACCGCTTTTGCGAAAATGGTGAAAAACCCGCGCGATGGCGGTCTTTTTTACGTGCAAAGCGCATTGGTTTGTGATATCATTATTTCTTGGGGAGACCGGGCGCCATATCTGAAAACGTTCGGTCAGTTGGGAGTTCTTTTTATATTCCAAATTTTTCTTATGAGATTATCTGAGGGAGAGGCTGCTGACGGTGGCTTGTTTTTTGTGTGCCGTTTTTCGTCAGCTAAGTCATCTTAAAGTTCTACATTTACGCCATATAAATGAATACGGAGGGAAGGAAATGACACCGGAAGAAATCGAACAGGAGAAAGCGGCCTTGCGTGAGCAGATCGCACACTACAGCGACATCAAGGAACAGCTTGAGGAATGCAGAAACGGGATCAGAGAAACAAATCATACCATTTTTGAAGGGGTGACAAACCCGGTGGTTCACTATGATCTGCAGGAAGGCAATAAGTGGAGAGGACATAACTATGATGTTGCGGTAGAGTCTGTTGCAACTATTAATTCCACTGTGAATTTTTACAGAAGCAGTGCTTCAACGGTTGTTGGACAGATCTATCTGGCCATAAAAGATGTTGAAGAGAAAATCGAAGAGCTGGAGGCAGCGCTGGCTGCGCTGGGCTAACCGGTGGGGGAAGGAGAATTCTTGAAATGTTTGAAGAAATAAAAATGGATACAACCAAGTATGACAAGATAAAAGTAGATATCGATAAGGCCGGAAAAGCTCTTCTTGAAAACAAGAATTGCTATGCAGCAACGGGAAATGTTGCAAAGAATATTGTCATTCCGGATTATGTAACTGCATATGAGGGATTGATTGCTACCATAAAATATCTGATGGGAGTAAATGATAAAGTCACTACTCTGATGACCAATGTTATGGCATATCATGTGGACATTGATCAGACAATGAGTGATCAGCTGGCAAAGGCCGGAGACGTATTCAACCCTGAAGAGGGTGACTAAAGCAGATGTATATAAAATAATAAATCGTTAGGAGTGTTAGTTCTATGGGATTTACTAAAGAAAACTTATATACGAATATACCCGGGGCAGGTAATGTGTTTACCGGAAGTGACCAGATCTGGGACCAGGCTCAGATAAAAGCTTTTTTTGAACTGATTCTTTATCAGCTGGCGGTATTTGATGCTGAGTCCGAAAAGCTTACAAGGGCTCTCGATAATTTCATGAATGATGATGACCATAAGGGAAAAGAGGCAAGGGCATCTAAGAAGTTTGTCGAAAAGAAATATCTTCCGGTCATCATAGACACCATCAGGGCGGTTCAGTTGCTGAAAGGAATGACGATATCAAAGGGAATAGAATCCTGCACGCCAATTCTTGATGATTTTAAAGAGGCGCTTTCGGAGAATGATGATGCTATTTTTACCAGGTCAAAACTTGAGAAGATCATAATAGACTTTTCATCCTACAACAGGTGCTTTGCAGAAAATACTCCCAAAATAACCAACTATAGAAATACAGCCCAGGGAATCATTGATTCCTGTGATGTTATAAAGTCGATAAAAACTCTTGATGATCCCGATCCCATGCCGGCTCAGGAGGAACTTGACGAATTTACTACAGGTGATGGCAAAGACGGAGATATTCCTCTTCTTATGAAAGCTTTTATGGACTTTTTGGAAGAGCACAACGATGATTTTACCGGCACTGAATTTGTGGGGCTTGTTGAGAAGATAATAACTAATCTGAACGGCATCAATGATGGACTTGGGAACGGTATCTATAAACCAGGGGATTACGAAAGAGACCTTAAAAAGATCAGCTATGAACAGGGTAGTGATACAGAGGAATATAAGGCATATATAAAGACCTACAAAAAATTCATAGAGGGAAAGGTTGCCAGCTCACAGGTATATATTTACGACCCCGTAAATGTCAACTCAGGAAGCTTTGTCAGTGAGAAGAGCGATTTGGTGATAAGCGGCCCTCACGGAATTGAGCTTAAGCGCTTTTATAATTCCCAAAAGGAGAGATCCGGAGTACTTGGAAAAGGCTGGACGCTGAACTTTGAAGAAAGGATTACCAGAGATGATGAGGATACCATCACACTTTTTTACGGCGACGGAAAAGTGGGATGCTTTAAGAAAGTGACCCTTGGAAAAGAAGAGGTGTATCTTGAAATTCACGGTGCACAAGGAATTCTCAGGGAAATCGAAACAGGCTATAAGCTGAGCTTTGATAATAACAGATACATAGAATATGATGCGGAAGGATATCTTGTCAGCTTCGGTGATGGCTTTGGCCCTAATATCAGTGTTGAATACAATGTCTTTGAGAAAAATGCGGATGGGAAGGTGACATCAGCTCCGCTTCCCGTCATGGTAAAGACTAAGGAAGGAAAGAGTATTTCTTTTGCCTACAACAATGACGGCCTTCTTGTAAAGGCAACTGATCATACCAAAAGAGAAATACTCTACAGCTATGTAAAAGAAAACGATGCTTACAGACTGACCTCTGTAACAGGCCCCGATGGCAATGTGAAAAGCTACACTTATACAGCTGACGGCCTGATTCAGTCGGCTACAAGACCTGATGGCATTGTTGGAATAACCAATGAATACGATGCTCAGGGCAGAGTAAAAAGGCAGATCACAGCTGATGGCGGTGAGTTTATATATTCTTACAATGACGCTGACCATGTGACCATTGTAACAGAACCCGGCGGCTGCAAGGTGGAATATGTATCGGATGAGGCAGGACGTCACATTGCCACAAGATATCCCGAGTTCGATCTAGAGGAGTCTTACTCATACAATGATAAGGGATTTAAGATCTCTCACACCGACAAACGCGGATTTACAACCAGATACACCTATGATAACAGAGGACATGTTACAGGAATCATAGGACCGGAAGGACTGAGCGAGTTCTTTACCTACAATGCTGACGGACGGCTTATCAGCAAAAAGGACTCAGAGGGAAACACAATAACTTACAGATACGATCTGCAGGGAAATCTTTACAGCGTTACGGACCAGCTTGGGGAGACTGTAAAATACGACTACGAGGATGGAAGGCTCATAGCTGTCAGAGATGCTGAGGGAGACAGGACTACCTATACCTATGATGATCAGGGAAATATAGCGTCCATAACAGGACCGGATGGACTGGTCACAAGCTATTTCTATGATGCTCTTGGAAGAGTTATTGCGACGGAAGATACTGAAGGAAACAGAACATCTTATGAGCTTGATGTAAACGGTAATATCATAAAAGCCACCGATCCAGAAGGAAATGTTACCGAGTACTCCTACACAGCTCTTGGTAAGATTGCGGAAGTTATCAATCCTGACGGAACCCGTAGGCACTGGGATTATAATACTGCCGGCAAAAAATCAGCATTTACCGATGAGGAGAACAGAGTAACCAGATATCTCTACAATCACCTGTATCAGGAAGAGAAGGTCATACTTCCAAACAGCGGAACCGTTCTGTATGAGTATGATAAGCTCGGATATCGTATCGCTGAGACAAACGCTGAGGGTGTAAGGACCGAGTATGCATACGATAAAGGCGGCAACAGAATATCAACAGCCAAAGCTGCAGGCAGTGGTGATGATAAAAAGAAGATAGTTGTTTCGACTCTTACTTACGATGCTCGTGGAAGAGTAACAGCACAAACAGATGGTGAAGGTAACACCACCGGATATGTATATGACAGAAACAGCAATATCATTGAAAAGACAAATCCTGCAGGGGGCAGGACATCCTATGAATATGATGCTGCGGGAAGACTCATAAAGACTATAGATCCCCTTGGAAGAGAAATAGTCCTTACATATACAAAGGATGGGAGACTCAGGAGCTCAACCGATCATGACGGCGTAACGACTGTCAATATATATGAGAACAAGCGGATAAAGAAGGTTGTTAAGCGGGCCGGTGAAAGGGAAATACTTGTAAGAGAATACGAGTACGATCCCTGTGGCAGAGTAAGGAAGCTTACCGGTGCAAGCGGGCTCACTGTAGAATATGTATATGACAGGGCAGGAAGGATCACAGAGACATTAAGAAGTGACGGACGCCATGTGACCTGCTCTTATGATGCCTGCGGAAGAGTTGTGGAAACCACAGATTGTGGAAATACAACAAGATACACCTATACAGGGACCGGAAGGATTAAGAGCGTAACGGATCCTCTGGGTAATGTAACACAGTATTCTTATAATGAATTGGATCTTCTTGAAAGTGTAGACAGATCAGGCGGTCATGTGACCACCTATGACCGCAATCTTGTGGGTGATATAATTTCCGTTACCGACGGACTTGGCCAGAAGGATGTCTTTACTTACGACGAATTTGGAAGAGTAAGTACCCATGTAGACAGAGATGGCAATGTGACGGCTTATACAAGGGATAATAACGGTAATACTACAAGCCTGGACTATTCCGATGGAAAGAGTGTACGGCTTAAGTACGATGCTTTAAATAAGCTTGAGGAGATCAGGGATCACCTTGGTGTTACAACTATCAGCAATGACATTATCGGAAGAATGACCGGCGTTACCGATTACAGCGGCAGAACCGTAGGGTATGAGTATGGGCTTGACGACAGAAGAACAGCTGTCATTTATCCGGATGGAAGAACAGCCAGATATTCTTATGATGAATTTGGAAGACTTAGTCTTCTTTCGAATGTTTCAGGCGATAATGATACGGAGGAGTCCGTTACTTATACCTATGATGATATCGGAAGGCTCTCAGTAAAGTCATTCCCTAATGGTACCTCCATTCATTATGATTATTATCCCGGTGGAAATATCAAAACCCTTACCAGTATGGAGGGAGAGGATATTATCGATAAATATGAGTATCACTATGTCAATTCTGTTCGCAGCAGTGTGACCAGGCATAGGCGCGGACTTGATGCTGTGTCCGGAACCTATGACTACACCTACGATGCCCTGGGACGACTTCTTCGTACCAGTCATAACGGAGTACTCAAGGCTTCCTATGAGTATGATGCCTTTGGAAACCGGGTAAGAATGGAAGTCGGAGATGAAGTAACAGAGTATCGTTATGATGCACTTAACAGACTTACCGAATCCGTAATGACAGCTTCAGGATCTCCCGCGGAGAACATGACCTATGGCTACGACAGGAGAGGACACCTGACATCGGTTACCAAAGACGGAGTTATCCGAAAGACCTTTGATTATGACGTTGCCGGAATGATGGTACATGCTCATGATGATGAGTTGGGTGATGCTGTTTATGACTATAACGGAATGGGTTACAGGGCAAGATGTGTAAGACCGGAAGAAGAAACAGAGTATCTGTGCGACCTGTCCAGGGAATACTACAATCTTCTTGAGAGGACAGTAAACGGACAGCGTCAGAGCTTTGTATACGACAGAAATGTTATAAGCATGAACAGCGAAGAGGGTAATTTCTATTATCTGCAGGATGAGCTGGGAAGTACAATGTATCTTACCGGTACCGATGGGCGGACGGTGGAATCCTATGCCTATGACGACTTTGGAGGCAGAGTGGATCCCTTTACCGAAAACGGGCCTGATGAAAAAGGCAGTCACGGTTATAACAGGGAAGGCAACATATTACAGCCTTTTGCCTTCACAGGGTATCAGGAAGATACTGTTTCCGGACTACAGTTTGCCCAGGCAAGGTATTATGACAATAAAACCGGACGATTTACCGGAGAGGACATGATAGGTGGTATCATTCAGGAACCCTATACTCAGAACAGATATGTATACTGCCTGAACAATCCTGTAGGATACGTGGATTTAAACGGTAAAGAGCCATATACCGATCCCGAAAAGGAAAGAGAAGATATAGAAGACATAGTGGATGCTTTTCAGAATCATCACATTATAAGAACCTTCAAGGAACATGGAGCTGCTGACAAGGATGCTGTAAACCACGCCGGAACAAATACCACTATAGGATGTCTTACAGATGATGTTAATAACAAGTCAGACGGCGATGCCGAATACGTAGGAGTGGTCTATCTGCTTGCAAGAGACGGGGCAGCAGGACAGGGACATGCTGCGATAGCTTTGGTAAAGAACGATGGTATGGCAGATGTTTACAGCATTGATGCAAATCCTTCATATAATCCTGTTATCGGATTGCACCTTGACGGTTATTTCGGAACAAATATCGGAGCCAACGGAGAGCCTGAGTCTATAGACTTTAATGAATACTTAAGAACCGGAAATCTCCCCCATGACAGTGCCATGCATCGGGGATCCAATCAAAAGAAGCAGGATATTTACACCCATTTCATATACCAGCCCATAACCAATGAGGAGGGTATTGCTATGAAGGGAAGAGCCGATGCTCTGCGAAAGGAGTATACGTCGTACGACTTCTGGAACTACAAGTATATGAACAGATGGAACAATCATTATAATGTTCTGGACAATAACTGTGGACAGAATACCATGATAGTAATGGGAGATAAGGCCTTTGCTTACAGTACTTTGCAGCCCAATCTGTTCAGATCAAAGCCCAATGTTCAGTACCAGGAAGGTGTCTATCAGATAAACAATGGTATGATGACCGGTTATTATGGTACTATTGAGCAATTAAGAATGGCATTTTGCGAGGTATAATTATGATACGAAGTAGGTTGATTGCATCTGCAATTGCAGTTTGTATGATGTTTGGAACGGTGGCATGCGGTATGGGAAACAGCAACGGTATTTTACTTACAAAAAGAGTCAGCTCCGGCAATGGACAGTTTGATCACGGTGAGTTATATCAAAAGAGCTTTGGCAGCATGAAAAAGGTTGATGACATATATCTGAAAGATCTGACGAAGCTTGATGATAACACAGTGGTTGGAGTTTACAGCGAGGGCCCGGGAACACCAAGATATGTTGCTTCTTATGATCTGAAAGCCGGGACGATGACTAAGATCACCGAGATTGAGAATGATATAGAGAACCAGCGAATATCAGCCAATGCAGATCTTTCCGAGGTTTACTACGGTGATAAGGAAAAGGGCATAGTAAAGTACGATACTGTAAGCGGAGAATCAGAAACGCTTATGGCCCCTGAGAAGCTGAAAGAGCCTGTAGTCACCCGGGATGGGAAGACCATGTTCTATATAAGTGACTGGAATCTCATAACAAGAGAAGTCGGTAAAAAAGTCAGTGGCGGAATCATAGCGTCCAATGTCCATACTTATGCTCTTTCAAATGACGAAAAGTTTATTATCTTCACAAGACTTGGCCGTGAATATAATTCGATTTTATATAAGCTCGACCTTGAAACCGGAGAAGAGACTTATCTGAAGAAACTGGATAATCAGGCGGAAATGATTTCCATATCCTCCGATAATACCGAATTTGCCTATGTGACGTATACTGCAGCCTTTTTTTCATCCTGGGGCAGGACTGTGCTAAATGTATGCGATCTCAAGACAGGGAAGAGTAAAGTGGCTTTCAGATCAGGCTTTGCTGCCTATATTCCTTCAATAATTCTTTTCTGATCCCCGGTCAAAAGCGGATTAAAACAGAAACATCCCGGAGTTTATGCGGACTCCGGGGTGTTTTTATGTTTTAAGAAAAAACTATATACCCCTATTGACATAGTACGACAGGCGTGGTATATTTTACTACGACAGATGAAGTACGACAGTAGTAGTACGACAGACGTTGCAACGACAATCGCAAATGCGCATTGCGATGAACAGGCAACACATCTGTCAGAGGTGCATACATTACTAAAGAGAAAGGACGAGATAATGGGCGAGATAAGCAGTGATGTAATCCGTGGTTATAACGACACCATCATCCTTTATCTGCTTTTGGATTCACCGTCATACGGATATGAAATATCCAAAAAAGTCAGGGATATTTCCGAAGGGAAGTATCTTATCAAAGAAACAACTCTTTATTCAGCCTTTACCAGAATGGAGAAGAACGGATATATAGAATCCTATTCGCAGAATTCAGAAAGTGGAAAAAAGAGAACGTATTACAGGATCACCGATTCGGGACGTAGTTATTATCGCGAGAAATGTGAGGAATGGAATCTTACTAAGGAAGTTATAGAGCACTTTATAACTGAAGGAGGGGAAAATGGAAACTCTTAAGAATTATCTTGAATCAATGTTCGCAAGTCTGCCTAACACCGTTGAGGTGCTTAAGGCCAAAGAGGAACTTTATACAATGATGGAGGACAAGTACAACGAGCTCATCGCAGAGGGCAAGCCGGAGAACGAGGCTGTCGGGATCGTTATCTCAGAGTTCGGCAATCTCGATGAAGTGGCAGAGTCCCTTGGGATCGGGCAGATGCTCCGGGAATACACCTATACTGACAGGAATCAGATCCCTTCAGAGGAAGCAGAAGAGTATGTTCAGCAGTACTGCCAGCACAGGTTCTGGATCGGCCTTGGGGTCATGCTCCTTATCTTTTCACCCATGAGTATCATAATTACTGAGATGGCCAAGATTGAGGCCTTCGAAGTCATCGGAATTGCTTTCTTTTTCCTGATGATTGCAGCCGGCGTTGGCATCATTGTTTTTTCCAGCATCAACATGAGCAAGTGGAAATACCTGGATGAGCAGCTTTGCTGCATTGATTACGCAACAGCCAACCAGCTCAAGCTTCAGAAGGAAGCCCACAGAGCAGACAGGGCGCTTCTTCTGACAATAGGTATTGCGCTGTGCATCCTAAGCGTTGTTCCTGTAATTCTGTTCAGCTCACTTTTCAAGAGCTTTGTACTTACAGAGGGCATCGGACCTGCACTTATCTTCGTCTTTGTCGGAATCGGCGTTATGATGATCATTTTCGCCGGCGGAAGAGAAACAGCTATCAACAAGCTTCTTGCACTCAATGACGCACACACAGTATCCGGCTCCTACAGAAAGGGACAGGATATGCCTGAAAGCTATATCAATCCGGGAATTGAGGGCTTCATGAAATCCTACTGGACCATCATTACCTGCGTATATCTTATCTGGAGTTTTTTGACCTTTGACTGGCACATAACCTGGATCATCTGGCCCATTGCAGCTGTAGCCAAGACAGTTATCGGAAACATCTGGGGCGCAAGAGAGGAGTGATATCATGAAATACTTTATGCCTGTATTGGGACTTGTCACCATAGTCTGCATCATTGCGGGAACATATATGCACGTGGGAGGGGGCCTTAGTATCTTTGATAAACCCATTATTTCTCTGGGCTCTGGCTCTGATAAGACTTCCGGGGAAAAAGATATCTCTTTTTCCGAGAGTTATGAGAATGTGAATAAGCTTGATATAAACATGGCCTTCGGAGATGTTGATATCATTGAAGGCAGCGAGCTTAATGTAAGCTTTGAGGGTCACAGTGATCTTACCCCCGAGGTGAAGGTTGAGGACGGTAAGCTTTATATCAAGCAGCCCCGGAAGGTTAAGGTCAAGGGCATTGATCTTAGCAAATACAAGAGCCGGCTTACAGTGACGGTTCCTTCTTCGGATAAGTTTGAGAGAGTTGAGGCGGATCTTGATATGGGGAATCTTAAGATAAGCGGCCTTACCTGTAAGAATCTTGAAGTTGACATGAGCATGGGAGATCTTGATGTCAATGATGTTACAACAGACACCATTGAGGCAGACAACGACATGGGCGCCTGCAAGATCAGTGGATGTAAGTTTGACAAGCTGAAAGCAAACTGCGACATGGGAGACATCAGGGTCAGTGTTGAAGGTGATGTTGACGACTATGCCATCACCGCAAAATGCGATCTTGGACGAGTTAACATTGATGGTGATGACAAAGGAGATAAATACTCTGTTAAGGGAGACAAGGAGATCACACTAAACGTGGCTATGGGCAATATTGATGTTAATTAAGCCCTCTTCCCGTAAGTGGGATTCCATATATGGCCCGTCAGGGCAGGTCTTATACCTGCTTTGGCGGGCTACTTTTTGTGTTTTCATGTGAAGGCCAATAATCTTAAGGTTACAAAATATTAATTTGGAGGAGAAGATGCAGTAAAACTGCCGCTTCAATAATATACTTTTTTGGTGCAATCATTTTCCTTTGTACAGAACATTTTTTGTGGTAGAATGTTTTGAAGAAAAATTGAACAGAGTTGAAAGGGGAGCACCATGGCACAGAGAACAGATATTCACAAGGTACTGATAATTGGGTCGGGGCCAATTGTCATCGGACAGGCATGTGAGTTCGACTATTCCGGAACTCAGGCCTGCAAGGCTTTAAGAAGTCTTGGATATGAAATCGTACTGGTTAATTCCAATCCCGCGACCATCATGACGGATCCTGAAATGGCGGATAAGACCTACATCGAACCGCTTAACGTGGAGAGAGTGACAGCTGTCATTGAGAAGGAGAGACCCGATGCACTTCTGCCGAATCTTGGCGGACAGTCAGGACTTAACCTTTGTGCCGAGCTTTATAAAGCAGGTGTTCTCGATAAATATAATGTAAAGGTTATAGGCGTTCAGGTAGACGCCATTGAACGAGGCGAGGACAGGACCGAGTTCAAGAATACAATGAATATGCTGGGCATAGAAATGGCCAAATCCAAGGCTGTCTACAGCGTTGAGGAAGCTCTTGAGGAAGCCGATATCCTTGGCTATCCCGTTGTTCTTCGTCCCGCATATACCATGGGAGGCGCCGGCGGCGGCCTCGTATATAACAAAGAAGAGTTGCAGACTGTTTGTTCAAGAGGTCTTCAGGCTTCCATCATCCACCAGGTTCTGGTTGAGGAATCTATCCTTGGATGGGAAGAACTGGAGCTTGAGGTTGTTCGTGACAAGGACAACAACATGATCACAGTCTGCTTTATTGAAAATGTAGACCCTGTGGGAGTTCACACCGGTGATTCTTTCTGCACCGCTCCCATGCTTACCATTGACGAGGACCTCCAGAAGGAGCTTCAGCGTCAGGCCTACAAGATAGTTGAACATATCGGTGTCATCGGAGGCACCAACGTTCAGTTCGCTCACGATCCCAAGAGCGGACGTATCATTGTCATTGAGATCAATCCCAGAACATCAAGATCATCAGCCCTTGCAAGTAAGGCAACAGGTTTCCCTATTGCCCTTGTTTCCGCTAAGCTTGCAACAGGTCTTACCCTTGCAGAGCTTCCCGATTCCAAGTTCGGAACTCTGGATAAGTACGTTCCAAACGGAGATTACGTTGTTGTTAAGTTTGCCCGCTGGGCCTTTGAGAAGTTCCATGGCGTTCAGGACAAGCTTGGTACCCAGATGCGTGCCGTAGGCGAAGTCATGAGTATCGGCAAGAACTTCAAGGAAGCCTTCCAGAAGGCGATCCGCTCCCTTGAGAAGGACCGCTACGGCCTTGGCGGAATCGAGAAGTTCGAGAAAATGGACAAAAAAGATCTTCTTATCAGGATCAATGAAGCTTCCTCCGAGCGCTACTTCCTTATGTATGAAGCAATGAAGAAGGGTGTTACCGTAGAAGAGCTCCATGAGATCACCAAGGTTAAGCACTATTTCCTTGAGCAGATGAAGGAACTGGTAGACGAAGAGCAGCAGCTCATCGAGAAGAGCAAGGGAAGCGTACCTGCCCCGGATGCCCTTATCAAGGCCAAGGAGGATGGCTTCTCCGACAGATATCTTGCAAAGATGCTCGGTGTTTCCGAGGATGACATCAGAAAAGCAAGAGAAGATGCCGGTCTATCTGAAAAGTGGGACGGCGTTCATGTATACGGAACTGATGGCAGCGCCTACTACTATTCTACATATAAGAAAGATGCCTCTTTTGAGAATCCGGATGCCGGCAGCGCAGCTGATGCTAAGAAGATCATGATCCTTGGCGGCGGTCCCAACAGGATCGGTCAGGGTATCGAGTTCGACTACTGCTGCGTACATGCAGCCATAGCCCTCAAGAAACTGGGCTTTGAAACCATTATTGTAAACTGCAATCCCGAGACAGTATCAACGGATTATGACACTTCAGATAAGCTCTATTTCGAGCCCCTTACCCTTGAGGATGTTCTTCAGATCTACCGCAAGGAGAAGCCTCTTGGAGTTATCGCTCAGTTCGGCGGTCAGACACCTCTTAATCTGGCAGCCAAGCTCAAGGAGGAGGGTGTCAACATTCTTGGCACAACTCCCGAAGTTATCGACCTTGCCGAGGACAGAGATCAGTTCCGGCTCATGATGGAGAAGCTTGGAATCCCAATGGCTGAGGCAGGTATGGCTTCAGATGTAGAGTCAGCCAAGGAGATTGCTGCAAGGATTGGCTATCCCGTTATGGTTCGTCCTTCCTTTGTACTTGGGGGCCGCGGCATGGAGATCGTAAGAGATGAAGAGAGCATGGAGGGTTACATGAGAGCCGCCGTTGGCGTAACTCCCGACAGGCCCATCCTTATAGACAGATTCCTTCAGAATGCTCTTGAGTGCGAGGCAGATGCCATCAGCGACGGAACACATGCTTTTGTTCCTGCGGTTATGGAGCACATTGAGCTTGCGGGTATCCACTCGGGAGACTCAGCCTGCATCATTCCTTCCAAGCATATTCCTGAGAAACACCTCAAGACCATTGAGGAGTACACCAGGAAGATTGCCGTGGAGATGAACGTTGTAGGACTTATGAACATGCAGTATGCCATCGAGAACGACACGGTTTACGTACTGGAAGCCAATCCCCGTGCATCCAGGACAGTTCCGCTGGTTTCCAAGGTTTGCGGCATCAGGATGGTGCCCATTGCTACAGACATTATTACCTCAGAGCTTACAGGCAGAAAGTCACCTGTGCCTGAGCTTATAGAGAACAAGAAGACCACCGAGCCTGAGTACTACGGAGTAAAAGAGGCAGTGTTCCCCTTCAACATGTTCCCTGAGGTTGACCCTGTCCTCGGACCTGAGATGCGCTCGACAGGAGAGGTTCTCGGCCTTGCCAAGACTCCCGGCGAAGCCTTCTTCAAAGCTGAAGAGGCAGCAGGCATGGCACTTCCTCTTTCAGGAGCGGTACTTATCTCCCTTAACACCGCAGATAAGCCCTACGCTGCAGAGCTTGCAAAGAGCTTTGCTGACAGCGGCTTTAAGATCTACGCAACCGGAAGGACCCATGAGCTTATCACGGAGGCCGGAATTGAAGCTAAGAAGATAATGAAGAACTACGAGGGCGGAAGACCCAACGTAGAGGATGTTATCAAGAACGGCGAAGTGCAGCTGGTTATCAACACACCTATCGGCCGCAGGGCAGCCCACGACGACGGTTACCTCAGAAGAGCAGCCATCAAGGCCCGTATCCCTTACATCACCACAGTAGCAGCCGGCAAGGCAGCTGCCGAGGGAATCAAAGAGGTCCTTGAGAAGGGCTGCGGCAACATCAGATCCCTTCAGGAATATCACAATGCTTGAAAATACGGTTCGTGAAAAATATACAAGAATAACAAATACCCTGATAAAGAAGCAGCTCTCCATTACCACAATGGAGAGCTGTACTTCAGGTCAGATAGCATCCCTCATTACTGATACCGAAGGCTCTTCGGCCATAATAAAGGGAGCATTTGTTACATACAGCAATGAGGCCAAGTTAAGGTGCGGAGTCAGTGCTGATGTGATCAACAAATTCGGAGTCTATTCCATGGAGACGGCTTCGGAAATGGCTGGAGCCTGCAGAAGCTTCTACGATGCGGATATAGGCATTGGAGTAACGGGAACCTTAGGTAATATGGACCCGGGTAATGAGGACAGCGTTCCAGGAGAGGTGTACTTTGCCATTGCCACAAGATACGGAACAGAGTCCTGGTTCAGTAAAGTCCCCGGGCAGTCATCGAGGCTTGATTACAAGCTGTATATGGCAGATTTAATAGCCGATGCCCTTATGGAAGCGCTGGGTATGGAATGCGATGATAACTGATGGGAATTATTCCCTTTTGTCTTAGTAAATGGAGGAAATGGTCAGACTTGACACTGGTTTGATAGCTATCAGCGGTTGGATTACAAGATTTCGATGATTTTATCAAGGCGCTTCCAACGCATTTGTTTCTTTTGGGACTTTGCGGTGGAAATATTTATGAAATATCGTACAGAATGCACAGAACAGAAACGTTATCCTGATAATCAAGTACTCAATAAGGCTATTTATCGATATAACGTTAAGTTTTAGGGCTATAATACCTACTTAATCAGCTTGTAGAAGACTTTGCGGTGGAAAGTGCTCAAGTCATATGCTCTCCGCCCAACCACGCTCGGTCGCCTCGACGCAAGAAAGTGTTCAATTCACAATTCCCATCGCCCGCCTCGACGCAAGAATAATCTAAATTCAGGTTTGCACAATAGAATCACTTTTGTAAATAGGTAGTTAGAAGTTTTCCCCTAAAGAAGGCTGATGGAGTATCCATGGTCTCTCTTAGGGGGATTTTTTATGCCTTCATCATAAAAAACAATATTTAGTGAGAAAAACCATGGACTAATGATTTGAAAATCGTATAATTACTTAAGACGCAATTTATTGTTTATACATATTTAATAAATAGATTAGAAAAATATTATTTTTTAGAGGGGATTCAAGATGAAAAGAGCATTCACAAGATCCTTAGGCGTATTTCTGGCCGCGGTTATGGCATTTTCTTCGACTCAGATTACAGCAGTTGCTGCTGATTATACCTACCTGACACAGCAGAGTAGCGATGCCGGATCAACAGGGGAATCGGTGTCGGAAACAGATGATGGTTTATCGGATATTAAAGACCAGGTAAGCTCTATGCTGGGGAGTAGCGACGAAAATACTGACGGCGAGGGCTCCGGTGACGAGCCGGTCGGTAATGCTGCCGACGAAACACCTGAGAATCCGGATGCCGCAACAGGCGCAAATGCAGGAGAAGAGAATGCATCTTCAGGATCAAATACCGGTGATGGGAATGAGAGCTTAGATGATGCAACCGCTGAGATTACTGACGACGCAGCAGAAGAACTATCGGACGAAGCCGCAGAAGAGCTCTCGGATGAAGCTACAGAAGAGCTATCGGATGAGGCAGCGACCGAAGGATCTGACGAAGCATTAACCGGCGCTTCAGACCCGGAGGAAGAGGAAAAAGAGATCCTCAAGGCCGGAAGCTGGTCATATTATCTTGATGAAGACGGTTATGCTCATATCGTGGGATTTTCCGATACAGATAAATCTTCTGTTACAGTGCCCAAGAAGATGGGTAAATACTTTGCCGTAGCAATTGAAGACGGCACTTTTTCTGATGCAGTAAATCTTAAGTCTGTAAAGATTCCCTTTTATATCAGAGAAATCGGAAGTAATGCTTTTAACAGTGATGTTACCATCAGTGCATATCACGGCGCGTATGCCCTTGATTATGCTGCGAACAGCGGATACAAGAGCACTGATCTTTCAGATTATGATTTTGCGGATGGTGCGATAGACCTTACCGAGATTACCCGTTCTCACTATTTCTTTATTACCGATACTGAGATAGAGATGAATAAGCTTGAGGTATCTTACCTTGAGGATCATCCTGTTTTCTATCTTCCACCCTCTGATGAGATCTCAAACGGCGATGCCTTTAAGATCATCAGTAAGGAAGAGGCAGGAGATAATTATATCCTTCACTGTGAAAGAGCTATCGGAAGTGAAGTCTTAAAGAGACTTGTCATTGATGAGGAGAATCTTAGACCCGACTGGGAAAATGCCATTTATTACAACGATTCAGACTACGATGGCGTTTACGAGGAATATACTATCGATGATATGGAGAAGACGGGCGAGAATTCCTATAACCTCTATGGCTTTGGGTCTATATCCACATCATTCCAGAGTGAACTGAACTACGATATCTCCCTGAAAATACCTCATAAAGATCGGGAAGGTTCCACCCAGAAAGCGGATGTCAAAGTTGAAGCCAGCGGCTCCGACAATACAACATATTCCGTAAATGTAGATATAGATTTCGCAAAAGGAAAAGTAAAAAAGTTTGAGGTAATCCAAAAGAAGAAACAGGAGTTTTCCTTTTCCATTACCGGAAGTGTCAGCGATAAAAAAACTGAGTCGAAAAAGACGATTCCGGTTGCCAAGGTACCTCTTAAAGAGCCGGGACTTGTTAATATCTATGCGGTTTTGCAGCTGGTGTATTCCGTTGACGGAACTGTTTCTTTTACCTACGAGACATCAGAGACCACAGGCTTTAGAGTAGTGGGAGATGAAATACAGCAGATAAAGGATGTAACATCCCAGGATACCAGTTTCGAAGCTGCAGTAAAAGCCAAAGCGGGAATTGAGATTGGAATCGAACTTGATGCAATTAATAAGATTGTTTCCGCAGAGGCAAAGCTTGAGGGCGGTGTTAAGCTTGAAATGTCAAGGGACCTGTCTGAGAGCATTCCGGAGGGAAAGTTATCTGCCTATGTTAAGATATATGTTGCCATTTCTGTGGAATTTCTTGATTTCTTAAGTTTTGATCTGGAAAAAGACTTTTTGGAGTCGGATTATGTCATAAAGATTATTCCTTATGACAAATACACTGTAATGTTCAGTTCCGGAAAAGGTGACAATATTCCGGCGCAGACAGTACTAAAGGGCGGATGCGCCGCTGAGCCTGAGGTGGGTTATTCCTCAGACCGCAAAGGCATTCAGGGATGGTACACCGATCCTTCATTTACACATAAGTGGAATTTTGAGACCGATAAGGTTACTTCCGACATGGTGCTCTATGCCAAGTGGGCTAAGCTCTATGCTGTTACCTATGATTATAACCTTGAGGGAGCCGGAGTCTATAAGGCTGTTGCTGTAGAAGGGGCATCTATCGGCGAAATCGGAGGAGCCAAGGTCTCCAATTACAAATTCAAAGAGTGGACTAAAGACCGTGAGGGCAAAGAAAAGTGGGATTTTGAAACTGATCTTATGCCCGGTAGCGATCTGACAATTTATGCCCAGTATGAGTACATAGAGGGCTACAATCCATGGGATGAAGCGGTGAATGCCGGTGATACCATAATTGAAGACGGCATATCCTATTCTGCTGAAGGTTTTGAGTTTAAAACATTCGGTTCAGGAACCGGCAGCTATGCAGAAGTAACCGGATATAAGGGCGATGGCGGTGCAGTTGTAATTCCCACAAAGACTGAGGATGGCGTTAGAGTAACGAGACTTAATAACGGAGTTCTTAGTGGAAATAAGGATTTAACTGCGGTAAAGATTCCAAATAATGTTTCATTTGATGCCGGGGTGTTAAATGGCTGCACAAATGTGGAGAGCGTAAGCATACCGGATGTACAAACGTTCATAGATGGCTTTAGTAATAAGTGGACGAATTTAGCTTCGCTTTTCATAAATAACAGCAGCTACAGTACATACATTAAAGAATATCCTAAATTGAAAAAGGTTACGCTGACTGGGAATATCACACAGATAAAGGCGAATACCTTCAGTGAATGGACGCAGCTTGAAGAAGTAAACTATCCTGACACTGTTACAAGCATAGG
>SVGA01000024.1:51251-62851 GCA_015056575.1 Butyrivibrio sp.
CAGATAAAGGCGAATACCTTCAGTGAATGGACGCAGCTTGAAGAAGTAAACTATCCTGACACTGTTACAAGCATAGGAGACAATGCATTCTATAACTGTGAGGGACTAAAGAGCCTTCCAATCACATCGCATATATCAACTATTGGTACGAGTGCATTTATGGACTGCAATGGTATAACAATGATAGACATACCGGAAAGTGTAAAGGAGATAGGTTCAAGTAGTTTCAATGGCTGCACAAATGTACAGAGTATCAAGCTTCCAAACAATGGGGCATATATAAATACATATGCTTTTAGGGACCTTCCGAAGATAACACAGATCAATATCCCAAATACTGTAAGCTATAACGCGGGAGCATTTTATGGCTGTACAAATGTAGAGAGTGTAAGCCTTCCGGATGTACAAACGTTCATAGACGGCTTTAGTAATAAGTGGACGAATTTAGCTTCGCTTTTCATAAATAACAGCAGCTACAGTACATACATTAAAGAATATCCTAAATTGAAAAAGGTTACGCTGACTGGGAATATCACACAGATAAAGGCGAATACCTTCAGTGAATGGACGCAGCTTGAAGAAGTAAACTATCCTGACACTGTTACAAGCATAGGCAATTATGCATTTCAGAACTGTTCCGGTCTAAAGACCTTTACTATTGGCAAGAATGTAAGGAGCATCTCCTCCAGTGCCTTTTATGGATGTACAGGCCTTAAGAAACTGATAGTTCTTTCTGATACAGCGGACATCAGCAATATACCTATTGAAGCGTCTAAGGTGCTGTATACAGCTGCAGGCGATAAAGAGGAAGATGAACAAGAGCCTGAGTCTGAGGAAGATACAATTATCTATGCCCGTCCCGGTTCAAGAGCTGAACAGGTTGCAAAGTCTAAGGGTATCAATTTTGAGAATGTAGATGATACCTTTGCGGAAGTAAGATTTGATTTTAATAATGACAATCCTGACTATGTAACCTATGGAGAGATAGGAAAGACAGTAGCAGAGCCATCAATGCCTGTTTATACAGGAAATGTCTTCAGTGGATGGTACTATGACGAAACTCTTACCACGCCTTGGAACTTTGATAAGGATATCCTTCCCTACGGTGGAGTGACTCTCTACGCTGACTGGAATGCAAGCTCAAGATCAACAGATAATTATTCCTACGAGATTAAGGGAGATTCTGTAAGCATAACAGGTTATCTTGGAGCGGATTATCATGCAGTTATCCCTGAAAAGATAGATAATCTTCCTGTTAAGGAAATTGCTGAAAAAGCCTTTGCCTATGACGAAGATATTGTCAAAATTACCATTCCCAGGTATGTTGACACTATTGCATCGGATGCTTTTGTGGCTTCAGCCAATATAAGTGAATTTGCAGTAAGTGATCTCAATGAGTCTTTTGCTGCGGTGGATAAGGTGCTTTTTGACAAGAACCAGGAATCACTTATAGCCTATCCTGCCGGAAAGACCACGCAAAGCTATGCGGTGCCGGGTACAGTAAAGACAATCAGTCCCAATGCCTTCAATGGGGCAAGGATAAGGACAGTTACAGCAGATTCGCCCCTTCAGGAAATCGGCGATATGGCCTTCGCAAACTGCGAGAGCCTTGAGAGTGTAACATTGCCTTCGAGCTTTGCTAGATATGGAAAGTTCGTCTTCTGGAACAACAAGAATGTTCAGCTATATGGCCCGGTTGACAATGCGATACTTGAGGCATTTGCAGCTGATGAGTGTGTTGATTTCAACCTGTACAGACTTACCTTTATTTCCGAAGAAGACAAGGAATTTACAAGTCTTGTTAAGGCGGGAGACAGCATTGCAGACGAGCTTCAGGATCTTGTAAAGGACATTGACAGAAAGTCCTATAGATTCATGGACTGGACCTATGAAGACGGTGAAGAGACCAGGGTCTGGGATTTTGACAAAGATATGATGCCCCAGCATGACATTACTCTTACTGCAGGCTGGAACTGCGTCTACAGGTATGAGATAAGAGAGGATGGAACAGGAATAACCATTACGGGGACCGGCGTAGATTTCACTGACTATGTTATCCCGGAGACCCTGGACGGTTACAAGGTTGTCGGTATAGCAGAAGGCTCTTTTGCCAAAGAAGGTCTTGAATCCGTTACGATTCCCGCAGGTGTTACGGATATTCAGGAGGGGGCCATCTACGAAGGAGCTACTATTATAGCGGATAACGACACTGCGGCCGCTGAATATGCAGCTGCCCACGATATTGCACTAAAAAAGATGAGATATGCTTTAACCTTTGTTTCCAACGGAGGTACCGCATGTGCAACCAGGTACTACGCCAAGGGAGACAAGGTGGCAGCTTTGCCTACCCCGGCTAAGGATAACTCAGAGTTCAGGGGATGGTACAAGGATCCTGAATTCAAGAACGTTTTTGACATTGAGGCGGAAGTGTTCCCCGGAGAGGCAGTCACCCTGTATGCTTGCTGGTTCAGAATTGACAGGAACATTGAGAACGATGTATTTGCCTATGATATAGAAGACGGCAGCATTACCATCACCGGCTACAGCGGAAGAAGTGAGTACCTGTCTATCCCAAAGACCATCAATGGTGTTACGGTTACAGCCATCGGTGAATATGCATTCTCCGGAAATGAGTACCTTTCCTTTGTCAGCCTTCCGGAAACAGTAACCACCATTGGGAAAAGAGCTTTCTACGCATGCCCTTCTCTTGAGAGAGTTGATCTTACTAAGAACTTAAGCAGCATTGGAGAGTATGCCTTTGCATCCTGCAATGCCTTAAACAACATTGATCTTAGTGTATTGTCAGTGACAGAGCTGCCAAGAGGTATGTTTGCTGCATCAGCATACCTTTACGATGTTAAGCTTCCTGCTGCTTTGAAGGTCATTGGAGATGACTGCTTTGCAGGCTGCAGCTTCCTTCAGAAGATCGAGCTTCCCAAGGGGCTTACCGATATAGGAAGCTATGCTTTCTTTAATGACAGGGTTCTTAGGGAACTCTACATTCCGGGCACCGTTGTGAATATCGGGGACAGCTTTGTTGACGGATGTTCCTCATTAAAATCGATAGATTCAGTATCCTTTGGCGCGTTCTACTCAAAGGATGGAATACTTTATAAAGGCAATAGCATCTTCCGTTGCCCCGAGGCCTATGAGGGAGATGTCATAATCGAAGACAGTGTTACCGGCATTTCCAAAGAAGCTTTCAGAAACTGCTCGCTGGTAACCGGTGTAACTGTTGGAGAGAAAGTAACAACAATTGGAAATTCAGCTTTTGCGGGATGTTTTTCATTAAAGAGCTTTGCCTTTGGAAACGCACCTGTCAGCAGGATCAGCGACAGCGCATTCTACGGCTGCGTATCTCTGACAGATATTGTTGTACCTGCCAGCGTGAAGTCTATCGGAAGAAGTGCCTTTTCAGGATGCCGGAGCCTTGAAACTCTTACTGTAGGAGCAAACGTAACTTCGGTAGGAAAGAATGCTTTTGCCGAGACCGGAGAACTTACGGTGTATGGCTATGCTGATACCGAGATAGCAAGGTATGCGGAGAGTGAAAAGAACTTTAAGTTCGAGTATATTGCTGACAAGGCGCCTACACCAGGTGCACCTGAAGTGCTTTCAGTAGAGAACACTACCATAACCTTAAAGCCCGGAGATGATTTCGAGTACAGAGTAAACGACGGGGAGTGGCAAAAGTCCAATGTATTCACAGCTCTTTTGCCTCTGACCTCCTACATCTTCTACCAGAGAGTAGCTGAGTCTCCTTACCATCATGTATCGGATCCTTCAGAGGGAACCGCTGCCATGACAGGAAAGGCTTTGGGAGCAGCAGTAAAGAGGCCTGCAATCATAAAGATAACCAGCAGCTTAGTGGAGATGATTCCTGTCGAAGGCTGTGAGTATTCCATAGATGGTGAAAACTATCAGAACAGGCCAAGGTTTGATGACCTTCAGGAGAATACCGCCTACACTGTATATCAGAGAATAGCAGAGAGCGACACGGTTTCCTGCGGACCTGCTTCATCAGTTACCTTTACCACAAAGGCACACACAGGAAACTGCACTGTGACCTTTGATCTTGACGGAGGAGAGCTTGAGGAACAGGAAGGCAGCTTTACCGTTATTCTTGCTGAGGGCGAGAAACTTACAGATCCCGGAACTCCGGTAAAGGGTAAATATACCTTTGGCGGCTGGGAATACAACAATGAGGTATTTGATTTTGATACTGAAGTGACCAATGATATGACCCTCACAGCTATCTGGACAGCGCCTCCGAAGGTTGAGACTCCCATATCCAACATTGAGACCATGTCAGTGGTTGATAAGGGTGCATCGGTTGTGCTTAGCTCAGTAACTCCGGATGCTGATATTTACTACACGCTGGATGGATCAGAGCCGGGCCTCGGGAGCAGAAAGTATGACTCTCCTATCACCATTGAGAAGGATGTCATCATAAAGGCTATTGCTGTCAAGGACGGATATGAGGACTCTGAGATACTTACCGTTGTTCTTACAGTGAAGCCCATAGAGGATCCCTCAGGAGATGATGAGGTTCCTGCAGAGGATATACCTGAGGGCGGAATACCTGAAGGCATCTGGGTTGCGGGACTTAGAAACTTTGATTACACAGGCGCAGCAGTAACTCAGGATATAAGAGTTTACTACGGCAGAAAGGCACTTACTGTTAAGACAGACTACACAGTTTCCTATGTCAACAATAAAAACGCAGGAACAGCGAAGGTTGTGATAACAGGTAAGGGCAACTACAGCGGCAAGCACGAGTTTGAATTCGCTATCAATGCCCTGGATATTGCCGCTGATGAATTTACGGCAGAGGATATCTACGTATCCTATAACGGAAAAGCTCAGAAGCCTTCGATAGCTCTTTTACGCGGAAAGACTAAACTTGCGGCAGGCAAAGACTATGCGGTTTCCTGGAAGAATGAGAACGGCAAGGACAATGAAGGCTTTACAAAGGCCGGTGATTACGAGATCCGCCTTGAAGGAAAGGGCAATTACACAGGAACAAGGACTGTAATCTTCCATGTAAAAGAGGCGACTCTTATAACCAAGGTTACTTTAAAGGCTATAAAGAACGCAGCATACACAGGTGAGGAGATAAAACCTGAGATTGAGCTTACTGACAAGAGCAGGAAATATACTCTGGTGGAGGGCAACGATTATACCGTAACCTGGCCTGAGGATTGCAAATCTGTCGGAACTGTGACTGTTACTATCACAGGAACAGGCGATTATGCGGGAGTAAGAACCGTTTCCTATAAGATCACCGGAACGCCGCTTTCCAAGGCGAAGATTAGTAATTTTGTTTCAGCCTTTGATTATGCGGACGGAGAAGAGATAGAGCAGAAGGGTGTAGAGCTTACCTATAAAAAGATTCCTCTTACGGAGAATGTGGATTACACCCTGCACTATGAGAACAATGTCAATGCGGGAACGGCTACTGCTATTTTCGAGGGAATGGGCGGATACACAGGAACTGTGAAGAAGACCTTCAAGATTAACGGAGTAGCAATGAAGTCAGTCGCGGTGGCAGGCCTTGATTCCTCCTATGTTTATACAGGAAGCGAGATTGAACCTGCAGGAGGAGAAGAGGACGGCGCTTTTGGAACAGTCATCCTTACTTACACGGACAAGAAGACCAAGGCAAAGAGCGACCTTGTCAAGGGAAAGGATTATACCGTATCTTATAAGAGTAACGACAAGAAGGGCACTGCATCCATTACATTTACGGGAACCGGAAGATATACCGGAACTCTGACCAAGAAGTTTACTGTCAAGGCATATGACCTGGTTAGTGATTCTGAGGACTTAGTTGAAGTCGGATTCGACAGCGAAGTTCCTTATGCTAAGAATGGTGCAAAGCCCGTAGTTGAGGTTTCCTTCAGAGGAACAGCTCTTACAGAGGGCACTGATTACACTGTTACCTATGCCAATAATAATGCGGTGACAATAGAGAAGACCAGGAAGATGCCTTCCGTTACTGTTAAGGGCAAGGGCAACTTTGCGGGAACCCTTAAGGCAGGGAAATTCACTATCGTTCCTAAGGATATCTCTGCTGTGAGCATATCTGCTGCAGACAAGGTTTATGCAAAGAAGGCCAAAGCATTTATCTCCACGACGGTACTTGTTGATGTCAACGGCGCAAAACTTGCAGCGGGTAAGGACTACAATAAGACAGTTGTTTACAAGTATGGCGAAGACACAACTGTGACTGTGGGCAAGAGTAAAGAGCCTGTTGAGCGTCATGCGGGAGAAGAAATAGACAACGCTGATATTCTCCCTGTTGGAGCTGTTGTTAAGGCAGAGGTAACCGGAATTGGCAACTATACCGGATCTACCTTCTGCTATTATAAGATGATCAAGGCCAATATCTCCAAAGCTACCGTAAAGATCAGGGAGCAGTATTTTACCGGTAGTGCAGTTACACTTGATAAGGATGACTTTATCAGTGTTACTATAGGTAAGGAGATATTGAATCCTGATGAGTTTGAGATTGTCAGCTACAAGTCAAACACCAATACCGGAACAGCAACAGTTGTGATAGAGGGCAGAGGTATCTACGGTGGAAGTAAGTCCTGCACCTTCAAGATCCTTAAGAGGGCGATCAATTAAGACCCGGTGTGATTGAGAATTTGTGGTGCGGTGGCAGCTGCGGATCCGAGGATAAGATGATCAGAGAATCTGAGGATATGAAGCTAAGAGAATACGATATCGGATAAACTGAGTAGAGTTATCGTATTGATAGATATGGAGGTTTCATGAGAGTACTGAACATTGAAGATACACCAATCAAGCATCGTAAGATCAGAGATGTCCTGGAAAGTTGCAGGATAATGGATGTAGAACGTGTGGGATATCTCGATGAAGGTATATCAAGGTACAAGGAGGCTTTAGCCTCCGGAAACCCCTTCGACCTTGTCATCACAGACATGTGGTATCCACCCACCCTGGGCGCCGACGAAGAGAAGTGCGGAGATAAGCTTGTGGAGATTGCTCTTAAAGAGAAATGGGACGTACCCATAATCATCTGCTCCAATCAGAATTACAGCTATCCTGAGATATTCGGGACGCTGTACTTCTCAGACAACGTAGACTGGGAGGGGCAGCTCAGACAGTATATAGAGCAATTAAGAAAGCAGATATAAACACTAATAAAGCAGATATACAACAAAGAAAGCCGTCGTCGTGACGGCTTTCCTTAACTTCCGGAACAATGCAGTTCTAACATACGGTTACTGCCCGTAGGGCAAGGAACCTGCGTTGATATTTAGATAATAAAGGCGTATCAGTACTACCGTGAATTTCACTGTGGTACTGATTCTTTTTTGAGGGAAGATATCGGACTATTGCACCTGCGTCGTAACAGTTTTTTACATATACAGATACGATGTTTCCGGTAAATCTCTTTTTCATGTCTGAAATGACTTCAGAATCAGTTCTGTAATTCCCGCGATCGACAGATAATCCTTTAGGATCAGCAAATGCAGCAGATGATATGGTTCCATCTTTTTTCCAAAACATGTCCATGACATCCGGCGGATATACGGCACGATATAACTTTTCTGTCTCTTTAAATTCATTATCCATAGAATTGTATTACCCTTCTTGATATAGCATCTGATGTAGCCTGAATATTTTCAGTTATCTCTTTTCCGAAATAAGTAACAATAAAAATTTCCGCCATATCGGATTGGCCTATGTCGATTTCCATAT
This sequence comes from Butyrivibrio sp., assembly GCA_015056575.1. Classification (GTDB taxonomy): domain Bacteria; phylum Bacillota; class Clostridia; order Lachnospirales; family Lachnospiraceae; genus Butyrivibrio. The sequence continues at coordinate 58,983 of SVGA01000024.1, forward strand.
GATCGCGCCGTGAATTGTCGTATTCCAGCTGAATAGTGGATAGGGCTGTGGGGAAAATTTCCGGCTGGATAGGGAGATCCTCCAGAAGTTTCCGTGTCTTCTCAATCAGATTTATCGGAAGCGCAGGGGCCCCATTTCCATTCCAGTTATCTTTTAGATTCCTGATATTCTCGAGTTTGCTGAGATTATCATTTCTTATACTGGAGATTCCTTCGGCTATTGCTGAAGATTTTGCTGCCGTTATTTTCTCAGCATATGATCCGAGCCGCTCAGCTCTGGTGATGCGGTTGTACTCGTCCTCAGACATGATCACAATGTTCTTGCTCTCTTTGCGAGGCACGAGAATTGTCTCGCCATTATATGCGAGGTCGAAGTATTTCTTAATATTGGCGCGGATATCCATTTGTTTAGCTATCAGCATATAAGTACCTCCATAAAACCGTACGTTTTATGGTACTATTATAAGTCATCTCTATATTTTTATCAAATGGACTCAATCGGACCTAAACCTGCGGTTAATGGTTTCTTCCGGCAATTCGTCCTATGATAAACTCATAAGGAGGAGATTGCCCTTATGTCCGAGATGACAATTGAAAAAGAAAGCTTCACCTGCCTGTTCAGGGACATAGAACCCACCTGGGAAGAGCTTGGATTCGACGAAGACATCCCCGGGAAGCTCATGGCGGAAGCAGAGAGAGCGGAGAACAACTGCATATATGCCACCATAATCGGTGACCGGCTGGTATATCGCAGCTTCTCCATGATCAGCGGAAAGCCATGCGAGAACTACAGGTATGTATTCCACAGAAACATCATTGTCAAAGAGAGCAGAACCCGCGTCTTTGAGATAGTTACGCCACAGACCCTGACCGGTGATAAGGCCAAAGACATCACGGCAAAGAGCAATGACTACTTCTGCGGGAAGCTCTTTGATATGTTCAGGGATAAAGTGGAAATCTCAAACAAAAGGGCCATCCTTCGAACTCTCCTCTATGTAAAAACCAGATACCCCAAATTCGGATTCAAACCGTTCCTTGAAATCTACATAAAAAGCCGGGAAGACGGAGCAATTCTTCATTCCCCTCAAAAGCCGCTGCCCCATGAAGCATCGGCGTCTGCCCGGGCGCAGATACGCCATGAATCCTTGGCTTCTGTCCCAAAGCTGATCCTCCACGAACTCTACGGAAGAAGTCACAAGGACTGCAGCGCCGTGAGGCTTACAAGAAACCTTGTGGTTGTCACCGGGGAAAAGAGCTGTCGTTATCTGACCCTTAAGGAACAGACAAGGGTGTACTTTGATGCGACAGAAGCCTATTACTTTGTAAAGAACGCAGTGACGGGAATGTGGCAGAGGGAGGAAATTGCCAAAGACTTTGAACTTGAAACGGACCTTCGGGAAAGGCTTGTGGACAGGGAATTGTTTACGAGAACCTTCGGGGAGCAGTTTGCGGAAAATGCGGTGCATGGCAGGTGCCTCAACCCTGATATGATAGTATACGGAAGTCTCGTTGCCCAGGCGGGCTTCCTGTCGGCAGAACAGGCTGCAAAATCCGGGAGCCCAGTGTATCACCGGCTTCTGGAAAGTATATATAGTGGAAAGACAAGAGACAGTCAAAAATCCCTTCCAGAGCTTCTGGGAGTCACCGGGCCGCAGCTTAAATTCTTTAAGGGAATAGAGCTTACCGATGACCTTGAAGAATTTGGCCGAAACATGAAGGACGCCGAATTCATCCGGTATTATCCCGACATTCAAAAGCGCATATATGCTGTCTCTTTATTCATGAACTGGGCTTATGACAGCTACTACGAATGCTACAGGGACGACGCGCGTCAGATAAGGCTTGATCTGTGTCTTGGAGCAAACACCATCTGCTCCATAGAGAAGTACAGCGGGGAAAAGAGATATAGGCTTAGCATTGAGTACAGAGACTACCTGAGGATGAGACGAAGCTATCTGGCCTATATGGAGAACATGCGAGAGGATGATCCCATAAGGCAGGAAATTGCTGCATTCGGAGATGCTCCCATCAATATCAAACCCTCAAAGATCCATGACATGCACAATAAACTGGGTGAGATAGTGGGAATCTTATCCAGAAATAAGACCATCTCAGAGTGCGACAAGGACATAATCTCAAGAAAAGAACATGAGGCAAAAGACATAGAGTATTACGGGAAGGATTACTCAATAATAATGCCAAAGGATGCCACTGACATCATCCGGGAAGGAAGGATCCTTCATCACTGCGTGGGCCACGGCGGCTATATTGAGGCTATGGCCAGAAAAGAATGCAGGATACTGTTTCTTCGGGACAACACAAAGCCCGACAAGCCCCTTATCACCATCGAGGAGCGGGGCGGCAGGATACGTCAGTGCTACGGCTTTGCCGACAGCCTTAATCGGGACGCAGGTATCAGAGCCTTCATAAAGCAATATGCCAGCGAGCATAACTTTGCCATAGACGCGGCAATATGACATTCATAAATAAAGTATGAACTACCCTCACCGACTCCACGTCAGAAAGGGTTTCTGTTATGCCGCGAAACGGCATGAACCTGCAGGATGCTTTATGCAGCCTGCAGAACAGGGCATGTCCACTATGCCTCTATCCCATTGGTTTACCTTTGGGAATACTTTCCTTAAGATGTTTGCAGCTCCATTTATGTCTGCATTTGTTATTGTACCATCGTAGTGTCTGTAAAGTCCTCTCTGTATCCTCTTGCCTGAAAAAGCGAAGTTCTCTTTCGCATTCTTTTTATACACAGGGATATAGTCTTTTGCAAGGTAGTCTGCCTTTGATGTGTAGCTTTCTTCTGTAAGGACAAACCTTATACCATATTCAGCAAGTTTGTATCTGAGCATGTCTGCAAATATCAGCATTGGTATCTGCACAAAGTTCTGGTTATTGACATGTCCTATATCTATCTCCTGTTTCTGGTACGTATTATGACCCATCACCACTATATCTACATGGTTATCCCTTGCATAGTCTGCAAGCTGTCTGCTCACCTTATGGAACTGATCCTTTATCCTTCTGTTCCTCTTTTCAGTAAGAGCATTCATCTTTCTTGTCCTGTACCTGTTGTTACAGGTCATGGCACAGGATGAGAGTCTTTTCATCTCCTTGTTGTAAAGCTGATTTATTGATTTGATCACTCCTCCCTTAATCACAAATGGCCTTGCACCAAAAGTGTTTACTACAGCGGCGATATTGTCTGTTCCGGGATCTATCGACATTACCCTAAGGCTTTTGATATCTTCTATCTTGGAAAGCTCAAAGAGGATATCCTTATCAGCCACGGTAATTATCCCTTTATCAGCTACTGAAAGAACCACATCCAGAACAAAGCTGTCTCCGCCAGGCTTTATCCGGACTTCCTTAAGAGTTACTTCTTCAGGTAGCTTGCCAAGAGACAGCTTATCTTTTGTACCCGGAAACTTAAGGCAGCCATCCTTGATCCTGCATATCTGATTAGTCAGGACAGCTGTTTTGGATGAGCCCTGTGACATATATCCCGGCATCCTGGGACGACCGGTGAAAGCCTCGGGATCCCTGCCATATGCCTTTACAGCTTCAAAGAAAGACTTATAGTCCCGCAGAAGGAGCTTTAAGATCTGCTGATTGGCCTGAGACGGCAGGGCATAGTATGCCTTATCTCTTGTTGTCTTTAGCAGATGATCAAGGGCATTATATGAGAGCCATTTGCTGTCCCCGAGATATTTGGTCCCGGAAAGATTCTCCCTTACAAGTCTGTACACTATCATCTGATTTGGAAAAAGAGGCTTGAACTCAGCCATTGAATCAACCGATGACGAATACTGCCTTAAGATGAAATTTGCCCTGTTGTACAGAACGGCTGATGATCTG